>JAWLGH010000138.1:0-3861 GCA_041685165.1 Oceanipulchritudo sp. | reverse complement strand
GGGTTCAAGGGGCGGTAGCGGACAACGAGGTAATTGTCGGAAAGGGTCCGGATATTGGCCCCGCCAAGGGTGTAGCGCGGGAGGCCGGCGCCAAAGGAGACGCTCGACCATTGGCTCATGTCCTCGTCGACGGCCGGCGGGAGACCGTTGACCGGGGCCGCGATCCGCCAGTCGTATTCATATTCGGCAAAGCGGCCCGCGAGGTCGGCACTGTGCTGCAGGGTCAGCTTTTCGCTCAGTGGATTGGTCGGGGTGATCACCTTCAGGTCACCCGGGAACTGCTCCGGTTCGATGCGGATGATCTGGATCGCCACCGGTTCGGCTTCGGGACTGAAGGCCGCCCCGCCACCCGCCATGAGGGTGACGTAGCCGGTTCCGGGTCCGCTCGCGCTGAGGGCGTAGGAATCAACCGCGGTGTCATGGGAATCCAACTCGACAATGTCCCCGATGCCGACGGAGACGGTCTGCTCCGGATCGGGGATATAGGTACCGGGAACCTCCGGATTTTCCGTGAAGGTCTCGACGATCGCGGCAAGGTTGTCGACGGCTTCGTCCCACGCGCTCTTGTCGAGATCCCCGTCCGGACAGAGGTCCTTTACGGTCTGCAGGTCCTCTCCCCGGAGAACATTCAGGAGGAGGTAATCGGACCCGAGGATTTCCTCCTTGAATTCCCCGGCGAAAACGAGATTTCCACTCGGCCCCCGGAAGGGATCGAAAAAGAAGCGCTCAACGAGGTGCGGTGGAAGGTTGGGAAAGTAGACGCGTCCCTGAAAGGATTCCGTCCGCACACCGGCCGGCAGTTCCTCAAGGCCGACCTCCTCGATGCTGATCTCCTTTTCCCGGGTGGGATCATGGAGGACGGAACTGACCTGAGCGGCATTAATGTCCTCGGCAATGGATTGCTGAAAGAGGATCTGGAGGCTGGTCTGTCCGCGGACTGCCGGGAGGCCTTCCTTGGGGGTCAGGAGGGTGTCGCCAAGGCGCATTCCCGGGGTGTCGACCGGCCAGACGGGACGGTAGACAATGTCCTGTGAGGGGGTCTCCTTGTCCGCTGGATCCCCGATAAAATTGCCGTCCCCATCAACCGGACGCAGGTAGGGAACAATGGAATCGACCGGCGGCGGATCCGCGATACCGGGCCAGGCAAAGCCGTCCTGCGTCTTGTAGTAGAAGCGCATCGTGAAGCTGTTGTCGGGATCCGGATCCCCGGCAATGTAGGGGGGGCGGCCAAAGAAGGTGACGCTGCTCCCGGTCAGCGGGTTGACACTGTTGAGCATGAGGGGATCCTGGGTCGATGAGGCCCCCGATTCGACGACTTCGAGGGTCAGCGAGAGGTCGATTGAGGATCCGTCCTGCACACTGGAAAGGACAAGCGGGATGGAGAGCTCCTGCGCGGGTGTTCCCTCAGGAGGCCCGGCCTCGATGACAAGGCCGTTGATCGATACCCAGAGCGGGAGCTCGGCCTCGGGCGCAAACTGCAGGAGGAGGGCCTCGCTCCGCTGGGAGGCGTGCAGGTGGTAGGCAATGTCCGCTCCCGCGGGGACAACCGCCTTTTCAGGAGCAAGAAAGGTTCCGCTTCCGGTATCGTAGGTTCCGGCCTCAAGGGCGGGCGGACCGGCGTTGCGACCGCGGTAGACCCAGAAGGCGTCCTTGCGGTCGAGGAAGGTGAATCCCGGATAATGGGCAAAGGGGCCGTCACCGTGCAGGGCATCATCCCAGTTCCCGGGAAGGTCCCCCGCCCCGCCGGGTGCCCGCGGCTCCGTGTTGAGGTTGACGCCGTCGGCCCCGATTCCATCCACGGGAGGAGGAAGCAGCGGCAAGGGCATCGGTGCCTGCAGGATGGTCCCGGCCTCGACCACGTAATCGAAGACCTGTCCGGCCGATGGCTTCTCGCGCAGGACGCGGAAGGGCGACATCGCGGGACGGCCGTCCTCGGCGGTATAGTCGAGAAGGATATAGGGATCGGAAGAATAATCCGGGCCCGGGTCGGTCAGGTTGAGGTCGTCCCGGAGAGCGTAGACCTGTCCCCCGATCATGACGCCGTGTTCCTCGTTGGGATTGTAGCCGTGTTCGAGCGGGTCATTCTGGACGTAGATGCTACCGGCAGCCTCAATGGTCGGCAGGCCTCCGCTGCCATCAAGGCTGGCGAGGACAATTTCGCGCGGGTTCGCCGGCCACTCAAGGCGGTAGCGCCCGATCACCGAGGGCCAGAAGATGCGGTCAAAGCCCTGTTCGAGATTGGCCTGGTTGGACCGGAACCACCAGACTTCAAGAAGGTTGTCCCCGGGAATGGCGTTGACCGGGATAATGGCACCGGCGTTGGCGTCCTCAAAGCCGGCTTGGAAGGGATCGACGTAGGCCTCCGGGTTGTAGGAAGTCCCCTTGTCGGTGCGGATGTGACCGGCCCAGTAGGGTTCGCCGGGAAGGGGGTCGGCATCCCCGTTGGGCGCCGTAATGCGCGAACCGACTTCAACCGGCATGGAAACCACGCGGGGCGCGGCCAGCGGATCGGAGAGGTCAAAGGTACCCGTATCCGGATTCCATGCCGTCAGCATACGTGCAGGTTCCTCCGTGGCACCGGGGTCCGCGGGAACACCGAGCATTTCCGCGAGCCGGTCGGTCGCCCGCAGGTTGCCGTCGCCGTCAAGGCTGAGATCGTTGGAAAGCCACGAGAAAACACGCTCGAAGGCCACATTTCCCTCCGACATGAAGCGCAGGAGGGTCCGGTGGGCGGGATAGTCCGTATCCAGATGGGTATAGAAATTGAAGGTTTCCGTAAGGTTGGCCCGGGGCCGGTCGAGGGCATCCTGGTATTCAATAATGGGTACATTATTCAGGGGCATCTCGACGGCCGTCTCCTGGGCCTCATCGTCATCGGCGACCAAGGGCCGCATGTAGTGACTGTACTTCTCGATGTCGTCCGGCCAGACCATTTGGTAACGGATAAAGCGTTCCGGCCAGCGCAGGCCCTCGATCCCCTCCCCGGTCCAGTGGAGGAGGAAATCGTTCAGGTTGCGGGTTTCCCGGATGGCGTAGAATTCGGTCCGGGCACCGGGGGGGAAGTGCTGGTAGGCAAAGAGGCTGTCGTTGGTCCGCAGGAGCGATTGCGGAAAGAGCTCGGAGTCGTCGGCCTCGGGATCCTCGAAGGCACCAAGGCGTTCCCCGAGCTCAACCGTGACATCGTCGGGATTGACCCGGCGGACAACGTCGATGATTTCCGTTCCGAGGTACTGGCGCCGATTGCCTTCAAGGACGTCCCCGAGGAGTTCAAGAAGGATGCGCCCCTGCCAGTTGAAGGCGCGGATGCTGTCGCGGTCCGGATCATAGAAAATGGTCCTTAATTCGGTGAAGACCTCTCCCCCGTCGGGCGGTACCGGACCGGAAGCCCCGGGTTCCTCGTAGGCCTCATCGACACTCCTGGGAAAGCCGTCCGTATAGACAAAATTGATCGTGATTCCTTCCGGGACACCGATCGGGATTCCCGTTCCCTGGAAGGATCCTTCGGTCCAGTACATCCGCCGCGGCGCTTTCACGGGACTTCCGGAGATGAGGTAGATCTGGCTCAGAAGCGGATAGACCTTGCCGGCGACAACGGCAAAGTCAGGATCGTTCGCGTAGGCCAGCGGGTCGGCATCGCTCAACGGAGCCGCCCGGCGCCAGCGGATTTCAATCGGTCCCGGGCGGTTGGCAAAGACAGCCCGGGCGTGGGTACTCCAGTAATAGGGGGCACCGTCGTGAACCCCGTTGTTCACCTCTTCCTCAGGCCACCAGGGTTCGAGGAGCCAGTAATCGCGCGGCTCCACGGCCGGATCGCGCTGGGCAAGGGGAACCCCGTCAATGTCCACCTCGGGCACCGGGATC
>JAWLGH010000137.1:0-3900 GCA_041685165.1 Oceanipulchritudo sp. | reverse complement strand
CCGCGATTTCCCAGTCCTCCGGTGAGTGGTATTTCGTCCCCTGGTTCGGTAGTGGCTGGATCACGCCCGTCGGGCTGCCCTGGGTCATCCATACCGATCACGGTTATATCTACGTCACCGCTGCGGGCTCCGATGCCGTCTGGTTCTACGACGCCGGGCTTGCCGCCTGGATCTTTGCCTCCGCTTCGTCGCCCAATTACTACTACAACACCGGTTCCGCCTCCTGGATCTACCATATCCCCGGCAGCGCCCGCGAGAGTGCCGGAGGCCGCTGGTTCTACGACTACACCCGCGCGGACTGGTTCAGCGAGGGAGGCGGCTGATCCCACCCGATGCATGGCCTCCCAAGGTGCCAGCTGCTTTTTCGTGAATGGTTGATCCTTCCTTCCCGGGAGGTTGGGCGGGTCCGCTGCCAGAGAAAGACTCAGTTCCGCGTAACGGGTTGCATCATGCGCATGGCACGTTTGCCAATTCGCCAGGTGACCATGGCATGGATGGTGCCCTCGGCCAGTTTCGGCGAGATGAAATGGGTGAAGGAGCGGGCGATGCCGGAATGGATGGTCTGGCCCATCTCGTCGGCCGCCGAGTCGAGCAGCTCCTGCGACTGGCTCGCGACATAGACCTGGAAAAAGACCACCCAGAGGAGAATGACGATCTCGTGCCGGCGGATTCTCCGGCCGTAGAGCGTGGCGAGATCGCCGATCATGAGGAAATTGTTGTAGAGGACCGCCATGGCGTCGATCAGCGGAAAGGGCGAGATCGCAGTCTTGACCCCCACGAGCTGCCAGTAAGAACGGATACGGGCAGTGGCCGCCTGATCCATGGGGCTGCGCACCTGGCGTTCGTATTCATCGAGCCAGGAATCGGCGTCGATGTGTCGCTCACGGACCAGGTTCCGGCAGGCTTCGGACACCTGGCTGGCGGCCTCCTCATCCGGCCAGACCTTGCGCCAGCGGTCAGCCGGTTGCTTGAGCAGGGCCTTCAGGTAATCGGTAAGCTGGCTCCTTGCGGCAACCCGGTCGGAGAGTTCGACCTTCTCAAGGGAGACCTGCGGATGCCGGTGGAGGGTCCGCCAGACGAGCAGCAGCCGGATTACCGCGTAAAGGACCAGGACCAGCACCAGGCCCAAAAGAAGCCAGACTGGCCATTGCAGGTAAATCGGGTACGCGTGAATCCGGATGAGGAAATCCAGGGCCGCCGCGTAAATGCCAAGCCCCACCAGGAGCACCGTCAGGATCAGGACAGCGACGGAAACGCGGAAGAAGCGGCGAATCCGATTCAGGATTCTCAAGGCCGCCGGGCCGCGGGCATCGGCATTCATAACGGGATTGAGTTCCAGTTCAGAAACGTCGGGTGCCGGCTCCTCCGCAACCTTCCGGGTTTTCGCTGGTTGGCGACTGGGATTGTTATAGCCCGAATCCTCGGGTCGCTGGGTCCGCGTCGGTGGTGGTTTGCTCATGAGCTGAGGTAGTTGAAAACCCGGTCCAGACCGATCTGCTCGGGCGGGTAATTTCGGTTCTGGCTGAAACGCGGCCACACGTCTGGAAAAACGAACTCCTCCGGATTCCAGCCAGCCGGCCATTCATCCGGAAGCCGGCTCACAGGGAACTCCTCGACGCTTGAATCGCTGTCAGCCGCCTTGCGTCCACTTCCCATCAGGCGGCCACGGAGCAGGTTTCCCGTACCGGCGGGACGGGTGGCCTGCACGGCCACGCAGGTGAAGGCCTCCATTTGCAGACGCAGGTGGGGGAGATTGCGCGTAGAGTTGGTTTTCAGGGCATCCACAAGCTTGAGCATCCGGTCGACATCGGAGGGACGCACCCGATCGGCCTGGGTGGCGACAAAGGCAGCCTTTTCAATCCCCCCGGGCCGGTAGCGGTCGTCAATGAAGACCTTCCCCAATGTCTTGGTCAGGCGGCCTATGACCTGCTCGGGAATCCCCCGCCGGGGAGCGCAGAAGGCGAGGACGTTCTTCATCAACTCGACATGATCGTTGTAGGCCTCGACCCCGCTTTGCAGGATTTCCGGGATATTCACCAGCAGGCAGAGCCGGTCGCAATCCGCCAGCGCCTTGTAAAGCGGTCGGACCAGCGTCGCCTGGTAAACGCGGTAGGCGCGTTCAAACGTACGGACCAGTTCCGGATTCTCCTCCCGGGCCTTCGCGGCGAGGGGACAGAATTCCTGTCCGCGCTCCAGACCGGTGAGGCGGTCCCGGACAAGGTCCTCATTTGGAGTCCCGGCTTCCGGCGTTGTCCCTTCCGGAGAAAGGGAAAACGTGGAGGGCGTGATGGCGGTGTGAAAATGGCCCAGGCGTTCCGCCAGGATCCGTTTGTAGGCGGCCAGAACCGTCTCGCCCGAAACCGGGGGCTTTTCGGAAGCGGCATTGAAGGCCTCAACAAGGCCGGCGAAAGGCTTCCCCACGGGCAGGTTTTCGAGGGCATAATCGCTCCATTCCGCGTAGTTCATGCCCGTAATGGGAGCGTCGGCAATCCGCTCCCCGGGGAAGTCGAGAAAGGACAGGCGGGTCGAGAACCTGACGTCCTTGATGCGGTCGACTCCCGAATCGTCCCGGTAGGCCTTCAAACGGTACTGGTACGTATCCCTGGTCTTGTGGGGCCAGCTGGCCTCGTCGATCAGGGATTTCCGGAAGGTCTCAAACGGAAACTCGGCCAGAGGCTTCTTCACCTCGAGGATGTCGTAACCGGAAATCCGCGCAAATTCCTTTCCGGAAAACGGGGAAGGCTGGAGCCTGAAGCGCCGCGGATCGTGATTGCGAAGGTGATCAATAAGCGAGGTAAGGAGAACGGTCTTGCCCGAGCGGCTGGCACCGACAATGGCGATGCGCACCGAATTGCTGAGCAGGTTCAGGTCGAGCCTGTTCCCCGCACCGGCCAGCGCATGGAACACTTCCTTCAGGGGGTTTGCAGGAGGACTGTTTTCGGATTTATCCGACATGGAGAACTAAAGGGACGAGCCTTGGCCTTTGTCTCCCGGGTGTCCAAACGAAAGGGATCGTTTTCTTGAAAAAGGGTTCACTATGGGAGTGCATGAGCGGATTGCCGGCTGATCCCGCACTCGGCCCGCACCTGAGCCGGGATCACCCACCGGCGGTCCGGATCCGTTCCCGGGCCGATTGACGGCCAGGGGAGGTCCCCCCAGAAGGGCGGCTTCTCCTCATAATAAAGTGAGGCTGGCAGGTCTTCCGCCTCCGGCCCCGGCTCGCGCGCCGCATCCCGGTTGCCGAGGAGGAAAACAGCCTCGCAGGTCTCGTCGATAAAGAGGCTTCCCTCCCGAAGCTCATTGCCAATGAGGTTCGTGTAATGGGAGTGGTCCCGCACTTCCAGCTTCCGCAGGACCCGGTTGCGGAAGAGCGTCGTCAACGGGCCCGTCGGTCCCCAGAAGTCCGCCAGCTCGACAAATTCGACAAGGTTCCCCTCAAAGAGGTTCGTGTGCGAATAATGCCCGTGCACCGATATGTCGCAGAGCGACCGTTGGCCCGGTTCATTGCGCCGCGGGGCCGTCGAGTAGTTGTAGGCGAAGACGTTCCCGCTTGAGCCCCGCTTGGTCATCATGGAGTGGCGCAGGTTGTGCAGGTAATTGTCCACGACAAGGCAGTCCGTGGCCACGTTCCCGGCCACAATGCCGTACCCGTTGCCCCCGCCCCCGTAGTCGTAGGCATGGTGACAGGTGTTCCCCGTCACCGAGATGAAGCGGCTGAAGTTGATCCAGATGTGACCCCGCCCCGTGAAGGCCGTTTCCACGTCCCGGACCCAGCAGTTCAGTCCCGCCTCGATCCCGATAAGGGTGTCGTCAAAGCCGGCTGCCCCCGCCACCGTCATGGCCTCCACCCCCGCGTCCGTGATCGGCCGGATACGCCGCAACCGCGGCGCAAACTCCGCT
>JAWLGH010000136.1:0-3911 GCA_041685165.1 Oceanipulchritudo sp. | reverse complement strand
GTCCTCATCGATTTGACGGGACATTTTGAAAGAAATCGCCTTCCCGTCTTTGCGGCCCGGGCCGCCCCCCTCCAGCTTTCCTGGCTGGGATTTCCGGGGACAACCGGAACCCCTCATATCGACGGCCGCCTCGTCGATGCAACTGTTGCTCATGGATCCTCTGAATCACATGCGTGCGAGCCCCCCATAGTCCTCCCGGACGGCTTTCACTGCTACCGTCCACCGACAAATGCCCCCGCCATAGCCTCCCTCCCATTTCACCGGAACGGATTCCTCACCTTTGGCAGCTTCAATAACGCCGCCAAAATTTCACCCGCCGTCGCCGACCTCTGGGGGCAGCTTCTGGAAACAATCCCGGATAGCCGCCTTCTCCTCAAGGCCCGCGCCTTCAAGGATCCGGATACCCGGAAACGGATTCTTCACGGGATCCTAAAGGATCGGCCCCTCTCACCGGAACGCATCCGGTTCTTATCCCGCCGCCCCGGTCTCACCGAACACCTGCGTGATTACCACGAGGTCGATCTCGCCCTTGACACCTATCCCTATTCGGGCACCACCACCACCTGCGAGGCCTTGTGGATGGGGGTACCGGTGGTCACCCTGACGGGCAAGTCCCCACAATCCCGCGTGACCGCCTCCCTCCTGCACCAGGCGCGCCTTTCCCACTTCATCACCGGGAACCCGACTGCCCTGAAACACCTCGTAACCCGTCTCGCCCAACGCCCCGACCACCTTGTCCGTCTCCGTTCCTCCCTAAGGGCCCACCTGCAAAAAACGCCGCTTCTCGATGAAGCGGCGTTTTGCAGGAATTTTGAAGAAACGCTTTGTCAAGTTTCGACAAGAAATCATCCATAAACTTAGTTTGAAGCATGTCCGTTAATCGACCTCCCAGAATTTGCTTTCTCTCTATGATGTGCCTTCTGGACAAGAGCAGTGGGGCAGCCATTTCCGTCCGTTCGATTCTCCGCATCCTTGCCTCCGCTGGATGGTCTGCTCACAGCATCAGTGCCAGCCTTTTTGACAACGGAGACGGGGATCCGATGCAGGCGTTGTTACCCGACAAGGTTGACCGGGACAAAGCCGTCGGGAAATATGTTTCCTTACAGCGGGATGGAATCACCGATCACATTCTGATCACCAGAGATTCCAGAAGCCAGTTTCTCAGACAACAGGAGGCTGACAATCTGGGAAAACTCGCGGTTCAGAAATTACGGGAAATAAAACCGGACATAGTCATCAGTTACGGCGGACGAGATCTTGGCAGGTTTCTACGGCAGATGGCCAAAAAAACGGGAGCCAGAGTTCTTTTTTACCTCGCGAATGACGCGTACAGCGACGTAGAAGATTTCGAGGAAGTGGACCAGGTCCTCTGTCCCAGTGCTTTCCTTTCACAATATTACAGGGATAAGCTGGGCCTTCAACCCCATACCCTCCCGACTATTGTCCACCCGGAAATGCTTTCTGAAGATTTTTCCGAACCCCGGCATCAAGAAGTGCACGGTGGATTCATCACCATGATCAACCCCTCTTTCGCCAAAGGCGGGACCCTCTTTTTTCGTCTTGTTGAAATTGCATTGTCGAAAAGACCAGACTTTACCTTCCTGGCAGTGGAAGGGCGTCAAACCAGGACCGATTGGATCCAGCAAGGCTTAAGACCGGAAAAACTTTCCAATCTCTGGTGGATTCCCCGTCAAACTCAAATGAGTCGCGTCTGGGAAAAGTCCACTGTTCTCATCATGCCGTCTTTTTGGCAGGAAGCTGCTGGGCGCGTTATCGTGGAAGCTCAGCTTTGTGGTATTCCGGTTTTGGCATCCCGAAGAGGAGGAATACCGGAACAACTGAATGGAGCCGGCTTTCTTTTTAATCTTCCCGAAGCCTGTCACCAAGACTGGACTCATCAACCTGGCAAAGAGGATGTATTGCCATGGCTGAAACAACTGGAAGAACTTGCTGATTCAAAGGTGAGTTACCAAAAGGCACAAGCCAATGCACTGCATGCAGCGGAACCGTTTCTGCCTCAACGGAGGTTCCGGGACGTCCTTCAATATTTCGGAAATCTGCTCAGTCAGGAGCCACCAACCTGTCCAACCGGAAAGTAGCGTTCAGAAAGAAACTTCACCTCGCGCATGGAAGGGAAATGCAAATCGTAAACCGAGGGTAGCAAGCATTCCAAAGCGTAGTCCCAACCACCCTGGATCAGCGTACAGCTGACCAGGGGTTGATCGATATGCCCCGTCCGGTTGCCAGAGTGGCTTTCTTACTCTCATACAAATCCACAAAAACTCCTGATGGGTGGCTGGTTCCATGACCACCAGGCCTTCGTCATAGACGTCATTTAACCCCTCCGCCATGGATTGCTACTCCGGAAGCAGGTACGTCCGGCAGTAATCCTTCACCGTCGGTTCTCCACCCCGCATGGGTTGGATGTAGTAGTACCATTCTCGATAGGGGATCGCCACTTGGCTGACCATTCCCACTTTTGTCCTCCGGAACAACCGAAGCCACACAAGGCCCATGATCAGTCAGCAGAAGATCACTGTCCAAAAAGACGAGCTTCTCATGGTCCGCGAGTTACGCCAGGGTAAGCAAATGCAGCTTCTGAAGCTTGATCGCTGCTTCTCCGGTGCCTGCCGTGCGATCAATAAAGTCACTGACAACACCCACGTCATGCCTATGCCGCTGCGCATAAGACAACCATGATTTGCGGAAGACAAGGCGCCAATAATTGCCGTGCACTTTCCCCGAAAATCGCTTTCTCCCCTGGACGCGCTCCGCCTTGAGACCGTCCACCGCCTTGGTCCTGCTCCAGGAGATTGAACTGCACCAACATGCCTGCATTGTCGAATTGGGGAGTGGTATGACATCGACGCGATCCAGAAGGGTCTCGAGCAAAACCGGACCGATTACCTCCTCGTCGATGGGCCTCTGGCCAAGGCTGACCGCAATCCCGTGCCCGCTTCCCCGCTCTCTGCCCGCCTTGCACCCGTTCCTGAACGAAAATTATGTCGTCTCTCTCGACGACTGTAACCGGCCCGGCGAACAGGCCATTGCCAAGGATTGGTCGAATGATTTTAATCTCGACGGCTTATTCCTCCGGAACGCGGCAATGTCTGCCCGCTTCATCCCGCCAGCTCCAAACGGTTTACTGTTGTGTGAGGCTATCCACCGGAACAAGGAAACATCAACTGTCCTTTCCTCCTCCGGAAAGGTGAAGTATCCAAAGACGCCAAAAACTTCACATTTTCAAGTGTAAGAATTCCACGTTCGGAAACCCGCCAACGTCTTTGCCAAAGGAGACAATTCGCGCTGCACAGCCGTTTTCACGCACGTCGAACTGCATGCCGCATAATGTGTTATCCCCTGCCCACATGATCCCTTATCCACAATTCGTTATTCTCTGCCCCACGCGACTACCGCCGCGCGGCTACGATCCCGCAACAATCCTCCGACCCTCCGCAAGCGGAGCATGGGAGAGCGGCACTAAAACACGCCGCCAGCGGCGCCAACGGCGACGCATGATCACTAGCCCCGCGCCACCGTGAGAGCCCACACAATCCCCCCTCCGTGCCCCAGCGCCCTCTGCGGTTAAAAAAATTTTCCAACCCTCCGAAGCTCCACTTGCGCAGCGTAGGAGGGGCCGCCTCCCCTTGGTGCGCTTGGTGCGCTTGGCGCCTTGGCGAGAAAACCTCCCCCCCGCCTTACGCGTCCCGGAGAATAATCCCAGCCTGATTCAACTCGACCAACCTGCTGCGCCTAACCGCATCACCGACCAATTCGAGATTTTTCTCAAAAAGGGCCAGTAATTGCCTGTTCTGTTCGATATATTCCCGGTACACACCAATAATAACCTCACCGGGGACCCCTCAAGAAGATGGGAGTGGAGAAAATCCAGATCCTTGCTCACCAATACC
>JAWLGH010000135.1:0-3962 GCA_041685165.1 Oceanipulchritudo sp. | reverse complement strand
AATCCTGGCGGTCGAGGATTTTCTTAATCTTTCCTGTCATTTCATATGCCATGGGAACCAGCGAAAGAGAGGCCCGCCGGCTTGTCCACCGCAATCGTTACCTCTTTCTGACCGTCAATTGTGGTTTGTTTCCGGTAGCCAAAGGGGCTCATGGTTCCACCCTGAAAACGGGGCATCTACAGGATATGTAAATTTAGCTGACAGAAGCCGGAAAAGGTGTCATCTGATCCCTTTTCTCAACAATCCCATTCAATCCCGGAAGATGACGGATCCCTACAACCGCGACCCATGGCGGCCCTGAACCTCCAATCAAAAATCGTCCTCTACACGGTGGGCCTCATCCTTCTTCTGGTCACCGCCCTGACCGGCGTCAACGCCTGGCTCGATTACCGGACCGCCCATCAAAACCTCCGGGAAAGGGTCCTCAGCCTCAGCCAGGAGGTTGCCATCGCAGTCCAGGCCGATTTCTCGGCCAACAGGTTCGAAAAGCTGGAAGCGATGCTCCGGAACCTCTCCCTGAACAGCCGCCTTGTCGGAATCGAGGTTCTTGATCCTGAGGGAAAGCGTCTCATCGCCTCCCCCGGGTCCCCTCCCGCGGACGTCATTCCTGACAATCCCCATCAGGCACCGGTCATCACAACGCGTAACGGGCTTGTTCGTGTCGTGACTCCCATCGGGCCTGACGTCCCCGCTCCTCCCGGCTACCTGCGCCTCACTGCTTCCGGGAGGGAAGACCTCCTCCTTATCCGGAAGCAGGTCCGCCGCAGTCTCGCCTTTGCAGCCGTTTTCAGTGTCCTCGGCTGCCTCGCCGCCTGGTTTGCCGGCCATCGTCTTGTCCATCCGCTCCGGCGCCTTGCCAAAGCCGCAGAGAACCTCGCTGAGGGTCGTAAGACCGAAATGATCCTCTCCCGTTCAGGCGACGAGGTTGGCCAGCTCGCCCGCAGCTTCAACCACATGATCGAGAAGCGCAAAGCGACCGAGATCTCCCTCGAGCGTTCCCGGCAGCACCTTCTCTTTATTCTCCGGGAGACCCCCCTCGGCTACATCCAGTGGGATCTCGATTTCCGTGTCCTCAGCTGGAACAAGGCAGCCGAGAAAATCTTCGGCTACTCCAGCCGGGATGCCCGGGGACGCCACGCCATGGAACTCATTGTCCCCGAATGTTCCCGGTCCCGCGTCGAGGAGGTCTGGCAGCGCATCCTCAGCCGGGATGGAGGCACCAGCAGCCTCGATAAAAACCGCCGTGCGGACGGATCCATGGTCGTCTGCCAGTGGAACAACACGGTCATTTCCGATCCAGACGGCAGCCCCGTGGCCGTCGCCTCCCTCGTGAATGATGTCACCGAGAGCATCAACACCCAGGAAACGATGCGCATTGCCATGGAAGAGGCCCAGAAAGCCACCCGCGCCAAATCGGAGTTTCTCGCCAATATGAGCCATGAGATCCGCACCCCCATGAACGGGGTAATCGGCCTTACCGAGCTCCTCCTCGAGTCCGAACTCGACGCGCAACAGCGCTCCTCCCTCGAGGTCATCCACTCCAGCGGGGAACTCCTCATCACCATCATCAACGATATCCTCGACCTCTCCAGGATTGAATCAGGCAAGCTGGAGCTCTCAGAGAAGCCGTTCAATCTCCGTGAATCCCTCGAACGCTCCTTCGACCTCTTTGTCCCCGAAACAAAGGGGCGTGACCTCCGTACCTCCGTCGAGCTCGATGAGTCCATTCCCTCGCTTGTCAATGGCGATCCCAACAGGCTCCGGCAGATCACCTACAACCTCATCAGCAATGCCGTCAAATTCACGCCCTCCGGGAGCATCCGCCTGAAGGCCCGCGCCGAGCCCGTCACCTCCATGCGTATCCGCCTTTTCATCACCGTCGCGGATACCGGATCCGGGATCGATGCCAGGTACATTGATTCCATTTTCGAGCCCTTCAGCCAGGCGGATTCCTCATCGACCCGCATGCACGGCGGCACCGGTCTCGGCCTTACCATCTGCAAGCATCTCTGCACCCTCATGCGGGGCGATATCGCCCTCGACCAGTCCTCCCCCGAAGGCACGTCCTTCACGTTCCATCTCGAGCTTCAGACCATTCCCGCCAGCCCTGTTCAAAACAGCCGCTCCGCCGCCGTCGGCAACCCTTCTCCACCAACCACCCCCGATACTGTCCTCTCCGTCCTTGTCGCCGAGGACAATGCCGTCAACCGCCTTGTCGCCCAGCGCCTCCTGACCCGCCTCGGTCACACCTGCCACTCCGTCGAAAACGGGCAGGAAGCGATCGATTTCCTCGAGAATCATCCCTGCGATGTCATCTTCATGGATCTCCAGATGCCGGTCATGGACGGCTTTGCCGCCACCCGCCGGATTCGCTCAACCCACGGGCCCTCGCGCCCCGCCATCATCGCCCTTACGGCCTCCGCCATCGAGGGAGACCGGGAACGGTGCCTCGCCGCCGGGATGGATGATTACCTCGCCAAACCCGTCAGCATCTCCGCCCTCAGCCGCGTCTTGAAAGGCCTCGCCTGACCCCGCTGTGTGCGGAGTCCCCTTTCGCACTCCCTGTTCCTTCTCGTCCCCATCGTGGAAGGCTTTGACCCCGGGATCTTAAAAGTCTCCCTGCGTCAAAATTTTCTCAAATTTCACCCCCCTGCCGATTAGGGGTCCTATTCGTTCCTGAATTGGCAAATGTAAGCACCGATGAAAACAGCAGCAGAAACGTACAGGAAACCCATCCATCAACTCAGCATCCTGGCCGCTCTGGCCAGCCTCGGTGCTTTTTCAACAGTCCATGCCGGACCGCCTCACGGCGAACCCGGCCGGCCCTTTCCGGAGATCAAAATCCCGGGGCACGCGAACGGGCCGAGGATGATTGCCCAATTGGGTGAGCAATTGCCCGAGGTGGCGCACTTCTACGACATGGATGAGGAAGGCTTCCGGAAAATGGTCGAACACGACCATTCCGTGCATGCGGACGAGGAAGGCCGGATTTACTATGTTTGCGAGGGTCCCGTTGCCGCAGCCGCTACCGCGGACCCCGACAGCACGAGCTTCAGCACGGCCGACAGCTCGGACGCCTTCAACCTCTCCAGTATGCCTGGAGCACCGCTGACCATCTACCTCGACTTTGACGGGCACACGACGCGTGGAACCTCCTGGAACAGCCGGGTAGGCGGCGAGGACATCTATACCCCGCCCTACGACACGGATGGGAACAAAGCCTCCTTCAGCTCATCCGAGCTGGGCAACATCGTCGCAATCTGGAAGCGCGTCGCGGAAGATTTCGCGCCCTGGGCCGTCAACGTGACCACAAAGGACCCCGGCGAGGCCGCTCTCATCAAGAGCTCCTCGAGCGACACCGAATACGGTGTCCGCGTCTGCATTGGCGGCAGCTCCAACGACTGGTATGGCACGTCGGCCGGGGGGGTCGCCTATATTGGGTCCTTTACCTGGAACAGCGACACACCCTGCTTTGTCTTTGAGGACGAGCTTGGAAACGGCAACGTCAAATACACGACCGAGGCCCTGAGCCACGAAGTCGGTCACACCCTTTCCCTCTATCACGACGGCGACGACACTACCGCTTACTACACGGGTCATGGTGACTGGGCTCCGATCATGGGAGTCGGCTACTACGAGCCAATCACCCAGTGGAGCAAGGGCGAATACGCCAACGCCAACAATACCCAGGACGACATCGCGGTCATTTCCACCACGATCCCCCTCCGCTCGGATCTCATTGCCGATGACATGACCACCGACGAGGTCCTTGGGTCAACCCCGGTACTCGGCTACATCGAGGATGAATACGACGCCGATATCTTCACCTTCCAGACCGACGGCGGTTCCGTGAGCCTGAGTGCGGAAGCAGTCAATGCCGGCAACCTTGATATCCGCCTCGGCCTCTACGACGGCTATGGCAACCTCATTACCTTCAGTGATCCCGCCGGGCTGGATTCCAG
>JAWLGH010000134.1:0-3991 GCA_041685165.1 Oceanipulchritudo sp. | reverse complement strand
AAGAAACAGTTCCGCCTGACGCGCGGGCGGCAACCAGGCATTGACCCGGAAAAAATGGTCCCGACGGCTTGCGAAGGCCTCCACCCCGTAACGCTGCCTCAACGCCTCCCGGAAGGCCTGACCGGGAGCCGCGGCAGCCCGGTCGTAGTCAAGGGCACAGAACGTCGGCCCCACATACCCCCCGAAAAGTTCATCAGCCCCCTCCCCGGTCATGGCCACGGTGCAGGTTTCACCGAAGGCCTTCGCCAGCCGGTAGATGGGGACCTCGTTGGGTGTGCTCAGCGGAAGGCCCTTGAAGTCGATCAGCCGCCCCCAGTCGCGCAGGAAGTCATCCCCCGAAAGGACCACTTCACGACACTCAATTCCATGCCGCCGGGCAGCCTTCCGGGCATGCTCCCACTCATTGAAACCGGCATCCCGGTATCCCACGCTGCAGGTGTGGAAGGCCTGTTCCGGGCTCCGCGCGATCGAGGCCGCAAGGACACTGCTGTCCAGCCCTCCGCTGAGAAAGGCCCCGAGCGGGACGTCACTGATGAGCTGCCGGTTGACGGCTCCGTCAAGACGCTCGACAGCCTCTGCGGAAAGGGCATTGAGGTCCCGTTGCGTTTCCCGTGCTTCCGGCGGCAGCACCGGCAGGGACCAGTAGCATGTGCGCCGCCTTCCTCCCGTTGAACCGTCAAGGGTCAGCGTTTCCCCGGGCTCAAGCGCCGTCACATCCCGGAGGAGGGTCCGTTCCCCGAGGTTCGTTCGGATGGTAAGAAAATAATGGGCAAGGGCTGTCCGGTCCACCACCGGTTCCACCTCGTCAAGTTCCAGAAGGGCCGCGACGCTGCTGGCAAAGGCCACCCAGCCCCCTTTTTCGGCAATGTAGAGCGGCTTCACACCAAGACGGTCGCGCACCAGCCATAGTCGCTCCTGCCGCGGATCAAAAATCGCGAAGGCAAACATGCCCTCGAGCTCTTCCAGGCAGGGCTTGCCCCATTCAAGGTAGGCCTTGAGGACCATCTCCGTGTCGCACCCGGTTCGGAGGTTGACCCCGCGCGCTTCGAGACGGCTTCGCAGTTCGTGAAAGTTATAGATTTCCCCGTTGTAGGAAAGGGCAACCCCGGTTTCCCGGTCAACCATTGGCTGGCTCCCCTGTTCGGGATCAAGGATCGCCAACCGGCGATGCCCGAGCAGAAACCGGGGAAAGGCAACGCTGCCCGACCCGTCGGGCCCGCGCGCGCGCAGGCGCCCCATGGCCCGGTCAAAGCCTTTTCTGTCCCCCCCGGAGATTCCAGACTGACGGTATATGCCGAGGATCCCGCACACGATCAGCTGAGTTCGATCTCGTCCGTCCCGGTGGGCTTTTTCACCGTCAACTGACCTTTGCCGATATAAAAGTGGATGGTCCGGTTTGAAAAGCCGCCCACGTCCTCGTAGACAATCCGCAGGGCGTTCTTCTGGCAGTATTCCCGCACCGCGGCCACGTTGTCCTCCCCGATCTTGAAAAAGCTTTTTGCCCCGCCGGCCCTGTTCACCGAGGCCCCCCCGATGAGCGCAATCCCCATCCGGGCTTTCAGGGCCCGCATCGCGGACATCTCCTTGAACAATGCGGGGAGGCCGGTATCCACAAACATGCAGGGATTGTAGTCTGAATTCCTCCGGTTGCCGACCGTGGGGAGCATGCTGTGGATCAGGCCCGCGGCCTTCGTGTGCGAGTCAAAGGCAAGCACCCCGACACAGGAACCAAGGGCATAGGTGCTCAGAACCACATTGGCACTGCTGGCCACAGCCATGTCGGAGATCCCGACAACCACGCGGTGGGTAACCAGGAGTTCAGGAGAGGAAGCCATTTCATCGGGATTGTGGTGCCTTCATGGCTGGATTGTCGACACCTATTATCCAGATTCAACTACAGTTCAGTCCTCTTTCGCGGGCTCGTCTCCGGCATCACTGCGGGGAGATAGCGTCAGCCCTGCTTTAAGGCCCTCGAGGATGTTCTCGTTCAGCTGGATGAGCAGTTCAAGGGAGGCCCGGTCCGGGGAGGCCATTGTCGTGAAGGTCTTCTTTTTCACGAATATACCAATGCTGAGGAGGTTCTGACGCAGTTCCTGGGGAAGCTTGCTCTCCTCGCTCATCCAGTCGGCGGAAAAGATGTCCCACATCTTCTGATTGAACTTGAGGGCGTCATCCAGTTCCCGGCTCCATTTTAATTCTCCATCTTCCGAGAGCTGCCCACGCAACTTCGAGGCTGCCATCTCCATGATGGAAACCTCAATCTGCCGGCCGCCGGGGGCCGAATTCATCTGCGTTTGCCGATAGAGTTTATTGAGCTGGTTTCGCATGGCTGAGCAAGGTCTCCTCGTACCGGATCAGTTCGGCCACGGTCCGGAGCGCCGAATAATATTTCCGCTGGCTCACTTCACCGAACATTTTTTCGAGAAGGGTCGCGGTGCTGGGTGCGGCCTTGACGATCTCAAGGGTCAGTTTTGAAAGAAGTTGCAGGACTTTCACCTCGTCGCTTGGATTAAAATAGAGGGTCTGGACGATAAAATACACCTGCCGGCAGGGGGAATCGGCATCCTTCTCAAGGAGGATGTCCTTTTCCCGAAGGAGCGGCACTTTATTGAGGATTTCCAGCTCTGCCGCCGAACCCCGGTTCTCCACCAACGCACCGTTGATGTAGACTTTTTCACCGGTTTTAAGTTTCAATTTCAGTCCCATTGTCCCGATTACTGCATGAGTTGAAGCGCCAGACGATGCGTATCGTTCAAGCCGGCTATCCCTGAGAGGGCAAGTGAATTCTTGAGCCTCACGGACTGGGCAAGGGCCGCCTCCGCATTCAGGTCAGGGACCCCGATCGCCTCTGCCTGGGTGCGGTTCCTGAGGATGAGGGCCTCATTGAACATCTCCGAATCGTCGATTGCAGTCGCATCAACCGAGAGGGCTTTCGCCTTCGCCGTGAGGTCGGCCTTGGCCCGTTCAAGATAACCGATCATCTCTCCGATCTCCTCGTCCGTGGCCTTGTCGGGATCCGCTATCACCGGCTGGGCAGCGGGATCCGCAACCAGTTCCGAGGGAACGCCCTCCCCGGCCCTCGGAAGGTCGAGTCCGGTCGCCCCGGTATGGATTTCCTGATTGCGCAGGGTCAGGCTGAACCCTTCCTCACCGGCCCGGATTTCAACATCCCCCGCTTCCGGATGGGAGGCTGGATCGTCGAGAAGGCGTCGTGCCCCCGCGTCAGGGGCCCGCGCCGTATCGTTCAGGTAGCGGTGCAGGGCATTGTATTCCCTCAGGGCTTTGGCCCGTTCCGGTGAGCCCGGCGACTCCGCAAAGGCCGCGTTGAGCCGCTCCTCCAGTTGCAGCAGGTGCTTGCGGGAGGCCTCCATGGAGTCAAGGGCCACACGCACACTCGCCGCTCCCCGATTGAGGTTGTCCGAAAATCCCGTCAGGGTTTCCGCAAACTGATTCAACTGCTGGACGTCCCCCCACAGTATCGGATCCTGCCGGGGAGAGGATGACCGGCTCTGCGTGGAAAGGCGCTCCGTCACCTGCGCAAGGCGCTGGTTGGATTGATGGTAGTCGGAAAGAACTTCCAGTGAGGCAAGGCGGGAGATATCCATAATCTGGTCCTTACTTACAAAGCAGTCACTGTGCCATGAGTGCCGAAACAAGGGCAATAGTAATTTAAACTATTAGTATTCAGGTGCTTACATAGCATAAAATAGGCAAAATCCAGGCCATGATGTAAGTGTCAGGCCGCAATCCCAGGGGAGCTTACGGCGACGAGGCTTCGAGGATACCGGGCGTCCCCCTTGTGAGGGATTCGGAAATTTCCAGGAAGTATTTCCGAACAGGGACCAACCCCTTGTCGGTCAGGCCCTCCCCGTAGCCGAAACCGTGGTCTTGGTCCCGTAGCCGAAACCGTAAGGTTTTGGCAAGTCCTCCCGTAGCCGAAACCGTAAGGTTTTGGCAAGTCCTCCCGTAGCCGAAACCGTAAGGTTTTGGC
>JAWLGH010000133.1:0-4027 GCA_041685165.1 Oceanipulchritudo sp. | reverse complement strand
GGAAATTCCATCATCACCGGGACATGAATGGGGATGTCCCCCACTTCGGCATTCACAAAAGACGGCAAGTCCATTTCCAGGACAACGTTGGCGCTGTCCGGATAATTGAAGTTCTCGTTGTTGCTGAATTTCTGTTGCATACGGGGCAGAATGGGAATCACGTCGTAGTCCATGTAGATCGGCAGGCGGTCATCGTCGACCGGGGTCACCCCTTCGAGAAAGTCCGGATCGTTGGTTGTCACCACCGGGCGCAGGTCCGGGAAAACAAAACGCGGTGAGCCTTGGATCGCCTGACGATTGTAGGCGGAAATGGCATTCCACCCGCCGTTGAATCCATAGCTCCAGCCCCAGCCCCAACTGCCGAATTCGTTCGTTCCGATGAGGACATTGTTCATCGAGATAATCGGCACCTCAAGGCCGTTCCATTGCTCGAGAAGGACGGTCGAAGCCTCTCCGCCTGCACGCCCGCCCCAGGAATACCGGCTCGCCGTGATGTCGTTGCTCATGATGATGAGGTCGGCCTCACTCAGAAAGGTAATCTGTTCGTCCGAGAGGCGATAATCGCCGTCGGACGAAAAGGGTTGCCCGATATCGCCCCAGAACTCGTGGTCGCGGGTGATGGCCCCCGTGATCGGGTCGGAGGTCTCTTCGGTCTGTGACCGGTAGACCCGGTAACCGGCCGCTTCCAGAAAATCGGTGAAGCCCTTGTCGGCGGGGTCGTCGTCCTCGAGTCCGAGGAGGTCCTTGATCTCATCATAGCGGGCATTCTTGAAAGCGTTCGGTATCTGGCGCCAGGATTCGACGGCCTCGTATTCCTCCCAGGCGGTGAAGTCGGTTTCCCGCAGGGCCTCCCGCTGTTCGGCGTTGTATTCGGCGATGACCACTTCCTGGAGGGACGTTTCCGCGGAGGTGTTCTCGGAAATGAAGATGATATAGGGGGCCTCCTCCTGGGCCGGCAAGGTCAAGGACATGACCGCAAGCGGCAGGATTGCTGATAAGGTTCGTAGTGGGTTTTTCATTATATGGCTCCTTGGATGGGTTCTCGGTTTCGGGTAATGGGGTTTAAAAATCGGGGGAGGATTAGAATTCCATACGGATAGAGACCCGTATATCGCGGCCTTCGAGGAAGAAGCGGGTCAGTTCCGGTTGTCCCTGGACGGTGGTGCGCTCACTCACCGCGGTGAGCTCGGTCTCGTCAAAGAGGTTGCGCACATTGACATTGAAGCGCCACTGGAGGTCCTTCCATTCCCATCGGTAGCCGACACCAATGTCGTAGAGGGTGAAGGAAGGGACGGAGGCCTTCACATTCTCACCCGCACCCCGGCTGGCGGCATCGACAAAGGAACCGTTGTTGCTCCACGGGGATTCAGCAGCCCGTTCCGACTGGTATCGGGCCCCAAAGCGGACATCAAGGCCCTCAAGGAACCCGTCGAGGAATTCATACTTTGTCCAGAAGGTGAAGGAATGGACGGGGACGTCCGTGTTGCGGATCCCGCTTGTCGCCGTTCCGGTGATATCCTCGCCGGGATTGTTGAAGGTGCTGGGGCGGTCGGGATCGGCAAAGTCGTCACGATCCAGGAACCACCACCAGGGCTCAAGGCCGGTGACGATTTCCGTGTCGACGAGGCCGGCAAGGCCGTTCGTGATCGTGACCACGTTGTAGGTGTAACTCAGGAGCATCTGCCAGTTTTCAATTGGCGTGATCTGGATACGGGCCTCGTAACCTTCTGAAAGCTCATCAAAGGTGTGGTAGGCCCCACGGTCCTCGCCCGGGTGATTGCCGAACTCCGACCACATGTAACCGGGCGGCCCGAGGTCTTCCCCGGCGGATGCCTGTTCCCGGCGAAGATTGATGTAGTCGACAAGATCCTGCCCGTAACCGTTGGGAGCAGCGTTCGTCTCGGGATCGTAGCTTCCCGGGTTGCCGACCTCGCCATAGGGAAAGATGAAGAAGGGAGTATCCCCCTCAAAGACCCGCTCAACCCCGGGAAGATCGAGGGGAAGGGTATTGAATTCACCGGTCTCGAGATCATACAGGCCGAGGTGGGACATGAAGTTACGGAGGTCAGCCGGGCTTCCCTCGGTCCCCACTGTAAGGGCCGCCGTGATCGGCTCGTCGGGTTCAAAGTTTCCCCGGCTGGGATTCGGGGCATAGAAGGAATAACGGACCCCACCCCGCTTCTGCAGTTCAAAGTAGGTCACCCGTCCGGAAATTTTCCCGTCCCAGAAACTGACCTTCGCACCCACTTCGCGGCTGCGGGTGAACTCCGGGGGAAACCCCCGGCCGAGCCCATCGCGCTGGGCGACATTGGAAAGGGCGATGCCCTCGGCGTAGCTTCCGTAAAGGGAGAGGTTGTCCGTCACTGAAAGGGAGAGACCGAGAGTCGGGGTCTCCTGCTCGAAGGGTTCCCCCTCATTGGCGTAGCCATTTTGCGATCCCCTTCCGACGAGGGGGTCAAAGGTTTCCCCGAAGCTGCCGTCCTCAAGGAAATTGGCCCGCATGAGCCGGGTCTGGGAGCGGTCCCAGCGGTACCCGAGGACGGGATTGATCCGCCCCTGCCAGATGCTGCCCTGATAGATGACATAATTGCCCTGGTACCATTCATTGAAGCGGTCTTCCCAGCGCAGGCCGATCAGGTCCTCGCCCTGATAGCGGATGCTTGTCCCGTCGGCCGGCCAGACCTGGAACGCGCCATCCGATTGAATGGTGGAGGCCTCCGGTAATTCCACTGTGGTCAAGTGCTGACTGAATTCCTGCCGGCCAATGACCAAACTGTGCTGCCCTCCCCAAAACTCGAAGGACCCGAGGAGGGCAATCCGGCCCTGCTCAGTGACGCGGTCCTCATAGGTCTGCGCAAAGGCGTAGATGAGGTCGTCGGAAACAACGGAGCCATCCGGTCCGAATCGTTGCCGGAGGGTCGGGCGCAGGGCAAATTCCTGCCGGTCGCGGTCCTGTTCATCCCGGTTTGCGGCGATGAGGAGACGGAAATTCTCTCCGATCCGCTGCGTCAGTTCCAGATTGGCGTTGAAGACATCATCGTCGGTCCACGCGTCCGGTCCGCCAAGATTGACATAGGGTCCACGGTCAAGGAAATCCTCCAGGAAGGTGGCGTCCTCACCGGTGATCCGCTGTCCGGACGGTTCCCCTGTATCGATATCGGGAACACCCGCCCGGGGGTGGGAAGCATCCTTGGGACCGTTGCCGTATTCCCGGCGCCAGCCCTGCTCGAAACTGAGGTAGACCGTTGTCCTTTCCCAGGCCCGGAACTGGAAGGCGGGAGCGATAAAATAGATTTCGTCCTTTTCCCAGGGGAACTCGGTTCCCTCCTGTTCAAAGGCCAGGCTGGTCACGTAACCGAATTCCATCGTGTCCGAATTGTGGAGGGGGCCGGTGGCCTCCGCGGTGGCCCGGTAGAAGTCGTTGTTGCCGGCAAACAGTTCCGAACTGTAGCGGGCCTCCGGAAGGGGACGCTTCGTGATGACGTTGGTGATTCCCGATATCGCCCCGATTCCGTAAAGGAGGGACTGCGGACCGCCGGCGCGCTCGACGCGGGCAATGTTGGCGGTGTCAACGCGGGTCTTGGTAAAGAAGCCGTTCTTCAACGTCGGAGCCCTGAACCCGCGGGTGACAATGTCGGTATCGGCGTTATTGATCCCGCGGGCATCAAATTCCACCCCGAGGGAATAATTGCCATCCCCCTGGGCCGCGATCGTGTTTTCCAGCTGGAGGCCGGAATCGTAGGCGAGAATTTCCCGCATGTCCGTCGACCCGGTGTCGGAAATCAGATCCGGCATGAAGACGTCGATGGCGAAAGGGCTGTTCTGAAGGGGCGTGTCGAGAAAGGTGCCGGTCAGGGAATTGGTCGCCTGGTAGCCCGAATTGTCATCGGCATCGACAATGAACTCGGGGAGGACAAAGACATCTTCATCTGACTCCTCCTCGAGGGCGGTCTGGGCGTTGAGGCCGGTCAGGACAAGGAAAAGAAAAATCGACGAAAAAAGGTGTCGGAGAGGGGTCGGCATGAAA
>JAWLGH010000132.1:0-4032 GCA_041685165.1 Oceanipulchritudo sp. | reverse complement strand
GATGCTGCCGGTGCCCTTTTCCAGTTCAAGACAGGCGTAACCGCAGACATAGTCCTCAAAATCCCAGAGGATCTGCATGCGGGAGTGTGCCGGGATGGTGATCGTTTCCCCCCGGCAGAGGCCTGAAAAACTTCCCGTCCCGACCCCGGCCCCGCTTTCCATCTGCGTGGCATGGTCATTCTGGACAACCCTGACAGAGCCCCCGGAATAGCGTTCACGGCTCTGCTCGGGCAGCGGGGAAGGCTCGCACCGCCACGGGGTTGAAAGGACGCCGGTCCAGATGTCCTTTCCCTGTGCAACGGTCACTGGTTTGCGCCATGCGCCATCCTCCGCGCCCCCGTGGATGTCAAAACCCCGGCCAATGACGTGATAGCTGAATCCAGTTTTTTCCGGGAGCAGGTTCCACCCACCGGAAATCCGTGTTTTCCAATCCGCTACCCCGGTGGATAGGATCGTCTCCGCCTCATCGTCTCCAATCAGGGCAAACGCCGGCATCGCGCTCACCTGGGCGGCCGGGCGCACCGTCTCGGGCATCCACCAGGCGAGGGCCCGGAGAAGGTGCTTTCCCGCATCGAGGGAAAGCCGGTAGCGATGAAAACTCCATCCTCCGAGTTCGCTCCGGTCGGGTCCCCGACCCATTTCCACGGAGTCGCAGGTGAGGATATAGCGCTGGTCGGCACTGGTTTCAAATTCCCATTCCACAGGCGAGGGCAGGTCCAGTTGCAAGGCAAACTCCACAACCTGGAAGACCGTCCTGTCGATCCCCGGATGCCAGATCCAGGAGGCCCGGTCAATTAGGTACCGCTGCCGGATTCCGGCATTCCCCGGACAGGGTCGCGGTGCAACAGGGATTCTTCGAGAAAGCGGAACTGTCATGGGGTCTCCAGATCCCGAATATCAATGAACGCTCCGCTGGGACGGTCCTTCAGGTCATCCATGAGCGCCAGAATGCGACTGGCCACCTCGTCCGGGGAGGGCATGTCCGGGGTCCCCCGGGCCGCCTTCAGGCGCTGTACGGTTTCAAAGGCCTCGTCGTCCTCCGTGCCGGAAATGGCATCCTGCATCGCCGTTTCAACCAGGCCCGGTGCGAGGGCGATAAAATGAACCTCGGATTCCTCGGCGGCATAAAGCTTAATAAGCATGTTAAGAGCTGCCTTGGAGAGGGAATACCCGTTCCAGCCACGGCTTCCCGAGACAGCCGCTCCCGAGGAAATGGCAATGACCTGGGATGGCTTGGCCGGCATCGCGAGGACGCTGTCCAGAATCCACTTGTTCGACCAGAGGTTGACCTCCATGGTCTCGCGCAGGACCTCCAGAGGCGTATCGCGCATATCCCGGATGGGTGGAAGCATCCCGGCGTTGAGAATCACCCGGTCCAAAGTTTCCATACCGGAGATAGCTTTTTCCAGAAGCGGCTTTCCCGTTCCCGGATCCTGCAAGTCGAACTGAAGGTGCCGGTAGGCCTCAGGATCCGTCTCCGAAAGCTCGCTGTCCCCACGGCTGCATCCCAGAACGCTGGCTCCGGAATCCAGACAAGCCCGGGCAAGTCCGCGGCCCAGACCACGACTGGTCCCTGTAATGAATATCGTTTCCTGCATCGCTCCTGCCTGACAAAACGTGTCTGCTCTGACAACCCTTGAACGACTCCGCCATCCCCGGAGAAGGGCGACCGACGGAATTTTTTTATTATTTTTGCCTGTGCCGGAGGAATCTGTTAGGAGGGAACCGTGTTGTTTGAGGAGACAATTTACTGGTTGGGTTACGCGCTGGTGTGCCTGATGCTCCTCACCGTCAGTATGTTTTTGCTGCTGGCTGTCGTTGTCGGCGCGAGGAGACTCCGGCGCATGGCCGCAAAACGGGGTCAGGCAACCTATCGGTCTTACATCGCCAGCTGGATTGTCCTCTTCCCCCTGATGCTGGTGGTCTGCCTCGTGCACGGCGGGGCCATCCTCTATCAGAACCGCGACTGAGCGAGGGCTCGTCTCATATCCCGGAATAAAAATGGCCGTATTTCTGGTGCGTGAGTCAGCCTTGGGAGCCCGTGCTTTCCTCGGGAGCGGAGTCTGGTGGAGGTGAGGGGATTTGAACCCCTGTCCCGGTCGGTTCAGGAAATTGCCTCTACAAGCTTAGCTGTTCTTTTGGTTCTCGCCTTTGGAGCGCTGAACAGCGTGCTCTCCTCGGGCCAGGCACCTGTTGGTTACGGTTGGATCCCGGTACCCCGGATCACAACTATGCCCGCTAATCGTCGGATTCCCTCTCAGCGGGTGTCAGAGGTTCACCGTCACGGCATTAATTAAGCCGCGAGTGCGTATTCATTTTCGCCATTTATAGGCTTGGTCGATTGTTGAGGAGCCTTCGACCAACTCCTGCCTGCCACAATTCCCGTCCACGACCGGTCGAATTCCAAAACACCCCCGGAAAATCCAGTAAGCCCGGAATTGACCGTCGAAACGGATTTCGACTGATCAAAGAACATACAAGTTTGCACTATCGACCCTCAAACCGCCTTTTGTCAAATGAAAGCTGTATATGGGTTCAACGTAGCGTGAAGCCCCTGGAGGGAACCGGTTCACGCCCGCACCCCGCTACGCTCTCCGGCGTTGGATTAAAACAGGTGGTGGTGTCATACGGATCGCGGCCGCTGGAAATGGCGGCCATCCGGTTTTCAACGTTGAGGATGTGAAAGCAGTTCTCGAGATGCTTTGGGACGATAGGGAAACTAATGACCAGAGCGATCTCCGCGCTGCTTTTTCCGTGGGCGATCCACTGGAGGTTCTGAATCTGGCGCGGTGTTGGTATGAAATACGGCCTTTACCTTCAGGACACGCCGTCAGCCGCGATGGAAATCCCACAACATTGAAGGAAGAACGAAATGGGAAGACCTCCTGATCAGCTCTTACAAATCATTCCAGAAGTCTATCGTGCTAACTTTCCACGGGGTGCGGACAGCGCCCGACGGCGGCACCGCCGGCAGCCGCAGCAAGTCCGAGAATCAGCGCGAGGAAGGACAAGAAGGAAGCAGTGCTCAAAGCGTCGGTGGCGGCAGCACCTGCGTCGATCGCTTCCTCTCTGGCAATCTCTAGAGCTTGCTTGGCATCTTTGTATGCGGCCTGCGCTTTATCCTGCCAACGTTCGATCATTACCCTTGCCTCACTCTCCGTGATGCCGAGGCGCGTCTCCATCACGGAGATGAGTTCTTGCCGTTCTTCTGCGGAGATGACGCCGCCCTTGCCGACCAGATCGTCGACCGCCGCATCAAGATAAGAAATGGTATTCGAAGGCGTGCGGATGGCGTCCACCGTTGCATCCATAACGATCTCCCGCGCCTCAGCCTGTTCCTGCTCACTGATGACGTTGCGAAAAGCTTCCCTCGCTTCCGCCTTGAGATTCTCAGCCGTGATGCCCTGGTTACGAAGCGCCGTTTGAATCCGCGGGGGCAGATCGTCCATGTTGACCTGAGGCATGCTGAAATCGGGCAGCTCCTCAGGCACCAGCGTAGACGTCGCGTTGGAAACTGCGGAGGCCGCGTTTTGGACCACCGACACCGAGGTGTAAAAGATTGAGCCGACGGTTGAAGCAGCCATAAGCATAGCCGTGATAGTTGCCAGCGACCAGACCACCGCCCCGTGTAAGATAGCGTTCTGCCGATCCCGGGCATCTGACATGCGAGAGGCAATATACCCCCCGATGAACAGTGCCACCAGCTGCGCCAAGATCAAATAAATTGCTGTCGCAGAGGCCATCCCTCCAACGGAGTCCGGTTGTCCACCGGGTTCCACTGCCCAGAGGCCGATACCTGCGCCAAAAAAACCGAGCACGACCACGATGGCGACAGCAATGAAGGAGCCCGCAATAATCGCTCCCCACGATATTTTTCGGTGGGAGATTTCGTTGGCCGCTCCAGATATTTCGCCAGCCGGGGCTTTTGTCGCACGTGTGGTAGGTGTTACTTTAGGTTTGGTATCCATGATTCGAAAATTATATTGTTCATGTGGTGGGTTTGATGAAACAGCCGGTGAAGCTCGAAAAGCG
>JAWLGH010000063.1:0-16718 GCA_041685165.1 Oceanipulchritudo sp. | reverse complement strand
CCGGGTGTAGTTATCCGGATTGCTGTAATTGAAGAAGCCGTGCGGCTGTCCTTCATAAAGATGCAGGTCGCAACGGCGCCCCTGTTCTTCCATGAGACGTTTGTATTCCCCGGCCGTGCTGACCGGTATGAGTTCGTCCTCAGTACCCAGGAAGACAATGGTCGGAGGGGTTGTAGCGTCAATATTGTGCATGGGCGAAAAATCCCTCCAGTATTCTTTGACACGGGAGTGGCCATATCCGCCTGGTCCGTTGTCAAAGACCGGATTAAACAGTACCAGAGCATCCGCACGGGAACTTACTTTCAGATCTTCCCCGTCTTCCTCACATCCCCTGGTGGTGCCTGTGGCGGCGGCCACCTGGCCGCCTGCGGACCCTCCACCTGCAGCAATACGCGCTGGATCAATCCCCATCTCCTCTGCATGTTGCCGAATCCACCTGACCGCCGACTTGCCGTCCTGCACACATTCGCGCGGTGTTGTGTTGTTCCGGGACTTCACACGGTATTCGGCGGACATTGCCACCATGCCGCGAGAGGCCAGATAGCGGCAATGAGGATGGAACTGGCTCGGGGATCCATCAGTCCAGCCCCCGCCAAAGAAGAAGACGATAGCTGGACGCCTGTCTGATTGCGTGTGTCCCTTTGGGGTGAAGATGTGAAGCTTCAGCTTCGTATTGCCCACCTCCTTATACTCCAGGATCCTGTCTGGCTTGAAACCCTCGACCTCCAGCGAATAGGCCGACGTCGAGCAGGCAATCGCAAGCATCTTAAAGGCAGAGCATCTGATAGTATTCATTCTGTAGGCTCCTCTTGCAGTGCAAAATGGAGGACCTGCAGGGATGGCGCCGGCCATCCGTCTCAGATCAATCGACATCATACCTGATTCCTTCCTCCCCGCAATAACCCTCAGGGTGGCTGGTAAAATACGCTCTCAGCTTATCTTCAACAAGCGCTTCCTCTTCTTCTGAAAGCTCTTTGTATTCTCTTCCATAATCCCACCCATATCCCCATCTATACCAATTGTAGAAGTACGGACTGCCTCCAAACCTTACTCCCCGGTACATCACTTCCGCAAGCCCTTCATTCCCTGTTTTCCTGAGAACACATTCCCGCAACGCCAGATCAGCGGATTCCCTCTCCTCCTCAGTCCCACCACGCCAATAGGCCAGATCATGCTCAAAACAACACTCACACCAATCGTCCTTTGTAATCAGCGACTGGTTTGGGAACAAGGAACATCCATCACTGGTGAAATCCCTCAATGGCGAATCACGTTCCTCGCATCCTGCAAAAACCAGGAATACCATTCCCAAGATTGTCAGATTCTTTTTATTCACTCTTTCTCACCAGGCAGCAATGGATTGTCCCGGCATCATTGAAAGGATAAGCGATAGGTCAATGCAACGATACGAACAATCATTTTTCACCGGGCGACACCCTTATAAACGCTGTCAGGCTCAGGTATTTACTGCTCTGGCTCGGGCGGGACAGATCCGCGCGACGACCCAGACCAGCGCTCCTCGACCACCGCCCATTGGTGGCCACAGTTAAGGGCTGGTTCGCCGGTTCCCCGCTTACGGTCGGGGATGCGGTTCCAGCCACTGATGGGGACATGGAATCCATGTCGGGCTTGAACTTCCCCCGCCGGCGTGGTTGAAACTCCGGAGCACGCCGATCCACTATATGAGCAGCGCAAAAGTCAGTATCATCACCCGGACCCGTAACCGTCCCGTACTCCTGGCCCGCGCCATGCAATCCGTCTTCGGGCAGGAAGACGCCCCTGAATGGGAATGGATCATCGTCAATGACGGAGGCGATGCCGCGGAGGTGGAACAATGTCTCGAGCCGGCCCGCTCCAGCGGGCGCCTGAAGCTGGTCCATATGGATCAGTCCCGCGGCATGGAACACGCCTCCAACTTTGGCCTGCAACGGGCTGGGGGGACCTTGCTCGTCATCCATGATGATGACGATTCATGGGATCCCCGCTTCCTTTCCCGCATGTCGGGCTTTCTGGATGATCCCGCGAACCGGGGATTTGGAGGCGTTGTCTGTCACAGCGTCCGGGTTGTTGAGCAGATAGGCGGGGACCTTATTGAAGAGAGGTTCCGCCATCCCTTCAATCCGGAGCTGACCTCGCTGGAGTTCTGGTCGGTTCTGAAGGGAAATCCCTTTCCCCCCATTTCCTTCATGTTTCGCCGGTCGACCTACGTGGAAACCGGTCCCTTCAATGAAACCCTTCCGGTCCTGGGGGACTGGGAGTTCAATCTCCGGGTCCTCGCCCGCTTCCGTCTCGCCGTCCTTCCGGAGGCGATGGCCTTTTATCACCACCGGGAATCCGGAACCGCTGAGGCCTACGCGAATTCCATCACGGCCTGGGACGCGCGCCACCGCGATGTCGAGACCCGCCTGCGGCGTGAATGGGCGCAAGGGAACCCCTTCGGCCTGCCCCCCGGAACCTTTGCCGCTGCCGCCGCCACGGCGGGATCAATCCATGCCATGGCCGGGAGCCTGGAGCGGATCGAACAGCAACTGGAGCGGCTTCAGCCTCCCCCGCCCCCTCAATTCTAGACCTTTCCGATGACCCCGGTCCGTTCCCTTGTCATCAATGCCTCCCCGGCCTTTTCCCCGGATCCCAGTGGCGTCGGACGTTACATCATCAGCATCTCGCGGTCGCTCCAGAAACAGGCCTCCCCCTTTGAACACCACTTTTATTATCAGAAATGGACCCACCGTGCTTTCCCCTCGGTCGACCGGGAGTTAAGGATACACCGGGGACCCTCCCTCTCGCGCTTTTTCCGGCCCCTTGCCCGCAGGCTGCAAAAGGCCTCCGGCGGGCGCTTAAGCCGCTCCCATGACCTCTACTGGGAACCCAATCATATCTTCGAACCCTCCCTTCGGGCCCGGACCCGCATCCTCACCGTCCATGACCTGTCCACGCTGCGCTTCCCCGAATGGCATCCCCCGAGGCGGATGGCTCATTTTGAAGCAGCTTTCAGGAAGGCGGTCCACGCCGCCGACCACATTGTCACCGTCACCGGGGCCATCAAGCGGGAGTTGCAGGACCTCGAGGGCATCGACCCCGGAAGCGTCACCGTGATCCCCAACGGGATTGACGGGAATCTCTTTCATCACGGGAAGGGATGCCCGGACAGGACCTTGCCGGGAAACGTCCGGCCGGGACATTTCATCCTCTTCGTCGGCACGATCGAGCCGCGTAAAAACCTCGGTCTCCTCGTTGAGGCCCACCAATCCCTTCCGGGCCATTTGCGACGTGAATTTCCGCTTGTCATAGCCGGTGGGGACGGGTGGAGTTCCGAGCACCTCGTGCAGCGGATAGCGGACGATCCCTCCTGCATCCGGGCCGGTTTTGTCGACAATGAGGCCCTGTCGGATCTCTACCGGGCGGCCACCGTCATGGTCTATCCGTCGCATTACGAGGGCTTCGGCCTCCCGCCTCTGGAGGCGATGGCATGTGGCTGCCCGGTCATCGCTTCAGCGATCCCGGCCCATCGGGAGGTCCTCGGTGAGGCCGCCCTCTTCTGTAATCCGGGGGATCCCGTCGATCTCGCGGACAGGCTCGACCGCCTCCTGCAGTCTCCATCATTACAGGATCACTGCAGGAAGGCCGGCATTCAACGGGCCAGATCATTCAGTTGGGAGCGGTCGGCCTCGGACCTTCTGGCCCTTTTCCGGAAACTGGCCCCTGGCCCGGACGGGGGCTGAAGCCTCAGGCGATCCAGTCCGCCAGCTCCCCGGCCATCCTCCGGCGCAGGTCCCGGCAGGCGTCCGGGGCCGCAAAGCCCGGCCCGAGGTCCCGCCCGATTCGTCGTGATAAGTCAAATACAAAGCTGCGTTTCCGGTAGGAAACGGCTTCCTCAAGGAACCCGGCCAGGTTACGGGCAAACTTTTCCGCGGTGTGGTGCTCCCGCAGGTGCCCGTAAGCCCGGGCACCGACATCGGCATACGCCAGCGGCTTCTCAAGAAAGGCCGTGATGTGCCCCCGGACGCCCTCGACCTCGTTTCCCGGGGCGACAGGGCAGGTCGTCCCTTCCGGAAGGGTGGCATAGTAGCCGGTCTGCGTGACCAGGACAGGAAGGGAATATTTCCAGGCCTTGAGAAGGGCGTCGGAACTTTCCCCGCGGGTCGGGTTACGCAAATTCACCGCAAGGTGGGAACGCTTCAGGGTCGCTTCCATCTCGTCCTCGGAAAGGTAGCCGAGGTAGCGGACCTTTTCTCCCAGTCCGAGCGTCCTGACCCGCTCCTGGAAGGCGGCCTGATCCTCGATATGTCCAAACAGGCTCAGCCGCACCGCACCCTCCGGGAACGGCACGAGGGCCTCGAGGATCTCCGGCAGGCGCCGGTTGGGACTGTTCAGGTAACCGAACATGACAAGCTCCAGGGGGCCCTCCCGGGGGATGTCGGACGGCTCCACAGGCGATGGCAGCGAGGCCTCCGACCCCAGCGGCAGGGGGCAGAAGAGAAGCGGTGCCCCCGTGAGCTCGAGGAGCGGTTCCCGCATGGCTTCATTGAAACTGATGATCCCCGTGGCGTAACGGGTCACGCTCTGGATCAGGGGAGCCAGCTCCACGCTCCTATCAAAACTGCATTCGCCCTCCTCGAAGGCCCGGACCGCTGCCAGCGCCCTGGCCCCCTCCGTCTTCAGGACATAGCTCCTGAAAAGCGCCGGACCCTTCGGACGGTGGATAAACCGTTCCCGGTGCAACTCATGGAGGTTGAAATCGTGGAGGACGACGATTCCCGGGTGCCGTTCCAGCATCCACGCGTAATGGCCATGAAAGCGGACATCGTTGCCGATGTGGTAAATGCTGAAATCAGCGAAATTGATTTCCGGCCAGACGGATTCAACGTTCCGGCAGGAACGCACCTTGATGCCCGGAGCAAGGTCAGGAACCTCCCCGCGAACGTCTGTCCAGACGGTCACCTCGAGGTTGCGCGAAAGGACAGGTATCAGCCGGGCCGTGACATCGGCGATCGCGGTCCGGGCCGGGGGAACGGGGGAAAACCAGTTAATGCGCATCGGTCAGCACCTCCACCACATGATCCCAGCTGATCCGCATCGCGTGGTAGCGCTCCCGCCCGGCCTGCCCGGCTTCCAAGGCGAAGGACCGCTCCTTCCAGAGCCGGTCCATGGCTGCGGCCAGCGCCTGCGGATTGGCCTCGCAGACCATGCCGGTCTCATTATCGCGGACAAATTCAAGCGGCCCACCGGAATCGGTGCAGGTGATCACCGGCTTGGAGGAAAGCATCGCCTCCAGGGTGACGTAGCCGTAATCCTCGTCCTGCGGGGGAAAAACAATTCCCAGCGCACCGGCATAGAGGCGACGTTTCTGCTCCTCCGACACCAACCCCTCCCAGCGGACACGATTGGCCACCTTGAAGCGTGTCGCCAACTGCTCGAGGGTTCTTCCGTAATCCGGGGTATCCGGCTTGCCACTGAAAACGATCTTCACAGGTTGACGGCAGTATCCGAGGGCCTCGATCACCAGGGCCTGCCGTTTCAGGGGCGCCAGCCGGCTCGGATAGTAGAAATAATCCTCCGCCGGTCCCGTGTGGAACAGGTCGGCATCCTGCGGCGGATGGTAGAGGGGCTCGGACGGGATTCCACAATGTTTCAGCAGCCGGTCCGAGACATTCCGCGAATTCGCGTAGAGGGCCCGGGCTTCCGGAAGCAGGCTCTGCTCGACCTGGATCACCGCGTCGCGGATCTGGCGGCCGTTCGGATAATAAGCCAGGTCGGCTTCCGGCCCGTCCCAGAGATCAAAGGCGGTGCGGAATTGATGGAGGATCCACAGGACCTTGTTCGGGTGCTTCACATGGTAGGCCGGAAACTTCAGCCCGATGACCCGGTCAATGGGCGTGCCATTGCTTTCGCCGAGGTCGAGCAGGCGGCAGGCCATGAGGTGGTCCAGCAGCTTTTCAGGAGGATACCAGCGGAAGGGAATGGCGATCAGTTCCACTTCGTGGCCCGAGCGGACCAGAGCGGCCTCCAGTTGTTCCGCATGGACTTCCGCGCCCCCTCGGACAAACGGTACTTTTGATGTGACAATGGCGATTCTCATGACGATGATCCGGCGGAAGCGGTTTCCAGGAGGGCGGCCAGACGCCCGATCCGCCGGCTCAATGCCTTCAGGATCGCCCCCTGTCCCTCAAGGGAAATATGGTAAAGGCGATTCAGCCGGCGCTGCTCATCGGCAAGGAACCGCCAGGCCCGTGACCGACCCCGGAAGTGGGTCCGGACCGCGTTGCCTTCCCGGGCATGCCAGATGGCGCTCTCCACGGTCCCCGCCAGGTCGAGTTCAGAAAGGACATCCGTTTCCTTGTCGGCCAGGATTGTCACCTGCTGGACCAGTGCCTCGCTGTTCATGATGGAGACCAGGACCGAGAGGCCTTCCGCCAGCGAGGCGAGGCCCTTTTCAATCACCGGGTTTATCTGCCCCTGTCCCGCCCGGGACTGAAGCCGCCCCAGTGAATGGCGGCGGCCCTGTTCCCAGTCGCTGCGGAGCTCCTTGACAGCCTCCTTGGCCTCCGTCCATCGACCGCCAAGGTAGCGGAACCGGTGGACCCAGTAGGAGCGGTCGTTTTGCCGGAAATGGCTGAACAGGCGCCCCAGTTCCGACTCAATGGACAGGGCCAGTTCAAGGGCCTTTTCGATGGCTATGAGGATCAGCCGGTTGACCTCGTGCTGGTCCCGCAACAATGGCCCCAGGACCGGCCAGGCGAGGATGCGGTGCCGCCGCAGATTGACATGCGGGACCTCCTTGATGTGCCAGTCCAGAACCTCAAAGAGGGTGTCGGGGCACAAGTGGCTCCGGAGGTGTTCCGCGACATCCTCCAGCGAGAGCTGGTCCGAATCGGGCGGCAGGCTCATCGGTCGGGCCATCAGCGCGGCCAGGTCCTCCGCCCGGATGGGCCGCGCACGCTCTGTGATCACCCCCTTCAAGGTTCAGTCCTTTCTCGCCGAACGGCTCACCCGTCCCAGCTTGACCGGCCCCATCCAGAGTTTCAGGGACCCCGTCTCGACGCGGTCCAGCCGCGCTTCCATGGATTCGATCCGCTGGTCAAGGCGATCCAAAAGGTCAAGGCGATCCATGATCCGGGATTCCAGGGCCTCAAGGCGCTCCTGCTGGCGCTGCTCCAATTCTTTCTGGCCCTGGCGAAGGGAATCTCTGCCGGCCTGGCGGTTGCGTTCCTTATCCTCGATGAAGTCAGTTAAATGCCTCACCATGGAGAGCAGATTGGGGGATGATTCCGATTCCCGGTTCAGGCCCGTTGTCCGGATCAATTCCTCCAGGCGTCCGGCCGTCGCCTGCCGTGCCGCCGCGGCCTCCTCCAGCTGCTTCCAGAGGCCTTCCAGGCCCTCACGGATCCCCGTCTGCTGTGTCTGCTCCAGCAGGATTCCCAGCGCCTGGCGCACCGTCTCAAAGGCTTCACCCTCGGATGGCAGTCCGGTTGCCCGGACCAGCTCCTCCAGGCGTCCGGTCGTCACCTGCCGCGCCGCCGCGGCCTCCTCCAGCTGCTTCCAGAGTCCTTCCAGGCCCTCCTTGACGCCGGGGTCCCGGGCGTGGTCAATGAGGATGGCGAGGGCTTCCCGGACGGTGCTGAAGCGGTCCTCATAACCATCAAGGGAAAGGCTCCCGGAAAGGGCCTCAAGGGCTTCCCGGGTCTCGCGGGTGCGGTGGAAGACGGTGTCGAGCATCCACTGGGATTCGACGAGGTACGGGGCCACGCTCAACCCGAGGGCCAGCGAACTGTCGGCCGGGGACTCCACCGACCGCAGGTGGGTGTTTTTGAATTCATTGAAGAGGCGCTTGTGGAGGGCGCGTTTCTCATCAACGGAATTGGCGAGGGCACGGGTCCCGGCCTTCTCCCGGATATGGTAGTAGGCGAGGTCCCGGGGAATCACCCCGATCTCGAATTTGAGCAGGAAACGGAGGTTGAAATCCATATCCCCGACGACGTCCCAGCGTGGATCATAGCCCCCGATCGCCTCCCAGGCGGCACGCCGGTAACAGAAGGCGATGGGCGGAAAAGGATTCTCATACCCCATCCGAAAAAGGCTGATTTCCTCCAGCGGGATGTAAGGACGCCGCCTGTCTTCCCGGATTTTCCCTCCTTTGGTGAGGGTTTCGCGGATCTCGGTGGTGCCCGTGACAACTCCCTGGTAGGCACTTTCCGGGCCCTCCGCATCGAGAAACCCCGTCACCGCCTCCAGGTACGCCGGATCCCAGGTATCATCATCGTCGTGGATACAGACAAATTCGCCTTCAGCGGCGCGGACCCCGGCATTGGAAGCGGCCTGCATCCCGAGTGGTTCAGGATGATGAATGACCTGCAGGCGCTCACGAAAAGGCTCCGGTTGCTCCCCGAGGATGGCGTCCACCTTATCCGGATCTCCTCCATCGTTGACGATCAGGAGCCGCCAGTCACGGAGCGACTGTGCCTGGACGGAGGCAATCGCCCGGCGAAGCAAGAGGGGACGATCCTTGGTTCGAGTGATGATGGAAACACGGTGCGGCATGGCAAAACAGGATGCCTGATACCTTCCCGGCAAAAAACCGTGAGGTACCAGCATCGAGCTTTGATATGATTTTCGAAACTGTTCCCATCAAGCATTTTCTGTCCTTCACCACGCAAGTTTGCAGGCATTATCCCAAGGTGAAAAGCCTCGCCCGGATTAACGGATGCTTCCCGCTATAACTGGCTCCAGGCTCCCTTCCATGCCGAATAGGCATAGGCCAGGCGGACGGTTTCCGGGGTCTTGAGCACCCCCTCCCGGGGGAGCAGACGAAACCGGCGCGACAGCCCCCACCCTTCGCTGTGTGAAACCGCCCCGAGGTGGACCCGATCCGCCTCCGTCGGGCGGTACAGCAACGGTTCCAGCCGTTGATGAAGGAAGGGCTTGCCGTTACCGCCCGCCAGGAATCCCTCCGCCGCGACGAAGCGCTCCAGGTAAAGCCGGAAGCCGTTCTCGAGCCCGGCATAGGCCGCCTTTTCATAGGCTCCCACGGTTCCAGGCTGGAGATAAACGGGTTCCCAGGAGCCATCGCGAAAAGAAAGGTCGGTCACCGAGTCATGCGGTGAACCAAGAAGGAATTCCAGCAGGCCGACGCCCCCGCGGATGAGGCGCTCCTCGGCATCCGCCCCCTCGCCATTGATGAAAAAGGCCTCGCGGCCGTCCCCAACGCCAGCAAGAGGCGGCCAGAGGGCAAAGTAGAAACCGCGCCGAGGGGCATCCTTGCCAAGGAGCCGCTTCAGGGCCGTGAAGGAACTCCCGTTCCAGCCGATGTCGACGAGGGCACTGCCCCGCCCCCTCAGGCCGACAGCGTCGAGGTAATCCAGAAGCCGTCCGCGAAGGCCGTCCCGGAAGGCGTAAAAGGGTTCCATCATCTCCAGGAAGAGGCGGTAGAGAAGGTCTTTTGTTCCCGGCTTGTGAAATCCCCGGTGATGGCAGACCCGGGCCTGCGGCTCAATCCCGGCGCGGGCACAGACGGGTTCATAGAGTCCCGCTTCGAGCCCGGCCCGCTCGAAAAAATCACGGATCCGCATGCCCGGAGCCGGCTTCAGGAGAAAATCCCAGTCCGCGGCGCTGATCTGGTCCATGGCCGCAATTCCCAGCAGGCGGCGCGAGCTGAAGCAGGTCAGGGTCTCCACCTCAATCCCCATTCGGGGAGCAAGGAGGTCATAGGCGATCTTCGGAAAATAGCCGTCCCGGGTCAGGAAGGCAACCCGCTCGAGGCCGCTGCCCCGGCTTCCCTTGATGACATCGAGCATCCAGGCAATGACCAGCGGAGCCACCGTCGTAAACCCGAGGCGCGCCCAGTAATCCTCCTCCGGTAATCCTTCCTGGGAGAGTTCATCAAGGATGAGGGAGAGGGAATCGTTGTAGGGACGCGGTGGCGGTTGATAGCCGGGAGCCTCAATTCCAAGCTTTACCGGTACTTCCCCGTCCGCATGGGGATTGTCGCCGATGTGGCAGATGCGCTGGCCCGGAAAGTGATTACGGACGACCCCGAAGAGGTTGCCGCTTCCCTTTAAACAGCCGGTCCGGCCGGAGGAGAAAAGGCAGCCTGCCCGAAAGGGGAAACCGGCCTCCCGCAAGGCCCGTTCCAACACCGCTTCGGGGAGATACATGTCGGTCGCGTAGATCAGCGTTTTGCCCGATTCAACCATCCGCCGGGCCAGATCCCGGACAGGCAGGTTGGGCCGCAGAACGGCCAGCTCGAGGGCGCACTCCCGTTCCATCCAGTATCGCGCCTGCTCCGGGGTCCAACCGTAATCGTCCCTCAGGGCGTCGTAGATCCGGGAGAGGTCGATGTCCTCCCGCCCGCTTTCCCGGAAGACGGCGGCGCGGACCCGGTTCTCCGTCTCCATGCGGATCCGTGCGAAGCCTTCGGCGGCCAGTCCCTCAATCCTCATGGCCGCTTCAAGCATCCGGAACACGCTCACTGGATCCCCCGAGATGCGCCGCAGGCAGGTGTCGAAGATGTCCAGGCTGACGAGGTCAACCGCTTCGGAAACAAGGTCCAGGGGGGGGCTTTCCTTTTCCCGGTCCCCGTCACTGAAACCGAATGGCAGCGGCACAACCGGGAGGGGAGCCTCCCGCGAAACCGCTTCCCAGCGGCTCCGGATGGCCCGCAATTGATCCCCGAGAGGGGCAAGCTCATCCAGGAGGAGCTCCCGCAGGGTACTTGGACCGGAAAGAGCCTTGATTGTCGGATCCGCTTCCATCAGGAAACGAATGTGTCCCCACGGGATCGCGCTTCAACGGAATTATGCCGCGGAATCTAATTTCCGGGGTCCCGCCATTCCCTGGCGCACCCCTACCGGGGCCAGACCGGGATCAAGCGGCTCTCCCGGGAATCGTGGACTTTCTCCTTGAACCGGAATTGGAGCTCATGAAGGATTCCCGGACATGACGGATGCCGGCCACTCCCCCCTCCTGATCCTCGGGATGCACCGCAACGGCACCCCTGACCGGCCAGGCTTCCCCGCTTCATCGGTCTCCTTGCCGCGAATGAGCTGGTTGGTTCGCGGGAAGGCATTGCCCGGGAACGGCTTGGGGACCTTCCCTTCCCCGATTTTTCACATGCAATGAAAATCTGGCTACTAACTTCAGAGACACCTCTTTACAATCCCGGGGGCATCGCCCGGTACGTGGACAACTTCGCCCGTTACCTGGCACGGGACGGGCACGAGGTGCGGGTCTTCGGACGGGACGACGAGGAGCGCGAGACCGAGGTCGTGCCGGGTTACCGCTACCGGGCGGTCGTCCCCGCCTGGGACCGCTGCGGCGAGACGGCCGGATCCCCGCGGCCGGACGAACACCCCTCGTTTCCCTACAATATCCTCGACTACTGGGGCGCCTTCAGCTACCAGATGGCCGGGGTTGTGATCAATCAGCTCCGCTCTGAAAGTCCCCCGGATGTCATCGAGTCCCAGGAATACTGCGCCCTGCCCTATTACCTCCTGCAACGCAAGCTGACCGGTGAACCCGGCCTCGCCGGTGTGCCGGTGGTCGTCAACGCCCACTCGCCGGACTTCATCATCCGGAAGGAAAACGAGGAGCCCAGGTATCAGTTTCCCCATTACTGGACAGGACGGCTGGAGATGTTCTGCCTCCGCGCCGCCGATGCGCGCATCTGCCCGAGCCGCTACCTTTCGCGCCAGCTCGAGGAACAATTCGGAAAAACGATTTCCGTCGATCCTTTCCCCCTCCCCTGGACGGAACCGCCCGGGGCGCCTTCCCATGCCCCTGTCGATCCGGACAAGGTGCTCTACTCGGGTCGCCTTGAGGTCCGCAAGGGGGTCCTCGAGCTGGTCGCCGCCTGCGACCGTCTCTGGAGAGCGGGCAGAACCTTCAACCTGCACCTTGTCGGCTCGGACACGCATTATTATCCACGGGATTGCAGCGTTGGGGACTGGATTCGCCGGGGATACGCGAACTGGATCGAGGCCGGCTGCCTCCACCTGCGCGGGCAACTCGACCATGCCTCCCTCATGGGCGAGATCAACTCCGCCGCCTTCACCGTGGTCCCCAGTCGCTGGGAAAACTGGCCCAATACCTGTATCGAGGCCATGTCCCTCGGGAAAGTCGTCGTCGGATCCTCCCATGGCGGGCAGGCGGAGATGATTGGAGGGGACCGCTCCTGCGGGTTTGTTTACGACCCGGATGACGGGCACAGCCTCGACCAGGCCCTTTGCCGGGCCCTCGATCTCCCGCCACAGGTGCGCTCTGGAATGGGGGCCGCCGCCCGGCGCCGGATTGCCGGTTTCTGCGCCCCGGAGAATGTCCTTCCTCGCAGGCTGGACCACTTCGCCGGCCTCAAAGGTGCCAGGCCCGGGCGGATGTTTCCTTTCACCAACCGGCACCTGCGCTCGGGCAGCGCCCGAGCGGCCTGGCCGCGCGACGAGGAGGTGGCGGGACGGGTGTCTGTCGTGATTCCCTTCTACAATCTCGGGGAATACATAGGGGACACCGTCGACTCGGTCCTGGCCGCCGCCTGGCCCGACACGGAGATCATTGTCATCGACGACGGCAGCGGGGACCCGGCCAGCCTCGAGCGGCTTCGCGAACTCGAAAAACGGGCCATCCCGGGACTGGCCGTCCACCGCCAGGAGAACCAGGGGCTGGCCGCGGCCCGGAACACCGGGGTCGGGAGGGCCACCGGGGAGTTTCTCCTCCTTCTCGATGCCGACGACCAGATCGAGCCGTCCTTCATAAGGCGCTGTGTCGAAGTGCTCCGTGCCTATGACAATGTCCATATTGTCTATACATGGGAACGCTACATGGAGGGAAGCGGGGACATCTACCCCTGCTGGAACTTCGAGTTCCCCTACCTCCTGGGGCACAACATGACCTGCCCGGTGAGCCTGCTCTACCGGAGGAGCTACCTCGCTTACGGCCCCTCGAAACCGGAAATGGCCTACAATTTCGAGGATTTCGAACTCTGGATCAACCTTGTCAGCAGCGGCTGCGGCGGGGTGGCCCTGGTGGAGCCGCTGAGTCGCTACCGCGTGCGCCGTAACTCCATGTGGCAGGGAAGCGCGCGGGCGCAGCACCTCTTCCTGCAGGACCGCATCCTCCAGCACCATCCGGAGCTTTACGCGCGTTACGGGGCTGAGCTCTTCGCCCTCCAGAATGCCAACGGGCCGGCCCAGAAATGGATCAAGCCCAGCGCCAACAGCCCCTTTGATGAATATGAAGCGTGGAGCCGGCGCCGCATCGCCAACCTCGAAAAGGAGGCGCGCCGCTGGTGGGAGCACAGCGTCGCCGTGGAAAAGCGCCTCCAGGAATCGGAAAAGGAAAAGTACGCGGTCTGGTGTGAGAAGAACCGGATCGAGGAACGCATGAAGGCCGCCATGGAGGGCGGCAGGCAACCCTGATGTCATGAAGATATGGATCCTAACATCCGAAACGCCGCATCACTGGGCCGGTGGCATCGCCCGGTATGTCGACAACTTCGCCCGCTGTGCGGGGGCCGCGGACAACCGGGTGACGGTTATCTCGCGGGGCGACCGGGCGGGCGTAACGCAGGTTTCCCACGGCTACCGCCTCTTGGAGTTCCGCCACCGCTTCGAGGCCGCGCGGGAGGCGCTTCCCGGAATCGAGCCGGACGCCCATCCGGGCTGGCCTTTCAACAACATGGCCTACTTTGCCGCCCTGAGCTTCCAATACGCCGGGGAACTCCGGAACCTCGCCGCAGGCGAAGGCCCCCCCGATGTCATTGAATGCCAGGACTACGCGGCCATTGGGTATTTCCTCCTGCAGCGCAAGCTGACCGATCCCGATTTCTTCCCGGACACGCCGGTGGTGGTCCATCTCCACACGCCCGACTTTGCCGTCCAGGAGGTGAACCAGTATCCCCGCTACAAGCTCCCGGACTACTGGATCGGGCGCATGGAGCGCGGGGCCATCTGGATGGCCGACGCCCTCCTCAGCCCGAGCCGTTTCATCGCCCGGGAACTGGGGACCTTCCTTGAGGGATCGTCCCCGGAGGTGACCACCATCCCTTATCCCTGGCCGGATCTGGATCCGGGCGGGGTCGGCTTGCCGGGATCGGATCGGAGGCTTCTCTATCCCGGGCGCCTTGAACTGCGGAAAGGCGTGGAACCCCTCCTCGCGGCCTGTGAGGCAGTCTGGCGTTCCGGCGAATCCTTCACCCTCGAGATGATCGGCGGGGATGTCCACACCCCGCTCAAGGGTGGCAGTCTCAGGACCTATCTGGGAAAACGCTACCAGCACCGGGTTGAATCCGGCCAGCTTCTCCTCAAGGGAAGCCTTCCCCATGATGCCTGCCTCCAGCATATGCGCGAGGCCGCGACCGTTCTCGTCCCGAGCCTTTGGGAGAACTTCCCCAACACCTGTATCGAGGCCATGGCCCTCGGTAAACTCGTCATCGCCTCAGGGGAAGGCGGTCAGGCGGAAATGGTCGGGGACGACGGGAAGGCCGGCCTGCTCTTTTCCCATAAGGAAGCAGGGTCGCTGGAGGCGGCCATCCGGAGGGCCCTTGACATGGGTCCCGAGGAACGGAAAGGCCTCGGTCTCCGTGCCCGTGAGCGCATCAAGTCCCTTTGTTCCCCCGACCGGGTCCTGCCCCGGCGGCTGGAACATTTCCGCTCCGTGATCGAGAAACACCGTCCGCGGAAACGTTTTCCGTTCTCCAACCGCCGTCTCCGGGAGGGAAGGATGGCGGAATCCCTCCCCCCGGTTCCCCTCATTTCTGTCGTGATCCCTTATTACAATCTAGGAGCCTACCTGCCCGAGGCACTGGGGTCCGTGTTGGCCTCGGAAGGGGTTCGCCTGGAAGTCCTCATTGTCAACGACGGGTCCACCGAACCGGAAAGCCTCAAGGTCCTGGATGCGATCCGGGATGAATCCCCCGCATCCGTACAGGTAATCGACATCCCCAACGGCGGGTTGGCCAACGCCCGCAACCACGGGGCCGGACTGGCCGCCGGGGAGCTCGTCGCCTTCGTCGATGCCGATGACCGCGTGCGACCGGACTTTTTCCGCCGGGCCCTCGGGGTCCTCCGGCGCTACCCGAATGTCCACCTCGCGTATTCCTGGATCCGCTTCTTCGATGAGGGTCGCGGCATCTGGCATTCCTGGAACTTCGACCTTCCCTACCTGCTCTGCCACAACCAGCTGGTCCCCATTGTCGTGGTCCGAAGGGACTCCTTTCTCCAATACGGCCGCAACAAGCCCCACATTGTGTATGGGCTCGAGGACTACGAGGGCTGGATTTCCATGGCCGAGGCCGGATGCGGCGGCGTCGCCATTCCGGAGCCCCTGGTGGAATACCGCATCCGAAGCAATTCCATGTTCAAGGTAATCGAGCCGGACAAGAAGCTCTACCTCTACGACCTCATTTCCCATGAGCATCCGGATCTCTTCCGCGAGTACGGTCGGGAACTCTTCAATCTCCAGAACGCCAACGGGCCAGCCTATGGCTGGGACCAGCCAACCATGTTCCGCGGGCCCCAGGATCGCCTCATTGGACGCCTCAACCGGACCGAGACGGAAGTGCACGGCCTGAGGGAGGATGTGCGCAAGCTAAGGGAGGCCGAGATCTGGCTGCAGAAGGAACGGCGACGCTTGAGTAAGCTGGCCGGTGAACCGCTGGATCCCGTTTAAGCCCCCGGCCTCATGGGCTCGCTTACTGCGGCCCGCGCACATGGGGAGCGACCTGCTCGGTATAAAAGCGTTCCAGGGCCTGGTGCAGCGACGGGTCCAGCGGCGGCAGGGACGACACAGCGGCGTTGCCGGTGACCTGTTCCGGACGGGACGCCCCGGTGATGACCGTCGTCACTTCCGGGAAATCGAGGATGAAGCGCTGCGCCATCTGGGCCATGGTAAGCCCTTCCGGACAAAGCGGTCGCAACGCTTCCACCAACTCCAGGCCGGTCTCAAAGGGGATGCCGCCGAAGGTCTCGCCGACGTTGAAAGCCGCCCCGTCGCGATTGAATTGCCGGTGATCACTTTCCGCGAAGGAGGAGGACCGGGACAGTTTCCCCGCAAGGAGCCCGCTGTTCAGGGGAAGGCGCACAATGAGGGAAACACCGCCTTCACGGGCCTTTGGAAAGAGGACCTCGCGGGGCTTCTGCCGGAAAAGGTTAAAGATGACCTGCAGGGATGCCAGGTCCTCCTGCTCCATCGCGACGAGGCCTTCCTCGACCGATTCCACACTGGCCCCATAGGCGCGTATTTTTCCTTCTTCCCGCAGTTCCCGCAACCAGTCAAAAACAGCCCCCTCCCGGAGAACCTCCAGTGGGATGCAATGCAGTTGGAGGAGGTCGACGGTATCGGTTCCGAGGCGCTTCAGTGAGTCCTCCACCCGGGCCCGCAGGGTTTCGCGCCGGTATTGGTCGGGAAAGAGATCGCCGGTCCGCCCGGTCTTGGTGGCAAGGGTAAAGCGTTCCCGCCCATGGCGCTTGAGAACCTTGCCCAGCAGTCGCTCCGAGCGTCCTCCCCCGTAAACGTCAGCCGTATCGAAAAAGGTAATCCCCTTTTCCACCGCCTGTTCCAGAATGGCCTCCCCGGTCTTCTCTTCAAGGGGACCGAAATCGCCGCCCAGTTGCCAGCAGCCCAGACCGATCTCCGAAACGGGCTCTTTGAGTTTAAAAAAGTCGCGCTTGTTCATGGGGACATCCTTTCAATTTGGTGAATTGATGCCGTTCAGCATGCGGAAACCGCCGGGT
>JAWLGH010000014.1:0-55095 GCA_041685165.1 Oceanipulchritudo sp. | reverse complement strand
CCGGAGAGGTCGAGGAAGCCTACGAATGGAACACGGGAGAGGTCATCGTCGAGACCTTCAGGGAGCGTGCGCCCTTGGACGTCCCGGCGGTTCTGGTCAACGGACATGGACCGTTTGCCTGGGGCCCGAGCGGGGGCAAAGCGGTGGAAAACGCCTTTGCCCTCGAAACGGTCGCCGACATGGCCCTGCGAACCCTCGCCATTGACTCCGCTCCCGGAGGGCTGCCGGCCCACGTCCTCGACAAGCATTTCCTCCGCAAACACGGCAAGGGTGCCTACTACGGCCAGGGTTGACCGGTATCGCCGTGTTTCGCTCTAGCGCGTGATACCCGCGCTTGCATAGGGAACGCCATGTCGCTGGACCTTTGCCTCCCAGCGCCGGGTTGCCTCCGAGACCCGGTCATTGGTGAGCCTCTTGCGGGCCTGGGTATCATGCATGAGGTAGAGCCGGTCCTGCATGATACGGAAGTTCATCGGGTCACCCGAGGCGAGCATGTCCTTTGAGAGCGAAACCGGGCAATAACCCCCGAATTCCGGTTCGTAACGGTCCGGTTCCTCCAGGAATGCCTCAAGGTTGGACGCGCTTGAAAACCGGAAGACGGCCCCTTTGTAGATTGCCTGATGCCCGGGCCGGCCCTTTACCGGTTCGCCTTCCATGAAGAAGGCAACCGGGTCGTAGCCGTTTATCGCCAGCCGGTTTGCGTTCTTGTTCATCAGGACCCGGTGCTCAGCCGAGGCCGTCACTCCCCCCAGTATCAGCCCGATGAGGGCAATAAGGTGTATTCTCGGTTTCATGTTGGTGCCTTTCCTTTCTGGTTGGTGATGGATTACACCAGACAAGAGACAAACCGGTCTGTATTATTCCCCCCGAAGGGTGAAATCGCCATGCAGGCGTGAGGGGCTGGCTGCCCCGGGACGGGGGATGACCCGGATGCGGAAAGGGCGGGCTTGTCATTTCCTGCCGGATCTGGTATCGAATGAGGCATGAAGCAGATTGATCTTGGAAGAACAGGAGTGAGTGTGAGCCGGCTGTGCCTTGGCTGTATGATGTTCGGGGGGCGGACCGGGCCCGAGGATTCCTATGCGATCATCGACCATTCGATCGGGAAAGGGATCAACTTTCTGGATACAGCGAATGTCTACTCCCGGGGTGAGAGCGAAAAGGTGGTTGGCGAGGCCCTTTCCCGGAACGGGAAGCGTGACCGCATCGTGCTGGCGACCAAGGTTCACGGGCCGATGGACGATGAGGACCCGAACGCCTGGCGCACCTCCCGCCGGCACATCATCCAGGAATGCGAGGCGAGCCTGAAGCGCCTGAAGACCGACTGGATTGACCTTTACCAGCTACACCGGCCACGGCCGGAAATCGCCATTGATGAAACCCTTCGGGCTCTGGACGACCTGATCAGGGCGGGCAAAGTCCGTTATATCGGGACGAGCACCTTTGCCGCCTGGCAGGTTATGGAATCGCTCTGGGCCTCAAAGGAACTGGGGTTGAACCGCTTTGTCTGCGAGCAACCGCCTTACAACATCCTCGACCGGAGGATTGAGCGCGAGTTGCTCCCGATGGCCCGCACCTACGGGATCGGGACAATTCCCTGGAGTCCGCTTGCCGGAGGCCTCCTGTCGGGGAAGTACCGGAAGGGTCAGAAGCGGCCGGAGGGAAGCCGTTTCGAGGTGGTGAAATCAGAGATGCTCCAGCGGCGCTATACAGAGGACTCGCTGGAAGCAGTGGAGAAATTGCTGCCTCTGGCCGAGGCCCGCGGGGTGAGCCTTTCCCAACTGGCTCTTGCCTGGGTCATGAGCCGGGAAGGGGTCACGTCCCCGATCATCGGACCCCGTACGATGAAGCAGCTTGAAGACAACCTCGGGGCCGCGGAGATTGAACTCAGCGATGAGGAACTGGCGCGGATCGACGAGATTGCCCCCCCGGGGCAGATGATTTCACCCTACTACAACGCTGACTTTGGTCCGAACCTGCACCGCTGGTAGAACTGACCGGATGGCGGGAGCCCGGCTGGATCTCTTTCCAGTGCATTGACATCCGTTGTTTCAGCCCTTTCCTGAGGTGCCTTATGAAGCACCTCGGTCTGATCCTTTTCGCATTCGTATCTTTGATGGGGACTCCCTACCTCATGGCCCAGGCCATTGAGGACATGGAAACTCCCGGGAACAACCGGGTTGAGGCCCTTTCATCCCTCCTGACGGCCATGGAGTCCGTGCGGACGGAGGTAAGCGAGCTGCGGACGGAACTGGCTGCAGCGACATCGGAGCCCGACCGGGAGCGGCTCGAGGAACGCCTTGTGGAGCGTTCCGAACAGCTTCAGGAACTGGAGCGCCGCTTCCGGGAATCCTCGGCAGGGGTTGACCTTTCCCTCTTTGAAGAAGAGGAGAAAGAATCCTTTTCCTGGGAACAGACCCTCGGGAAAATTCTTGAACCGGTTCTCGACGAGGTGGAAAAGGCCACTGCCACCTCAAGGAAGCGCAGTGAGCTTCGAGCTGAGGAGGACCGTTATTCCAGACGGGCGGAGGTGGCGCAAAAGGCGGTGGACCGTATTGGGCAGACACTGCCGAAAGTGACAGACTCCCGTTTGCTCGAGAACCTCGAGACCGAGCTCAAGCGCTGGGAGGAGCGCCGGATGCTGGCCGAAAACCGGGCTCAGGCGGCGTCCCTGCAACTTGAGGACATGGACCGCACGAAGGAAGGATTTGTCGGGGAAACGACCGGATTTATCCGCAGCTTTCTTGCTGAGAGGGGTCTGAACCTCCTTATGGGGATTGCGGCGGCCCTGTTCGTCTTTTTCGGTTTGCGACTGCTCCTGGCGCTCATACAGAAAGTCCGCATCGGGGATCGTCCGGACAACTTCGGGAGCCGGATATTCCTCCTGCTGACCAATCTGCTCAGTATTGTCGGGGCCGTGACCGCGCTCCTGATCGCCTTTTCGGCGGCCGGGGATCTCTTCCTTCTGGGAATTGTCCTGATCTTTCTCATCGGGGCTGCCTGGGCCGGGATACAAGTCATCCCTCAGTTTATTGAGTCCCTGAAGATTGTCCTTAACATCGGCATGGTCCGCGAAAAGCAGCGCCTCCTCTTTGACGGGATTCCCTGGCATGTGGAGTCGATCGGCTTCTCCTGCCTTCTTGTCAATAACGAGCTGGACGCTGCCAAACTGATCCTCCCGGTGCGGCGTCTGGTGGGATTTCATTCGCGTCCATGGTGCGCCGACGAGAAAGCTTTCCCCTGTTGCCGCGGGGACTGGGTGGAGCTTTCAGACGGGACGATCGGGCAGAGCGTGAGCCAGAACCCGGGGACTGTAACCTTGCGTGAGTGGGGCGGGTCCGAAGTGACGCTACAGACGCCTGATTTCCTGGAAAAATCTCCCCGCAACCTCACCTTGGAAGGCTTCCAGGTGGTCACACAGTTCGGTATTGACTACGCGCATCAGGAGATCTGTACCACCGAGGTGCCGGCATGGTTTACGACGGCCCTCGAGGAGAAACTTCCGGAAATCGTTGATGCAGGGGACATCAGGAGTATCCGCGTCCTTTTCGCCTCGGCGGGAGCCAGTTCACTTGATTATGCGGTCCAGGTCGATCTGGCCGGTTGCTCGGCGGATAAGTATCGGGAGGTTAAGTACGCCGTCCAGCGGATCCTTGTCGATGTCTGCAACACCAGGGACCTTGTTATTCCCTTCCAGCAGCTTACGGTCCATCACGCCCGGGACGACAAGCAGGCCGGGTAATGGGATTCTGTGAAGGCGGTTACTCTGGCTTGAGGTTGAAGATCACAAGTTGCCCCTCCTCTTTGGCGGTTTCGGAAAGTTCCAGCCTGTCCGGGTGGATCTCACCGCTTGCCAGAAAGTAATCCCGGACGGACTCTGCCCGTTGGCGGGCGAGCCGGTCGAGGTCAGGCGGTTCCTCGAACCAGTCGTTTTCGAGGGCCGTGGCCATTTCTTCACCTGAGGGCAATTCGGGAAGGGGTTCCGGGGCCTCGGCTTCCTCTTCAGGGGATTCCTCCGTGGAGGGCCTTGTTTCGGCCTCGGCGACCTCGGTTGCTTTGGCCTCGTCCGGGGATGTGGATTCCGTGATGTCCTCCGGTTCATCCTCCGGTGACGACGAAGGGCCAGCGTCTTCCCCGGGTTCCGCTTCCGTCGTTTCCGCCTGCCTTTGGACAAAGGCGGACGGGCGGGAGAATTTTCGCAGGCCGCGACGCGTTACGATGAGATTCCTCACATTCTCTCCAGAGGCATCGTCGGGTTCCGCCTGTGGTTCAGGCTCCCCTTCGGTCCCGTCGCCTTCCGTGACGGATTCCGGTATAAGCTCGGCCACCGGTTCCGGTTCAGGCTCCCCTTCGGTCCCGTCGCCTTCCGTGACGGATTCCGGTATAAGCTCGGCCACCGGTTCCGGTTCAGGCTCCGGTGCCGTCTCAGCCGTCTCAGCCGTCTCCTCAGTGGCCAGTTCGCTTTCCATGGGGGCATCAGGATCCATTTCAAGGATTTCGCGGATATAGGCATTCCGGATTCTATCCTGCCGGGCGGAGCCCTCAAAGGCCTCCAGACGTTCATTAAAGCGCTCCTCCTGCAGGATGCGGCTGTCCGCTTCCGGATCAACGGAGCCACTGATGCCGAGGTTTATCCGGGGACGGGATTCGAGCATTTCCGTGATCGTCTCCAACACCGTTTCCGCCTCCGCTTCGATGCGATAACGGCCAGCCTGGAAAGCGATGCGTGAATAGTCGGTTTCCGAGGATTCGGCCTCGGCGAGGGAGGCAACGCCGGAAACAACGCTTCCTGTCATTGCGGAAACAAGATTGAAGGGCGAGGTGACCGCCTTGACAAGGAGGCCTGTGATGACGGATCGAACCACGCCCAGGGGCTTGAATTCCGGATTATTCATGTTGCCGCTGAGCGGGATTTCAATGGCGATTTCATTGCGGTTATTCTGAAGGAGGGCGATGGCCATGCCGACGGGGTAGGTCGTTCCCTCGTATTCCTCGGCAATCTGTCCGAAATCGATTGAATCGACCACGAGAGCATTGCTGGCAGTGAGGGAATTGTCGGCAACGGCATAGGTAAAGTCGCCGCTGAAGGTACCCTCCGAGACGGGACGACCGATAAATTGAAGGGTGTAAGGGGTGGAAACGGATAGAGGAATGTCACTGATGCGCATTTCCGCACGTGTATCGAGCAGGGGATCACGAATTCGAAGACGGCTCTCCATTTCAATAAGGGCGGACTCCTGGAAAGTCGCGCTGAAAACGGCCTCAGCAACCCTTTCGGGGTCAAGGCTGACGGGCTCCACGGTCAAATCGAAAGGATCGAGCTCAAATGCGGCGACGGGATCCACACTGGCGTCCCTGAAACGGATACGGCCTTCGTTTATGGCAAACCTGTCGATGTTGACCCGGGGGGCCGGATCTGAAACGACCTCATCTGTAACGGGCTCGGAATCCAAGGTTTCAGAGGGGTCAGCTTTCGTATCCTCAAGGATGTTCATGAGGACGATTGCCCCTGAGGAATCCCGCTCGACCATCAGGTCCGGCCTTGTCCAGGCAATCCCGGAAGCCTCGAGGGAAAGGGGTTCCAGGCGCGCCGTGATATCCTCGACAGTAAGCGCCTCAAAGGCGGCGAAAGCTTCATCACGACCCGCGGTGACCGCCTTGAAATCGTCCAGTTCGAGACGGGCACCGGCCTCGAGGGAGAACCCCTCACCGGGATCAAAGCCCATGTCCACATCAATGCCTTCCAGAAGGAGGGTGGCCAGGGACAGGTCGCCCTGGGTTGAACCATTGAGGGTCGCCTCCAGGGCTGTCACTTTGGTCCGGGCGTTTGCAAGGGCGGTATAGGCCGAGGTATCGCGCAATCCCGCCGTGAAGGGGAGGCTGAACCCGACCCGGCCGGAGTGGAGGTTCAGGGGCCCCGTGTCGGGAATGTACCAGGCATATTCGGAAATCCGGATATCGTTTCCGGTCAGGTCGCCGATGAGGAGGAGGGGTTGCAGCTGCAGCTTTCCTTCCATGGAGATCGTTTCATCCGCGTCCGTGATCGCGGAAAACTGATACGGGCTTTCCCGTTCGGAACGGGTGTGCAGGTCAACCAGGCGGAAGTCGATGGGCTCGATCACCTTGTGAAAGGGTTCCTCCCTTCTCAAGTCGGTCAGCCGGATAGTCATGTTTGAAATTTCCAGAAGGCCAAGCCAGGCTGGCGGAAGGTCGTCCGCGAAAGAGAGAAGGTCATCATCCGCGGATTCGGGCTCCGGAGCCTTGTCACGCTGAACGAGGGCATTAAGGAGATTGAGGGTTCCGTCTTTTTCTATCTCCAAATCAAGGAAACCGTTCTCAAGGGATATCCCGGCCACGCGCCATTCGCGTTTAAAGACACTTCCCAGCGGATCGGTATTGACCTGGAGGCCTTGAAGGCCGGCCAGTTGTTCTCCATCCGGCCCGGTCCAACCCACGTCATCGAGGGAGACCTTGCCGGTAAAGGGATTGAGCCCGATCCAGCCGGTCTCGAGCCGGCCCTGAAGGTGGTCCTTTGCCATCCGGGGGGCAAGGAAGGTGGCCAGCGCCGGGATGAGAATAAATCCGAAAAGGAGATACAGGCCGAAAAGCGCAAGCAGGATATAAAGGAGTCGCTTCGCCCGGGGATGTTTTGGAGCACTCATGGGGTCACTCTATCAATGGCTTCCGTCAGTTCAACGACTTAATTTGATCCCTCATCGAACCGCATGTCCTGAATGGGAAGGTATTCACCTCGGACGGGGAATCCTTTTCCTTCCTGAGGGGGATTGAAGCGGGCGCTGTTCAATTTCCGGACCGTGCCACCACAAGCCGGGCAATCATGGCCTTGAACGCATTTCCATGGCCCATCCGGGCCGATTAGCGGTCTTCGCTTTCTTGCGGGCCGTTTTTCCTCCGAAGCAGGTAGATTCCAAAGCTGAGGGCGAGGATGGTCAGGGTAAGGATTCCCAACTCCAGCATCATCAGCCGGAAAATTTCGGTTTGATCCTTCTCCGGGACGGCCAGCTCCGCGGTGATGATCAGCATCCTCCGGACAGCGGCGATCACCCCGACTATCAGGAAGGGTTCGACAACGAGCACCCCTCTTCTCAGGGAAATACCCACTGTGTGGATGATTTCCGCCAGCATGATAACCAGCAGAAGGTCATCGAGGGCTACCAGGGCCGCCCGCTCCACGCCATCCGATGAGACGTGTATGATGAAATCCCAAATGGCCCATCCAACGAGAATAAAGGCTCCGGTGCCCAGAAGAATGGCAACACACCAGTAAAGAAGGCTTTCCCCCTTCCTCAGCAAATCAAGTGCAGGCGTGTGCCCTGCATCGCGGTTTTCAGCCTCATCCATGGGCCATGCTAATGAGCTTTGCCCTTCCTGTAAAGGCCGCCAACGGATTAATTACGTGTCAGGAGCGAGTCGCTTTCCCGTGGACGCCTCTGTGCTTGTAATGGAAAAATCATTCCCCGGTATTGGTGAAGGTGTGAATCGCATTCCTCTGTCCGCCGTGTCAGGGAAATGAAACCTGTTCCATTTTTCCCTGAATTGCAGTAAAGCTGATATCAGGAAATTCAACTGAATCGGCCGACGGTGCTTGCAATGCCCCGCAGGGATGAAAAGGATGATTTCTTCATCTTCACACCATGACACAATTTGACCGAAACAGACCAAACGTGCAGATCAATTTCCCCGATTTTGATCCCCGAAAACTCTTTACCACCGTACCCGTGGTCCTTCTTGTCATCCTGGTCGCAGCCGGGCTTTACACCTCCTACTACACGGTCCAGCCAGAGGAGGAGGCGGTCGTGAAGCGCTTTGGGGCCGTGGTCGCGATCCGCGGGCCCGGGCTGCATTTCAAACTTCCTTTCGGAATTGACAAGGCCTACAACATTCCGACCGCGCGAGTCCTGAAGCAGGAATTCGGGTTTCGTACCGCCGGCACCGGCAACCGGACCAGCTATCGAAAGGACGCCGCGCTTCTTGAGGAATCCCTGATGCTCACCGGTGACCTGAAGGTCATCGATGTCGAATGGGTGGTTCAATACCGGATCAGCAATCCGTCCTCTTACCTCCACAACGTACGTGAGCCCTCGAAGACGCTTCGCGATATTTCCGAAGCAGTCATGCGGCGCATAGTCGGCAACAGCCTCGGCAGTGACGTCCTCACGGAAAAGCGCGTCGAGGTGGCCATGAATGCCCGGCAGGAGTTGCAGGAGATCCTCGATTCCTTTGATATCGGCATCCAGGTCAGCACCATTGAATTGCAGGACGTCACACCGCCGGAAAAGGTCAAGCCGGCCTTTAACGAGGTCAACCAGGCCGAACAGGAACGTGAACGGCTGATCAACGAGGCCGAAAAGCGGCGTAATCAGGTCATTCCCCGAGCCGAAGGTCAGGCCAAGCAGATCATTGCCCAGGCTGAAGGCTATTCCGCGGAGCGCGTGAATTCAGCCCGCGGTGAAACAGCCCGCTTTACAGCCATCCTTTCCGAGTATGAGAAGGTGCCCGAAGTTACGCGGCAGCGCCTTTACCTTGAAATGGTTGACAAGGTCCTGCCGAACCTCGGCCGTGTCTACATCATGGAGGGTGAGGGCATGTCCCCGCTTCCTCTGCTCAACCTCTCTGAAGGTAATCTCCAACCTGCTAAATAATGAAGAACTCATTGAATTTCTCCCTTGGTTTTCTTGTCCTGATCGTGCTGGTCGTCGTCGTCGGCGCGAGCACCCTTTTCCAGGTAGATGAGGCGGAACAGGCCATCATCGTCCAGTTTGGAGCACCAGTCGGCGAGCCGATAACCGATGCGGGGCTTCACCTGAAGCTTCCCTTTGTCCAGGAGGTCCGGCGATTCGACAAGCGCCTCCTTTCCTGGGACGGGGATCCCAATCAGATCCCGACCCGCGGTGAACAGTTCATTTCCGTGGACACAACCGCCCGCTGGCGGATTGCTGATCCACTGGTGTTCCTTCAACGTGTGCAGAACGAGCGCGGGGCGACCCTTCGCCTGAACGACATCCTCGATTCGGTGGTTCGCGACAAAATCTCCTCCAGCGACCTTGTGGAGATTGTCAGGTCCAAGGATTGGGAAATTTCCGAAGACGATCTGGAGCGCGCCCAGGTGGCCGCTGAAGAGGAAGAGGAAATTCTCCTGCAGGAAGTTGTCAGCGGCCGTGGTGAACTCGTCGACACGATCCTCGAGACAGCTGGTGCGGTTGTCCCTGACTTTGGAATCGAGCTGGTCGATATCCGGATCAAGCGGATTGACTACGTCAAGGAGGTCCAGGAGCGGGTATTCGAGCGCATGATTGCCGAACGGCAGCGAATCGCCGAGCAGTTTCGCTCAGAAGGGGAGGGGCGGGCTGCTGAGATCGATGGCGAAACGGAGATGCAGTTGGCCAGAATCACCTCTGAGGCGCGCCGGGAGGCGGAAGTTATTCGGGGAAATGCCGATGCTGAAGTGACCCGCATTTACAATGAGTCATTTGGCGCGGATCCGGAATTCTATGCCTTTTTCCGAACCCTTGAAAGCTACTCCTCCTCCCTCGACGAGAGCTCGACCCTGATCCTCGGGGTCGATTCGGATTATTTCCGCTACCTGAAGGACATCGCTCCGCCCGCGAAGTAATTCAGAGGGGCCGGATCCCTGTAACCTCTTGATAAAGCGTGTATTAAAAGTCGAATTCCGGGTGCGGAACGGCATGGTTTCCTCCATGGGATGCCTGAAGGGCAATAGAAGGGGTTAAATCAGCCTCTGACCCTTGAAATTTGGACGTTACAGGCCAAAAGTCATCATTATGAACAGGGCTTTGTCCAGGTCCGACCCCACCGGCGGTCCCGGCATGAACCATTTCCCCCTGGTGGGGTATGTGGGGCTGGTGCTGGTCGGCGCCTCCTGGGCCTTGAACTGGGGTCTGGAGGGGATGCGGACACACCTCCTGTTTTTTCCGCAATGGCTGGGCTATTGCCTGGTCGTGGAGGCGCTTGTGTATCGGCGGACCGGAACTTCGCTTCTGGCGCGAAGCCGGGCCCGTTATGCAGCCCTGTTTTTCCTCTCTGTCCCGGTCTGGTGGCTGTTCGAGGGGCTGAACCACTTCACGCAAAACTGGATCTATCTCGGACGGGAACAGTTTTCCCATGGTGCCTATTTCCTTTACTCCTCGCTGTGCTTCTCGACCGTCATCCCGGCGGTCTTCGGGACCGCTGAACTGGTCGCCAGTTTCCGGTTGGTACGTTCCCTCAAGCAATGGCGTGGAGTCCATCTGGGGCGGGGAGGTTTCTGGGTCCTGCATGCGACCGGGTGGGGGATGCTGGCCCTGATGATCGCCTTTCCGAACCTCTTTTTCCCGTTTCTATGGCTTGCAGTTTTTTTTATCCTGGATCCGCTAAACGCGCTTCGAGGTCGGCCCTCGCTGATCCGGATCGCTGCCAGCGGCGACCTCCGCCCCCTTGTCATCCTGGGCATTGGGGCGCTGATCTGCGGATTTTTCTGGGAGATGTGGAATCTCCATTCTTATCCCAAGTGGATTTATGAGATTCCCTACCTCGAGGTCCTGCACGTCTTTGAGATGCCGCTGGCCGGATACGGCGGCTACATTCCCTTCAGCTGGGAACTGTTCGCCCTGGTGGCTGCGGTGACCCGTCCCGGGTTGCCCATCGCTGGTTCCTTGCCGGGCTCAGGGGCGGGTGAACCCGGAGAAGGGCGGTGATCCGCCCGATTCGACCAGGCTCCCTTCCCGGGTGGGGCCACCGGGGTCTCATGCCACGTCGTTGACCATCGGTTATGCACCTGAGCTGAAAGACTGGCACAGGCCCTGCGTAAAAACGAAATCCTATGAAGACTAAATTGATACAACACGTAATTGGATTATTCTCCCTAACGGGGCTGATTGCTTTTGGAAGCCCCTTGGCTGCGGCTGAGGTAAAAATCGACTGGGAAGATCCAGAGACATTCAGCGACGTGGAGGAATACGGGTATTACAGCGAAACGCTCTTTGAGCGATTCTCCAATAAATTTGAGGAATTCGTGAAGGAGGAAGCTGCCGAATACCTTCCAGAAGAGGCGAAGCTCGCCCTGACGGTCAAGGATGTCGACCTCGCCGGGGAGTTTGAGTTCTGGCGTGGTCCGGACTTTGACGACGTCCGGATCATTAAGGAAATCTATCCACCCCGGCTGAAGTTCGACTATGCCTTGACTGATGCCGACGGTGAAGTGGTCAGGGAAGGCTTGGCCCAGATCACAGACACGACCTATCTCTGGAACGTAGCTAATCCGGGCCGGCGCAGTGACGAATTCTATTATGAACGGGAACTGATTGAGGATTGGCTGAGGCGCGAGCTTGACGACCTCGATATGGACGGAAACTGATCCAGGCAATCATACCGAGGGACGTGTATTGCATTGCAGTCCCTGCAAATCGTCTCCCGGAGTCCGGGAGGCAAAATCAAGACTGTTGTCCCTGAGCATCTTCCCCCTCTCGCATCCCAGCGGGAGGAGGGGTGTTCTCCAGGCTGGATTGCAATGCGATTTGCAAGGATGGGAGGCCCCTGACCCGGCACTTGGCATTACGCTATCGGCGCTTTTGAAGGTAATCTCTCACATCCTCATTGTGGTTCTGGATTTCGAAGACAAGGACCGTGTTTTCGTCTGTCCCTGTGTGGGCTTTTTCCGGTTCCTTTTCCTCATACTGGATTTGGCGCTCCTCGAGCCATTGGCGGATGTTTTTCCACTGGTTGGAAGGTAGGTTTACGCGTTCGCCCAGTTCCGGGAGATCTATGATAATCTTGTGCATGGTCGATGAATCAGCCGCACTTCCTATGCCATGAATAAGGATTTTGTCCCGGAAATGGTACACCTTATGCGGCTGATGGCTTTATGATTCTGGAAGTCATAAAATCCCCCGGTCTGGCTCAGCTTTCGTATTTGCTGGGCGACGAGGATGCAGGTGAGTGCCTTGTCATTGATCCACGAAGAGATGTTGGCATCTATATGGATCTAGCCCGCGAGCGAAATTGCCGCATAACAGCTGTTCTAGACACGCATATTCATGCCGATTTCGTCTCCGGGGCGCGCGAGCTCGAGAAGATTCTCGGCATCCCCATTTATGGTGGGAAAAGCGATGACTACGGCTTTGAGATCAATCAACTTGATGATGGTGCGTCTCTCGAAGTCGGGGCCCTTACCGTGACGTGTCTGCATACACCCGGCCATTCGCCGGAGCATATGTGCTACCTTGTGAAGGGCGGTGAAGGATCCGAGGAGAATTGGGGTCTCTTCACGGGTGATACCCTTTTTTCCGGTTCGGTCGGGCGGCCCGATCTCGCTTCCGGCAATGATCCCGAGGAACTGGCCGGCAGGCTTTACCATTCCCTCTTCAATAAACTGCTTCCCCTTGGGGAGGGGATCATTGTCTATCCCGGACACGGTTCCGGGTCTCCCTGCGGGGGCAGTATCGGCGATCGCGACCAGACCACCATTGGCTACGAGGCCAAGCATAACCGTAAGCTGGATGTTGCCGACGAGAAGGCGTTTATCGCAAAGGTCATGAATGATCTTCCAGACGAGCCCGCCTACTATAAACGGTTGAAGGGACTAAACGCAGCGGGTGCGGAATTGTTCGGAAGAACGCCGGACCTTAAGGGTTTAGATGTTCAGCAACTGGCCGCGGAGATTACCGAAGGCCAGGATCAGCTTATCATCCTGGACGTCCGGGAAGTGACTGCTTTCGGGGCAGCCCACATTCCAGGCTCCATAAACATTGCCCTGCGGTCATCCTTTCCCCCATGGGCGGGCCGGATCCTGCCGGCGGACAAACCGATCTTCCTGATTGGCTCGGAATGGGAAGATGTGCTTGAAGCCCACGATCATTTGTTCCGCATGGGCTTTGACACGATCAAGGGTTTTCTGAATGGGGGCATGCGGAGCTGGATCGAGTCCGGAAAGGTCGTCAGCCAGGTCGGCATCATGCCGATTCATGAGCTGAAAGAAAAGATTGCCGACAAGGAGGAAATCACCCTCCTGGATGTCAGGACAGAGGAGGAATGGAATCAAGGCCACCTTCCCGGTGCCCGGCACATCTTTGCCGCCGAGCTTTCCAGTAAGGCAAGTCAACTGGACAAGACTGCCTCGGTGATTGTCTACTGTGGAAGTGACTTCAGGGCTGACCTCGCGGCAAGCCTCCTCAAGGCAGATGGCTTTGAGGATGTCCACACGGTTCTGGGAAGCGTGAAGGCGTGGGCAGAGGCTGGGTTTGAGATGGAAAAAGACTGAGAATACGTCCCGAGCCGCCTGCGGGGGGCTCATGGACCATGGTGGAGGAACCCTGTAAGCCCTTCGCGTCCAATCAGATCATGCCGGAAATCATGCCATTGGCATTGACATCCATGTTGAGGGCGGCGGGCTCCCTGGGGAGGGCGGGCATGCGCATGAGGGATCCGGTGACAGGGATGAGGAATCCGGCTCCGGCTGCGATCTCGATATCACTCACGGCAAGTTCAAAGCCCTCGGGCGCGCCGGTCAATTTGGGATTATCGGAAAAGGAGTACTGCGTTTTGGCGATACAGACGGGCAAATTCTCAAGACCAAGTTTCTTGATCGAATGCAGGCAGGCCCTGGCTTTGGGGCCAAGGACGACGGATTCGGCCCGGTAAATCTTCCGGGCGATGGCTTGAATTTTCTCCTCGACACCGGCCTCCCAATCATAAGTCGGAGTGAAGTCCCCGTCGAACTGGTCGGCGGCCCTGGCAACGGTTTCGGCCAGCTCGGTGGCCCCTTTCCCGCCTTGAGCCCAGGCGTCGTTGACTTCCGCCGGGACGCCCTTTTCCGCGCAAAGCTTCCGAACCTGCTCAATTTCCTCGTCGGAATCGGAGCCAAAGCGGTTGATGGCGACGACAGCTGGGACCCCGAATTGTGCGACATTGTCAATATGGCGATTCAGATTGGCAAAGCCATCGGCAACAGCCGCTGTATCGGGTGTGGTCAGCTCCCTGAGGGGCACGCCGCCATGGAACTTGAGGGCACGGATAGTGGCGACGATGACCACTGCCCGCGGACGCAGGTTACCGTACCGGCACTTGATGTTGAAAAATTTCTCCGCTCCGAGATCGGCTCCGAAGCCCGCCTCCGTGACGGCATAATCGGCAAGGGAGAGACCCATCCGGCTGGCAATGACAGAGTTGGTCCCCTGGGCGATATTGGCGAAAGGACCCCCATGAATGATCGCCGGATTGCCTTCAAGTGTCTGCACGAGATTTGGCATGACGGCATCCTTGAGGATAACCGCCATGGCCCCGTTGGCCCGGATGTCCCGGGCCTGAACGCCCCCGTTGTCGTATCGCTGCCCGATATGGATATTACCGAGCTTCTTTTTCAGGTCCATGAGGTCGCTGGACAGGCAGAGGATGGCCATGATCTCCGAGGCAGCGGTGATGTTGAAGCCGGTTTCACGCGGTATCCCCCCTGCCTTTCCGCCGAGCCCGGAAATGATATTCCGGAGAGCCCGGTCATTCATGTCCATCACCCGTTTCCAGGTCACGGATTGAGGGTCGATATCGTCCGGACCTTTTCCGGACTGGTGCAGTTCGTTGTCGATGAGGGCGGCGAGAAGGTTGTTGGCGGTTTCAACGGCCCGGAAATCCCCTGTGAAGTGCAGGTTGATATCCTCCATGGGCACAACCTGTGACTGTCCGCCTCCGGCAGCCCCGCCCTTCATGCCAAAGCAGGGACCAAGGGAAGGCTCACGCAAAACGACGGTCGCATTCTTGCCGATTTCATTAAGGCCATCGCAGAGGCCAACGGAGGTGGTGGTCTTGCCCTCGCCGGCGGGGGTGGGCGTCATCGCCGTCACCAGGATCAGTTTCGATTTCGCGGCTTTTTCCTCATCAATCACCGACAAGGGAATCTTTGCCTTGTAGTTTCCAAACATCTGGATGGTGGACCCGTCCATTCCCAGGCGGGCAGCCAGTTCCGTTATTGGATTGATGGTTGCAGATTGCGCGATTTCGAGGTCAGTCATGGTTTTTATCCGGCTGTTGGTGAAGTAAGGTAAATCTACCCGGCAAACGTAATTTATCAGGCCCTCGATTCCAAGAAGCTTCCTGTCTTATCGTAACTATCCTGACGGTGACGCGCCTCGCGGGAGATTTTTCTTCCTTTCCGGGCCTTTATTCAGGAATGGGCCTATTGCCTTGGACAGCTTGGAGTGGGCATTTAGCGGTCTCGTAATGCGATACCTTCGATCTGGCCGGTCCGGTTTGCCGGATGACCTCACCGTTCTCCCGGAAAGAGGGATGGCGGACATAAGGAATACACGCCGCCGAGCCTTCCCCCGGCTGGGGGCAGCACCAGACGGCGATATAAGATTGTGTGGTGGACTTTGGTTTGATGTGTTTGCCGGCGACTCACTCGGGTGTAACAGGAATATATCTACGATCATGATGGCTGGACTTGTTGTTGTAATCGCATCGGTACTGATGCAACTGGCTCTGGGCGGCGTCTATGCCTGGAGTGCCTTCGTTCCGGCGCTCCGGGAGCATCATGCCCTTGCCGGCTGGCAGGCAGGCTTGATTTTCGGGACGTCCATCGCGGCCTTCACGTTGACGATGGTCGCTGCCGGGCGCAAGCTGGACAAGATTGGCCCGCGGCGCATGGCCCTGGCAGGCGCGTTTTTCTACGGGGCCGGTTATTATTTCGCGGGTTCCTCCGGCGGGGAGTGGCCGGCGTTGTGGTTGGGGATCGGGGTTCTTTCCGGGGTGGGCATCGGGTTGGGATATGTATGCCCGCTGACTGCCTGCGTCCGGTGGTTTCCGGAGCGCAAAGGGTTGGTCACGGGCATTGCCGTTGCCGGGTTTGGTGGCGGGGCGATTATCCTGGCCGAGGTGGCGGAGAGGCTCTTTTCCCTGGGCTGGGAACCGCTGCCTCTGTTTCGAGCGATGGGGGTCTTCTTCTGGATCTGGCTGGCGGGCTGTGCGTTGTTCATGCGATTTCCGGTTGCTATCCCTGCGGCCGAGGTCCCGATGACGCAACAGGGACTCTGGCGGGACGCGCGGTTTCGTCGCCTCTTTGCCGGTATGTTTTGCGGCACCTTTGGCGGTTTGCTGGCCATCGGGCACATGAAGCCGATCGCTTTGACGGCTGATTTGTCCTCCCAGACAGGGGCGCTGGCTGTGGCGGGCTTCGCTGCCGGGAATGCGGTCGGGCGCATCGTTTGGGGGTTGATACATGACCGCGTCGGCGGCCGCCTGCTTCCGATCAGCATGGGATTTCTCGGCTTCGCGCTTCTCGGTCTGTTGGATTCGGGGGTGGCCTGGCGGTTCATTGCGGCGTCGACCGTCGCGGGCTTTGGATTTGGCTCCTGTTTTGTCATTTACGCTGCCGAAACCGCCGCCGTCTTCGGCGTTTCCCGGGTGCCGCGCATCTATCCCCAGATATTCCTCGCCTACGGGGTGGCGGGCATCACCGGGCCCCTGTTCGGGGGTTGGCTCTATGACGTCAGCGGCGCCTACGTCTGGCCGGTACTTACGGCGGCTGTCGTCGCCGGGAGCGGCGTCCTCGTATCCCGCCACCGCGGGTGAGACCGCTTCCATAACGGATTATTCCTTGTTGACTGAGCCTTCGGGCGGATAGGGGAGGCTGTCTCTCAGTTCCCCCCTGGTCTTTACGTCGAAATCCGGGAACGAGAGCTTGTTCTCTTTTCGAAGTTCGCGGATGATTTCTTCGGTGCGTTCGGTGCGTTCCGAGTCCATCCCGCCGTCCCTTGTCAGATAGTTCACGGTTGACGGGAAGGCGAAGCCGGTACCGGACTCGTCGACGATATCGATCAATTGAAGGAAAACATCCTCCTGAATCCCGAGGAACTCATTGTAGTCGGTGCTTTTCACGTAGGCGAATAACTCGATGTCGTAAGAATGTTCCCCGAAACCGAGGAAGCGCGCACGTGCCGGTTCGTGGGTCACCATCGGATGCCTGAGTAACAGCTTGCGCATCTCCGTGAGCACCCAGCGCAACTGATCCGGGGTCGTCTCGTAGCGCAGCTGGATCGTCGTCCGCAGAAGCATCCGGTCGCGACGGGTCAAGTTCTCGATGTAGAGATTCACGAATTCGGCGTTCGGGATCGTGACGATGATCCGGTTGAGATCGCGAACTTTCACCGAGCGCAGGCCGATGCCCTCGATCACACCGAGATGGTCTCCCAGCCTGCAGAAATCGCCGACCTCGACCGGCTTGTCCGCCAGGAGCGTGATGCCGCCGATGAAATTCTCGAGGGTGGTGCGCGCGGCAAGCGCCACCGCCAGACCGCCGATGCCGAGACCGGCCAGCACTCCCTGGTATGGCAGTGACAGGATTTCGGCAAGGAAGAGCACAGCGCCGATGACCACGGCGATCTTCGCCAAAGACGTGCCGAGAGAGCGCAGTACCTCGTCCCGGTATTGGTAGCGCTGGGAGGTTGTCTCGAGGAGTTTGCCAATCCTGTCCACCAGATTGTAGGAAAACCATCCACCGGCGAGCGAGAGCGTCACGCCGATTACGATCCGCAGCGGGATATCGATGGATTGCGGGAGCCCCAGGATCCTTAGAGCCACCAAGCCGCTGATGGCCAGAAAGATCAGCCTCAGGGACCACAGGAATCGGGCATCCGGTTCCAGGATTTGGTCCTCTTCCCGGGGCTTCTTGAGCCGAAGGATGTTTATCGCGATCCAGGTTAGAAACCAGCTTAGTGGAATACTGACAAGCAGCCACAGCACCAGCGCGATCCACTGCCAAAGCTCCATTCCGGCGCCGGTATCGCTCAGTAACCCGCGGTGGATGGAGCGGACACTTTTGCGAAGGGCAAAGAAGTTCGTGGACTCGGCACGTTCCGTGCCTTGCGCGATCGGCATGTCCTCCAAGGCGGTGAACAAGGCCCGCACGCTGTCCAAGGTCTCGGCGCTGAATTGCCAGACCGTTGAGCCGTCCTCCTGCTCGACCGGATGAAGCTCGACTGACCCAATCGGATGCACGAAGTGGGTGTAGTGTCCGCGCCGCTCCGGATAATCCGGTATTTCCTGGCGCAACGGAAGACCGATGCGGTAAAGCACCTCGATGAGATACTCGCCGAGAAGCATGCCCTCCTCTTCGCGCACGGCCGCGGCGACCTGGGACAGATCCATGGTTTCGAGGAAAAGGGTGTTGTCACCGGACCGCGCGAACTTCCACTGCTCAATAAAGGTCCGCATGGTATCCCGTGGCGAACTGAGGTTGTGATGTTGCCGGGAATGCGGCACCTCGCCGCCATGGACTTCGAGCAGCTCGTCCAGCACCCCGCGCATCTCCTCCTCGGCGGGGACCCATATCCGCCAGATAGGAGAGCCACTTGAGTCCGGGTTCTCGCTTCGCGTGAACTTGAGATTAAAAACCTTGCCGGTGCCGGACTGCGTGAGATCCACCGCGAATTTCCCGCTTTCGGCGGCGTCTTCACCCGGTTTGATCGCCCATACACGCATCGTCAGGCGGTCGACGATCTGGAACAAGATCCGCGCCATGTCGATGCGGTCATAGACCGTGATCGAGTCATCAAAGGCGCTGAAGTCCAACAATCCGAGGACCACGCCCAAGCGGTCGTTCCGCCCCACGCCGGACCGGTTGCCGGCGGTCAGGAACCGCCTGAGGGTGAGTCCGGGACTGGACAGGTCCACTTTACCGGAAAGCGCGCGGGTCAACCCGTTATCGGAGCGGATGCCGGTCCACCATTCACCCGACCCAAATCGGCCCATGAAACTTTGTCCATCCGGAGACATGGAGAAGGTGAACGTGCCCTCACCGGCGGCATCCTCCCATGTCCCGGAAACTTTGCTCTTCTCGACACGTCCCTCGATGGAGCCCTCGAACCCGGGATAGGTCCCGACGATACGATCCCCGTTTTGTTGAAAGTTGATCACGGCGCCACCGTTGCGCCAAAAGGTCTCCCATACACCCGTCCATTGATCCTCCTCAGCCTGCAGGGCGGAGGGCAACAGGAGGAGACAGGTGATGCTTGCAATCAGGAGTTTCAATTTGATGTCGGCTGAGGTTTCGTTTCGGGTCGCAACAGGAGCCACACCGTCCAGCTCAGAAGCAGGATGGCCAGAACTGACAGGGCGGATGCTGCCGGCGACGGGTTCAAAGGCTGCGGCGGCTGTGGCAGGCTGGGAGCCAGCGCCCGTGCCTGCGGGAGGATCGGATAAATATCCTCGGAGCTTGCCGTGGCTGCATTGATGCGCTCGACGGCCTGATCGGTCAGCGGCAAAGGACGCGGATCAAAACTCGCTCCCGGGCCCTGCGTGGAAAGCCGGACCTCGGCCGCCGGCGCGGGTCCGGCCAGCACCAGTTGCGTGGCAAGCGTCTCGATGGGCCGGTTGATTCCTATCCTGGAATCCGCCTCGGCAGCTTCAGGCTCATCGGAAAAAAATGGCTCGTAGTCTGATGGCGAAAGACGGGCCGGTTGCAGGTAGGGAAAAACGATCCGGTTGTTGCCCTGAATCCAATTGTCCACCTCGATCAGAGAGAGGCCGCGCTGAATCAGCCTCAAGGCTGTCGAATTTCCGACTGGCTGCATCAAAATGGCGACGTCCGCGCCGCTATCCACAAGGGCATCGGCCAGCTCCTCCGGTCTGTCGCCTTGCACGGACATGAGCTCAGCCGGAAGCTCCAGCCCGTCGATCAGGGACTGGGCGGCGCGAAAGCCACTCGAACCTTCAGGTCCGGCAGCGATCAGCGTGGCCTCCTCAAGACGCTTGATTCCCGACTTCAGTGCAAAAGCCTGCAGATAACTGGTCCCGACGAGGGCAACGGCTTCGAAGCCGGGACGTAACGGCGGCTGACCGAGAGCCGGATCGGTCGAGCCGGGCGCAAAGAATGCCGGTGCGCTGACCAAAGCAAGTCGGACGCTGCCGTTCTTGACGGCCCCCAGCGGGTCGCCCGAGCGGACCAGGTTCACGTTGCTGGTCGGAAAGGACCGGCGCAACTGTCGGAGCAGGGCACCTGCCTCGCCGTCCGCATTGGCCGTTCGCGACACGGCCAGGCTCACGGCCTGCCGATTCCTCTTGTCCGCCGTGCCCTGGATCAAACCGAGACGAATCAGTTCATCCCGCACCACCTCACTGGGATCTTCCCCGCGTATGATGACTCTTCGGCTCAAGGCCTGCATCTGCTCGTCGCTGATCGCCCCCGCCAGTTTTTCCATGACCTGTTCCAGCGCGGGAAACCGTTGCAGGGCAGCCTCTCGGTAGAGCAGCGCGGCTTCATGGTCGGGAAAGAAAGCAAGATCATCCTCCAGCTTCAGGAGATCAAACATTGGAATCTGGGGGTCTCCTGAACGAATCAGCGCGATATCAATATCGCCGTCCAGGAGTTGGTTATAAAGTTCGGTCCTGTCGGATAACGCGACCTCGATGATCTGATCAAACTCGATCCCGTAGCGCAGCATCAGCGGTGCGAGACCGTCGACCGGGCGGCGCCGGAACTCAGTATCGACTCCAATTGACAGGCGGCCGGAATGGTCCGAAAGATCGGAGTAACTGCGAATGCGGAGGGATCGAGCGCGCTCGCGAAGCATCACCAGTCCGGGAGTGGTTTCGAAGCCCAGTGGTTGACTCCATCCCAGACCCAGGGGTGCATAGCGCTCGCGCAGCAATCGCAGCGAGGCATCCGGATCGTTATCGGCCGCCTGGGCCAGCCCCAGCAACGCCAGGCCAGACCCGGTGGATTCCGGGTAGATATCGATCTCTCCACGTTTCAGAGCCTCCAGCGTGAGCCGACTGTCACCCAGCCCGATGCGCCGCTGGACCGGAATTCCCTCCGCCTCGGCTATTTCCGCGACCAACTCGCTGATGATCCGGTTTTCCGGAGACTGCTTGCCGCCGACCTTCAACGGGTCTTCACTAAGGCCACAGCCGGCAAGGGTGGTGATCAGGGCCAGGCCCGTCAGGATGTTATGCAAACGACTCATGGGGTCCTCCTTTCTGCATCCTGTTTGAGCTCGCCCCGCTCACTTCGAATCTCCCTCAGAAAACCCACCACCTGGAGCAGCAAAACCACGGAAAACGGAATGGCGCCGGTCACCGCCATGGCCTTGGCGACCTGGACCGAACCGCTGAACAGGGTCGCAACCGTGAGGACAGCCACGAGGCTCCCCCACACCAGCTTGTAAGGCAGCGGCGGATTCAGCTTTCCGTCGCTGGTCATCATCGATAACACGAAGCTGCCCGAATCTGCTGAAGTGACCAGAAAGATGAAAATCAGGAACAGGGCAATGAAACCCAGTACTTGTCCGAACGGAAAGAAGTCCAGAAAAACAAAGAAGGCCCGGCTGACGTCCTGGGAGACCAGCTCGGCGATACCTCCGCCTCCGAACAGCTCAATGAACACACCGGCTCCGCCCAGGACCGCAAACCAGAAAAGGGAGAACAGCGTGGGCACGATGATGACCCCGGCACAGAATTCTCGAATGGTTCGTCCGCGACTGATGCGGGCAATGAAGATACCGACGAAAGGCCCCCAGGCAAGCCACCAGATCATGTAGGTGAGCGTCCAGCCGGCCGTCCAGTCGTTGAGACCTTCGAAGGGAAAAAGCTTGAAAGCGAGTCCGGGCAGCTGGGTGAAATAGCTGCCGATCGAATCGACCAGGGTCTCGAAAATAAAGGAGGTCGGACCGAGTACCGCAATGTAAAGCACCATCAGCACAGCGACTATCATATTGATGTTGGACAACAACTTGATACCGCGATCGACACCGACCGCGGTGGAAGTCATGTACGTGCCATACATCACGACCATGATTGCCAGCGACATGCCAAAGGTCAAAGGCGTGCCGATCAGTTCGCCGAGCCCGGCGCGAATCTGCAACGTCCCCATGGTGAGAGAACCTGCCAGCCCGAAGACCACGGCGAACACGCCAAGGACGTTGGCCACCTGCCCCAGACGCTGACCGCCAATGCCGGGAAAGAGCGATTCAATCGGCGTCGAGATGAGCGGTTTCCTGTTTTTGCGGAAGGTGAAATAGGCGATCACCATTGCGCAAATGCCGTAGATCGACCAGGCATGGAGTCCCCAATGAAGGTTGGTCAGCACAAAGGCAGTGCGTGCAGCCTCCGCGGTCTCACCCGGCATGCCCGGGGGATCACGGAAATGGTAGAGCGGTTCGGCAACCCCCCAGAAAATCAGACCGGCGCCCATGCCCCCGGCAAAGAGCATGGCAATCCATGACACGGTCGAGAACTCGGGTTCTTCGTCATCAGCGCCCAGCTTGACTCGGCCATAAGGCCCCAGCGCCAGGAATCCGGCAAGGATCAGAAAACCGCTACTGATCAGCAGCCAATACCAGCCGATGCTGGTCAACATGAAAGTCGTGAAACCCAGCGACGTTCCACTCATGCCCTCGGGATCGATCAACCCCCATGCGCCGAAAGCGGCGACCAGGATCAGCGATACCCCGAAGACGCGGTTCGCGGCAAAAGCCTTCAAGAACTTACGCGAATAGGTCATAGGCCCGGGGTACTGATCGGAGAAATTTCAGTCGGAACGTGCTGCATGACTCAGGGGAATTGTTCAAAGATTCTGGCCACGGCCTGGTCGATTGCCTGGGCGGCATCGCGCCGTGTTTTTTCGTTGATCTCGTTGCGCGCCGTACCTTCCCAGACCATCATCTTTTTGGAGGAATCGACCAGATCGACGGTCAGGGTTCCCTCGGTAAACTGCTGTATTTCGGTCCGGATCGAGTAACTTGGCCAGGTGGTGTAGAAACCGTAGCGGTAATCCCAGTAGGACGATCCAATGAACGGGTCGGCAACCTCTTGAGACACAATGCGCTCATCGAGATGGGTGTAGGCATTCACCAGGAGATCGGCCTCTTCGCGATCCTCGACGTACTCATACCCCTGCATCTCCAGTTCACGACGGATGGAGAATTTCAACTGTTGCGAGATCAGACTGGCATATCCGGCCCGATCGGTGCCCAGAGGGTCAACAAAGGCAAAGCTTGAATAGCCGGAGAGGTCTGCGTTGGGCGCCCGAAGGGTTGTGATTCGCGGGGAGGTGGCGCAGGCTGCAAGCAGAAGCAGCAGGCCAGCCAGAATGGGGACGATCAGTTTTTTAATTATCATTAATTACTTTCGTGGTCGGATTGCAGGGATTATAGCGCCACGGCTTCCAGGCGCATCAAGAGATTGTTGTCGTCGTCGCGAATTTCAAGGTGTTCTCCGATGACTCGGATGCGGCTGGCGATCTCCAGAGCCTCGGTGAAAGCCCGGGCCTGTTCCATTCCATGGGCGCACATCTTCTGGGTCGTGACCAGTCCGATAAACTCAATGGAGCGCTCGGAGGTACGGTACCGACCCCTCAGGCGATTACAGCCGTCCGAACCGGCTACCTCGCCGGACTCGCGGAAGATCAGGTGAGGCTCACGCTGGTTGGGGAACCTCTCGACGCCTGAGGTTCCCAGACGCACAAGTCGCCAGTAGGTGTTTTCCAGAGTTGCGCCGCTGATCTGTTGGGGACATTCCCGTTCAGGCCACACCCCGATGAATCGTTCCGGCACCAGCATCATCACCGGCCCCTGGCCTTCTGCCGGTGATCGCTGTTCGATCCGCCCTTCCACACCCACCAGCAATGCCTCGCCCGGTTCCTCCCGGACGGCGAGGTAGGCTTCTTCGAGGGCACGGTTGTCTTCTTCGGCAACCACCGGCAGATCGAGTCCGGTCAAGCATTCCCGAAAATGGCCCGCTCCGGCCTGATACCGATACTTCCCCGACATCAGCAGCCGCGGTTCCGGCCGCTCCAGCTGCGGCTCGCGCTCCAGGGTGTAGGTCAGCTCGGATTCAATGTGTCCGCCATCGAGGTCAAGCAATCGCAGAGCATCGGGCCCCTGGATCGCGAAACGCCGCGGCGTCTCACGCTCGCCGTGGAGCGAAAGCTGATTGTGATCGGATGAGATAATGTAGCGCCCGATGTCATCAAATACGCCGTTCTCGCGGTCCTGATAATGCTGGCGCAGGAAAAATACCCCGTCCGGCAGCAGATGGAGCTGGGTATCGATTCCCGGGCAGTCGGCACAGGGCAGTGTTCCGGCAAAAGCCGCAGGAATCTCTCCAAGAGGCTGAGGCTGGGGTGCCTGAGATGCTTGGGGTGTCGCCTGAGATACGGCACGCATGCGCACATCTACCTTCGAGGGGAAGCCCCGGGTTATGACCTGGTGAATCGTATCGCTGGTGAAGAGCAATTCTTCCCCGCTGTACAGACGCGCCGCGACCCGGTAGGTATGACGCGGATCGATCTGTTCCGGATCGTATTCAATGCGGAAATCGTACGGCGGCTGGCCCGCTTTCTCGACGATCATCTCGCCCAGGCGTTCGGCGGCGACGTCCTGGCGGCTGATGTCTTCGAGAACGACCTCCAGCCTGGCGTTGGGCGGTGCCGCGATCCGCTCGACGTAAAAAGCCTGGCCACTGACTTCAGCTCTCTCGGATTCCGTCGCCGTGGTCGCGCAACCGACCATCGTCAGTGACGCCAGCAGGAAAGGGATTTTCAACAGGTTTAGCATGGTCCGGTCTCATAACGCAGGCCGGTCATGGGGCGCAGCATAATCCATTTGCAGCGGCTGGGATTTTCAGTTTTCAGGTTCACGAATGCGGAGTTTTTGATAGAAAATTTAAGTGTAAGTACCTTGATTTGGGCAGGTTCTATGTTGATTGAATTTTGGGCTGGCAAGGCAAAAATAGGCCTTTTGCCGTTTTCTGGCGGGATTTGCTGATCCAGGTTTCGCACTGTCGGAATGGTGTTCCCATCAATGGATTCCTGTTTTGGGACTGGAGAAATGGACGCTATAATCAGGAAAATCGTTACAAGCGGCGGGCAGATGTTCCAAGGCCCGTATGTGAGTATAGTCATCTCAGAAGAGGACAGGATTTATTCCACCAGCTATTGATTGACTAATTCCGACAATTTGTAATTTAGCTTTGCACTGAAAACGCAGGAACGCTTGGTTCTTACGTTAATTCGGCGTTAACATCGACCTCCAAGACACGCATTAACATGACTTTTGTCCCATTTTCCCCTAAAAGCTGGTCTGCAGCTTTATGCCTGTTAATCACGCTTTTAACGGGAGCGGGCTGTTCGAAGGAATCATCGCCACCCCCGCCACCACCCGCGGAGGTCACGGCCTTCACCACTCAAGCGGAATCCATCTCGGCAGAAAACACGCATCTCGGTCGTGTTGTCGCATATAATTCGATTCAGGTGCGCGCCCGCATCCAGGGAATCGTGCAGGCGTCCCATTTCACCGAGGGCACCGAGGTGCAGGCTGGCGATCTCCTCTACACCATCGAGTCGGATACCTATACTGCTGCCCTTCGCCAAGCGGAGGCTCAATTAGCAAGTGCCCTGGCGGAAGCGGAACGCGCCACTGGCTTTGAGCAACGCATGGCCCGTCTGATTGATACGGATGCCATCAGTCAACAGGAATACGACAACGCGGCCTCTTCCGCGGCTCAGGCTAAAGCCGCTGTCGCCGCGGCACAGTCACTGGTCGAACAAGCTCGCCTCAATTTAAACTACACGCAAATCCTTGCCCCGGAAGCAGGAAGAATCGGACGCAGTCTGGTCGCAAATGGCGCCTTGGTCGGTAAAGATGGGCCGACCCACATGACCACCATCGACCAAATAGATCCCATCTACGTTAACTTCACGATTTCCGATCTGGATGCCTTGGCCCTGCGCCGCGATATCGAGTCGGGTGCCATCGGCGACGACGGCACCCGGGGAACGGTCGAGATTCTCTTACCCGACGGGAGCGCCTACGACCATCCGGCCCAAGTCGATTTCAGCGACCGTTTGGTCAATCAAGAAACGGGCACCATTACCGTTCGTGCGCTCGCGGAAAACCCCGAGTCCCGGCTTCTGCCGGGCATGTTTGTGAGGGCCAACCTCGTGGTGGGGAAACGAGACAATGTTATTTTGTTGCCTCAGAAGGCCGTGATCAAAATGCCGAACGGGCACGTCGCCTGGGTCGCGGTTGATGGCAAGGCTGAACGCCGTGACCTTGTTATGGGCGAGTGGTATGGCGATCGCTGGATTGTGGAGAAAGGTCTCGGCCCCGGCGAAGAAGTGATTGTGGACGGGGCGCAGGGTTTAACACCCGGCCGCGCCGTTAGCATCAGCCCCTATAATAAACCTCAGTCGATCGAATAAGCGACGCTTCAGACGACCAACCACTTATCCGAAAACGATGGGCACCTTCGTCACACGACCAGTCTTTGCGATTGTCATCTCAATCATCATCTCGCTGCTTGGGATACTGGCCAGCAGACAGCTCGCTGTTGAACAGTATCCGACGGTGGCGCCCCCGCAAGTTCAGGTTACGGCGGTCTACCCGGGAGCGAGCCCGGAGATTCTGGAATCGACCGTGGCTTCTTCCCTCGAACGGGAGATGAATGGCATCGAGGGCCTGCTTTATCAGCAGTCGACCAGTTCGGCCAGTGGATTGATGCAGCTTTCGGTCTATTTCAAACCGGGGACCGATCTCGACATCGCAGCAGTTGAAGTCAATAACCGCGTCAAACGGGTCGAGCCACTCCTCCCCGAAGAAGTCGTTCGGCAAGGCTTGCGGGTCGATAAAACAAATCCGCAAATTTTGCTCGTGCTAAGTCTGCAATCGGATGATGAGCGCTTCGACCCCACCTACCTGGCCAACCTTGCCAACAGTCAACTGGTCAACGAACTCAAGCGTCTTCCCGGTGTTGGCGACGTCACTCTCTTTGCCGCACCCTATGCCATGCGCATCTGGGTCGATCCCGGGCGCTTGGCCAAATTTAACCTCACCGTCAACGACGTCGTCGGTGCCATCCGCGAGCAGAATCAAAACTTCGCGGTCGGCGAGATCGGGCAGTCCCCCAACAGTGCCGAGCAGGTATTGACCTTTCCCGTCCAGACCCAAGGTGGGTTGGTCGAGGCAGAGGCCTTTCGCGATGTGATAGTGCGAGCCCAACTGGACGGCTCGGTCGTGCGGGTGCGCGATATCGCCCGGGTCGAGCTCGGCGCCGATGACTACCAATACAGTAGCCGCCAGAATGGGGAACCGGCGGTTGCCATGGCCGTCTACCTGAGCCCCGGAGCCAATGCTCTGGAACTAGCCGGAGGCATCCGCGAGCGCATGGATGAACTCAGCCAATCTTTCCCCAGTGCCATTAACTGGTCGATCCCCTACGACACGACGAACTTCGTTGAAGCGTCCATTGAATTGGTGCTGCATACATTTGTCGAAGCCTTCATTCTTGTGCTTCTGGTTGTCTTCATCTTCATCGGAAACCTGAGGGCAACTTTCATTCCAATGATCGCGATTCCGATTTCGATCGTCGGCACGTTGGCCATAATGCTCGTTCTCGGCTTTTCCATTAATATGCTGACCCTGTTCGGGCTTGTGCTCGCTATTGGTATCGTGGTCGACGATGCCATTGTCGTGGTCGAGGCCGTCGAACGCATCATGCACGAGCGCGGGCTTGCGGCGCGGGAGGCAGCCATCGAGGCGATGAAGGGAATCGGTAGCGCCATTATCGGGGTCACCGCGGTGATGTGTGCCGTCTTCGTGCCGATTGCCTTTCTGGGAGGCGTTACAGGAACGCTCTACAAGCAATTTGCGATCACAATCGCGATTTCGACCGTGCTTTCGGCGGTCGTCGCGCTGACCCTGACGCCCGCGCTGTGTGCCCTCATGCTCAAGGCGGGTGTCAAAAAGCCGCGCCTCATTCAGGTCTTCGACCGGTTATTCGATAAAGTCACCCATTTCTACACCAGTGGTGTGCGTTTTCTCATCACCCGGAGCCCCGTCGCGGCGGTTATTTATGTCGGACTCCTGGCTTTACTTATTTTGCTTTTCAACCTTATCCCGACCGGTTTTGTCCCGGAAGAGGATAAGGGCACCATGCTGGTCGCCGTCGATTTACCTTCAGGTGCCTCCGCGTCCCGTACCACTGAGGCTCTGGCCAAGACAGAGCAGATACTGCTCAGTTATCCGGAAGTGGAGACAACCATGGCAATCAACGGCTTTTCTGTCTTTTACCGTTACGCCAATCAGGCCTTTGTGTTCGCCACCCTCAAAGACTGGCACGAGCGAGAAGAGGAATCGGAAAAAGTCTTTGCCTTGCTGCGTCGGGTCAATCGTGAGCTGGGCGGCATTGCCGAGGCCAACGTCTTTGCCATGAACGAACCAGCCATTTCCGGAATGGGGGCGATCAGCGGCTTTGATTATCGCCTGCTCTCAACTGATGGGGATCGAGCCAAACTGAACGAAACCGCACAAGCCCTCATTGCGAAGGCCAACGCCGATCCCACCCTGACCTCGGTGCGCAATGTCGCCGCACCGGAGGTGCAGACCCTCTTCCTCGATGTCGACCGCAATAAAGCCAAGGCCATGGGGGTGTCGCTGAACGAGCTCTACTCGACCATCGGGGGGCTGCTTGGCACCACATTTATTAACCAGTTCAATGCCTTCGGGACGAACTTGAAAGTCAAGCTCCAGGCCGAAGCTGAATTCCGCAAAGACCCGTCCAGCCTCGACCAGTTTTATACCCGTAACCGGCTCGGTGACCTCGTCCCCGTCTCCACTTTAACCCAGGCTGAATGGCGCAGTGCCCCGATAGCCCTCAATCGCTACAACGGCTATCCCTCCGTGCAAATATCCGGGGCGGCCGCGCCGGGCTTCAGTTCCGGCGATGCGCTAGCCACAATGGCGCGCCTTTCCCCCGAGGTTCTCCCCCCGGGGGTCTCCTATGAGTGGTCCGGACAATCGCTCCAGGAAAGTCAGGCGGGTTCGCAGAGTGCATTTATCTTTGCCCTCTCATTTGTCTTTGTCTTCCTCTTTCTAGCCGCTCTTTACGAGAGCTGGAATCTCCCCGTTGCCGTTTTCCTGATCGTGCCGATCGCCATTACCGGCGCACTGGTTGCGGTCTGGATACGGGGCACCGAGAACGATATCTTTTTCCAGGTCTCACTCATCACCCTCGTCGGCCTCGCCGGGAAAAACGGCATCCTCATCGTCGAGTTTGCCAAGCAGGAGTTCGAGGCCGGCAAGTCCGCCCTGGATGCGGCTCTCGAAGCCGCCCGGCAGCGCATCCGCCCGATCGTCATGACTTCACTGGCCTTCATCCTCGGTGTGCTGCCGTTGGTCAAGGCAAGCGGTGCCGGCGCTGCCACCCAGCACTCCGTGGGTACCGGTATTCTCGGCGGCATGCTTGCCGCAACCTTGATCGGGGTCTTTTACACCCCGCTTTTTTTCTGGTTCTTCATGAAGGGGAAACAACACTCCAGTGAGTCCACCGGAAAGGAGATCGCTTCGTGAAATCACCTGCCGCTTTCAATTGCGCCAAACGACTCGCCTGTCTCGGCTTGCCTGCAATCGCCTTCGTGTTCCTGTCAGGCTGCCGCTCCAATAACGATTCCACGGAATACGCCCTGCCCGACTATTCGGACTGGGCCAGCCCGACCGAGACGGAGACCCTGCCACCCTGGAACAGCCTCCTTTCGGATCCGCAGCTGGACGCGTTGATTATGGAAGCGCTTGAGAAGAATACCGACCTCCGCATCGCCGCCCAACGCGTTGAGCTGGCGCGTGCCCAATTCCAGATCCAACGATCCGAGCGCTTTCCCGATCTGAACGGCGCTGGTGGCTACAGCCGCGAGCGACGTTTCGACAGCACCTCCGAACTCTGGAATGCGGTGCTGTCCGTGCCCAGTTGGGAGATTGATCTCTGGGGCCGCGTTGCCGCACTCACGGAAAGCGCCCAGCAAAGATTTTTTGCGGTCGAGGCCAACCGCCGAGCGGTCGAGGTCAGCCTGACGGCTGAAGTGGCCAACGCCTACCTCAACCTCCTCGCTCTCGACGCCCAAGTTGAAATAGCGGAAGAAACGCTGCGCTCCCGCGAGAAATCGCAAAGCATCATCGAAGACCGCCACCAGGCGGGCATCGCCTCCGGGCTCGACCGACGTCAGGCTGCCATCCTCAGCGATTCAGCCCAGCGCACGCTGGACGAACTGCGCCGCCTGCAATCCCGTCAGGAAAACGGGCTGGCGATTTTACTGGGGCGTGTTCCCGGCTCGATTGAACGCTCTCAGGGATTGCTCGCCACGGAGGTGCCCCCGCAACTGCCCGCCGGTCTGCCCAGCACCTTAATCGGCCGCCGCCCCGATCTGCTCGAGGCCGAAGCGCAGCTGAGAGCCGCTGATCTGGATGTCGTTGCGGCCCGCAAAGCCTTTCTGCCCACCATCTCCATCACCGGTTCCATTGGCTTTATCAGCCGCGAATTCAAGGATTTGCTGGACTCAGAAGCCTGGAGCGTAACCCCCGCCGCAGTCCTTCCGATCTTCAATTCCGGACGCCTCCGCGCCAACGTGCGCGGCAGCGAGGCCCTGCAAACCATCGCCGTGGAGACCTATCTGTTGGCCGTTCGCAACGCCTACCGCGAGGTGGAAAACGCACTCGTCGACCACCAGAGCCACCGCAGCCAGGCCACCACCTCGGCCGAGATCGTCGAAACCTCACGAGAACGCCTCGACCTGACCGAGCAGCGCTACCGCGAGGGGGTTTCCAGTTACTTTGAAGTTCTCGATGCCAACCGCGAACTCTTTGCCAACGAACTCGACCGGATCCGCAGCCAACAGGCCGCCCTGGCCAGTATGGTCGAACTCTACCGCGCCGTCGCTGCCGACTGGATGCCCTCCGACCCGTAAAACCTGGGATGGTCAGCTTTCCTGGTCCGCTCGAAGGTTCGGTTCAAGGTGTGATCTGGAGGTGATGGAATTGCCGTTGCAACTCGGCGGGCAGGAATCATCTGTTCTCTCCCCCTTGTTCGAGGCAGAGAAAACCCGGAGTTTCAGCGTTGCAAGAAACCGCGCCCGAGGATGGCCACCAGAAACGCCGTCGTGATGCCAAACATGATGATTCCGGTGACGGATGACATGGCACCCAATATCCGAAACCCCGGATCGAGGATGATATCCCCGTAACCCAACGTCGTGTAGCTAACCAGTACGAAATAGATCGAGGATTCGTGGCCACGCAACGCGCCAATCTGAAAAAGGGCGAATGACCACAGATACAATTGAACCGTATGCGAAAACAGGGGCGCCAGCACCCCAAGGCACAACCAGAAGAAATCTCTCATCGGCCGATTTTCGGCCATGTCTGGTCGGTGTCTGCGGAACACCGCCAGGACCCTTGAGACCACCCCGAGATGGATTATCGTGCACAGCACCAGCAGAAGGCTTCCCACCGAAATCTGCGCAAGCACGCTCATAGGGCGAACCGTCTCGATTCGATCAAACGTCCGGCAGCCGTATGCCGTCCGAAGGAGGGTGGTATGTAAGTAACTTTTGAAGCCCTGCCAAGCCAAGCCCCGGGATCCTCAACAAAGCTCCTCTCGGGGAGAGACCCTCGTTCCTCGATATCCCCATAGCTTCTGCTACCGTAACGAGACTGTAAGTTCGGGGCTCTCCTCACGATCCTTATATAAGCTCGGCTATTCCGCCCGGAAACGCAGGGTCGATTCCCCTTTCCGGGTGGACAGCTCAAGCAAACCCTCGCGAAGGGTCCAGGCCGTCGTTTCCTGGAGAGCATTGAGGAAGGCCTGCTCGAACTCCATGGCTTCGGGTGGCCCGGCCATACGGGTGGAGGCGATTTCCCCGAACGTCAGGCTGGACTCTTCCAGGGTGTAGCCGGTGGTGTAACGATTGACTCCGCTGATCCCGGCCGCCTGCCCGGCTTGCTCGTCCAGCAGCAGGGTTGGCACGCGCAGGCCAGGAATTTCGTCGACGGCACGGCCGTCCAATTCGACCAGCTGCCAGGTGCGGCCTTCAAGGTTTTGCTGCCCCTCAGGCACGGAAGGTTTCTGACACCCGCCCTGAAGGATGAGCAGTCCAAGTACAGTAACAATCTGAAGCAATCGCATGTCCGGTCCAGTTGAAGTCAATCAGCGTGCCCGCCCCGGGATGGGGGCGGGGAGTGTCACGGGGCGCATGGGGGCGGGAGTGGGGCGGGGCGGGCGAATCGGCGGCGGCCTTACCACAATGGTGTCACGATGGTACCAGCGATCGTAAAAGAACGGATCATACATCCCCCCGTAGCCGTGACTGGCGTAGATGGATCCTGAATACATGCCGGAACTGCAGCCGCCGGTCATGCCGGCCAGTATCCACAAAAGCACTCCCAGAAGGGCGAGACGGAGCAATGGTTTTTTGTTCATGACGGCTTTCCTTATTCTGAAAATTGAAAGAGGCCGACTACGCCGCCGTAAGGGTCGGCGATTACGGCCATCCGGCCTGTTTCCTCAACGGTTTCCGGGTCCATGATGACGCGACCCCCGATGTCGGTGGCGGCCTGGATCGTCTCCTCGACATCGGTGACACGGACGAACCCCAGCCAGCCACCGCGGCGGCTGTTCCTCTGGAAGGGCACCAGACTGGCTCGCGAATGGCCCCCGGAGACCAGGAGGAAGTCGTCCTCGCTTTCGGTTCTTGTGTCCGGTTCACCCTCCAGTTCGAAGACATCCTGATAAAATGAGACGGCTTTGGCCGGATCCGCCGAGAACAGCTGTACCCAGACCCACTCCCCGACTGCGGCCAGGCGGTCGGGCGGGTCACCGGAGTCCGAGTGCATGAAGCCGATAATCGTACCCTCGCTGTCGGTGGCGATGGCAAGGGAGCCGCGGTCGGGAACCTCACGCGGCGGAAGCAACAATTTGCCGCCTTCCTCAACGACCCTTTCAGCGGCCTCCTCAACATCCTCCACAGAAATATAACCGACCCAGCGTGCCTGAAGGGATCCCGGTTTTTTTTCCTTCAAGCTGTGGCGCACGATGCCGGCCACCGGCTGATCGTCGTTGGAGAGAAGCCAGTAGGCGGTCTTATCGGTGCCAAAGCGGCGGAGATTCCAACCAAAAACCTGGGAATAGAATTTTCCAAGCTGCAAGGGATACTCCGCAAACAGGTCTCCCCAGATGAATTTTCCGGGATGCCGTTCATTGGATGAGGGGGATTGCAGGGGGGGCACGGTGAATCCCAGTGGTTCGGCACCGGGCAAAGGAAGGCTTACGAGTATAAGCCAGGCGCATGCCGCATAGAGGCTGCGGGTGGTGGTGGTAAGTTTCATTCTTTTGATGGGTTCAGTTTGTCGCGTCACTGGGAGCGCGGCTTTCCCTGGCCTGTTTGAGACCCTTGACGAGCATCCGGGCCCATTCGGAGAAAGCCAGCCGGGCATCCTGGATATTGCTGGCCTGGGTACGGGGCATGCGCCAGTCAAAGCCATCCCCCTGGTCATATTTGCGGTCAAAGGCCCGCACCATGAGTTGCCTGCTGACCGAATCGTAGAGCTCAAGCTGCAGGGTGGCTTCGCCTGCACCGCGTGAGTAGGTCGTGACCCAGATTCCCGCGTCGTTATTTGGATCCGGGGCGGTCACATCGAGATCGATAATGGCGGGCTTGACAGCCAGCACATCCGGTCCTGCCTTGTCGACAACCTGGTATCCGCCTTTTTCCAGTTCCCGGGTAAATTGCTCGGCCAGCAATCGTTTGCCTTTATCGATCATCTGAACCATTTCCCGGTCGCTGATTCTATTGAAAGATCGCCCGCTGTTGGTGTCCTGCTGCCAATTCTTGCGAAAGGAAATCTGCGGTTCGAGGAGCATCACTTTGGTGTAAGCGCCAAGATCCGTTCCCGGAAGACGGTAGACCGCGTCAGCTTTGGATTTTTCGACCCGCACCAGTCCGTCATGACTGACATCCGGATAGGGCGAGGTGGTGGTGCAGGCGGCCAACAGGAAAAGAAAGGGAAGGCCGAGAAGATACAGGGTGATCTGTCGCATGGAAATGTCGAAGTGGGAGTTTGATAATGTTGATGTTGGCAAGGGGTATTTAATTATCGCCTCAGGGATGGCAAGTTGACTAACAGAAAATTCACGAGAAAACTTTTCGAATCTGCCTGCCTGCAGGTAGATTTTGTGGCTGGCAAGGTAAAAAGTATTCTTTATGCCCTTTTTGGGAGCATTCGACTGATAGTGAATCAGCCTTTTCAGGATGGGCGGCCGGCGTGTGAAGGACCGTTTGGAAGGCAGCTTTGAAACCATGCCCTGACGCGTAAGGATAGATCGTGAGAACGGAGCACGACGCGACCTGAGCCGGTTGTTCTTGACCCAGCCAGGCCGTACGATAGGAGCGTAAGGGGTTTTCGCTGGTGCCTTTACCCTCACCACGCCTGGTGCTGATACATTACCGATAGATCATTATGGACCGTATTTTTTTATTCTCGGCACTCGTCGCAGCCGCGACCTCCGCCATGGCTCAGCCAGCCGGCGTCAGGGACGGTCCGTGGCGCACCCTTTTTCAGGGTGCCGCCGCCCATCAACTCGACAGCGACCTGGACGGTGGTGGCAGCTATTCGGTGACGCGCGCCACCATTGAGGCCGGTCTGGCCTATGGTTTCGGCCCGCGCGACAGCTTCGGGCTGTCCTTTGGCTACAGCCGCGACGATTACAGCTTCGATGGAACGACAGGTCTGGCCGGCCGCGATCCCTGGGACTCCTTGCACGAATACCGGGTGAGCGCGCCTTTGCGCAAGGGCTTTGGTGAGCGGATCGATGCTTTCGCCTTGCCCTCCCTGCGCTGGACTGCAGAGAGCGGTGGCGATCTCAGCGAGGCCATGGCTGGCGGGTTGATTGCCGGAGCGAACTACCGCGTGAACGACCGCTTGCGGATCGGGCCAGGGATCGGCGTGTTCGGCGAGATCGAAGACGACGTCAGCATCTTTCCCATTCTGTTCATCGACTGGCAGATCACCGATACCATTTCCCTGGAAACCGGCAGAGGTATCGGCGCCACGCGCGGACCGGGGCTCCAGCTTAATGCGACAGGCATTGAGGACTGGACGTTCGGGATCGGCGCACGCTACGATACCTTCCGCTTTCGCCTTGACGACGAAAGTGCCGTTCCCGATGGCGTCGGCGAGGAGAAGGTCGTGTCTCTCTTTTTTGCAGCAACCTATGATGCCACCCCCAACATGCGCCTGAGCGCGGTCGCCGGCCTCGAGGTCGGCGGAGAGCTCACGCTCGAGGACAAGGACGGCCGCGAGATCCAGAGTGATGATGCCGATCCGGCGCCCTTTGTCGGCTTCGCGTTCCGCACGCGTTTTTGACGCGATTCAAAATGTATAATTCGATCACCCTCCTTTTTATCGGATGGCGGTCGGGGATCCGAACCCCGGACCGGGAAATTAAACGTCTCGAAATGAGTCTCGATAAGCAGGGTGGGCACGCCTATTTGGTCGACGCGGATGAAATCGAATCCTGGTTGGATGCCGCAAGGTCGAAAGTGTTCCTGAGCAAACCGACCGGTGTTGACCTCTTTTTGGGCCGCCAATCGGGAAAAACGCCCGGTTTTGCCAGCGGAGTGCTCATTTTATCACCGTTGGGAAGTTCCTTTTCGGGACAAAAACCGGTGCAGCGACCGTGGCAGCGGAAAGCAGCAAAATCCAGATGCAGTCCGTGCCCTCCTCTGCTTGTAGCTGCAGAGGGCACTTTTGAAACCAACGAAGTGGAGCTTGGGTAGAATGACTGGCCGTGCCATCCGAAGCCCCGAACAAAGTGAGGAGCGAAGGATGGTAGGCGGTCGGGGACTCGAACCCCGGACCAAGAGATTAAAAGTCTCCTGCTCTGCCAACTGAGCTAACCGCCCCCTTGATGAAAGGGAAAAAGGCAAATGGAGCGTTTACGGATGGCAAGAAAAAAGCGGGCAGAAAGGGTCGGGTTTGAGGAAAAGGGGGACTGCTCCGAAAAATATAGGCCGGGGTGCATCCAAGGGGCCCCGGGGAAGCGTACTTGTGGGTATGGAAGCAGCTGTATGTGCCCTTCGTGAGAGCGTGGAAATGGATCCGGACCGCCGGATTGCAGCGGAAGTCATGGCGGGAAACCACCAGGCCTTTAACCAGCTGATTGAGCGGTATTGGGGACGAATTTTTGCCCGCGTCCACTATCTTCTCGAGAACCGTGAAGATGCCGAGGAAGTGACGCAGGATTCCTTTGCCCGGGCTCTTGAGAACCTGCCTTCCTTCCGCTGGGAGGCGAGTTTTTCCACCTGGCTCTATCAGATTGCGAGCAACCTCGCCCGGAATCGATACTGGTACTGGAGGCGGCGGGGCCGGGAGCGAAGCATCGCCCTCGAGACCCCGCTGACGGAGGACGGACTATGTCTCAGCGACATCCTTCCAGACGGTTCAGCGGACCCGGGTGATCGCCTGCGCTGGGAGGAATTCCAGAATGCCATCCAGGAACAGCTGGACCGTCTTCCCCTGCGTCATCGGGAAATCATGGCCATGCGGCTTCTGGACGACCTCAGCTACGAGACGATCAGCGACCGCCTGGACATTCCCGTGGGAACGGTGAAGAGCCGAATTGCCCGGGCGCGCCACTGCCTGATCCGTGGATTGGGCCTGGAAGGTGATAGCGTACAGGGCTATGCCCAGGCACTGGTTGTCGGGACGCGGACCTGAGACGTGAGTGGAACACCCCGGGCAAGGGCGGCGGTTCAAAAGGACATATTCAATCCGGCGGTGAGTTGACGGGGAGCACCGGCACGCGGTCCGTGGGGATGACGGCTGACAAGGTATTCCCGGTCGAGGATGTTCTTGAAAGTGGCAAAGAGGGTGAGGGACTCGTTCACAGCGTAACGGATATTGCCATCAAGGAGGAACACCGAGGGAATCGCTCCATAACGGGCATCAGGCTGTCCATTGGTCGGGTTGACGGGAGCCGTCGTTTCGGTGGCTGTACTGAAGGAACTGTCCCGCCATGAAGCGGAGAGACCGGCGGACCAGCGGCTGGCTTCAAGGCCAAGACTGAGATTGACCTGGAATTCCGGGATGTAGGGAAGGCGACTTCCGTCGCGACCACCGGAAAAGATGGACCCGGCATCGGTTGAGCGGCTCTCGCCGTCAAGTTCGGCGACCGTCCAGGTGCCGGTGAGGGAGACGGGCACACTCCAGTCGCCACCGGAACTTTCATAGAGATCACCCCGGACGACCAGCTCAAGCCCGTAGCTGTCGACCTCGCCGATATTCTCTGTCACCGGCTGCTGGTCGTTTCCGCCCGTGGTCCCGGAACCAATGTTATCGATGACAATGAGGTCGTCGTATCGGGTGTAAAAGCCGACAACTTCCGCGGAAAAGGTGTTCGCCGGATCCGTGTAGCGAAACCCGAGTTCGCCGCTGTTGGAGGTTTCCTCCTCGATTCCGTTGTTGATGACCGCTCTCGGGCTCGGCGCGGAGAAGCCACGGTAGAAATTCACGAAGAGGGCACGCCGGTTATCGAGAAGGTAGGTGGTGCCCATGCCCGCGGACCAGACTTCCATCGAATCATCACGGGTGAAGAGGCGTTCGTTTGTCCCGTCCTTCGAAAACTCGGACCATTCAAGGTCGAGAAACTCGAACCGGATGCCCGGCTGAAAAATCCACGGACCGCGGGTGATTTCGTCCTCAAGGAAAAGCGCCGTTGAGCGGGTTTCCTGACGCCGGTTGCCGTCGGAGCCAAGGGCGCTGCGCACAGGAGCCTCCCAGCTCCCGTCCGCGGACTGGGCGAAAAGGTCGTGCCACTGGAGGCGACGGATGCGGTCCGTGTGAAAGCGCGCCCCAAGGAGGGGATTATGGGTCCACTCTCCTTGCTGGACGGTTCCGTTCAGAATCAGTTCCGCTCCAGCCAGGTAATAGTCCCGGTTGTTTGCGCGGACGCGGAAATGGGCCGCCCGTTCCCCCTTCAGGGCCTCCAGGGCCGCTCCTTCGCGCCCACCCGCAAGGGCCTCGGAAAGTCCCATCCGTACCGGGCTCCCACCGGCTTCGCCTTCGACGATGCCGTCGCCGTCGAGGTCAAGGTCACGTATGTCATTCAATTTGAACCAATTACGGTGAAAAGTGTTGTAGTAGCCCGTCAGGGAAAGGTCCCAGTCCGGCCCCAGCCTCAAACCGTAGCGCAGGTAGCTCCGGGAGTGGTTGGTATCGAAGATATCTTCCCGCGAGGCCGCGTAACGCCGGTAGGGATCAAGGGCGAAGTCCTCGTTGCTCAACCCGAGGTAGGAAATGTCCGCATCCAGGTCCGAGGCCCCGAGCTTGAATTCAAGCCGCTGGCGGGCGTCCGACGATGTCCAGGCCAGTTTGACCATCGCGTCGTTGCGCGTGTAGCCGGTGTCATCAGAGCCCCCGAAATCTCCAGCGGCGTCGATCCTGCGGAAGCCGTCATTGCCTTGGTGATACAGCTCCAGGAGCACATCAAGGGTTCCCAGGTCCGTCTCCATTCGGTCCCCCCACCATCCATGGGCCAGGCGCTCGCTGTCAGTGCCTCCGGCAAGGCGCAGGTAACCGGCGGCCTGCCCGGGCAGGGGTGTTGAAAGGTAATTGATGACCCCCCCGGTGGTGTGTGGTCCATGCCGTACCTGGCTCGTCCCCTTCAGGATCTCGATCCCCGCCATGCGCCCCAAGGTCGGTGTATAATAGGCCGCCGGGGCCGTGTAGGGGGCCGGAGCCGTCGGGATCCCGTCCTCCATCAGGGTCAGCTTCGACGAGCGCGAGGCGTCCACCCCACGCAGGCTGATGTTCGCCAACAGCCCGAAACCGTCCTCCTCGCGGAAATATACTCCCGGAACCCGCTCCAGAAGGCGGTTGATGTCGCTAATCTGATAGTCCTCCAGAACCTGCCCGTCCACCCGGTATCCGGAGCCCGGAAGCCGGAAAAGGTTTTCCGCTTCACCGATGACTTCCACCGGGGCAAGTTCGTACGTGTTGTCTCCCAGAACCCCGTTTACCGCGAGGGCGGTTCCCAGGCAGGTGGTCAGGAGGGCCATTTTGCATCGCAGGTCGTTTTTCACGATGTGAGACGGAGTCTCATTCGCATCTTTGTGTCAAAATAAATTTTTAAAAAACCTTGAAAGGCGGTTGATTATCCTATTCATAACGGCGTTATGAAAATGAAGCGCGTGCTGATTGTGGAGGATGAGACGATGTTCCGGGAGTTCCTGACGGGGTGGTTTGAGGAGGAGGGCTACGGGATTCTGGGGTCGGTGGGGACGCTGGAGGAGGCGGAGGGGCACACGGTGCGGCGGGAGGACCTTGTGGTGCTTGACCTGGACCTTCCGGACGGTGACGGGATGGGCTATGTGGCGCGGCAGGTGCAGCGGGACACGGGTACGCGGATACTGGTTTTGACGGCCCACGTGGGGAACCATCCGGTAATCCGGTTGAAGAAGAGCGGGATCATGGGAGCGCTGGACAAGGCGGAGACAAGCGGGGAGGAGTTGCGGAGGGCCCTGGAATCCATCGAGAACTGGCGGACCTATTATTCGGAGCGGATAGAGCGGCGTTTCCGGCAGTTGATTTCGGAATCATCGGCTTTCTACAAGACGCTGAGTCCTCGTGAGGAGCAGATGTTGAAGCAGTTTGGTCTGGGGTACAGCAACGAGGACATTGCCGCAGGTCTGGGACTTTCGGTGGCCACCGTACAGGGGCATCGGCGGAACGTGATGGGAAAAGTAGGGGTGAGGAGCACGCCGGAGCTGATCATCTGGGCCATCCGGAACGGTTTTGTCCGGGGCCCGGAAATTGAGCGTGAGGTGGTGGATACCTGAGAAAGAGGAGGGGAAGGGACGCTTTAGATTGAGGAAACGGATTGCCTTGAAACGGGAAAGCACTAGCGGTCGGAGGGGTGAAACAGATTGCGGAGCGCATAAAGGAAATTCTCCCGGAAGTACGGGAATTGCGGCATACCCTTCACCGACACCCGGAGCTGGGATACGAGGAGCACGAGACGGCGGGGCGCCTGCTGGCCTTTCTTGGGGAATATCCGGGGATGGAGATCCGGAGCGGAGTCGCGGGAACGGGAATTGTGGTTACCTTCGGCAAAGACCGCACTGGAGCGGGTGTTGCCCTGCGGGCCGACATGGACGCCCTTGCGATCGAGGAGGCCAGCGGGGTCGAGTGGGCCTCGGAGGTACCGGGACGGATGCATGCCTGCGGCCATGACGGGCACATGGCGATGCTGGCGGGGGCGGCGCGGCTGATTGCGGAGAACGAGGCTTCCCTGAAGGGACCCGTGAAGCTGATCTTTCAACCCGCTGAGGAAGGCGGCGCCGGTGGCCGGGCGATGGTAGAGGCGGGAGTCCTTGAAGATCCGCCAGTGGAGGCCATTTACGGCCTGCACAACAACCTCCCTGACCCGGGGGAGAAGATCGGGAAAATTTCAGCGAGTGCCGGGGCGGCGATGGCGGGGACGGGGACCTTTGACATTGAAATAATCGGGGTGGGCGGGCACGCCGCCTTTCCCCATCGCTGCGTGGATCCGGTCTATATCGGGGCCTGCGTGGTGGAGCAGTTGCAGGGCCTTGTCTCGCGGACGCTCAATCCGCTTGAATCGGGGGTGGTCTCGGTGACCCGCTTTGAGGCCGGCACGGCGCATAACATCATTCCGGGAAAAGCCCTCCTGCAGGGAACCTTCCGGGCCCTGGACAATGCGCTCCTGGAACGGCTCCGCGACCAGATTCGGGACCGGGCCGCCGGCATTGCGAAGGCGCACGGGGCGGAGGTGCGCATTCGCTGCGAACGGGGGTATCCGGTCCTGGTCAATCATCCGCTGGCTGAAGCTGCTTTCGGACGCATCCTTGAGGACTGGGGCAGGGCTGAGCGTTTCGAGCGGGTTGCGCCGAACATGGGCGGCGAGGATTTTGCCTTCTACACAGAGCGGATTCCGGGCTTTTTTTATTTCCTGCCGGCCTGTCCGGCGGAAAAAGAGAGCATTCCGATGTGTCACAGCCCGCGGTTTGATTTCAATGACGACCTCCTGCCGGAGGGCATTCTCCTTCATGCGGCAACGGCCCTTGGTTTTGCCGATCATTGGGAGGGATGAGGCAGGCTTGACTTTGGAAGGGGACTGAGGAAGCGTCGTGTGCCTATGGCAGGACTAGGTAAGATGATGAAACAGATGGCCAAAATGCAGAAGAAAATGGCCGCTGTTCAGGAGGAACTCGCCCAGCAGGAACTGGAAATTTCCCGTGGCGGTGGGGCTGTCAGGGTGACGGTTTCCCTGCAGTCGGAAATCAAGGCCATCAAACTGGACCCCGACTTCCTCAAGGAAGACGCCGGATTTGTTGAGGAAACGATTCTGGAGGCGGTCCAGGATGCCCTCAAGGAGGCGGGTGCGAAGAGTGAATCAGCAATGGAAGCGGTGTCGTCCGAATTCCAGATTCCGGGGATGACTGCCTGAGGGTTTCCGCGAGGATGGCTTCCGCCTTTGATCAACTGCAGCAGTGCCTCAAGCGCCTTCCTGGACTCGGCTTCCGGTCTGCGGAGCGGATTGCCCTCCATCTTCTGGTGGAACAACCCGACTCGGCGCCGGAGTTGCTGAAGGCCGTTGAGCGGGCCCGGGAAGTGATCCAGCCCTGCCGCGCCTGTGGCAACCTTGCTGAAGGGGAACGCTGCGAGATCTGTCGTGACCGGGGACGGGATCCCTCCCTGCTCTGCATTGTCGAGACGGTCCCCGATCTGCGTTCAATGGAACGAGCCGGCGCTTACCGGGGCCTGTATCATGTGCTTCAGGGAAAACTTTCACCAATTCACGGGGTCGGTCCTGAGGACCTCAACCTGGCGGGATTGCCAGAGCGGATCCAGTCCGGGGCCTTCCGGGAGGCAATTCTGGCCCTTTCCAACGATATTGAAGGGGAGGCCACCTGCCACTATCTTCAGGAGATGGTTTTCACCCCCGCCGGGTTGGAGGCGACACGGATCGGATTCGGTCTTCCCAGCGGAGGCGGCATTCCCTATGCGGATGCGACCACCCTCAGGAGCGCTTTTGATGGACGCCGCCGCTACGGGGAGCCGTTTACCAATAATGAACAATAGGTTTTCTTGACGAATATTATCAAAACTAATTTAACACTTCCACTATGCCCCATAACATCCTTAAACCCCTTCTTATCACCAGCCTCTGCGGCCTGTTTGCTCTTGCCTTCAGTGGCTGTGGAGAAAGCGAACCGGAGTACGTCGAGGTACGCGAGGCCCAGCCCGCTGCTGAGGATCCGCATGCCGGACACGACCATCCCCCGGGGGAACACCCCGAGGAACCGGAAGGCGACACGGGCGCCCTTGCCTTCACTTATGAAGCCCCGGCGGGCTGGAATGAGCAGTCGCCGTCATCGATGAAATTACTCTCCCTTGCCATCGGCAGTCCCCCGGAACTGGTTTCCGAACTATCCGTGAGTGCCTTTCCCGGTGATGTGGGGGGCCAGTTGGCCAACATCAACCGCTGGCGCCGGCAAGTCGGTCTTGGCCCGATCAGCGAGGAAGCTGCAGCGGACTTCATCCAGGACGTCACCGTGTCGGACATCGAGGGTTGGCAGGTTGATTTTACCGGGCCGGAGGGTTCGGGGGAAAACGGGGGAGCCGCACGCGTGGTGACAACGGCTGTCTTTCAGGATGGCCAGACCTGGTTTTTCAAGCTCGTGGGGAACGACGCCGCTCTCGAGGATGAGCTTGAGAATTACGACGCTTTCCTGAAATCGGTTTCATTCTAAGGACCGACGCATGCATATTCCGCCCCCCCTGGTGAGTCTGGCACGGACTCTGGGTTCCCTTCGCCTGACTGTCTACCTGCTGGTTGCCGCCGTATTCCTGGTTTTCTTTGGAACCCTTGACCAGGTCCGCATTGGTATCCAGGCCGCGCAGGCGATCTACTTTGAAAGCCTCATTGCCTTCTGGCACTATCCTGAGGATTGGCCTCTGGGACAGCTCCTGAACTGGTTTCCTGTCCCCGTTCCCGGCGGATACCTCATCGGCCCGCTCCTGGCAGTGAACCTGGTCCTGTCCCACATCCGCCACTTCAAGTTCAAGTGGCGCCTGCTTGGGATTTCCGTGATCCATTTCGGGGTCCTCATGCTCCTGGTCGGGCAGTTGATGACCAATCTTCTCCAGAAGGAAGACTATATGTGGCTCGATGAGGGGGAAACGGCAAACGCTGTCCGCAGCTTCCACAAGGATGAAGTGTACCTGACGCGCCATGCGGATGACGGGACAGTGGGCGTATACTCCTTTCCTTTCTCAGAGCTCGAGGAGGGAAACAGCCTTCCAAAGAATCCGTTTCCATTTGAAGTCCGTGTCGCAAAGGTTTTCGGAAACGCCGAAATCCAGTCACTCGGTTCGGCACCCGGGGCGTCGCGTCATGGCGTCGACCGTGGAATCGGGGCCCAGTTCAACCTTGGGGTAAAGGAGCGTTCCTCGTTCCGCAGTGACGACCAGCGCGATGTCCGAACCGCTGTCCTCGAGATATCAAAGAACGGTCAACGCATCGGGACCTGGCTTGTCTCGAATGTCTTTGAGGAGCGCTTTCCGGAACAGAGTTTCTCCCTTGAGGGCCGGCGCTACGATGTTGGGCTGCGCTACCGCAAAACCTTTCTTCCCTTCAGCCTGACCCTCCTTGAATTCAATCATGACCGCTATCCGGGAACGAATATCCCGGAAAACTTCTCCTCCCGCGTCCGCGTTGAGCACACCGAGACGGGTGAGACCCAGGAGGTGATGATTTTCATGAATAATCCTCTCCGTTACGAAGGCTTTACTTTTTACCAGGCTTCTTTCGCCAAGCAGGACACGGCCTCAATGTTTCAGGTGGTGCGTAACCCCGGCTGGCTTATGCCCTATATTGCCTGTACGCTCGTATCCGTTGGCCTCCTGTACCAGTTTGGTTGGATTGCCTACCGCTCAATCCGGAGGACTTCATCATGAAACGCCTCGCCACCATTCTCCTCTGGCTGATTGCACTTGTCATCGTCTGGCCGGTATTCAAGCCCGTCTTCCAGAAGACGGAGTCGCCGGTGGAGCACCTCGGTCAGCTCCCGGTCCTTGAAGAGGGACGCATCAAGCCCCTCGACTCAGTGGCTCGGCACAACCTGCTCCAGTTCCGGGGCAAGCAGAGCATCCGCACGGACTCCGGAAAGGTTACGGCCATTGAATGGCTGACCGACCTCCTCCTCGATCGTGAGGCGGCTCACACCCTGCCCGTCTTCCGTATCGATCATCCGAATATTGTCGGGCTTCTCGGGCATGAAGCCGGGACGCGCAAGTATTTCAGCTATCGGGAGATGGAGCCGCATCTGCCGAGAATCCAGGACCAGGCCCGGTCGGTTGACCCCGACACCGATCAGTGGAGCGCCTATGAAAGGGCCATCAATCAGCTTTTTGGCAACCTCATCCAGTATCAAATCCTTACCCAGACGGTGTATCCCCTTGGGTTGCGCAGTCCCGTTGGGTCCTTCTACCACAGTGCCTCGGACAGCCTGCAGAAGGCCGCCGAAGTCATGGCCTCGAACGGGGCCGGTGCCTCCGCCTTGCGGCGGCATGTCCAGCAGGTTGAAGATATGGCCCAGTCGCCGCTTTTTCTCCTTTACGAGGATGGCCAGTGGCGCAATCCCGGGCAGGTGCTGCAGGAGGCGGCCACAGCGGATGAGGCGTTCCCTTCTGAACTGCACACCCTTGCGAACCTTTCCCAGGCGCGGCGCGACGGGGACAGGGATAGCTTCGCAGTACAGGTTGAAGCCCTTCATGCGGAGGCTCCCCGGGATATTGAGGACAATCCCGGGACCGAATACTACTTCAACCAGAGCCAGCCCTTTGTCGTTTCCCTCATCCTTTATGTTTTCATTATCCTGCTTGTCTTTCTCGGCTGGCAGTTTTCCCCCCGGATCTTTCTCGGGCCAGCTTATGGGATTCTGCTCCTGGCCCTTGCCGTCCATACATATGGATTGATTCTCAGGGTGATCATCACCGGTTATGCCCCCGTGACCAACCTTTACTCCTCGGCTGTTTTTGTCGGTTGGATGGCCGTCATCCTGAGCGCCGTCTTTGAATACTTCCAGCGCAAAGGAGTGGGATCCCTCGCTGCCGCGGTCGTTGGATTCCTGAGCCTGCTGGTGGCCCATCATCTTGGCGACAGCGGGGATACCATGGAAAAAATGCGGGCTGTCCTCAATTCAAATTTCTGGCTCAGCACGCATGTCATTACGATCACCATGGGATACGGGGCCACCTTCCTGGCCGGTTTTCTGGGAATCATCTATATCCTTTATGGCTGGTTCCGCCGCGGACTCAGCAAGGAGATGCAGAAGTCCTTTCACCGCATGATTTTCGGGGCCACCTGTTTTGCCCTGCTTTTCAGTTTTGTCGGAACGGTCCTCGGGGGCATCTGGGCTGACCAGTCGTGGGGCCGTTTCTGGGGCTGGGACCCGAAGGAAAACGGGGCCCTGATGATTGTTCTCTGGACGACGATGATGATCCACGCCCTCCGTTGCGGCATGATCCAGACCCGTGGCCTCGTCAATCTCGCCATCGGGGCCAATATCATCACTGCCTGGTCCTGGTTCGGGACGAACATGCTCGGGGTCGGGCTGCATTCCTACGGTTTCATGGACAGCGCCTTCTTCTGGCTGGTTCTTTTCTGGCTTTCCCAGTTTGCCTTTATCGTTGCCGAATGGCTCTTTCCCGTACGCCTTAAACCGGCCTCCTTATGAAGAGAAAAAGCGTTGCTTCAGGGACTTCCGGGCCTCTATTGTCAGGCTATTCCGCCCCTATGCCGAACGGATTTCTCAAAGCCAGCTTTTTCCAGCACCTCCAGGAACTCTATAACGAACGCACCGGTTACAATCTTGTCCTCTCCGACGCCAATGGATCCATCCAGATGGGGCTTCCGGACTGCGTCAAGTTTCCCTGTATGCAGTCATGCCGCGAATGCCGGGAACGCATTGTCAGCGAGGCAATCCGCACGGGGCAGGTCTGCGTCGATTCCTGCCATGACGGCTACATCCTCTGGGGCCTCCCCTATGCCGTCAACGGGCATGTCCAGGGAGCCTTGATTGTCATTGGTGGTGAACAGGATCTCAAGGACCGCACCCGTTTTGAGAGGGCCTGCCGCGAGCTTCATGTCCTCATGGAGGAGTTTTCCCTCCTGCCGGAATGGATCCATGACGGGAAGGGGAATGAGGCCGTTATTCCGCACCGCTACATTTGCCGAAAAGCCTTTAACAAACTCAGCAAAGCTCTCGATGAGCATGTCAGGCCCTTTGTTGCCGCTCTCCAGACAGCTGAATTTGAGTCTGCCGAAGGGCATTTCAGCCTCATCCGGCAGGCCTTCCGGGAAGGGAATGAATTGCCGATGGATGTCCTGCGGGGCCTTGTGGGCGACCTGATCAGCAGGGCCCGTGGTCAGTTTGTCGATGCCGGGATGGATGCCTACGCCTGTTCCGCCGAAGCCGGCCTTGTTCTTGAAAAGGTGTCCGCAGCCCGGGATGCTTCCGAAATTGAGACCATCCTTGAACAATTCCTGGAGCGCTTTGTCTTCCTGTCCCATAAGCGAACCAAGGACCCGGACGACCTCCTGATTGAAAAGGCGACTACCTATCTGGAACAGCATGTCCATGAGGAGCTGACGCGGGAATCCGTGGCCCGGGCAGTGGGCATCAGTCCGAGTCATTTCTCACGGCTTATCCGTGAGAAAAAAGGCCGGACTTTCACGGATCTCCTGAACCAGTATCGCATCGAGCGAGCCTGCACCCTGCTGGTGCGCTCCTCGGATACATTGGCCCAGATTGCCAACGACACCGGATTCTGTGACCAGAGTTACTTCTCCAAGGTTTTTCGGCGATATAAGGATATGACCCCCGCCCGTTACCGGGAAAGCCATCAGCTTTGAGGTCAGGTTCACGGTTCTTCCCATGTGGAAGGTGCTGGACATTAAAAAATTACCAAACCTGAGCACCTAAGCTCACTACTCGGCTATTCGATTTGGTTATACTGATTATGTAATCAAGTAACCTATATTAATAGCTCCTAAAGGTATCCATCCATGAAAAAGCCGAGTTTTACCCCCTCACTGAATCCGATCATGGCCCTGCTTGCGGCATGTGTCGTCCTCTTCTCCAGCGGTCTCTCCGTCTACGGCCAGCAGATTGCCTCGCGTCCCCTGACACCAAGGGAAATCGACATTTACGCGTTGCCAGACGATACGATGACCTCCGGTGGTCTCAAGGTTGTGGGAATCGGCGAATCCATTTACCTTGAAGCCCAGGTGCCCAAGGGAACGGTGACCAACGGTGTCGAATGGAGCATTGTTTCCCGCCCCCTCGGCGGATCGGTAGCCGAATTACTTCCGACCCCCATTCTCCCGGAGATGCCCATCTTTTCTCAAGGTGACCGCGCGATTCTCGAGGTGGCGGGACGGACGCATTTTATTCCTGACCTTGAAGGGAAGTACATGATCCAGGCGATTGTCTCCACAGATGATGAACCCATTACCCTCGAAACCCAGGTTACGGGAGCTTTCTATGTCGGTGCCGGGGTCATTGATGGTGCCTCGCCCAGCTATCCCCAGTGTGGGCTTTGCCACGAGGAAAACGCCTTGTCCTACATCGATACCGGACACGCAACCGCCTTTGAACAGCAGATCGACGGGATGGGGAGTTCCCACTTCAACGAAAGCTGCGTTTCCTGCCATTCCCTCGGGAAGGGTGACGGCGATGTCAGTGGCAGCTTTTTCGAAGTCGCAGCCGATACCGGATGGACCTTCCCGGAAACCCTGGAGCCGGGTAACTGGGACGCCATGCCGGCAGAGCTTCAGGCCATGGCCAATGTCCAGTGTGAACATTGCCATGGAGCTGGCAGCATTCACCATGGGGACATCACCACGACCGCTGTCAGCCTCAGTTCCGGAGACTGCGGTCAATGCCACGACGCGGAACCCTACCATGTGATCAACCAGCAGTGGGACCTCTCCGAACACGCCGTGGCGACCCGTTATCCGACCGGTCCCGGTCGTGGTTCCTGCGTCGAATGCCACAGCGGTGTCGGGTTCATTGAAGAAATGGACGGCGTCATTGAGAAAAGTACTGACTACGAGGCCATTGTCTGCGCCGCCTGCCATGATCCCCATAGCGCGGAAAACAAGCACCAGGTCCGGACTGTTGCGGATGTTACCCTGGAAAACGGCCATATTGTCGAAATGGGTGGCACGGGAAAACTCTGCCTCAACTGCCACAAGGGCCGCCAGGATGCCGAAAGCTATGTCGAGGGGGATGTTTCCTCGCATTTCGGCCCGCACCGCAGCGTCCAGGGCGATATGTTTAACGGCACCAACGGCATTGAGTATGGTAAAGTCATGAGCGGGGCATCGGCCCACCTCTACGCGGTTGAAGACAGCTGCGTCGGATGTCACATGCAATCGGTTGATTCGGATAATCCTGCCGCTAACATGGCCGGCGGGCATACCTTTAAAATGGTCTGGGATGGCGAGACCCCTGACGATCATGACGACGATATGGCCATGGTCGGCGCCTGTGTGGACTGCCACGGCCCCGTCGACGACTTTGACATGGCTCGTGCGGACTACAACTACGACGGTGTCGTGGAAGGCATCCAGACCGAGGTGCAGCACCTCCTTGAGGCCCTGGCCATGAAGCTGCCCCCCATCGGTGAACCCACGATGCAGATTGATACCAGTTACCCCTACAGCGACGCTGAGAAAAAGGCCCTCTTTAACTACAAGGCTGTGTCAGATGATGGAAGCTACGGGATACATAATCCGCGTTACATCACCGGCCTCTTGACCGCCTCCATTGAGGACCTTTCCGATCCGTTCAACAGCGTCTTCAACGGGACAAACATCCCTCTGGGAGGGGAGTGGTTTTATTCCCCATGGTTTGAGTTCTATGCCCCGAACGGATCCGCCGGGTGGATTTACCACTACGAGCACGGGCATCTCTTTGTTTCCGGTGATGCGGAAACCATCTGGCTCTACGAGGCCCGCACAGGCCAGTGGCGCTACACCACGCCTGATACGTATCCGGTGATGCTTTCGCCGGACACGGGCCAGTGGCTCTATTACGCCGGACGGGATGCGGCGAACAAGCGGATGTTCTATGACTTCGCCACGGGCGAATGGATCGTCATCCTCTAGAGCCCTCCTGTATCGCCCAATCCCCGACAAAGCCATTATCCGGAAGCTTCTATGAAATACCGTTCGCTTCTCATGCGAATCCCCATAACCGCGCACCTTGGAATTCTCCTCGGAGCCGTACTCGTCACCTTCATGGCCTGCCATTCTGTCAACCGGACCGTTCTTGCGGTCCCACAGACAGAGGGGGCCGAGTATATGGGGACCGAGGATTGCATGCTCTGCCATGAGGATCTCGGAAGGGATTTCCAGAATACCGCGCATGCCCGGCTCATGGTTGATGAAGACACCGGTATCGAGCTGGGATGCGAATCCTGCCATGGACCGGGCAGTCTGCATTCCATGGTCGGGGAGGGACGGCATCTCATTCATAATCCCGGTCGTTCACCTGAAGCCTGCGTCCAGTGTCACATTGATGTCCAGGGGCAGTTTGCCCTGCCCAACAGCCATCCCGTGGCCACCGGTAACCAGGTTGCCTGCGTCGACTGTCACGACCCTCACGGGGGGACCGATTCAGCTCTCATGGCGGAAGGTATCCATACGGCTGAGGCCGCTTCCTGCTCCGAATGCCATCCCGCCCAGGCAGGGCCCTTCGTTTTCGAGCATGAAGCCATGCGGGAAGGGTGTTCGGCCTGTCATGAACCGCATGGAAGCGTTAACGCGAAAATGCTCAAGGTGGCCAATGCCAACCTCTGCCTGCAATGCCACTTTACCGAGCGCCGGCAGAATTCCCTCATGATCGGCGGGGTCGACCATACCGGTTTCGGATTCATCCAACAGGGTTCATGCTGGACAGCCGGGTGCCATGAGGCCGTCCACGGATCACACGCTAACGGGTCCCTGAGGTACTAGTCATGAATAAGCGAAACGTTTCCAGTTTAATGGGTCGGCTCCGTTGGGCTTGTTGTCTCGGGGCTGTCCCCTTTGTCTTCATGGTTCCCACATATGGGGTGGAGGTCCATACTTCCGAGACCGAGGAACCGGAGTTGAAGCGCCAGGATATTGTTGTCTCCTATGGGAAACCCGATCTCGACAAAGGCTCCTCCGAAGCCGCCTTGCAGGAGGATTTCGGCCTGCGGGACTCGGGTTCCGGAGGTATTGAACGCTTCTACTGGGAAAACCGTGTCGATGGCGACTGGCGCATTTACCTGGACAGCTACTGGTTGGCCAATCCGGATGAGGCCGGTGTCAGCCTGGAGATTCAGGATGGGTACACGGTCTTCTTCAACCTGGATTACAGCCAGTGGAAGGAATATGACTTCGGAAGCGGAATCTGGTATCCTCCGACAAATACCTTCGCCATTCTCTCCGCGGACGCCCTTGAGGAGGAAATCAACCGGATCGATGTATCCCTCGAAGTTCATCCGGCTGATAACACCCGTCTCGAACTTGCCTACAGCCTTTTCAACCGGGAAGGGGAGAAACTCTCGACCCGCTATGGCGATGATAATCAGTTTCAGGTCGGAGGAATCCCCTCGCGGGGGATCATTCCCGCCCTTGTCAGCGGGGATGAAACGGTGCATTCCTTTGACGCCCGGCTCATCCACCAGGACTATGTCGACCTGACGGGGTTCCGTTTCCATTACCAGCGCCGGGAGGTGGAACGGACTCATGTCGTCGAACGGGCCGCCCAGCAACCCGCTGCGAACCGGTTTACGACCCAGGACGAATCGTCCAAGGATGATCTCTTCTCCGCTTCCGGTTTCGCCCGTCGGGAATTCAGCGACACCCTCGTGGGGTCGATGGGCTTCGTCTTCACCCGTCTCGACGGTGACATAACCGGAAACCGGATTTTCGGGGCCGCCCCGGAAGCCGCCTATGATATTGATTTTGCCGCCCTCCAATTGCGGGACCGCGGTTTTCTGGATCTCGAAAGTTCGCGCAAACTCAAGCAGTGGATATTCAACCTCAACGGGGTCTATACGCCTTCGGAAAATGTACGCTGGATGGCTGGTGTACGCATTGAACACTTGAACACGGAAGCCTTTGGTTCCTATCTCGATACCCACAGGACCGTCGATTGGGCGGCGCAGGAAATTCAGAACGAAGAGGCTTCAATGCTTACCTCCTCGGACAAGTCGGCCCTTGATATTTCAGCTTTTCTTGAAGGGCGCTATACCGGACTCAAGCACATCCTGCTCTATTCACGCCTTGAGGCCGGGAACCAGGACGGCGACCTGGATGAAGGCTGGAGCCGGGAAGAGCTCTTTCCGGATGTCCGGGACCCCCTCGACCTGCTTGACCGTGACACCGATTTCGACCGCCACTTCGGCTTCTGGGAGGCGGGTGCGAACTATTATCCCTCAACCGGATTGCGCTTTTCCCTTTCGGGTTACCTCAAGTATCGCGAAAATGATTATTCCCTCGACCAAGTCCGTCTTCCCGAGGATGACTTCACCCTTTACCCCGGCTACATCCGGAATCAGAGCATCCTCACCCGCGACATCAACGCCCGGATTCACTGGCGGATTTTCGATTCCCTCAAGAGTGTGACCCGCGCCGACTACCAGGAGACGGATATTGATACCGAGTCGGGAGAATTCAACAGCATTGAAAGTTCCGCCCGGGAACGCTTTGTCCTCAGCCAGTCCCTGACCTGGTCGCCCGTTTCACGTTTTTTCGCCTCGGCAAGTGTCAATTATGTCGACGACCTCACGGAAACGGGAGCTTCCGACCTGGAAGATACCTTTGGAGGAATTGTGGTTAATGTGCCAAATGATTATTGGCATGCGGACCTGACTCTCTATTATGTGGCTTCGAAACTGATCGATATCCAGTTGGGTTACACTCACATGGAATTCACCAACTTCATGGACACCTCACCGGCCACAATTCCTTACGGGACGGATCTCAGACAACGCCATGGTTCTGCCGAGCTGATTTTCAATTTCAGCCAGCAGGCTCGGGCCCGCCTGGGTTACTTCATTTATGACCGTGAGGAACCCTCTGCCGGCGGCTTCCGTGATTATACGGCTCATCTGGTAAACGGCAGTTTCCAGCTCATATTCTAACCCCCTAAATCGAAAGGATAACCTATTATGAAAAACGCACTCATCCTCATCGCTTCCTCCCTTTTCTGCTTGAATCTCAGCCTCTCCGCTGGTGATTCCGATACCAAAGCGAACTGGGACCGGTATTGTTCAAAATGCCATGCTGAAGACGGATCCGCCTCCACCAAGCTTGGTAAGATGCTCGACATCATGGATTACACAAAGCCGGAGTCACTCGCGCAATTCAGCGACGAGGAACTCTTCGACATGACAAAAGACGGTGTTCCCAAGACAAAAATGCGCGGATACGGCGGGAAGCTCTCCGACGAGGAGATCCATGACCTGGTTGATTACATGCGTGCCATGTCCGAATAGGGTCATCGTCCATGAGTGACCAACCTTCCCCAAAAAGCCCGCCGGAGAAAAGCCGGGGGGCTTTTTTTTCCCAGTTCAATAATTGGATATCGGCCAGTGGCGCGGTAATCGCCGTCGGGGCGCTGTTCGCCTTCTTCCTCCTTTTCGGGATGGAGATCATCGCTACCGATTCCAGTCCCTATCTCGGGATCCTCACCTTCATGGTGGCCCCCTTCTTTCTGATTTCGGGACTTCTTCTGATCTTTGCCGGTTGGCTGGTTAATCGCTGGTATTTGAAAAAGACGGGAAAGGCTTCTGCCTTTCTCAAGTTTTCCCTCGACTTCAGCAAGCCGAGGGAACGAAAGAAGTTCCTTCTTTTCGGAGCCGCTGCGACCCTTTTCCTCTTCCTTTCAGCGCTTGGAAGTTATCGCACCTATCATTTCACTGAATCCAATCAGTTCTGCGGGGAAGTCTGTCATGTCGTCATGGAACCGGAGTATGTCACTTACAAGCAATCACCCCATGCCCGCGTCGCCTGTGTCGATTGTCATATCGGGGAGGGCGCCCAGTGGTATGTGAAATCGAAGGTCGACGGGCTCTATCAGGTCTATGCGACGTTGCGTGACATCTATCCACGTCCCGTGCCCACACCCATTGAAAGCCTGCGTCCCGCGCAGGATACTTGTGAAAAGTGCCATTGGCCGCAGGTCTTTACCGGTAACCTCGATCGTCATTTTGAAGGATACCTCAGCGATGCTGATAACTCGCCTTTCACGACCCGTCTGATCCTCAAGGTGGGCGGCGGGGACCCCCGACTCGGCAAGGTGGAAGGGATTCACTGGCACACCGACCCCCGGAACAAGGTCGAGTATATCGCCCTCGACGAGGATCGCCAGGATATCCCCTGGGTACGGCTGCAGCGGGAGGGCGAGGGCGAAAGCACCTTCATGCGCGACGGCTTTGACGATATGGAGGAACTCGAAAACCATGAAGTGCGGACGATGGATTGCATTGATTGCCACAATCGCCCCGCCCACGTCCTCATGAGCCCCAATGAAGCTGTTGACCAGTCTTTCAGCCTCGGGCGTCTGGACCGCGGGTTCAGCGATCTGAAGTATGTCGCCGTCAATTTGCTCGAAGGTGACTATGCCAATGAGGAGGAGGCCCATGCGGCTATCCGCGAGGGATTATTTGACGAGTATGGGGATGATGAAGGGGTCGAGAATCAGGTCAGCGAACTGATCCGGATCTATGAGGCCAATTTCTTTCCCCAGATGAAAGCCGATTGGTCCCATTACCCCAATAATATCGGGCACAAGAACTGGGCCGGGTGTTTCCGTTGCCACGGAGGTGATCACTATGAAGTGGATTCGGGTGAACCCATGCAGGCTAATGACTGCAATTCATGCCACACCATTCTGGCACAGGGAAGTGGCGACCAGTTGGCGCAATTGTCTCCCGCAGGCCTTGAGTTTGAGCATCCTGACTTTGATGTTTCCGGTTTCCTGTGCAGCGAATGCCATACCGGTGGCCTTCAATAAGAATTCTTTCTTGCCAAGTGGCCCCAGCTGATTTTTGGTGACAGTCTTTATCGGGCGGGCGTAGTATATCGGTAGTACGTGAGCTTCCCAAGCTTGAAGGGCGAGTTCGATTCTCGCCGCCCGCACCATGCTTCGCCCAGAGGGCTTCGCATGGCAGGCCATACCGGGGTCGGGTCTACATCAAAAAGTGGGGACTGCGTATATTTTGGGTTCATGCTCAGATGGACTGGCCGCCCTGAGCGATAACGCGGAGGCGGTAGTTGTTAACGTTTCTGAAGCCGTAGGCGCGTCGCTGAATGAGTTTCATTTTTCGGTGGAAGCCTTCGGTGATGGAGTTGGACTTTCTGAAGCGCCACATGGCGGCGATAGGCTCGCCCATGAGGCGAGGGTTCCGAGTTAATCCTCGTGCGCACGGGCTCCCATAGTGAGCTTTCTTAAGTAAAAGATCCTTTTCTTTTAGCCGCCTGCCTGCGCCCTCCGCCAGGTTACCCCTGCGGTGGACACTTCCGGTCATGTAGAAACTATTTTATCAGAGCGGACAACTTCCCTGACAGATAGGGTTGATTAGCCCCAATCGTGTAGCGAGAGGGATTGAACCTCCAGCTCCCACACAACGACTCCACTGAGCTCGCCGTGGTCCGGACGTACGGCCCCGTATCGCGGCGGATCGCCCCCAAACCCCCATGTTCAAACGGTTCTGTTTGCACCCGATTTCCCGCCAAAGTCCCAAGGAGTTTGGTTGGGGTTTGGGTCAATGAGTCAATCGTCCCTGTTTGACCAAGCGGCAGAATAAAAGGATTGTATTCCATAAAATATCAACAAATATATGGATTGCATTACATATGGAATTGGATCCTTTATTTGAACTCAGTCGTCAATTGCTACGGCAGCTGGGTCGACCCCATCGGCGTCAGCTTGAGCTGGGCGATTCCAGCAGGCGGGTTTTGGTGACCGGGCCACGCGGGGTTGGCAAATCGACTTGGATAGCCCAGCAGTTGATGGCCGGCTTTCCGGATTTTGAGCAGTCACGCAAGTGTCTGTACCTGCCGGTGGATCATTTCCGGGTGAGTGGGTTGGCGCTTTATGAAATCGCGGAGGAATTCAGTTTGCAGGGCGGTGAACTGCTATGCGTGGACGAAGTCCACCGGGCAGGGAACTGGTCGCGTGACTTGAAGAGCATCGCAGACACC
>JAWLGH010000131.1:0-4074 GCA_041685165.1 Oceanipulchritudo sp. | reverse complement strand
TCATGCGATCTTAAAAAGGCACCGTCCCGAAGGGACTGAAAGAAGCAATCAAATGGGCTCACAGAGCTCCATGGGAAACTCATCACGTCCATGATTATCCTAAGCAGCCTTCGTCCCTCTGCGGAAGCGCCGGTGAAACCAGCGGCTGATATTGTCGCCCATGACAAGGAGGGAGGGGGTCAGGATGAGGGTCAGGAAGGTCGCGAAAATGAGACCGAAAGCCACCGAGGTCGAAAGCTGGGCCCACCACTGGGTCGAGGGCGCATTGTAGGATACGTCCCGCTCAATGAGGTTGATGTTCAGGCGGAGAACCATCGGCATCAGCCCGAGGACGGTGGTCACCGTCGTCAGGAGCACCGGCCGCAGCCGCTGGGCCCCCGTGCGCAGGACCGCTTCGAGGACCTCGGAACCCGACTTCCGGTGATAGTCGAAGGTGTCGATGAGGACAATGTTGTTGTTGACGACAATCCCGGCGAGGGAAATGACCCCGATTCCATTCATCACGACCCCGAAGGGCTGGCCTGTGATGAGCAGCCCGATGAAGACCCCGATGGTGCTGAAGACCACGGCCGTCAAGACGAGGAAGGCCTGGAAAAAACTGTTGAACTGGGTCACGAGGATGATCGCCATGATGAAAACGGCGACAAAGAAGGCCTTGCTCAGGAAGGCCATTGATTTCTTCTGTTCCTCGTCCTCGCCGCGGAAACGGATCCGCAGTCCCTCCGGCAACTGGAGCTCCTCCTGCCAGGCGCGGATTTCCCGCACTTTGGTATCGGTCAGGGTGTTCTTGTCCACATTGGCGGTCACGGTGTAGGTGCGCCGCCCGTCGACCCGGTCAATCTGCCCGACAAGCGGGGCGGGCATCCACTCGATGAAATGGCTCACCGGGACATTTCCGCGCTCGGTTCTCAGGCGCAGGTTGCGGATGCTCTCGAGGTGGCGCTCATTCCCGGGAAAACGGGCCCGGATATCCACTTCATCATCGGCGCCGTCCGGCCGGTAGGTGCCCAGGAGAAGCCCGTTGGTGACAAACTGGACGTAGCTTCCGACAAGGGAGATGTCGGCCCCGTAGCGGCTCGCCTGGGAGCGGTCTACCTGGACCTGCCACTCGACTCCCGGGACCGGACGCGAGTCATCGATGTCCTTGAGCCCCTGGACCGTTTCCAGATGACCCCGTACCCGCTTGACCGCCTCCTCGAGAAGCGCCGGGACCTCCGAGCTGATCTCGATCTGGACATCCTTTCCCGTCGGCGGACCGGCCTCCATTTCCTGGACCTCGACGATGATTCCGGGGATATCCGCTGTCCGCTCCTCAATCTGAGCGATGATGACATCCCCCGGGGGACGCTCCTGCCAGTCGAGAAACTCGAGCTGGATGAGCCCGTGCGTGTCCTCGGTGATCCCGTCCCCCTGGAAGCTGACATTGCTGCGCGCGGTCACGGTCTTGATCCCCTCAACTTCGAGGATACGCTCCTCGACCCGGCGGACCTGGGCATCCATCTCGTCGATGGAAAGGTTTCCCCGCATGCGCACGAGGACGGTGGCAAACTCCGGGTCGACGTCCGGGAAAAACTCCAGTCCCCTGCCAAATTGGGAATAGAGGAACTGGACCCCGACAAAGGCCCCGATCACGACCAGAAGAACCTTCGCCGGGTGCCCCAGAAAACGGCGCAGGCAGCGGACATACCAGCCCGTGAACCCATGCAGGTCGGCGAGGTCGCCCCCTTCCGCGGCCGCGAGGCTGCGCATCGTCTCGCGGCTCGCCGGGCCCGGCTTGCCGACGAGGGACCCCACTGTGGGGACGAAGACGAGGGCCATGAGGAGACTCGCGGAAAGGGTCGCGATGAGGGTGATGGGGAGAAACTTCATGAACTCGCCGACGATCCCCGGCCAGAAAAGGAGGGGCAGAAAGGCCGCCAGGGTTGTCGCGGTGGAGGAAATAATCGGCATCGCCATCCGCTTCGAGGCGACGAGGAAGGCCTGGTCCCGCGGCAGGCCCTCGTTCATTTTCCGGTCCGCCAGCTCGACCACGACAATGGCCCCGTCAACCAGCATCCCCACCGCGAGAATGAGGCTGAAGAGGACAATGATATTCACCGTCAGCCCCAGGGCGTTGAGCGTCAGCATGCCGGCAAGGAAGGAACCCGGGATGGCCAGCCCCACCAGCAGCCCGCTGCGCACGCCGAGGGCGGCGACACAGACAATCATCACCAGGATGATCGCGCTGAGGACGTTGTTCTGGAGGTCCTGCAGCATCTCCTTGATGTCCTCCGACTGGTCCTGGGAAAAGGCAACGCTCAGCGCTGGCGGCCACGACTCCCCGGCCCCCGCCACGACCTCGCGGACCTTCTCCACCGTGGCGATGACGTTCTCCCCGACGCGCTTCTTCACGTAGAGGGTCATCGCCGGGGATCCGTTCACCCGCGAATACCCCTGCGGGTCCTTGAACGTCGGACGCACGGTCGCGATGTCGCGCGTCCGGATGACGGTGTCACCGACGGTCTTGATCGGCAGGTTGAGGATGTCCTCGGGCGTTTCAAAGAGTCCCGGGACCTTGATCGGGATCCGCCCCGCACCATTGTCGAGGTTCCCGGCCGCAATGAGGACATTGTTCCGCTGCGCCGCCGTCGCGATTTCCTCCAGGCTCAGGCCGAAGGTTTCCATCAACTGTGAATCGACAATCAGTTCAACGACTTCCTCCCGCTCGCCCCCGATCTCCACCTCAAGGACTTCCGATATTCCCTCAATCTCGTCGCGCAGGTCCTTGGCCACCCGCACCATCTGCCGCTCCGGAATATTTCCCGAAAGGGTCAGCACAATGATCGGCTGCAGGGCCAGGTTGATCTCGGAAACCACCGGCTCGTCCGTTTCCGCCGGCAGGTCCGCCTTGGCAATGTCGACCTTTTCCCGGACATCGTTGAGAATCGGGTCAATCTCCAGTCCCGCCTCAAATTCAAGAATGAGGTTGGCCCCGCTTTCAAAAGCGGTCGACGTCATTTCCTTGAGGCCGTCCAGGCCCCGCAGCTCCTGTTCCATCGGCCGGATCAGGAGGCGTTCGCCATCTTCCGGGGAGATTCCCTCGTGATGCATGCTGACGTAGACAAAGGGCACCGTGACATCCGGGGAGGCCTCCTTCGGAATGGTCACATAGGAAACCGTCCCCGTGATCAGCACAAGGGCCAGGACCATGAGGACCGTGCGGCCGCGATGGAGGGTTGTTTCAAGAAATCCGGGCATGACGCGCGCGTTTCAATCCAGTCAGCGGTTCCCGGGCCTTACTGCCATTGTCCCGACTCCTCCGCGACCTTGACACGGTCCCCTTCCTGCGTGAAACCCTGTCCCACCGTGATCAGGCGAATCGTTTCCGGCATCCCGGTGAGCCAGATGGCATCCGGTTCCGTCTTCACAATGTCGGCTTCATAAAAGCGGACCGTGTTTTCCTCATCGACAACCTTCACCCCGAAGGATCCCGCGTCCGAGATGGAGATCAGGGCCGGGCTCATCCGGTAGGCCGGCACACGCTCCGTCTCCACGGCGAGGCGGGCCGTCATCCCGGCCGGGATGTGCCCGTCATCATTGGCGATTTCCAGTTCGACCGAAAAGGTCCGGGTACGCGCATCGGACTGGCCGGCCACATAGCGGATGCGCCCCTCAACCTCCGTCCCGTCACTCAGGCGGGCATGGCCCAGCTCACCGATCTCAAGGAGCTCGATCTGGAACTCCGTGGCCTCGCCCTCAATGACGAGGGGCTCAAGATCAAGGACCTCCGCGACCGGATCGCCAATGGCGATGTAGTCACCGACTTCCACCATCCGGTCCTGCAGGATCCCGTCAAACGGTACCCGGATCTCCGTGTTCCGGATATCCAGTTCAATCGCCCGCAGGAGCTGCTCGGCACCCCGGAGCCGGGACAGTGCCCGGGCCACCTGGGAAGCCGAACGGAGGCCCTGGTCACGCAGCCTCAGGACCGACTCGTGCTCGAGACGGGCCTGCTCAGCCCCCGCACGGGCCTGCTCAAGCTGTTCCTCGCGGTCATTCAGTTCGATCCGGGCCAGGAGGTCGCCTTCCCGGACC
>JAWLGH010000013.1:0-55680 GCA_041685165.1 Oceanipulchritudo sp. | reverse complement strand
GCAAGTCCTCCCCGTAGCCGAAACCGTAAGGTTTTGGCAAGTCCTCCCCGTAGCCGAAACCGTAAGGTTTTGGCAAGTCCTCCCCGTAGCCGACCAAAACCTTACGGTTTCGGCTACGGGGTATTGGTTTTCAGAGCAATCCGATCCGGGATATCACAGGAGCCCGTGGAGGAGGGAAGGCAGGCGTTCGATGCTGTTGAGGACGGAGGCCCGGGCGTACTGGCTTTCGATCCGGTCCGGGGAAAAGAGAATCCCCCACCCGCTCAGATTTTCCCAGTCGCCATATTCAATCCTGGTGATCCGTTCAAAATTCTGCTCGCATCCCCCGAAGCGGGCCAGGTGGTCCCCAAGCTGAATCCCGGAGGCATAAGCCTGCTTGGTGAGGGCATTCTCCGGACTATGGTGAAACAGGACCGCTTCAACAATATCGCGCGAAAGACCATTCTCCTCCAGATAAAGGGCGCCGATCTCACAGTGGTTCCAGCCAAAGGCCTCCTTTTCCCGCTTCGCGATCTCATCCGGAAGCGCCTCTTCAAACTGCATGCTTTCCTCCAGTTCCCGGGGATAGACATGCAGCATGACCAGCTTCCCGATGTCGTGCAGGAGGCCACAGATGTAATAGGTGTCGTCCTCCATGATCCCGCAGGTCATTGAAAGCACCTCCCGGGTCAGAATAGCTGTCCCGATGCTGTGTCGCCAGAGGCTCTTCCAGTCGACCTCAATGTTCTCATCCGAAAAGGCCTCCATCTCCTGGATGATCCGCGTTGTCATCGCCATCTGGCGGATCTGGCGCAGGCCGAGAAAGAATATGGCCTCCTCGATGCTGGTGATCTCCACCGTCAACCCCCCGAAAACGGAATTAACGAGGCGCAGCAGCCGCGCCGTGAGCGAAAGGTCGCGGCTGATCACATCAGCAATCTCATTTACCGGGGTCTGCGTCTTCGCAGTCAGCTTGCCGAGAGCCTCGTTGACGCTCCGGAGAGAGCCGATGGCCGGACAGCGCCGGACGTTCAGGATAACATCGTCGAAGGATTCTATCGATTGGCGACAGTGGTTTGCGGCGGAAAACCTATTCGCGTAAGTACTCATTAATTCTCGTCATGTTTCCTTCGATTTGACGATTGAGTTCATTAATCTTTCCCAAGGCAATTTTCTTCCGGTTCCTGAGGGACATTTTTTTCAGTTTGGAAAAGTTCTCAACCTCGTTTTTCCGCTTCAACAGGTCGTCCCTGAGGCCGGTGACCGCAGGGGTTGACTGGCTTTCCCGACGCGGCGCCCCCCCCTGGAGGATAAAGCCAAGGGCAATTGAGGCCATCCCGAGCATGACGTAGCTCATGGTCAGCTTTTCATTGAGGATGATCCCGATATAGAGAAGGAAAACGCCCAGGAAATCGAGCAACAGGAAAATATATCCGGAATGATACCAGGCGCGCTTTCCGGGGCCTTTCAAGGGCTTCTTCTCCCTCTCCAGTTTTTCCAGTTCCTTGTCCAGGCGGAGGAGTTCCTTCTCGAAGGAATCGAGCTCCCCCATGATTTCCTGAAGGACTCTTTCTTCCTTTTCCCGATCCCTCACGAGGGCTTCAACCTCCTCCTGAAGGCGTTTTTTTTCGAACTCCCGGAAGTCCTCCACCCGCTGCTTGAGATCGGCATACTCCTCCGGGTCCATCGCCTGGGAATACTCCTCGAACAATTTCCTCAGGTCCCGCCTGATCAGGAGTGCCTCCCGGGGACCGTCAAAATATTCCCCGTGCGCATCAATAAACTCCTGCAGCCCCTTATGCATGCTTCTCAAAGACGGCCTCAATCAGCTTGTGATTGAACGGTTGGAGGGGCGTGAGGATGCGCAGCTTGGTCCGGTGGTCAGCCAGGTTCACCTTTTGCCTCACGCTCGTGATCATGTTCACCTTGTCGAGGAACTCGCGGTGCCGGGAGGGCATCTTCTCGGTTGTCTGCCGGAGGACGGCTTCCCGCATCTGCTTGTTCAGAAGAATCGAGTGGTCCCCGTTGTCATCGGTCTCGACCTCGCAGAAGGCAATGTTCCGGGAAGCCCAGCCAAAGGCCTGCAGGCCTTCGACCCGCCCGAGCAGGACCTGGATGGTTTCAAGATTGATTTGCCGGGCCATGGCCAGGGCATGCAACCATCGCCGTTGCTGCGGTGTAAAGGCGCCGAGGGGATCTTCCGGATCAAAATTTGCCCGATGCCTGCGCTTGAGTTCGTCGACGTCCTCGAGGGCTTCCAGAATTCTCCCCGGGTAGCCCTCCGTCTCCTCATAGAGCAAATCGAGAAGGCTTGACCGAAGGCCCACATCTTCGAGCCAGTCCTCGCAGACATGGCGCGGAAGCGGTCCGACTTCCCTTTGCCTGAAGGCACCGGGATGGGCTTCCCAGTAGTCGGCCTGCCCGCTGCTTTCCCATGGTTTCGTCCCCGTGAGGAGGATCGCAACCCGTGGGAGATCAGCGGACTTCTGCATGGCCGGAAAAAGATGACCCCCGAGCCATTTCTTCACGGGAATGGTATAGGATTCAAAGGCGTCGAATATGAAGATGAGCCGGAAAAGGGCATCCAGTTCGAAGGTCCCTTCCTTCATGGGCGGCCCCAGCCAGGCCTTGAGGGTCTCGATAAACTTCAGGGAGAGTTCGTATTCATGCCCTTGGCGAATCGGCAGGAATCCGGTTTCGCGCGGCTCCCCCCGGATCGTATAGGTGTCGGAGGAAAGGTCTTCCGGTTCAGGCGAGCCATCCACGGGTTGCTTCCCCTGAGGCAGGACAAGCAGGCTCCTGCGCTCCTTGAGCTCGAGAAGGGAACTTTCCATTCCCTCCAGGAGGAGACTGGCAAAGTGCTGCGGAGGACCGGTGCGGTTGGCTCCGTTCCAGATAAAGTTTGCCGTCCGCAGGGACCCGCCGGGCCCGGTGTAGGTGTCAAGGAAGTGGCGCACGAGAGCGGTCTTACCCGCTCCCGGTTCCCCGTGCAGAAGAAGGATCGGGGTACCCCGTTCCTCCCCGCCCCAGCCAAATATATGGCGGCGGAGCCAGGTCAGTTCTTCCTCGCGTCCATAAAACTTATCTGTGGATGCAGCCACAATCTATCTCATACGTCGGTTAAAACGAGTTGGTGTGTTGATGTCATATTGATCCGGCAGAGTATCCCGGAAGGGATCGATCTCTCCTAGGAAATCTAACGACCATCACCCCCGGCGCCTTAGGATTCGAGGCGCTCTTTGATACCTTATTTGTCAGGGAAAATATCCTGAGCCGGCGGATCCGCCACCAGGGATCCCCCGGTCCACCAGCAAAAAGGCCGGCGGATGCTCTGCGCACCTGCCGGCCTGATGGAGGCTTACTGGGAAACGGGAATCCTGCCGGGTTGCCGGTCCAGGATTCCGGGAAGCTTATTCGAAATCTCCGGGAAGGCTGAAGGCCTTTTCGCTTTCATTGCCTTTTGCTTCCGCTTTCTTGCCTGCGGTCAGCTTTCTTGCCTGCGATCCGCTCCCCTTGCTGGAGGAATGACGTGTCGTTTTGACCGTCGAGCCGCCATTGACCTGGGTTCCACTGACCATTTCCGTAAGGGTTCCGACAATCTCCAGGAGGTTCACCGACTGGGCGTTCATTTCCTCCGCCGCGCTGGCCGCTTCCTCGGCACTGGCGGCGTTACCCTGGGTCACCTCATTCACCTGCGTGATCGCGGTGTTGATCTGCCCGATGCCGTCCTGCTGCTCCCGCACCGAGGCTTCCAGTTCCTCCATGGAACTGTTCACTTCACCCACCGTGGAGGAAATCGACTTCAGGCCCGTCTCAACCTGTTCGGCCTTCTGCAGGACCTCGGAAAGGTTCTTTCCGACGGTCTCGTTCACGCGCACGCCGCGATCGCTCCGTTCCATTGAATCCTCAATCATAGAGGCCGTTTCCTGGGCCGCTTCGGCTGCCCGCCGGGCAAGGCTGCGGACTTCATCCGCGACAACCGCAAACCCGGCGCCGGCTTCCCCGGCACGGGCCGCCTCAACGGCCGCGTTCAGGGCAAGGATGTTCGTCTGGAAGGCAATTTCATCGATTGTCTTGATGATCTTGCTGATCGAGTCACTCGATTGCTTGATCGCCTGCATCGCCTCTTCCATTTCCTTCGCCGAGCTGTTCACCGCGTCGGCCCGCTCGCGCAGTTCACCCATGGAACGCACGCCTTCGTTGGCCGCTTCGGAGGCTTGGCTTGCATGTTCGTTGGTGCGTTTCGCAACTTCCGCATTCCGCGAGACCATGCTCGTCATCTCTTCCATGCTGGAGCTGGTCTCCTCGAGGGAGGCCGCCTGCTCGCTCGCCCCTTCGGCAAGCGACTGACTCGCCGAGGAGACTTGTCCCGCGGCACTGCTCGTTTCCGAGGAACCGCTGGAAAGGTTCTTGATGGCCAGGTTCAACGGACCAGTGATGCTGCGCGTGATGAAGAGCGCGAGGGCCGCCCCGATCAGGGTCGCGATCACCAGGCCGCCGACCATGATCCCCGAAGCCGTGTGCAACTGGCTCTGCGAATTCTGGGAAATAGTGCTTGTCTCTTCCATCCCTCTGATGGCAAGGCTTTGCGCCCCCTCAAGCGCCCGGGAGGCGACTGTGTTCCGTTCCTCATCCAGGTCCTCCATTTCAAGGAAGGCCGCGAGGTAGTTTTCCATTGCCTTCTGGTATCGACTGGAAGTATTCTGCGCCTCTTTGAGATTGGCGCGCCCCTCGGCCGAACGGACCACCGGTTCAAGCTCGGCGAAGACCGGCTGCATATTATCAATATAGCGGATCGCCTCCTCCATCGTTTGCGCATCCCGCAAGGCCTGGGAACGGAAATTGTTCACCCGGGCAGCATTGCCAAGGTCGATGATGTCGTTCACCCAGCCGATTTTCCGGACCCGCTCGGAGATGTTCTGATTCAGCTTCTCCATCTGTCCCGTGAAAAACACCCCTGCATTTTCAGCAAAAGATGCTGCCGTGCTGTCCATGCGTTCACGAAGCGAATCAAGCGCCGAATCGCTCGCCAGTTCGCCTTTGTTGAATTCCGCAATGAACCCCCTTATTGCCTCCTCATAAGCGTTGATAGAACGACGGACCCCCTCGATGAGGGCGATGTCCTCCGCTTCCCGGGTCACCGGGACAAGGCGTTCCAGTGCCGCCAGCGCTGCTTCCAGTTCCTCAAGGGCATCCGCCCCGAAACTCATCTCGCCCGTGGCCTGCCCCTTGAAGTTGAGAACCCGGGCATTGTTGCCATGCGACAGCACTTCCTCTGTCGCCGTCACTTTAAGGGTCCGCTCCGCGAGGTCCGTTTCCGTTCCCCGCTCCTGCTGGGTGATAAGCGTGTCACCAGCCTCCGTGAAGGCCCCTGCCGAACGGTCCATCTCGTCGCGCAGGACCTGCATCCGGTCGACCAGCTTGCGTGTCTCCTCGGCAAGGCTGCTGTAATTGCCGACGTTCGAACGGATGGCCGGTTCCTGTGCCTGCATGGCCTCCAGGTCCTGCTCCGCGGCCAGCTTCCGCGAGGCGTCCAGGTACCCCATCGTCTCCTCAAGGCTGTCCGAGGCCTCGTTGTAGAAGGCTTCGTCGGACGTGAAGGCGTAACCCCGGTTGGCATACATCGCCATCATCAGGTTGCGTTCAATGTTGTTGGCCACATCCACTTCCGGGATGTAGGCGTCGGCAAGGCGCCCGGCACCTTCCTCCGCGCGGTTCATCTGCACGATGCCGATTACGCCTAGGATGATCGCAAGCACGATCAACAGGCTGAATCCAAGGATAATTCGTTTTCCAACTGTCAAGCTTTTCATAAGTGGTCTTTTCTTTTTGGGGTAAGGTTGTGCAACGGCCGGATAGCCGTACTTATTCAGTAACTACAGAATCCTCGATATCCGTCTTTTCCTTGATGTCGGCCACGTTCTCGGCGAGGACGACCTTGTCGATGTCGATGAGCATTTTCACGTTTTCACGCACCTTCGCCATCCCGAAGATGTATTCCGTAGAAATCGCCGAATCCGAGAAGCCCGGGGCATCCTCAATCTGGTCCGCCTCGATCTGGAGCACTTCCTCGACGGCGTCCACGATCAGGCCGGTGAGGGTCTCCCGACCGTCCGCCATTGTCAGCGAAACGACAATGATACAGGTCCGCTCACTCACCTCGGCCTTTTCGAAAGCGAACTTGATCCGCAGGTCCGCCACCGGAATAACCTTTCCGCGCAGGTTGATCACGCCTTTCATGTACTCCGGCGTCCTCGGAATCCGGGTGATCGGCTGCATCTGGATGATCTCGCGGACTTTCAAAACGGTTATCCCGTAGGACTCATCCCCCAGCTGAAAGGTCAGATAACGTCCGGATTTATGCTCATCACCGGATCCCGTCTCATTTTTGTTTTCTTTGGCCATATGCAAGTTCCTCATCATGGTTTACGGCATAACTGCCTGTAACTTTAAGCACATCCGGGTCTTGTTCCGGAAAGGTGCGCGTCCTGCCGCGGACGAGGAATGGCCTAGCCTCCCGACGATTGGGTGGCAAGAATCAAACTGTAAATTTTCCGTTTAATTGCCCCGGTTCAGCCGCCGGCAACTCAAGGAAAAAGCGACTCCCTCCCCCATCGGCATCCTCGACCCCGACAGTCCCCTCGAGACGGTCGGCGATACGCCTGACAATGGAGAGACCAAGGCCGTTTCCTGTAGTGGAAACGTCATCCAGCCGTGAGAAGGGAGCAAAGAGGTGTTCCTTCAGGGCGTCCGGGATGCCGGGCCCGTTGTCCTCGACCCAATAGCGGGCACGGTGGCCGCGGACCTCTCCTCCGATGCGGACCCGCGGAGAATCCCCCCCGTGATGAACCGCGTTCGAGAGAAAATTCATCCAGACTTGGCCAATCCAACTCGCCCGCCCAATGGCCTCCGGGAGCGAATCCGGGACCTCGATCACGGCCCGCTTCTCCGAGCAGAGCCAGCCGAGGGTGTCGACAACACGCTTCAGGCCTACCAGCATGTCCACCCTGCTCACCTTGACCTCTTCACTGCGCACGCTCGCAAGGACAAGAATCTCATCAATGATCCGGTAACACTGCTGGCCGGCCTCCAGAAGCATCGAGGTTGTCCCCTCCTCAACCTCCGATCCGCGCAGGTCCTCAGCAAGGGAGATCATCGCCGAAAGCGGATTCTTGAGATCATGGGCAACGGTATGGGAAAAGGCCTCCAGCTCCACGATGGCCCGGTCCTTGGCGATGATTTCCTCAGTCAGTTCGCGCCGCAGTTGGACAATCTTCAGTTGTGCTTCCAGACGCGCCAGCAACTCCGCCTCCTCGTAGGGCTTGGGAATGTAGTCGGCCCCCCCGAGGGCAAATCCCTTCAGTTTGCTCCTCGTGTCATTCAAACCGGTCATGAAAAGCACCGGAACATGCTTTCCCGAGGGATCTTCCCTGATCAACCGGCAGGTTTCGAATCCGTCCATTTCGGGCATCAGGACATCCATCAGGATGACATCCGGCTGACGCCTCCGGTACAATTCCAGAGCCTCGGCACCACTGGCTGCGGAAAGCACTTCCCAACCCGAATCAGCAAGCAGCCGCTCCAGGCTTCGCCGGTTGATCCGGCTGTCCTCAACAATCAGAATCACCCCGGGTTTATGAGATTTTTCCTTCATTCTTCACGCTCTGGAACCATATTATGATGATCATCCCTTTTCCGGAAAGGCCGGCAAATTTATATTCGCACCCAGACGTAGCTTCCTTATTCAAGACGGGCAACCAAATCTTGACATTCCCGCACCGGGCTTCTTGACCTTATGGGTCTACAGCGTCATTTCCGTCGACACCCCCCTATAGCTTTGCAAAAGGAAATTCTAGAGTTTACCAATGATCTCGTGATCGAGACAGACTTGGAAGGGCGTATTCGTTTTGTCAATCCGGCCTTTGCCCGGATCACCGGCTACTCCCCGGAAGAGGTCCTCGGCCGCCGCCCCTCCATGCTCAAGTCGGGCAAGGTCGAGCGGGAAACCTACGACGATCTCTGGACCACCCTCAAGGAGGGCAGGGTCTGGAGCGGACGCTTCATCAACCGGCGCAAGAACGGCACCATTTACCATGCCGAGGCAAAGGTCATGCCGGCTTACACGGACACGGGGGAAAAGGATGGCTATATCGCCATCCAGCAGGACACAACAGAACAGGACCGCCTCAGGAATGTCCTCAGCAAGCAATCCAACCTCCTTTTTGAGCTCTCCAATCGGATCCCGGGCCTGATTCTACAGATTCAACGCTTTCAGGACGGGCGCGTCTGCATTCCCTACGCGAGCCAGTCGATCCATCAGTATTTCTCCTGCTTTCCCGACGATGTCATCGCCGACTGGGCCCCCCTTGCGGCCCGGATCCTTGAGGATGACCGGGACCGGCTTCTGGAGCAGCTTCAGGAATCCGCCGGGAACGGGGAAAGTTTCCGTGTCCCCCTTCAGGTCCATCTTGATCAGGGGGAACCACGCTGGTATTCACTGGAGGCTGTTCCCGAGCCATTCCCTGACGGAAGCACCCTCTGGCATGCCTACCTGTCCGACATCACGACGCAGAAACACGCCGAGATCCAGCTCAAGAACTACGCTGAATCCATTCGCAATCAGAACCTCCTTCTCCAGAAAGCCCAGTATCAGGCGGATCAGGCAAGCCGGGCCAAAAGCCAGTTCCTCGCCAACATGAGCCATGAGATCCGTACCCCCATGAACGGCATCATCGGGGCCATCTCCCTGCTTGAGGACACGCCCCTCTCCGAGGAACAGAACGAGTACGTCGATATCCTCAAGACGGGAAGCGAGTCCTTCATGGATGTCATCAACCATATTCTCGATTTTACCCGTATTCGGGAACAGGAAAAGCGAATCAACGATAGCCGCTTTTCCATTCGCCACTTTATCGGGAAAATACTTGATCCCCTCTCGGCCTCGGCCTCCCTGAAGGAGATTGAATTGCGTTCGCATATCGACCCCGAAGCCGATGTCGAGGTGCTGGGTGATTTTCCCCGCCTCCGGCAGGCCCTTGTCAGCCTGGGCAACAATGCCATAAAGTTCACTCCGCGGGGAACCGTGAGCCTGGGCGTCCGCACCGCTGGCATGCACGCCAGCAAAAGCATCTTTATCTTTGAAGTAAGCGACACCGGGATCGGTATTCCCTCTGAAAAGCTGGACTTGATCTTCCAGCCTTTCTCCCAGGTCGATGAATCGAACACCCGTACCTTTGGCGGAACCGGGCTTGGCCTTGCCATCGCCAAGCAACTCATCGAGGCCATGGAAGGCAGCATTGAGGTTGTAAGCACGGTCGGCGAAGGATCCACCTTCACCCTGAAAGTGCCCCTCTCCCGCATCGAAAAGGACGATCCGGACAAGGATTCCGGACAGGATTCCGGATCCGGAGGGAATCAGAAGGCCTCCCCTCTCTCCATCCTTCTTGTTGAGGACGACCCCATCAACCAGGAGATCATCAAGAAGTTCATCCTTCTCGACAAGCACGAGCTGGTTTGCGCGAACAACGGCCAGGAGGCCCTTGAGACCCTCCGGACACACCGGTTTGACCTCATCCTGATGGACTGCCAGATGCCCGTCATGGACGGCTTCGAAGCGACCCGCATCATCCGGGAATCCGAATCCTGCCGACACCGCGACACCCCCATAATCGCCCTCACCGCCCTTGCCATGTCCGGGGATGAGGAGCGCTGCCTCAAAGCGGGAATGGATGCCTATGTCTCCAAGCCCGTCGGCAAGGAGAAACTGATGGAGATCATCGGGAAATGGACTCCCGCCCGGATACGGTAACCCCTTAACCCATTAACTGTCATGAGAATATTAATCGTTGAAGATGATTTTATCAGCCGGAAGGTTCTCGAAAAGCAACTAACCTCATACGGGGAAGTGGATGTTACCGTTAACGGCAGGGAAGCCCTCGATGCCGTCCGCATGCAGCTCGACCAGGGGGATCCCTATAACCTTATCTGCCTCGACATCATGATGCCCGAAATGGACGGGCAGGAAGCCCTCAGGGAAATCCGCGCCGCGGAAAAGAACTCGGGAATCGCCGGCCTCGACCGGGCGCGGATTGTCATGACCACGGCCCTCAACGAATCCAGGGACATACTCAGCTCCTTCCGCGACGAATGTGATGGCTACCTCGTCAAGCCGATCAAGAAGCAGGACATCAAAAAACTCTTCGACATGCTTGAAATTGAAGCTCCCGCAAAGTGATCCCTGTCCGGCGAGCCCTTTCACTCGCCGCCACCCCCCTTACTTAGGCTGCTCATGAAACACCTGCTCATGCCCGGGGGCCTGGTTCCCCTCTCCTGTCTCCTTGCGGTTCTCCTGCTTGCCGGAAGCCAGCTTCCGGCGGCGGACACGGACCCCCTCGCCGACCTTCTTGTGCGCAAGGGCGTCATCTCGAGTGAGGAAGCTTCTTCCCTCAAGGGGGAAAGCCAACCCGCCCTTGCTGAGCTCCTCGTCCGCAAGGGAATCATCACCCGGACCGAAGCGGAGAACCTCGACCGCCCGAACGGTCCGGATGAAGCGGGGCCCTTGCATACAAAGCCCGCCGCCTCGCCCGATCCCGGCAAAGCCATGACGGGAAATCTCCCCCTGAAGCGCGATCCCGTCGTCACCTCATCCATCAACCTCAGTCTCTACGGATATGTGAAGCTTGATGCCATTTATGATTCCCAGCGGACCAACAATGGCAACCAGGCCCGTTTCGTCCTCCCTGAATCGGGACAGGGCGATGACGATGTGTTTTCCCTCACCGCACGGCAGACCCGGCTCGGCCTGCGGGTCAGCGCGCCGGTCCGCGATGACTGGGAGGCAAACGGCCGTATTGAGATCGATTTCTACGGTTCCGGCGGCGAAAACGCGGCCGAGCCCCGAACCCGCCTGGCCTACCTCTCCCTGAATAACGGGAACTGGGAATTCCTCGCCGGTCAGGACTATGACACGTGGAACATGGTCCTCCCGAAAACGAACAATTTTGCCACCGGCGGCTTTCACGGTACCCTCTGGAGCCGGCGCGCCCAGGCCCGGGCCACCCGCACATGGAGCCTTGGGGAGAGGAGCGCCCTTGCCGGCTCCATCGGCATGGCCCGCAATGTCGGTCTTGAGGATATTGATAACGCCGGCGATGGCCTTGACGGAGGCGAGGACTCCGGCCTTCCCATATTCCAGTGGAACCTCCTCTACTCCACGGGCCTTGAGGCCGGCGAAGCCCGCTTCAGTGTCGGAGGCCAGTACGGGGAAGAGGAAGTCGAGCGCTCGCTCACCGACCGGGACGCCGATTTCATCACCTCCATGCTCATGCTCAGCTTTGATGTTCCCCTCACGCCCGCCCTCGGCCTCAGCGGAGCGGCCTGGGCCGGGGAAAACCTCGGCGGGTTCCAGGGAGGCATCGGCCAGCGGATCAACCTCTTGCGCAACACTGAAATTGCCGCTACCGGTGGTTGGCTCCAGGCACGCTACAAAACAGGCCAGGACCTGCTCTTCAATCTCGCCGTTGGCATGGACAATCCCGAGGACTCCGACCTCAATCAGGGTGGCCGTTCCCGCAACACCACCCTGTCCGCCAACGTCTTCTGGAATTTCCTCCCCTCGACGACCTGGATCCTTGAATACCAGTACCTGAAAACCCGATACAGGCAAAGCGCAAACGCCAGCAACAACCGCTGGCAGTCGGCCCTTCTCATGAAATTCTAGGCCTCCGCCTTTTCCCCGAGGCAGATCCGGTCGAGGACGTTCAGGATCTCGTCGCCGTGCGGCTTTGAGACCTGGGCGTCCGCCCCCACGGATGCGCACTTGCGGGCCATCTCCTCGTTCACAAGCGAGGAGTAGACAACGACGGCGGGGATGGACTTGTCCTGCGGGCTGTCCTTGACCGACTTGCAGAGGCTGAGACCGTCCATCTGCGGCATCTCGATGTCGGTAATGATGCAGTCGATATAGTCGCAGATCGATTTTCCCTCATGCTCGGCCTGGCTCCTGAGTCCGGCAATGTAATCGTAGGCGGATTTGCCGTGCTCGAAGGACTTGACCTGCACGTATCCCCCGCTTTTGAGGGTTTTCAGCATCATCTTGCGGATAATGGTTGAATCCTCGGCATAAAGGATGCGCACGTTTTTCCGCCGCTCGAGAAGCCCCCCGGACCCGGGCCGCGGAGCTTCCTCCTGCGCATCCTCGGGGGGCGCAAATTCGAGCATCAGATGCTCAAGATCGAGAATGACGATCACCCGGTCCTTGATCTTGATCGTCCCTGTGACATAGGAGGTGGCGGCCGTTTCGGCCAGGGTGTTGTCAATCGGCTCAAACTCCTGCCAGGAGGTCCGGTGGATCTTGTTGACGCCATCGATCAGAAAAGCGGTCGTTTTCTTGTTGAACCGGGTCACGAGGATCAACTGCCGGTCCGGGGCAACGGCCGCATCACCCTCCGATCCCTGCATGTGAAGCGCTTTGCGGAGGTCTATCAGGGGCACGGGCATCTCGTGCACATAGATGACCCCGAGCACTGCTGTACTGGCATTGTCCATACGGGTCACCTTCACGGAGGGCCGGGCAAGGACCCGCTGGACCTTGGCCACATTGATCCCGTAGGACGTTGTTCCCAGGTTGAATTCAATGAATTCCACCTCATTGGTACCGCTCTTCAGCAGGATCCCCTCTTCATGCTCCCTGGTTCCACTCATGCATTCACCTATAGACCTTTCAGCCTGTAGATCAATCAAAGATAAACAAGGATCGGGTCATTGACGTGATCCAGAATGTTGTGGTTGCGGATCTTTTCCAGAAGGTCCTTCCGGACCGCCTTACCCTCCGGCATCAGCAGCAACCCTGCCGGGCTGTGGAGGGACTTTGCGAGGACCATTCCCGGACGCAGCTCGTTGAAGGTGATTTCCCTCACTTTCCGTGGCAGGCTCGCGGAATGGAAAACCTTCGAAAAGGCCCGCACCGCCTCCGGGTAGAAGGCTCCGTTGGACTCCTCGGCAATCTGCCTATGGGCCTCCTCCGCAGGCAGGCCACTCTCGACAAAAGACGCTGCCACGGCAAGGTAACGCGCCGGCGGCGGGATGGCTTCCCCGGCCAACCCGTCCGGATAGCCAGCCCCGTCCCAGCGCTCGTGATGGGCCCGGATCGTCTCCGCCACTCCCGCAAGGTTCCCGACGAACTGGACCAGGGTCTCGCCATAGAGGGGATGTTTTTCAATAAGGGACCGCTGCTGCCCGGTCAGCTGCCGCGGCCTTTGAAAGGAAACCTGGAGAAGGTCACGCGGTATGCCGAGCAAGCCGATGTTGTGCAGGGTCGCCCCCACCGTGAGGACTTTTTCCTCCTCTTCCGTAAGAAGGCCCTGGCCACAGAACCGGTGGCAGATGTCCTCCACCGAACGGGTTGACTTGCCCAAAAGCGGGGAGAAGGTGGCCATCAGGTTCCGGCACAGTTCAAGGGAATGCTCGAAATTCTGCCGCAGCATCCGGTTCGCCGATTCCAGAAGACGGTTCAACTCCAACGTCTGGCGCTGCAAACGTTCGTTCTCCGCCTCCAGATGATAGTGCGAGACGGCGTTGCGCAGAACGGCTGTCAGCTCACCCGCAGCCCATGGCTTGGTGAGGAAATGAAAGACCACCCCGGAGTTGATGGCCTCTATGGCAATGTCGAGGCTGGCTGCCCCGGTGATGAGAATCCGGGTCGCCAGAGGCTGTTTCCTGAGGGCTTCGCGCAGGAAAGAAAGGCCATCCATCCCCGGCATGAAATGATCGGTCACGATACAACTGAAAGACTGTTCATCCAGGAGACGAAGGGCTTCCCCGGGATGGGTGGCACCCTCTACCCGGTAACCCGTGCTCCCGACAAATTCAGTCAGAAGCGAAAGAGCCTCAGGATCATCCTCAACAATCAGGATACGGTCCCCGTCCCCCCCAGCGGAGCCCGTTGCGGCTTCCCCCGCGGCGACCATCATCCTGCCTGATTTTTCCTCTTCCTTCATCTGCCTGATCCCTGTTTCCCACAAACCCATTAATCAGGGATATTCCTGAGGACAAGCGCATTTTCAAGGCACCCTTTATGGACATGCCGTTATTGGGATTGATTTGCCGGGGGAATCCCCCTTATAGGAAAGGTATGAACATTGATGCCGCCAGCACCAGCGGTTCCCTTCCTCATCTCCAGCAGACGGCCATGAACGGCGCACGGGAAGCCCTTTTAAAGGTCGAGGAGGAAAGCCGCAACCTCAGTTCGGGCAACCTTGATGTGCGCTCCGTGGCGGCGTTGGACGAGCAGACCACGATTTATTCCATCAACCTGAAGCTTCTTTCCCTGAGTGACGAAATGGCGGGACAGGTTCTCGACATTCTCGCCTGAGATTGCCCTTCCACGCGCCTCTCTCACCATGCATCTGGACACCCTGATTTCCGAAGTCTCCGACATTCCTCCGGCTCCGCAGGTTCTTCCAAGGCTGCAGGCCATTCTCCGTGATCCCGACAGTGACATGACCGATGTCGTTGCCTTCCTGAAGGTCGACGTTTCCCTCAGTACCACCGTCCTTCGCTTTGCCAACAGCAGCTACTTCGCCGGATCCACTTCCGCCGATGGTCTCGAGGAAGCCATCCAGCGGATCGGTTTCCGGGAAATCAACCGCCTCGTCTCCATGGCCAGCTCGAAGGGTATACTCGACAGGGCCCTGCCCGTCTATAATGCCAAGGAGGGGGAACTTTTTGAAACCTCCCTCGCCTGCGCGCAGATCATGCACGCCCTTGGCGGTGCTCTGGAACCCGGAAAGACCGACAGCTACTACACCACCGGCCTTTTGCACGGAATCGGCAAGATTGTCATCAACCAGTACTTCAAGTCACACGGCCTTTCCCTTTACGGCGGACACGACGGCACCACCGAAAGCATGGAGGAAATCTCTCCGGATTTTGAAAACAGGGTCCTTGGCTTCAATCATGCCGACGCTGGAGCCACCCTCCTCGCAAAATGGCAGTTTTCCCCGGAAATCACCGAGCCGATCCGCTTTCAGCACCGTCCCGCGGAGGCCCCGGTCCTGCCGGCAAGGGCCCACTGCCTCCATCTCGCCAACGCTGCGGCTCCGGTCTTCCGCGAGGCCGGGGGATCCTTCCCGGACAGCCCCCTTCCCTCCGGTGCCGATGAAGCCCCCGGGCTCGATCCCGAGAGCCTTCAAGCCCTTCTGGAAACCGCCTTTGCTGAATTCCAGGATCTCCGCCGGATGCTCGCCGGCTGAGAGCGCGGGTGGCTTCAGCCGAACACCGCCTCCCGCATGAACGCCATCCGCAAGGGCAGTTGATCAAGCCCCGGCCCTCCGGTACAGAAAACCGCATAGGTCTCCGCGAAATCCTCCCGCGAATTGCGTTTGGCATAGGCCGAGACCGTTCCCGTCTCAACTTTGCGGATGTGGTACATCCAGCGGTCACGCTGTCCCTGGTCGAGGCGCCGGAGAAACACGTAGTGCCCGATCTCGTGATAGAGGACATGCAGAAATTCCCGCCGGTCGCGGAACTTGAAAAGCACAATCACCGCCGCCTCCCGGTCGTGATAGAAAAGGCCCTGCGAGGAGACCACGCTGGGTTGCTCCGAAAGATAGCCAAGGGTGGTCGCAATCGTCCTCAGCGGATCGTAGCGGATGACATGGATCCCGCTGATGTGCGTGGGGGGAAGGGTAATCACGGCCTCGATCACCTCCTCCTTGGTGACCACCGTCTGGGCATCAAAATTGGCGACAAGTATTCGCATCAGCATGACCCCGAAGAGGACAAGACAATCCGCTCCGGCCCTCCACAATGAAGCCATCCAGCCCCCCTGCGCAATCAAATGATTCCCCTTCCGACCGGCTTTGCAGCCAAAATTGAAGGCCCCATCCAGAGCGAGCCCGGATTCGCCCTGCCATGAATATGCCTAATCTCCCCGATAACCCGGACTCATGCCTGCGGCCGGGGACCAGCTTCTCCTTTTCAGGCTCCGCCCCGAGCGGCTATAAAGCGTCCCACCATGGATGTAGAAATACTGGCCCGGATACAGTTTGCCTTCACAATCGCCTTTCACTATATTTTTCCACCCCTCTCCATCGGGCTCGGGCTCGCCCTCGTTATCATGGAAGGCCTGTATTTGAAAACCCGGGACAAGGCCTTTCATGAAATGGCCCGCTTCTGGACCAAGGTCTTCGGCCTCACCTTCGCCATCGGGGTGGCCTCCGGAATCGTCATGGAGTTCGAGTTCGGGACCAACTGGGCCACCTATTCCCGCTTTGTCGGTGACATCTTCGGTTCCGCCCTTGCGGCAGAGGGCATTTTCGCCTTCTTCCTTGAATCCGGCTTTCTCGCCATCCTCCTCTTTGGCTGGGACAAGGTCGGCAAGCGGCTCCATTTTTTCTCGACCTGCATGGTGGCCTTCGGGGCCCATTTCAGCGCGGTCTGGATCATTGTCGCCAATTCCTGGCAACAGACCCCCGCCGGATCACACCTCGAAGTTGCCGGAAAAGTGGTCCCCCCGGATTACGTTCCCACTCCCGGGGAATGGGAACAATCCCGCATGGTCATCGACAATTTCTGGGAAGTTGTCTTCAATCCCTCCACTCTCGACCGGCTTTCCCATACCGTCATTGGTGCCTGGCAGGCCGGCGCCTTCCTCCTCATCAGCGTCTCCGCCTTCTACCTGCTGCGGGGACGACATGCCGGCTTTGCCCGGCGCTCCATGAAAATCGGGCTGGCCATCGCCATGCTCAGCTCCGTCCTCTCCCTCCTCAGCGGCCACAGCTCGGCCCAGGTCGTGGCTGAACACCAGCCAAGCAAGCTTGCGGCCATGGAAGGCCTCCATGAGACGACCACCAACGCCCCCCTGACGCTTTTTGGCTGGGTCGACGAAGACACCGGGCGGACCATCGGTCCGAAGATCCCCGGTGCCCTCAGCATCCTTGTCGGGGGAAACAGGGAGACCGAAATCACCGGCCTGAACGACATTCCAGCCGACCTCCGTCCCCCTGTCCAGGCCACCTTCCAGTTCTTCCACTTGATGGTCGCGATCGGTGGCCTCCTCATCCTCATTTCCTTTTCGGGGGGGTTCCTGTGGTGGCGCGGGACACTCTGGGATGCCCATTCAAGCCTTGCCCGGACCTACTGGTGGGTGGCCGTCTTTGCCGTTTTTCTTCCCCAACTCGCCAACCAGTTTGGCTGGTTCGCGGCCGAGATCGGGCGTCAACCCTGGATTGTCTGGGGGTTCCTGAAAACCTCGGACGGCCTTTCCAAGGTTGTCAGTGCAAACCAGGTCCTGGGTTCCCTGATCGGCTTCATGCTCATCTACGGACTCCTCTTCTTCCTCTTCATCTACCTTCTCAACAAGAAAATCCAGAACGGACCGGGGGAGGCCTCGGTCGGAACCTACACCGAGCCTGAATGGCTCAAGAACCGCGATTCCTGAAAGCACGCATCATGGACTTGAATTTGATCTGGTTCCTCCTCGTCGGCATCCTCTTTGCCGGCTACGCAATCCTCGACGGTTTTGACCTCGGTGTCGGCATGCTGCAGCTCTTTATCCGCGATGACCGGGACACCCGGATCTGCTACAACGCCATCGGCCCCGTCTGGGACGGAAACGAAGTCTGGCTCGTGACCGGCGGCGGGGCCCTCTTCGCCGCGTTCCCGGAAGTCTATGCGACGGTCTTCTCCGGCTTCTACACCCCCTTCATGCTCCTTCTCTTCGCCCTTATTTTCCGGGCCGTGGCCATTGAGTTCCGGAGCAAGGAAAACTGGCCGTTCTGGCGCAAGGGCTGGGACATCGGGTTCTTTACCGGCAGCTTCCTCGCTTCCTTCCTCATCGGCGTGACCATGGGCAACATTGCCCGGGGTGTCCCCCTCGATGCCGACTTTGAGTATGCCGGGACCTTTTTCACCCTCCTCAATCCCTATGCCCTCCTCATGGGCCTGACCACGGTTGCCCTCTTCCTCATGCACGGATCCATTTATCTTGTCATGAAAACCGAGGGCGACCTGCACGACCGGATTCGTTCCTGGGTCAATCCCCTGATTATTTTCTTCATCATCAGTTACGCCATCGTGACCCTCGCGACCCTCCTCTACGTGGAGCAGATCACCGATATCCTGCGCCAGCAGCCCGGATTTTTCGCCCTCGCGATTCTTCTACTCCTCGCCATCGCCAACATTCCCCGGGAAATCAGCAAAGGCCGGGACTTCCGGGCCTTCCTCAGCTCCTGCGCGACCATGCTTCTCCTCATGGCCCTCTTCGGTATCGGCATGTTCCCCAACATGGTCTATTCAATCCCCGATCCCGCAAACAGCCTCACGGCCTACAACGGGGCCTCGACCGGGAAGACGCTCGGGATCATGCTCATCATCGCCATCATCGGCATCCCCATTGTCCTTGCCTACACCGTCAGCATCTACTGGATCTTCCGCGGCAAGGTGAAGCTTGGCCCCGACAGCTACTGAGGTCAGCGCCCCGTTGCCCCCCTGCCCGAGGTTGACCTTTTTTCCCGCTGTCCCAATTTACAGCTGATGCGTTATCCCACCATCTCCGTCACCCTCCTCTTCCTTCTCCTGATCCAGGCCGCCCCTGCCAGCGCATCGGCCATTCCCGGCTACTGGCGGACCATCGACGATGCGACGGGCAAGACGAAGTCCATCGTCGAACTCTATGAAGTCGGGGAGACGGGTCTGGAGGGCCGCGTGACGGAAATCCTTCACAGCGACCGTGGGCCTGATCCCCTCTGTGAAAACTGTCCCGGCAAGCGCAAGGGCCAGCCCATCAAGGGCATGGTCATCCTCTGGGACATGGACAAGCAGGCCCCCCGTGAATACAGCGGAGGCCGCATTCTCGACCCCGCCCGGGGCAAGGTCTACAAGGCCCGGTTGTCCCTCCGCGAGGATGGAAAACTGGAGGTTCGCGGCTTTATTGGAATCCCCCTTCTCGGGAGAACCCAGGTCTGGGAACCCCTCAAGGGGGAACCGTGACCGGTCACCGCAGCACGTGGATATGTTTCCCGTAGCCCGCCCACACCCGGAAACAGATTCCGGAAAAGAGGATTTACGGCCCCTCACCCTCCGTTTAAAACGAACATCATGAGCTACACCCTTGGATTGGACTATGGTACCAACTCCGTTCGTGCCCTCGTGGTACGAACCGCCGACGGGAAGGAAATCGGTTCCCATGTCTACCCCTATCCGGGCGGGAAACAGGGCATTCTTCTCGATCCCAGAGACCATAACCTTGCCCGGCAGAGCCCGCGCGACCACCTGGCCGGCCTTGAGGAAGCCACCGTCAAGGCCCTTGCCGAAGCGACCGTCAGCGACCCGGATTTCCGCAGCGAGCAGGTTATCGGAATCGGCGTTGATACCACCGGGTCCAGTCCCCTTCCCGTCAATGAGGTCAATGAAGCCCTTGGCATGCAACCCGGTTTCGAGGACAACCTCAATGCCCAGTGCTGGCTCTGGAAAGACCACACCAGTTTTGACGAGGCCGCCCGCATCACGGAGCTGGCACGCGAGCACCGCCCGGATTTCGTCGCCAAATGCGGCAACACCTATTCCTCGGAATGGTTCTGGAGCAAGATCTGGCATTGCCTGAATATCGATGATGCCGCTTTTTCCGCCGCTTTCAGCTGGGTCGAACTGGCCGACTGGATCCCCTCCCAGCTCGCTGGCGTCCGCGATCCAAGGGCCATCATCCGCGGTGTCTGCATGGCCGGTCACAAGGCCCTCTATGCTGATGACTGGGGCGGCCTCCCCGACAAGGCATTCCTCGGCATGCTCGATTCCCGGCTCGCCGACCTCCGGGACCGCCTCTACGAAAAGGCTTTCGACGCCTCACACCCGGCCGGAAAGCTTTCCCCCGACTGGGCCGCCCGGCTTGGCTTGCCCGCGGGCATCCCCATCGCCATCGGGGAGATGGATGTCCATTACGGAGCAATCGGATGCGGCGTCGATGAAGGAACCCTCGTCAAGGTCATCGGCACCTCCACCTGCGATTGCGGGGTCGTTTCCGCATCCTCCAGCGTCGCGGACATCCCCGGGATCTGCGGCATTGTCAAAGGCGCCATCCTTCCCGGCTACTATGGAATCGAGGCCGGTCAGAGCGCGGTCGGCGATCTCTTCAAGTGGTGGGTCGAAGTCATCTGCGCAGGCAATGACGCCACCCACGCCAAGCTGACCCGGCAAGTCGCCTCCCAGAAGCCCGGAGAGCACGGGCTCCTCGCTCTCGACTGGAACAACGGCAACCGTACTGTCCTCGTGGACCAGCGTCTCACCGGTCTCATCCTCGGCCAGACCCTCCACAGCACGCCTGCCGAAATCTACCGCGCCCTCATTGAGGCAAGCGCCTTCGGGGCACGGATGATAATCGAGCGCGTGGCTGAATACGGCGTCCCCATCAGGCGTATTATCTGCGCCGGCGGCATTGCCGAGAAAAACGACCTCCTGATGCAGATCTACGCGGACGTCACCGGGAGCGAGATGCTTGTTTCCGGATCCTCCCAGGCCTGCGCCCTCGGCTCAGCGGTCGGTGCCGCCGTCATTGCCGGGGCCTATCCGGATTTCAAGTCGGCCCAGGCCGCCATGACCTCCGTCAAGGATGTCGTCTACAAGCCCGATCCCGGACGGCACGCCGTCTACACCGAAATCTTCGCCCTCTACCAGCAGGTCCACGATGCCTTCGGCGGCGTCAATCGCAGCGCCGACCTCGGCAATGTCATGAAGCACCTCCTCGAGATCAAGGGCCGGCAGGCCGGGGCTTGAGCGCGCCACGCAAACGGGTCAGGAGGGCCGTGACGGCAAAGAGCAATCCGGCGGCCACGGCCATCATTCCCGTGCTCGAGGTGTCGGTGTAACCGATCAGTGGTGGAAGGCCGATAGCCATGACGTGTCCGAGGACAGCCGTCAGGGTGGCGAAAAGGGCGCTTATCAGGAGCAGGCTTCCGAGCCGGTTCGCCAGCAGGGCCGCGCAGGCCGGCGGGACAATCAACATCGCAATGACAAGGATACTCCCGACGGCCTCGAAGACGGTCACCGTCGTCAGCGCGACGAGGATCATCAGGAGATAATGCATCACCCCGGAGGATAGGCCCAGCGTCCGGGCCAGCGCCGGATCAAAGGAGGTGATTTTCCATTCCTTGAAGAAGGCCAGGATAACGGCCAGGTTTACAAGCAGCAGGACCCCCGAGGTCATCACCGTGCGCGGAACTTCCAGCGTTGTCTCTCCCATCCGCAGAACCGTTCCCACATCAAGGGGAGCCAGTTCGATCGACCCGTAGAGCACACAGGATGGGTCGAGGTCGACGGTGTCCGCTCCCCGGACAATCAGGACCAGTCCGAGGGCGAAAAGCGACGTGAAGACGATCCCCATCGAGGCTCCCCGGTCGACCTTCCCCAGTTGGCTTATCCACTGGGTGAAAAACGCCGTCAAGGCTCCCACCAGTACCGCCCCCCCAAACATCACAAGGCTGGTCCGTTCACCCGTGAGCAGGTACCCGATTGCCAGCCCCGGCAGGACGGCATGACTGATGGCGTCCCCCATCATGCTCATCCGCCGCAGGACCAGAAAACACCCCGGCAAGGCGCAGGAAACCGCACTCAGGATGCCGATGAGGACGATCCAGCTGTCAAAGGCGTACCAGCTCATAGGCCGTGGGGACTCCCCGGAACCGCAGGCGCTCCCGTGCGGAGGATATCCGGTAGCGATTGCTCAAGGTGACGGGTCAGCCGCTCCCCGAGAACATGTTCAACAAAATCGGCATCCCGGTCGACGTGGTTCGGGGCAATGTCCGCATGCTCGATCAGGTAAAGTTCCCAAAGCCGGTGGTTGCGGGTCACTTTCGCCGCCGCCGCGAGGCCCTCCGGCGAGAGAAGCAGCCCGCTCCTGTCCATTTCCTCAATCAGTTCCGCCTCAAGGGCCCTGCGGGCAATCCGGTAAAGCAGGCGCGGGCTCCATGAACGTCTGGCAAGCAGTTCCTGCCAGCTGACAAAGGCCTCCGGGGATCGTCCCCCCGCACGCTGCTCAAGCACTTCGTAGAACGCCCTCAGGAGATTCTGGCGTTCCACCCGCCGTTTCAGGCTGAGGTGGCGCAGGAGGCGGACAAGGATGCCCCGCTCTGTTCCGAGGAAAAGGCTGAAAAGGAAAAACCCGGAGGCCACGAGAACGATGACCGCTCCGGCCGGCAATTTTGAAAGCAGGGCGCTCAAGGTCGCCCCGATCCAGCCGCTCATCCCACCGATGAGCCCCGAGAGAATGAGCATCCGGTAAAGCCGTGAGGTCCACATCCGGGCCGCCGCCGGCGGGATCACCAGGAGGGCGATGATCAGGATCAGTCCGACTGCCTGCAGACCCGCAACCGTCACCGCCGTGACAAGACCCAGCAGGAGCAGATCGAGCCGTCTCACCGGCCAGCCTGTACTGGCGGCAAAGGCCTCGTCAAAGCAGAGGATCTTGAACTCCTTGTAGAATGCCGCCGATACAAGAACCACACCCCCCGTGATCAGCCACAGGATTTGAAAGTCCGACCCCACAAGGGAGGCGGTCTTGCCGTAAATGAAGGTTTCGAGGCCGGCGGCCCCCGCTCCCGGCATTTCCTGGATCAGTCCCAGCAACGCCACACCCGCCCCGTAGAAGACACTCAGGACAATGCCCATCGCGGTGTCCTCCTTCATCCTCGGCAACCGGCAGATCAGTGTCACCGCGACAACCCCGAGCAACCCACTCAGTGCCGCCCCCCCAAGCAGCCAGCCCAGCTCCTTTCCCACCCCTCCGAGGGCCACAAGCCCCATAAAGGCCAGGGCTATTCCCGGCAAGGTCGCGTGGGAGAGGGCGTCACCCATCAGGGAACGACGCCGCAAAAGGAGAAAACTCCCCACCATCCCACTGCTGATGCCCAGCAGGGTGGTGGATAAAACCACCAGACGGGTATTGTAATTGCGCAGCAGGAAGACCTTCAGCAGGTTCTCTTCAAGTGCGATCAGGACCCCCGTGCCCGTCAGGAGCAGAAACAGGCCCACCGCCGCAAACCGCGTCTGCCGACGTACCCGCATTTCAGGAAGAACAGCACCGGTCCCCATTACCGGACTCCTTTCCGAAGAGCGTTCGCGGCCTCCGCGAAAACCGTCAACTGCCCCCCGTAGGTCCGCCGGAGGTTCTCCTCCGTGAAACAGTCCGCCGTCGCCCCCGCCGCCACCACCCGCATGTTCAGCAAAACGACATGATCGAAGTACTGCGTCACCGTCGACAGGTCGTGGTGAACGACAAGGCAGGTTTTTCCCGCGTTGCGCAGGTCCTTGAGAATCTCCACAATCGCCCGTTCCGTCGCCGCGTCGACAGCCGCAAAGGGCTCGTCCATGAGGTAGATATCCGCCTTCTGGGCAAGGGCCCGGGCCAGAAAGGTCCGCTGCTGCTGTCCGCCCGAGAGTTCGCTGATCTGCCGGTCCGCAAGATCCCCCAGCCGGACTTTCTCGAGGGCCTCCATCGCCCGCTCCCGCATCCGGCGGTTTACAGGCCGCAGCCAGCCCAGTTCCGCATAGGTTCCCATCGCCACCACGTCCAGTACGGTCACCGGAAAATCCCAGTCCACACTCTCCCGCTGAGGGACATAGCTTACCCGCTGCCGCTCCGCACGGTAGGGTCGACCGTAAACCATCACTTCCCCGCTCGCACGGGGAACCAGGTCCAGACAGGCCTTCAGAAGGGTGCTCTTGCCGGCGCCGTTCGGTCCCACCACCCCGGCCAGCCGCCCTTCCGGGATTTCAAGGTCGACATCCCACAGAACCGGTTTGCGCTGGTAGGCCACCGTCAGGTCATGAATTGACAGGGGTGCCTCAAGGGAATGCTCCGCCCGCTCCTCGGGTCCGAAATCTGCTCCGCGCATCGGCAGTAGCCAGTTCGGGATCCGCCTCCTAGTTCCCCTGCTCAACCAGCTTCCCATCAATGCCTCCTTCCGGCGCACGCCCGCCAAGGGCGCGTGCAATCGTCGTGATATTGTGGTCCAGCATCCCGAAATAGGTCCCCCGGTAAGTGCCCGCAGGGCCCATCGCATCCGAATAAAGCGTCCCCCCGATCTCAAGGTCGTGCCCCTTCGACCGGGCCCCCTCCACCAGGGCCCGCACATTCTTGTCCGAAACCGAGGATTCCACGAATATCGCCGGAATGCCCCGTTCCACAATCTCCGAGAGAAGCTCCTCCAGGTCCCGGAGGCCCGCTTCCGATTCCGTGCTCAATCCTTGAATACCGCGCACCTCCAGACCGTAGGCCCGCCCGAAATAGCCAAAGGCGTCATGCGCCGTCACCAGGATTCGATGCTCCTCCGGAATGCTTCCCAGCACCTCCCGCGCATAGCCATCCAAACGATCCAGCTCCTCCGTGTAAGCCCGTCCGTTCTCCCGGTACCGGTCCGCTCGCTCCCGGTCCGCCTCCCCAAGAAAGGTCACCACTTCCTTCAGAGCCAACCGCCAGGCCCCCACATCCATCCATAAATGAGGGTCTGTCCCCTCTTCCCCGCCCTTGCCGCGGTAACGCCCCCCAGCCAGAACCGCCTCGCTCAACGCCCGTACCGATCGCCCGTTGCGCCCCATCTCCTCAAGGATGTCCGCCAATCGTCCCTCGAGTTTCAGCCCATTGTAAAGGATGATATCAGCCTGCCTTAACCTTACCAGGTCCTTCCGCGTCGGCTTGTACAGGTGCGGGTCAACCCCTTCCCCGATCAACCCCCTCACCGCCCCCGCTTCCCCCGTCACTTCCCGCGCCAGGTCCGTCACCATCCCCACCGTCCCCAGTATCTCCGGTCCCTCACGCCCCCACGCCCCGCACGTGCCCAGCATCACCAGAACCATCGCCCCCCTCATCAGGCGCCGCCACACCTCGCCCCTGCCCGCTCTCATTTCCATAAGGGCAAATTTCCTTCCTTTTTTGAGCTTGTCAACAGTCTTTTTGGGTTGACTTTATCTAATTTTGAGGTTTCAAAATACGCCCTTCATGCCCTCCTCCACGGTCGAAAATTACCTGAAAGCGATCTACCTCCTTGAAGATGAACGGGGCGGGGGAGCCGGGGCGTGGATATCGATGGGGGATCTTGCTGGCCGGATGCGGGTCGTTCCGGGGACAGCCACGAGCATGGTCAAGAGCCTGCACCGGGAAAAGTGGCTTGATTACCGGCCGCGAACCGGAGTGGCCCTGACGGAACGCGGGCGCAGGGGGGCCTTGAAAGTACTGCGCAAGCACCGCATCCTGGAGATGTTCCTCGTCCGGGTGCTTGATCTTGACTGGACGGAGGTGCATGAGGAAGCGGAATTACTCGAGCACGGATTGACCGACAAGCTGGTGGACCGGATGGACGCCTTCCTCGGCTACCCGGAGGTGGATCCCCATGGCGATCCGATTCCGGGTCCGGGCGGGGCGATCAAGGAACGCACGACCCGGACCCTCGACCAGGTCGAGGAAGGGCAGATACTGGAAATCGCCCAGATTTTGAAACAGGATGGTCCCTTTCTCGATTTCCTCCAGGACCAGGGACTGGTCCCGGGGACCCGCCTGGTGGTACGCGAGCGACAACCTCTGGCGGATGTTGTGGAGGTTGAGATCAGCCCGGGTGAGAACCGTTCCCTCGGGGGATCAGTAGCGGCGCGGATCCGGGTGAAGCCGGCTCCGTAATCAGAGATCAATGTCAATCCCCACCGGGCAGTGGTCGGACCCCATCACGGACTGGCGGATAAAGGCCCCGCGGATTTTTTCACGGAGGCGGGAGGAAGGGCAGACGTAGTCGATCCGCCACCCCACATTGCGGCTTCGGGCTCCACCGCGGTAGCTCCACCAGGAATACTCATGCGGCTGGTCATGCAGCAGACGGAAGGAATCGAGGAAGCCGGCTTCAAGGTGTTTTTCAAAACTCTCCCGCTCCTCGTCCGTGAAGCCGGCGCTCCGGCGGTTGCTCTTCGGATTGGCGAGATCAATTTCGCGGTGGGCGACATTGAGATCCCCGCAGAAGACGACCGGTTTGCGGGCGTTGAGACGGGAGCAGTGCTCGCGAAAGGCTTCATCCCAGACGGTGGTCCGGTACGCGAGACGCGAGAGATCGCCTTTGGAGTTGGGCGTGTAGACATTGACGAGGTGGAAGGCGGGGAACTCCAGGGTCTGGACTCTGCCCTCCCTGTCGCCTTCCGTCTCGCCGATTCCGTCGTGATAATTGAGGACATCCGCCCGGCTCAGGATGAGGGTCCCGGAGTAGCCCTTCCGCCGGGCGGGGTTCCAGTAGGCGGTATAACCCTCCGGAATCCGCCATTCGCCAACCTGCTCCGGCGTTGCTTTGATCTCCTGGAAACAGTAGGCATCCGCTTTCTCGACGTTCAGGTAGGCGTCCAGGCCTTTGTTGAGTACGGCCCGCAGCCCGTTCACGTTCCAGGAAACGAGCTTCATGCCTGCTGCATGAGGGAGGTTCCCTTTTGAGCCCGGAGCTTTTTTCGCAGGAGCGGCCACTCGGAGCGCGAGACAATGTACCCGACGCAGTTCGGTGCCCCGCAGCGGCAGGGATGGTCGAGGAAATGTTCGATCCCGTAGCCGTAATCAAAGGTGATCTCCTCTCCCGGACGTATCTCACGGAGGGCATAGAGGAAAAGACGGTCATCCTCATTCACCATCTCGGAATTGGGATCACAGGAATGATTGATCAGGCGGGCATCGTTATACAGCTTGTCGCCGTCAAGGTCCCAGTCATCGTTAAGGTCGAATATATAGACTGAGGCCCCCCCGGTCTCTTTCGATTTTTCAAAGAGTTCCAGTCCCCGGCGATTCGACTCCTCCTTGTCGATGCGTTCGCCAAGGTATTCTATCAGCCGCGAGCCTTTGCGGATCTTCCGCGAGGCAAAGACACCGCGCCCGTGGATGGGGGAAAGGCGGATTTCGCAAAATGCGTTCACCTGTTTGACCGGACTGGGTCTTCTGGGATACCGTGACATATTCAGGATCGAAAGTGGCCCCACGGCGCCGCGCAACAAAATTTAAACCACATTCCTTCAGGAGAACCTTTTCCAGACCGTCATGGATTCAAAGATCATACAGGAACTCGTCGACGAGGCCACCCTCGACTTCACCATGGGCGACCATCAGGAAGCCATTCGCAAATTGCGCCGGGCCGTCGAGGGCGATCCCGCCTGTTTCCCTGCCTGGCATGCCCTTGCGGAAGTCCATTTCGATCTCAATGAACTGGAAAAAGCTCTCGAGGCAGGTACGGTCGCGGTGGGCCTCAAGGAGGATGACGTCCACATCCACACCACCCTTTCCCGGATCTGGATGGAATCCGGAAACAAGGAGGAGGCCGAAAAGCACGGAGCCCGGGCCCGCGTTCTTGGCTGGAAGGACCAACTCCGGGAGGAGCCCCAGGGATAAGCCGCTATCCGCCTCCCCTGGGCCCCATTTTGAGGTTGCGGAGGCAATGGACCTTCGGATTAAGTAAGCTCCTTCTATGGATAAGGCCGAGTTCACCCTTGAATTTGAAAAACCGCTCCGGGCCCTGCAGCGCCGCCTGGAGGAGTTGCTCGCCGCCTCGGAGGAGCAGAACTTCGATGTCTCCGCGGAGGCCGAGGCCATCCGCAAACGCCTCGAGGTATCCAAACGCGAAATCTATTCCAACCTTACCCCATGGCAGCGCGTCCAGTTGGCCCGCCATCCGAAACGGCCCTACTCCCTCGACTACATCAAGCACACCTTCACCGGTTTTCAGGAGCTGCATGGAGACCGCAATTACGGGGATGATCAGGCCCTCATCGGAGGAACCGCCTTTTTCGAGGGCAAGCCGGTGATGATCATCGCCCAGCAGAAAGGCCGGGATGTAAAGGAAAACCTCCGCCGCAATTTCGGCATGCCGCATCCCGAGGGCTACCGCAAGGCCCTCCGTCTCATGGAAATGGCCGAGCGCTTTGGCATGCCTGTGATCACCTTCATCGACACCAAGGCCGCCTATGCCGGGGTCGGCAGCGAGGAGCGTCATGTCTCCGAGGCCATCGCCCGAAACCTTCGTGAAATGGCCAGCCTCAAGGTTCCCCTGGTCGGGATTATTATCGGTGAAGGCGGCAGCGGCGGGGCCCTCGGCATTGCCGTGGTGGACCGGCTCCTCGTCCAGCAACACGCCTACTATTCCGTCATCCCCCCCGAGGGCTGCGCCGCCATTCTCTGGCGCAACCGCAAATTCTCCGAAACGGCCGCCAACGCCCTCAAGCTCGGGGCCCGGGAATTGCTCGAGCAGGGCGTGGCCGATGCCGTCGTCGAGGAACCCCTCGGCGGTGCCCATCGCGATCCGGAGACGGCCGCCGAAACCGTCCGTGCCGCCCTCTCCAGCCATCTCCGGGAACTCAAGGCCCTCTCCCCCGACGAGCTTCTCAGTCAGCGCTATGATAAATACCGCCGCATCGGAGACTTTATCGATCCGGCGTACGCCTAGGGAGTCTCCCTGAAGGACAGGTGCTTGAAAGGGTGCCAGTCGAGCAGGTTGCTCGACCAGCCCTCAAGAGCCGGATCCTTCAGGTAGGCGGTGACGTAAAAATACAGTGGAATGACCACCTGTTCCCCGATCAGAAGGGTCTCTGCTTTCCGGTAAAACCCCATCCGCGCCTCTGTACGGGAGGCCGAGCGCGCCGCCTCCATGAGCGCGTCATACCGCGGGTTACGCCACCCGGCCCAGTTGTTCCCGCTTTCGGAGGTCCAGAGGCCAAGGAAGGTCGAGGGTTCCACGTAGTCCCCGATCCAGACCGCCCGGGCCAGTTCAAAATCCCCGCTCGCACGCCGCTGCAGGTAGGTCCGCCACTCCTGGTTCAGGAGGCTTACCTCAATCCCCAGTTCCTCCCGCCACATTGCCTGGAGCGCTTCCGCGATTTTCCTGTGGCTTTCCGAACTGTTGAAGAGGTATTCAAGACGTGGAAATCCCTCCCCCCCGGGATAACCGGCCTCCGCGAGAAGCTTCCGCGCACGCCCGGGATCATGCCCGGGGAATTCCGGCGAATCGTAACCCGGCATTTGCGCGGGGACAAAACCCCGGGCCGGTTCCTGTCCCGCCCCGAGGAGGTTCTCCACCAGGGCTGGACGGTCAATGCTCAGCGAAAGGGCCTTCCGAATGAGCCTGTCCCCGAGGACCCCGCCGCGAAGGTTCGGCAGGATATAGTAGGTCCCCAGATACGGATCGATCCGCAAAAAGGGGGACTCCTTTTCCCGGTAGGCCTGCACCCGCGACGGCGGCAGGGAATCCGTCACATGCAGCTGTCCCGCGAGAAAGGCCCGCTCCTCCGCGGCGGGTTCATCGAAGGCATGAAAACGGATTCCCTCCAGGTCTACCCTGGCAGCGTCCCAGTAATGGGGATTCCTTGCCGTGGCCACGTACTGGTTGGGCTTCCATTCGACGAGGACAAAGGGCCCGTTCCCGGCAAAGCCCTCGACTGTCGTCCATCCGCCGGACCTTGAGCCGTCGTCCCCCCCCGCCAGGCGGTGCGCGGGCACCGGATACCAGACCGGGTGCATCAGAAGGGAGAGAAAATAAGGTATCGGCTCCTCAAGGACAATTTCAAGTTCGCGCTCACCGATGACCCGGAAGCCCACTTCCGAAAACGGGCCTTCCCCCGCCCGGTTGTAGGCCGCCGCCCCGGAAACCCCATGCAGCATGTAGGCATACGGTGTCCCCTGCTCCGGCCTGAGGGCGCGCTCCCACGCCGCCATGAAGTCGGCGGCGACAACGGGCCTCCCGTCGGACCAGCGGGCCGCTTCACGTATCCGGAAACGGTAACGAAGCCCGTCACTCGAAATGTTCCAGGATTCCGCCACCGCGGGAACCGGTTCCAGGGTCTCCGGATGGGGCGCGACCAGCCCCTCGTAAAGGGCTGTCTGGATTGAAAGGGCCGCCGTCCCCGTGGTCACATGTGGATCAAGGGCCTCCGGCTCGGGCCCGTTTCCGAGCAGCAGGACCCCTTCCCGGGCGGCCGCCTCCGCGGGACGCTCGCGGGCGCAGCCGACGGCGACAAGGGACGCCGCCAAAAGGAGCAGGGGCACCCGGATCCCCTTCCGTATCCGGAACTTCATGACCGCTTTCGGGGACGTTTTTTCAGCCTCAGCGAATAGAGATCGGTCCGGCGATCCTTCCAGTTGTTCACGCTGCCCTTGTCGTGGAGGTGCTTGATGAGGTCCATGTCCACGTCCGCGATCAGGACCATTTCCGTGTTCGGGGTCGATTCGGCCATGATCCCGGTGCTCGGGAAGGAGAAGTCGCTCGGGGAGAAAACCGCCGATTGCGAATACTGGATATCCATGTTGTCCACCCGCGGCAGGTTTCCGACGCATCCCGTCAGCGCGACGTAGAATTCGTTCTCGACCGCCCGCGCGTGGGCACAGAAACGCACCCGCTGGTAACCCGTCTGCAGGTCGGTCATGTAGGGGACAAAGAGAATCTCCGCCCCCTGCTCCCGGAGCAGGCGCGGAAGCTCCGGAAACTCGACGTCATAGCAGATCAGGATCCCGATTTTCCCGCAGTCCGTGTCCAGGGCCCTCAACTCGTTCCCCCCAACCATCCCGAAGGAATCACGCTCGCTGGGAGTGATATGGATCTTCCTGACCGCCTCGTAGCTGCCATCGCGCCGGCAGAGATAGGCGACGTTGTAAAGGCGGTTCCGTTCGACCACAGGCATGCTTCCGGCGATGATGTTCACATTGTAGCCGACCGCGAATTCCCGCATTTTCGAGAGAATCGGCTCCGTCAGTTCGGAAAGACGCCGCATCGCCTTTGCCTGGGTCTCCTCGTTGAACTGCACCAGGAGCGGGGCGTTGAAGAACTCCGGGAACATGATGAAATCCGACTGGTAGTCGCTCACCGTATCGATAAAATACTCCGCCTGGTCGAGGATCGTCTCCAGCTGGTAGGCCGGCCGCATCTGCCATTGCACCACCCCGATGCGGATTTCACGCTTCTTCCTGTAGAGCTCCTTTGGTTTCTTGTCGTAATATATGTTGCTCCATTCAAGAAGGGTCGCGTACTCGAGCGACTCCGTGTCGCCGGAAAGGTATTTCCTGAGTACCTTCTTGACCTGGAAGCCGTTGGAAAGCTGGAAGGTCAGGATGGGATCGTAGAGTTCCTTCATCCGCACACGCTGGATGTACTGCCGCGGCGTCAACGTGTCGGCATAGCCCGTGTAACCCGGAATCCGGCCTCCGGCAATGATCGCCCGGAGGTTGTAGGTCTCGCAGATCTCCTTGCGGATGTCGTACATCCGCCGGGCCAGACGCATCCCGCGGTATTCGGGATCAACAAAGACCTCGATTCCATAGAGGACGTCGCCCTCCGGGTCATGGGTGTCAAAGGTCTCGTTCCCCGTTATCTCATCGTAGGTGTGGGTGTCTCCGAAGCGCGCATAGTCGACAATCAAGGACAAGGCGCATCCGACAACCTTTCCGTTGACCTCGACCGCCACCTGGCCCTCGGGAAAAACCCTCAGGAGCTTGGCCACCTGGCGACGCTTCCACGGGTCATCGTCTATGTCCTTGTAGGTGCGCAGCATCACCCGGTGCAGGTCCTCATAGTCCGAAAGCTCAAGGCGCCGGGCAATGACCTTTAATTCGTCTGGCGGCTGGTCCGGCATCCTATTCTCCCTGGGCCAGGGAGTAGCCGCGCTCCCCGTCAAAGGTGTAGAGGTGCTCCGTCTTGATAAAATCAAATCCGGCGTTCGCAACCCGGAGCATGAGACTGGAAATCTGGCTGTGCGAACACCCCTTCTCCTCGTCCGTGGCCATGAAGCGGCAGCGCCAGTGGTCGGTACAGAAGGTCTCCTCCAGTCCGTGGGGGTACACCTTTACGCCGCGGTTGGTGATCAGCTTCAGGTGCAGCCCGTCGCCGTTCACCTTTTCAAGCCCCTTCCCGATAACCTCCGGGTCCCGGTCGGAAGCCGACCAGTCGATGAAGACATCCACCCCGCGGAGCTTCTTTGCCTTCCGGGGATGCACCGGCAACTCAATGTGGATGCCCCGGTTCGTGAAGGCAACCGGTTCAAAGGTCTCCGGTTTCTGACCAAGGCGGGCGATCACGGCCTCCGTAAAGGCCCGGGTCCCCGCTTTCTCCTTCGAAATGGCTTCCTTGTGGATATCGGCGGTGTGGATACCGTCCTCAAGGGTCTTTAACCAGGCATTGCGGATCACTGCCGCCACATCACCCTGGTCAAGGTGGACAAGCATTGTCGTCGCCGCATTGAGCAGGCCCGAGGGATTGGCGATATCCCGGCCGGCGATATCCGGGGCCGAACCGTGCACAGCCTCGAACATGGCCGCGTCAAACCCAATATTGGCCGAACCTGCCAGCCCGACGGATCCCGCCACAAGAGCCGCAATATCGCTGACAATGTCCCCGTAGAGGTTGAGTGTGACAATCACATCCAGTTCCTCCGGATGCGCCGCCACAAGGGCCGCCCCGATGTCAATGATCCGGTGTTCGGTCTCAATGTCCGCATACTGGGATTCCCCGGAAATTTCCTCAAAGACGCGCTGGAAGAGCCCGTCGGTGTGCTTCATGATGTTGGACTTCGTCAGGCAGGTCACCTTGCGGCGTCCATGGGCCCGGGCATATTCCATCGCGTAGCGGCAGATGGCCTCGCACCCTGGACGGCTCACAAGCTTGAGCGTCTGGACGACCTCGTCGGTCTGCTGATGCTCGATCCCCGCATACAGGTCCTCCTCGTTTTCGCGGATAATGACGAGGTCGATATTCGGGAAATTGGTTGTCACGTAAGGGGCGTAGGCGCGGCAGGGACGTACGTTGGAAAAGAGTCGGAGGCTTTTCCGCACGGTCACATTGAGGCTCTTGTAGCCCGAACCAAGGGGGGTGGTGATGGGCGCCTTCAAAAAGATGCGGTTTTTCAGGAGGGTATTCCAGTCCTCCCGGGAAATACCCGAGGAATGCCCGGCAAGATACTGTTTTTCCCCGATATCAATCTCATCATAATGGAGGCGCGCCCCCGCCGCCTTGAGGACTTTCAGGGTGGCCTCCATGATCTCCGGCCCGATTCCGTCTCCACGTGCAATAGTGATCGTTGTCTTGTCGCTCATTAGATGCCAGAAAAGGTCTGCCGTGAAAGCAGGCAAACACAAAACAACGAAACACCGGGCCCTGCTCCGGCAGCGTTTCCCGGTGCTGAAATTAATCCTTGCCGCGGGAGTCGCCTGCCCTTTCCTGAGGAAGCAATGTCAGACCTACCGCTTCTCATCAAACGCCTGCGCTCCGGTCTAGACCTTCCGGAAAAGGAATGCATGGCCGCCGCCACGGACTTGACCCATCCAGACGTCAACCCGCAGCTCAAGAAGGATTTTCTCGAAACATTGCATTCCAAGGGCGAATCGGTGGAGGAAGTGACTGCTTTCGCCCGTGTTTTCCGTTCCCTGGCCAGCAATCCACAGCTTTCCGATATTGCCCCCGGGGCCATTGACATTGTCGGAACCGGGGGCACCGGCATCCAGGGTTTCAATATATCATCGGTGACGGCTTTCATTGTCGCCGCCGCGGGGGTCAAGGTCCTCAAGCACGGCAACCGGGCCGTCACCTCCCCGAGCGGATCGGCCGATTTTCTCGCCGAATATGGGATTCGAATGGACAATGACCCCGCAGCCCTGCGGGAAGCCATCGAGGAACTCGGTTTCTGCTTCTTCTTTGCCCCCGCCTTCCACCCGGCCTTCAAGGAAATCATCCCTGTCCGCAAAGCCCTCGCCGCTGAGGGCAAACGCACCCTCTTCAACAGCCTCGGCCCCCTCATTAATCCCGCCAGACCCGCTTACCAGCTTCTCGGGGTCTTCTCCCCGACGTGGGCCCGGCAACTCGGAAAGGCCCTCGACGCCCTCGGGCTCAAAGGGGGCATCGCCGTTTCCTGTGAGTTGTCCAGCGGGCGCTACATGGATGAATTCACCACCGCCGGTTCCAACCACGTCACCGGCTTCGGGGAGCTTGTCTCCCTCGAATCCCCGTGGAAGCCCGCCTCCCTCGGCTTTCCGCCCTCCAGCGCGGAAGACCTTGCCGGCGGTAATGCCGCCGAGAACGTCGCCCTTCTTGAAGCCATCCTGCGGGGCCGGGGTTCCCCCGGTCTGGTCGACACCCTGGTCCTCAACGCCGCTGCCGCCTTTCTCATCGTCCACCGCGTCGCTTCCCTCGATGAGGGCTGCGCCCTTGCCCGGGAAACCCTTCTCGGTGGAACCCTGCGCGACTGGCTTCACCGGGCCCAGGCCTTCTACCGCGAGAATCAGCCCAACCGATGAAATACTTTGGCACAGACGGCATCCGTGACCGCTGTGACGGGCCGCTTCTCGCTCCGGAATTTGTCCATCGTCTCGGCCGGGCCATCGGGCAGTGGCTCCAACGTACCCCGCACCCGGCCTCAAGGCATGCCATCATCGGCCGGGACACCCGCTCGACCGGGAAGGACATTTTCCAGGCCCTGGCCCGGGGCCTTCACCACGAGGGAATCCGGATTTTTGACGCTGGTATCTGCCCCACCCCGGCCGTCGCCTCGTCGGTGATTTCCCTCGGCCTCGACCTCGGAATCGTCATTACCGCTTCCCATAATCCCGCCCGTGACAATGGGATCAAACTATTCGGGGCCGACGGCGCCAAGCTTCCCGAAGCCTCCGAATTGGAGATTGAAGCCCTCGTCGACAGGCTCGATTCCACCAGTCCGCCCTTTGGAACAAATCCCCCGGTCCAGTTTCATGAGGCCCGCCGGCACTATATCGAGGGCTATACCGGAATCATTCCCGAGAATGCCCTCATGGGAATGCGCCTTGTCCTTGACTCCGCGAATGGGTCCACCTCCCATTCATCGGGCGAGTGCCTTGCCGGGTTCGGCGCCCAGGTCATCCCCCTCGCCAACACCCCCAATGGCTCGAATATCAATCACGGTGTCGGAAGCGAACATCCGGAGATTGTTGCCGCCGCAACCCGCCAGCACCAGGCCGATCTTGGCATTTCCCATGATGGCGACGGGGACCGTGTCATCCTCTGTGACGGAACCGGCAATATCCTTGACGGTGATGCCATCCTCGCCCTTCTCGGGGATGGCTGGGCCCGGAGCAACGCCTTGCCCGGGCAAACACTCGTGGCGACTGTCATGAGCAATCTTGGCCTCGATGCCTGCCTCTCCCCCGCCGGTGTGCATGTCCACCGCGTCGGCATAGGTGACAGACAGGTCTACTACGCGATGAAAGCGTCTGGCGCCATCCTCGGTGGCGAATCCAGCGGTCACTTCATTTCCCTCAACCACCTCCCCACCGGGGATGGCCTTCTCGCCGCCCTCCTTGTTCTCCGGGAAATGCTCGACCAGGGCAAATCCCTCGCTGACCTCACCGCGCTCTACCGGCCTTTTCCCCAGATCAAAAAAAACCTCCCTGTCGTGGAAAAAACCGACCTCTCCGCGATTCCTGCCCTCCAGGCGCGCCTCGATTCCATCAAGGCCGGTCTCGGGGATCGCGGTCGCATCCTTCTACGCTATTCCGGCACGGAACCAAAAATCCGTCTTCTCGCCGAGGCCCCCGATAACACCCTCGCAGCCGCAACCCTCGGGGAGCTCGAGGACGCCGTGCGCGCGTTTCTTCCCGTTGCCGACTAGACCGCCACCTTCCCCCGAAATGGATGCCTCGACCCTTGTTCCCTTCCTGAAGCGCCTCGCCAGCGAGACGGCACGGATCATCAACCCCCTCTTCGCCACTCCCGACCTTGTCGTCGAATGGAAGGCGGACGACACCCCGGTGACGTACGCCGACCGCAAGGCCGAGGAGGTCATGCGGACCCTCATTGAAAAGGCATTCCCCGACCATGGCATTATCGGCGAGGAACTGGGATCCAAGAATCCCCGAGCCGAATACACCTGGGTCCTCGACCCCATCGACGGGACGCGCGCCTTCGCCGCCGGTTCTCCCCATTTCGGAACCCTTGCCTGCCTGCGTCGCCACGGCAGGCCGCTCTGGGGCATGATCCATCTCTCCGCCATCGGACAGCTCTACATCGGCGACAATGAAAGGTGCTGGTGTAATGACAGGGTCACTTCCTTGAGGCCTCCCCCACCGCTTTCCGAGTGCTTTCTCCTCACAACAGACCCTCGTGCGCCCGCGAGGCTTCATGACCCCCGCGGCTGGGAGGCCCTCCTCGGGGCAACCGGCCAGTACCGGAGCTGGGGTGACTGCTTTGGCTACGCCCTCCTCGCTTCCGGGACGGCCGACATCATGACTGACCCCGTCCTCAACCTCTGGGACATCGCCGCGCTCCTCCCCGTCCTTCGCGGGGCCGGCGCCGCCGTCTCCGACTGGAAGGGAGAGGACGCCGAAGCAGGGCAGAGTCTTGTCGCCGCCCACCCGGCCATTCACCCAAGCATCGTTTCCCTCCTCAACCCGTAGGCTGGAAATCACCTCGACTTCAGGCTGAGGGGCGGTTCATCACCTGGAACCGGGCTTCCGGAACCGCCAGTTTCCCTGCCGGGAGGTGGCCATGGAAGGAGGTACCGAGGACGGCCGACCCCCGGCCAAGGGTCGTTCCCGGTTGGAGAACGCTGTTGCATCCCGCCTCCGCCCCGTCCCCGAGAAAGGCACCGACTTTTCTCAGCCCGGTCGGGAAGCGCTCCCCGCCGACCCGGACCACGACCTCCTCCCGGTCCAGGCGCAGGTTCGCACAGATCACGCCGGCCCCGAGATGGGCCCGGTTACCGAGAATGCTGTCTCCCACATAGTTGTAATGGGGCGTCTCCACCTTTTCCAGGAGGAGGCAATTCTTGTACTCACAGGCGTTTCCCAAGACCGAACCCGCTCCCACGATGACTTTCCCGCGGATGTAGGCTCCCGGTCGAATCTCGACTTCCGGACCGATCCAGGCCGGCCCCCTGATCGTCGCGTAGGCCGGCAGCCTGACCGTCGGGTGCAGGTAGATATCGCCTTCAAGGTCGATCCCCGGGGGAATCGGGGGATGCCCTCCCGCGGCCCTAAAATCAAAGGCCTCAAGGGCCTTCCCGATCTCCGGAAGCCATTCCCATGGAGGGGCCTCCATCCTGAAAAACTGTTCAAAGGGCACGCCCCGGGGCCAGTCGAACAAGTCATGTGCCTTCATTGCGGGGAGCATCACGGATGGTCCTTCCAGGGTCAATGGCTTTCACCCCGCGGCAAGGTCAGCCAGCAGCCGCTCAACTTCCCGGAAATCCTCCGGAAACGGCGCCTCCACGGACAGGAACCCGCCTCTCGCCGGATGGATAAATTCAATTCTTGCCGCATGCAGCATCACCCGCGGAACGGGGATTGCCAGGCCGCCCAGTCGCCCTTCGCGGTACCCGTACATCCGGTCCCCGAGGAGGGAATGCCCGATTTCCTTGAGGTGGACCCGGATCTGGTGGGTCCGGCCCGTGTGCAGGCGCAACCCGACGCGGCAGGCCACCCCTGCGTAGGAAGCTTCAACCTGGTAATCCGTCCGCGCCTCCCGGCCGTCCGCTCGGCAGGTCATCCGTGTCCGGTGGACGGGGTGTCGCCCGACCGGGTTTTCAATGCGTCCCGAGGCCGGATCAGGAACACCGACAGCGAGGGCGGTGTAGTATTTTTTCACCTTCCTGGCCGCAAACTGCTCCGCCAGCGAGCGAAAGGCCTCCTCACGTTTCGCGACAACAAGGGCGCCACTGGTCTCCTTGTCGAGTCGATGGACGATTCCCGGCCGCTCAGCGCCCCCGATACCGGTCAACGCTCCCCGGCAATGATCCAGTAGCCCATGCACAAGGGTGTCCCCGCCTGTCCCCGCCCCGGGATGCACGACCCTTCCGGGGGCCTTGTTCAGGACAAGGAGGTCCTCATCCTCATGAAGGATCTCAAGGTCCATTGGCACGGGATGCAGGTCCAGGGGCACCGGGGCCGGCAGGGTGATCTGGACGGTATCCCCGCTTCTCAACCGGTCCGTCTGCCCGAGAACCCGGTCATCAAGCCATACCCGGCCTTCCTTCAACAGCTTCTGCCAGCGCGAACGGCTCAACCGGGAATGAAGGGCCGCAAGGACTTTGTCGGCCCGGTCCGACCGCCAGCCCCCCGGAACCGTCAATTGGATTTCCTCTTCCCTCCGGGAGTCCATCCTCCCTCAGTTTCCGGATCCTTCAAATTCCTCCACCAGTTCGGCGATTTCACGCAGAACCGGCCCGCGGAAATCCGCCCCCCCGATGGCATGCCGGAACCCGTTGGCCGCCAGCTCGGCGAGCTCCGAAAGCGTGAATCCGAGTTCCATGAAGAGGGCCGTGTATTCCTGCTCAAGCGTGTTGCCGAAAGAGATCGGGTCGTCCGTGCTCACGGTACAGGTCACGCCCGACTGGAAAAGCTCCCGGATCGGATGCTCCGCCATCCGCGGCACCACCCCAAGCTTGACATTGCTGATCGGGCAGACATCGAGGATCGCCCCCGCAGCACGAAGATCCGTGACCAGCTTGGGGGACTCAATCGCCCTCACCCCATGCTGGATTCGCCGCACCCCCAGCTCATCCATCACCTGACGGATAAACTCCGGGCCGCAAAACTCGCCCGCGTGCGCCTTGGTCCGTTTCCCGCAAGCCCGCGCCCGTTGCCAGAGATCCGCTGTCCAGGGCTCCAGCGGCGTTGTCTCACTGCCGTGCAGGTCCAGCCCGTCAAGGCTCTCCCATTCCAGGCTCTGCTCTATGAAGGGCCGGCTGCGCTCGGTGTACCCGTCATGATGGATGCCCATGAAAACCCGTACCGGAACACCGTCCGGGGCCGCCGCCTGGATCGCCGCTGCTACCTCCGCGCCGTCCAGCCCAAGGTGCTCGATCATTCCCGAGGCAAAGCTGGTCTCGATATAGCGGACATTCTCCTCCCGGCTGAGCCGCTCAAAGACCTGCCTGGCCGCCTCGTGATAACGTTCCGGAGAGGTGAACCAGGCACAGGCCATGTCCAGAAGTACGCCCTCGAATTCCGCGAAACTTCCAAACCGGTAGTTGTCTTCCCAAGACATTGGAGGAGATGGAAACCGGCCCGAGTCGAGCCTGTTGATCAGGTCCCACGGCAGCGCGCCCTCGATATGGAGATGCGTCTCCGTCTTCGGAAGCCGGCTGAGAAAAGGTTTCAGGGAGGGCGGAGGCTGATACGGCATACCGGGCTAGGCCTCGAGAAAGTAGTCGGGATTCAGTTTCTGAAGGGATTTGGGCAGGAAGATCCCGTCCTTCCGGATCAGCTTGTCGTCAAACCAGATTTCGCCCCCTCCAAAGTCCCGGCGTTGGATGCAAACCATGTCCCAGTGGACCTGGGAACGGTTCCCGTTGTCCGCTTCCCCCTCGTAGGCCTGTCCCGGAGTGAAATGGAAACTGCCGGCGATCTTCTCATCAAAAAGGGTGTCCCGCATCGGGTCGGTAATGTGCGGATTGAAACCGATCGCAAATTCACCGATGTAGCGGGCGCCAGGATCACTGTCGAGAATCGCCCTCAGCTTACGGTTCTGCCCCGTGCAGGTTGCCTTGACAATCCGGCCCTTCTCAAACGTGAGCTGGACATTGTCGAAGGAGACGCCCTGGTACACCGAGGGCACGTTGTAGGTGAGGATCCCTTCAACGCTTTCCTTGACCGGTGCGGTGAAGACTTCGCCGTCCGGAATATTGTGCTCGCCGGCGCACATTACCGCCTCCAGCCCGGCAATGGAAAACCTGAGATCGGTCCCCGGCCCCTTCACATGGACCCGGTCCGTCCTGTCCATAAGCCGCTTCAAGGCCCGCTGCCCGGGAAGCATCCGGGCGTAATCCATGCAGCAGACCCGGAAATAGAAGTCTTCAAAGGATTCCGTGCTTGTCAGGGACTGTTGTGCCATCGCCTCCGAAGGCCAGCGCAGGACGACCCATTTGGTCTTCCGTACGCGCCAGTTCTGAACCTCCCGCATCCGCTTCATCGACAGTTGCATGCGCTTGCTCGGAATGTCGGCGTTTTCAAAAATATTGTTGGCACCACGCAGCCCGACGTAGGCGTCCATGGCCTTCATGCGCTCCAGCTCAAGTTTGGCCTGCAGGCTTACCTGCTCATCCGTCAGCCCCATCAGGATTTCACGGGAAATCCGGGCGTGGTTCAGCTGGACATGCGGGATCGCCTTGCGGGCGCGAACCGCCCGCACAAGGGAAATCACCATGGCATCGGGTACGTCGAAAGCCTCAATGAGTACCCGCTCACCCTTTTTCAGGGAAATGGAGTAGCTGACAAGGTTCCTGGCAAGGGTTTCGTATCGTGGATCCATCATATGGGACCGAAGCCTGATCACCCTTCGCCTTTTTGGCAAGCCCCCGGTCGCTGTTCAGAGGCCACCCGGAGTGCCTCCTCGAGGTCAAGGGTCCCGTCATAAACCGCCTTCCCGGTTATCACCCCGTCAAGGTTGGGATGGCGCCGGCGGATCTCCTTGAAACGCTCCATGTCCTTTATGGAGGCAACCCCTCCCGAGGCCACAACGCGTATCTCCAGCTCATCCAGCATTTCCTCCTGGGCCTCGAAATTCGGACCGGAGAGCATGCCGTCCCGGCTGATGTCCGTGTAAATGATGGTCTGTATCCCTATATCCTGCACGGTGTGGGCAAACTCGACCGCGGAAAGGTCGACCTTTTCCAGCCAGCCCTTGACGGCCACCTTCCCGTTGTGGGCGTCAATCCCGACGGCAATCTTCTCAGCCGGGAAACGGGAGAGGCATTCATGCAGGAAATTCGGATCCGTCACCGCCTTGGTCCCGATAACCACCCGCTGGACCCCAAGCCCGATCCAGCGCTCAATCACCTCGAGGGAACGAACCCCGCCGCCCAGCTCAACCTTCAACCCCGATTCGAGGATCTGTTCCACCGCGTGCGTGTTGACCTGCTCCCCTGTAAAGGCGCCGTCGAGATCGACAACGTGCACCCATTCCGCACCCGCTTCCCGGAAGGTCCGCGCCGGTGCAGAGGCGTCCTTGAAATAAACAGTCTCCGCGTCCGCCCGGCCCTGGAGGAGGCGCACAACCCGGCCGCCTTTCAAATCTACTGCTGGATATACGATCATCAGAAGGTTAAAGCTGGGATCGATGCAGCGGCCCGACGAGTCCATTTTCCGAAATTTTCATGCCTTGACACTTTTTTTCATAAGGCGGGGAAACCGTCCCTATTTTCCCTTTGACGAAATATTTTCCACCTCCTGATTCTACTGGCATGAAAAACACCATGGATGCCCCCGAATTTCTCGTCGAACTCCTCAATGCCCGCTCTCCCTCCGGTTATGAGATGGAGGCCCAGGCTGTCGTGGACCGCTTTGTGGAAGGGGAAGCCGATTCCTACCGCAGGGACGGGGTCGGCAACCGCATCGCCACCCTCAAGGGAAGCGCCGATGGTCCCACCCTGCTCATGAGCGGCCACATGGATGAACTCGGGCTCATCATCCGCTACGTCGATGAAAAGGGCTTTCTCTATTTCGATACAATCGGAGGCATCGACCTCAATACCATCTCCGGAAGGCGTGTCGCCATCCTCACCCGCAACGGCGTCGTCAAGGGGGTCACCGGACGGCGGGCCATCCACCTCCTCAACAAGGAGGAACGAAAGAAAATACCTGAAAAGCATAACCTCTGGATCGATATCGGGGTCACTTCCAAGGCCGAGGCCCTCGAAAAGGTCCGTATCGGGGATGTCGCCGTCTACGATCAGGCTTTTGAGCCTTTCAACGGAAGCATCAGTGTGGCCCGGGCCTTTGACAACAAGAGCGGCTGCTACGTCGTCTGCGAAACGCTCAGGCGCCTCGCCAGCGACCGCGAGGGCCTCGAGGCCTCCGTCGTCTCCGTGGCCACCAGCCAGGAGGAGATCGGCTGCCGCGGCGCCCGCGCCGTGGCCGGGGCCGTCAAGGTGGACTTCGCGATTGCCGTTGACGTCGGCCACGCCACGGACCACCCGGAATGCGACAACCGGCGGTTCGGCGAGAATGTCCTCGGTAATGGTCCCATCATTACACGGGGCGCCAATGTCAGCCCGGACATGTTCGCAAGGATCACCAAGGTCGCCGAGGAGGCCGGAATCCCCTACCAGGTCGAGGCCGACCCGCGCCCCACGGCAACGGACGGCCGCGAGCTCCAGATGGGCCTCGGCGGGGTCGCCACGGCGGTCGTTTCGGTCCCCCTCCGCTATATGCACACCCCGAGCGAGGTGGTTGACCTCAAGGACATTGAAAACGCTGTCCGCCTCCTCGTGGCCTTCGCCAAGTCCCTCCGGAGCGGCGACAGCGGCGAATGGTGACCTCCTGGGGCCCGGTTAACAGGCCCTGCCATCAAAACCTTGCGGTTCCGGTCCCAGCAGGCGGCCGGAGAGCTGACCGCCGAAAGACGCCGCCTCCCCGGGACTTCAGTTTGCGCGGTTGATCCGGAGGCGGGAACGTCAGGCGGCGTCCTGCTTCATCTTGAGCTTCGGCTTCGAGTTGCTCGTCACCACGGAAGGCGTTATGATGACCTCGTCAACCTTCTCGTAGTCGGGAAGCTGATACATAATGTCGAGCATGATGCCCTCCATTATGGAACGGAGGGCGCGGGCGCCCGTCTTGAGGATGAGAGCCTTCTCCGCGATGGCCCGGATCGCGTCCTTACGGAAGGTCAGCTTGACGCCTTCCATCTCAAAAAGTTTCACGTACTGCTTGGTGATGGCGTTGCGGGTGAGCGTGAGGATGTGCTCCAGCTGCTCCTGGTCGAGCTCCTCGAGGCAGGAGACAACCGGGAGGCGTCCGATGAACTCGGGAATCAACCCATAGCGGACGAGATCCTCCGGGGCGAGTTCATTGAAAATTCTTTCCCCGTCCCAGGCTTCCTCCGCTGTGTCCTCCCAGCCGATGCTCCCTTTCCCGAGGCGGCGGCGGACGATGTCCTCCAGACCCACAAAGGCGCCCCCGCAGATGAAGAGCACATTGCGGGTGTCGACCTGGACGTATTCCTGGTTCGGATGTTTGCGACCACCTTGCGGCGGCACATTGCAGACCGTCCCCTCGAGGATCTTCAGAAGCGCCTGCTGGACCCCTTCCCCGGAGACATCCCGGGTGATGGAGACATTGTCGGTCTTGCGGCCAATCTTGTCTATTTCGTCCACGTAGATGATCCCGCACTCAGCCTTGGCAACATCATAATCAGCCGACTGCAGAAGACGCAGGACTATATTCTCCACATCTTCACCGACATAACCGGCCTCCGTAAGGGTGGTGGCGTCGGCAATGGCAAAGGGCACTTCAAGCATCTCCGCAAGGGTCCGGGCGAGAAGGGTTTTTCCGCTTCCGGTCGGCCCCGTCATCAGGACGTTGCTCTTCTCGATGAGCACGTCATCGGGGGAGGCGGATTTGGCGGGCGTCTCGGCCCCTTCCTCTCGGGCGGGCCCCTGTTCCGCCCGCAGGCGCTTATAGTGGTTGTAGACCGCCACCGAGAGCACTTTCTTGGCATGATCCTGCCCGATTACGTCCAGGTCGAGGCGGGCCTTGATCTCGGCTGGTTTGACCAGCTTGAAGCGCCGCGAGGAGGAGGACTCCTCAGCTGCTTCAGCGCCAGTCTCCTTCAACTCGCGATCGATTATTGTTTTGCAGACATCGACACAGGAATCGCAGATGTAGACACCGGCGGGGCCGGCGATGATTTTCCGCACCTCCGACTGGGATTTGCCGCAGAAACTGCAGAAGGTCATTTTTGAGGACCGGGCCATAGCTTAATGAATTAGGGGAAATTGTTGAGGAATCAGGATTCAGCCTTGGCCTTAGTCTTAAACTCAATGACCTGATCGACAAGCCCATAATCCCGGGCCTCCTCGGCGGTCATGTAGAAGTCCCGGTCGGAATCCTTTTCAATCTTCTCAATGGGGGTCCCTGAATGCTCGGCAAGGACCTCGTTGAGGGCCTTTTTCCAGCGGAGGATCTCCCGGGCGGCAATGGAAATGTCCGCCGACTGACCTGTCGCCCCGCCAGTGGGCTGGTGGATCATCAGACGGCTGTGGGGAAGGGCATAGCGTTTCCCGGGTGTCCCGGCGGCCAGGAGCACCGTGGCCATGCTCGCGGCCTGGCCCATGCAGTAGGTCTTGATGTCACAACTGAGGAATCGCATGGTGTCATAAATGGCCATTCCATCGGTGACGCTGCCTCCCGGGGAATTGATGTAAAGCTGGATGTCCTTCTTCGGATCCTCCATCTGCAAAAGAAGCATCTGCGCAATGACGGCATTGGCGACATAGTCGTCAACGGGGGTGCCGATAAAGATGATGCGGTCCTTCAGCAGGCGACTGTAGATGTCCCAGCTCTTTTCAGTCCGGCCATCGCTCTCAACAACGTGAGGTAAGGGCAAATAATAACTCATGAAAGTAAGGTGGTGCGATCTCTTCCCAAGCGCAATCAGGATTCGGAATTTTCCGGTTCAGCAGGGGCGGGCTTGCTGTCCGATTCCTTGACGAGGAAATCGACTGTTTTTGAAAACAGGATCTGCCGCTGCAGTTGGATGACCCGGTTGCGGTCTTTCCGCAGCTCCTTGGCAAGGTCCTCGGGTTTCTGGCGTTGCTGCATGGCCATCGTGTAGACAGCGCGGGAAAGGTCCTCGTTTTCCACAGAAATGCCCTCCGCCCTGGCAATACGATTGAGAATGATCTGCAGTTTCACATCCCGCTCGGCTGACTGAACGGCCCCGGCGTGAATCTGCTCCTTGTGCTTCTCAAACTCCTCTTCGGGGACACCCTGCTGCATGTTCTGGTTGATGATCCGTCCCATCGCGTTCTGCGTCTCCGCCTCGAGCGCACTCTGGGGCAACGGGATATCAACGGCATTGCCGAGAAACTCCAGAATCTGGTTGCGCTGGGCATCCTCGGCCTGGCGTTTTTTCTGGGCTTCCAGTTCGTCCATGATCTGGGCCTTGAAATCCTCAAGGGTTTCCGCATGGACGCTCTTCAAAAAGGCTTCGTCAATTTCCGGCAGTTTGCGTTCCCGTACCTCATGAACTTCAATTTCATAGGAAAGGGTTTTTTCCCGCAGTTCCTCGACGGCAAAATCTTCGGGAATGACCTGCTCGACCGTCTTTCGGTCACCGGCCTGCATGCCGACAAGACCGTCAATGACGGCGGGCACGCCGAACTGGCGGGCCTCTTCCGTGCCGGCTTCCTCCCAGCCCTCGGTGACAACCCCCCAGGCCTGAAGCCGGGGATGATCCTTCAGTTTGTCCGAGATATCCTCCCCGTCCAGTGTTCCCTTGTAGGAAACCTTAACATAGTCACCTTCGGCGGCCGGTCGCTCGACGACTTCAAAGTCAGCCCGCTGCCGGCGGATGCGATCGATCGTATCCTCAATTTCCTTGTCCTCGACCTCTGTCGGGGGCACCTCCGTGACGATATTCCGGTATTCCGGAAGCTCAAAGTCCGGATTGATGTCAATCGTCAGGTCAAGGGAAACCTCCTCGTCCGGGGCAATATGATCGGGTTCCGGGAATTCGACGACCGTGTACACGTCCAGATCCTCTTTTTCCGTGACCGCCTCGTAGGCCGAACGCATCAGGGCTGTCTTCAGTTCGTCCCTGATCTGGTTCCCGTAGAGCTGGCGGATCCGCGATTCCGGAGCCTTGCCCGGGCGGAATCCGGGCACCTTGGCCTCCTTGATGAAAGCCTTGAGAATACGGGATTCCTCCTTGGACACGTCGTCACCGCTGATCGTGACAACGACGTCCTTTCTCGTGTCGGTAATGTCGTTAATGCTGACGTTCACGTGCTGTATCGTTTTGATGATTAATGGACTTGGGAAAAAACGGGCACTAAACGTCATCACCATTTACCGGTCAACTCATTTTCAAACTTTCCAAAAGGGACTGGATCAGGCAGCATGCCGACATGAGCCGTCCCGCCTCTTCCGCGATCATCCACTGATGGACTGTGCCATCGACATCCAGGACCTCCGGGTCGATTATGGGAATCTCACCGCGGTCGACAGCCTCTCCCTCACCATCGCAAAGGGTGAAATCTACGGCCTTGTGGGTCCCAACGGAGCCGGCAAGACAAGCACCCTCAATATCCTCGCCACGCTTCTCGTGCCGACACACGGCCGTGTCCTCATGGCCGGTTTCGACCTTGAGGAGGAGCCGGCAGCCATCCGGGCCCGACTCGGATACATGCCCGACCTCGCTCCCGTTATCGGGAATCTCCGGGCCTGGGAATTCCTTGACCTCTTTGCCGCCGCCCACGGATTGAATAGCCGTCAGAGGCGTGCCCGGATCGAGGCCTGCCTTGAAAGGGTCAAGATGCAGGACCAACGCAATGTCCTCTGCGAGACGCTTTCCCGTGGCATGTCACAGCGTCTGGTCCTCGCCAAGACCCTCCTGCACAAGCCGGAAATCCTCCTCCTCGATGAGCCGGCCAGCGGGATGGACCCCCTTGCCCGGATTGACCTCAAGGACGCCCTGCAGGCGATCTCGGCGGAAGGGGCCACCATCATCATCTCCTCCCACATCCTCAGCGAGCTCGCCGAAATGACAACCTCCATCGGGATCCTGCACAAGGGACGGCTTCGCGGGCACGGGGCCGTGGAGGAGGTCCTGACCTCCATCGAAGAAGCCACCAACCGTATCCAGATCGACCTTCTCGGTGATCCCGAAAGCTGCCGCGCCTGGCTGGCTTCGCGCAACATTGAGGCGACCATCGCGGCAAACCAGCCCCGCAGGCTCGAACTCGAACTCGCCGGCAACAAACGGCAGCAGGCCGAATTCCTCCGCTCCCTTGTTGATGCAGGGTTTGCCGTCCACGGGTTCCACGTCCGCCGCTCCAGTCTCGAGGACCTGATGCGGGCGATCTCGACCGAAACAGCAGCAGCAACAGAATCCCCGGCGGAGCCCCAGCCATAAGCCGATGCTCTTCAAGAACCCCATCCTTATCCGCTTCTGCCGCTCGGAACTGCGCCTCCGCAAGTCCATCTTCTGGTACCTCCTCACCCTTGTCGTTTCCGCCTTCTCGGTCGCCATCATATATGTGCCCCAGGTCGTGCGAGGCCAGGACCCCGTTGAGGCCGCGCGCTCGGCGCTTCTTCCCCTGATCATTATCCAGGGGGTCATCCTCCTCTTCATGGGAACGGGCAGCGTGGCCAGTGGCATTACCCGCGAAAAGGTGGATAAGGTCCTCGACTACCAGCGACTGACCCCGCTTCCCGTGCACCGCAAGATTATCGGCTACCTCTTCGGTCTCCCTGTCCGCGAGTATGTCCTTTTCCTGATCACCCTTCCCTTCGCGGGCTTCATCCTCCTCGTCGGGAATATTCCCCCCTCGGCCTTTGTTCCCTATTACCTCGTTCTCCTTTCATCCACCCTTCTCTATCACCTCACCGGAATGGTCGCCGGCATGGTCAGCCGGCGCTGGCGCTGGTCGGCCCGGATTTCCCAGGGCCTGATTCTGCTCCTCTACTTTGTCCTCCCCCAGCTTTCCCATCTCGGACTTGTCTTTCTCGAGTTCCTCACGGTCCGCCCGGTCTTTGCCGAGCACATCCTTCCCGTCATCGGGCCTTCAGGAATGACCCGGATGGAGACGGGCTCCCCCCCCGGCCAATCCGTGCCGGTCTTTGCCGCCATGGTTTCCGGCACCCTCTTCTCCCTCGCCATCCAGATCCTCCTCATCTCCCTCTTTACCTGGATCCTTGCCCGCAAGTGGCGCGCTGATTCCGTTCCCGCGATCAGCAAGCCGATGGCTGCCAGCACCTTTCTCATTTTCAGCACCATCTGTCTCGCCAACCTCTGGCCCAACCTGACCCGCTCCTCGAATGCCCTCAATATCTTACAGTCCGGCGGCGACCTTCCCCAGAAAGCCGCCATTTTTATGCTCCCCCTCATCCTTTCGCTGGTCACAACGGCTCTTGCTCTCATCCTCATGGTTTCGGCCCTCCCCGATCCCATGCAGTACCGCCACGGAAGGATTCGGGCCAGCCACGCCCGCCGGGGACGTCTCTCGCTCTGGGACGACTGCGCCCCGGGTTACCTTCTCTCCGCTGTCTTCATCTTCATCCAGGCCCTCCTTCTCCTTGTTGCCCTGACAACGGTTTTCAAAGCGGGTTACTTCACCGGGTTGACGTCAACCCCCCTCGACGGAGCCGTTCTCGTCCTCTCGGGCATCCTTGTCATCATCTACTTCCAGGGCCTTAAGGAAACCTTTGGATCCGGGCAACTCGGGCTGGTCGTCCTCCTCCACTGGATGATTCCGATCCTTCTCGCGATCATCGTCATGTCCATCGACCAAGGCCTCGGGTCACCGGCCCTCTTACTGGCTGCGGTTTCGCCCCTCACCCTGATTCCGCTCAGCGCGACGCTCCTGCTTCCCCCGGAGCAGCTCGGGGAACACCTCCTGCCCGTTCACCGGGCCCTCGCCCTCGGTCTCCTCCTGCTCGGGCTGGTCGCTGCCGGCCTGCACGGACGGCTGCTTGCCCTCAGGCGGCGATCGGCTCCGGCAACCCTGACGACAGATTGATCAATGCCCGTTCTCGACCTGCTCACCCCTCGGTTGCCCGATTGAGGCCAGCAGCTCCCCGAACCAGTCGGTTTCGATGTCGAAGGGCTTTCCTCCCTTGATGCGATCGAACTCGATCGCCCGGAGGATGTTGTCCCTGTCCTCATCGTGACCGATGACCCCGCCCTCGCGGCGCAGCGCGCATTCGACGGCCAGGTCCACGCAGCTTTTGATCAGGCGCAGATCCTCTTCGTTGGCCGGAGCGGCACGTGAATAATAGCCGCTCTTCTGGACGAGGACCTTTTCCGCGCCCATCTTACCGGCAAACTGTTCCGCGAAATACTTCCCGGGATTCACCGCATCCAGCTTGACGTGCCCGAAGGCGTCACGGGCCACGGTCTCCCCGTCCGCCTCCATCATGCGGACAATATCCGAGACCCCGGCCCCTTCCGAGACAAAGATATTCACCCCGTCGTGCCGGTCCATGATCTCACGCAGCCGGGCGGCCTCGGCATCAATGTCGATCGTCATCTCCGGAATGTAGACCCCGTGTACCTCGAAGCGTTCCGGGGCAAGGCCGATCTCGGGAAGGTAGTCCTCATGGTTCACGAGGTCCATGTATTCCATCGCCGTGGCCGCCGTCAGCCATCCGCAGTTACGCCCCATCACCTCGTGGACAATAAGCATACGCGGATTGGCGTTGTGCTCGTTAACAACGTTTTCGAAGAAACGGGCCCCCTCCTCGGCGGCCGTCCAGGCACCAAGGCTCTGACGGATCGGATGGACGTCGTTGTCGATGGTCTTGGGAAGACCGATCACGGTGAGGTCGTACCCGTTCCCGGACAAAAAGGCCGCAAGGTCGGCGGCAGCGGTGTTCGTGTCATCCCCCCCGATGGTATGGAGGACATCGATACCATCCTTGATCAGCTGGTCGGCCGCGACTTTCTGCGGATCATCACCTTCCTTGACCAGGCCCCGCTTCACGCAGTCCTTCACGTTCGTCAGCTTGACCCGGCTGTTGCCGATGGCACTCCCCCCGAAACGGTGCAGGAGACTGGAATCCTCCCGGATGACCGGCGTAACCTTGATCGAATCGCCAAGGAGAAGACCCTTGTACCCGCTCCGGTAGCAGATGATCTCAACCGAGGGATCAATCTCGTTGTAACGTTCAATCAGGCCTCCGACGGCGCTGTTCAGGCAGGGGGCCAGCCCCCCCGCCGTCAATAGGGCTACTTTCTTCGGTTTCATTTCTGTCATTTCTCCTTCAGGTGCAAAACTCGTGATCATGCGCGGATGAGGCAGCGGCCCGTCATCGCCACCGGCTGCTCCAGGCCCATCAGCTTTAAAAGCGTTGGCGCAATATCCGCCAGCCGTCCACCGGACGCAACCGGCAGGTCCCTGCAGCCTTTTCCATAGACCACAACCTCGACCGGGTTCAGGGTGTGGGCGGTATGGGGACTCTGGGTTTCCGGCACCCACATCTGATCGCTGTTGCCGTGGTCAGCCGTGACCAGGGCCGCACCTTCGACAGCATCAACTGCCTCCAGAATGGCCCCGACGCAGCTGTCAACGACCTCGCAGGCCTTGATGGCGGCTTCCTTCGATCCGGTGTGCCCGACCATGTCGGGATTGGCAAAATTGACCACCACCAGTCCGTACTTTCCCGAACGGATGGCCCTGCAGGCGGCATCCCGAATTCCGCCTGCTGACATTTCCGGCTTCTGGTCGTAGGTCTCCACTTCCTGGGGACTGGGGATCAGTTCACGGTCCTCGCCCTGGAGGGGTTCCTCCCGGTAGTCGTTGAAAAAGAAGGTCACGTGGGGAAACTTTTCGGTCTCGGCACACCGGAACTGGGGAATCCCTTTTCCCGCAACATAGGTTCCAAGGATATCGGCCATTTTCTCCGGCTTGCCGAAAATGACGTTGTCGCAAAGGCCTTTCTGATAGTCCGTCATTGTGGCGTAGAACAGGTCCCGTTTCGGACCGCGGTCAAAGCCCTCGAACCCGTCCTCGATAAAGGCCCGGGTGAGTTCGCGTGGACGGTCACCGCGGAAATTGAAAAAAATCACGGAATCCCCGTCGCCAACCGTCGCCAGCGGATTGCCGTCTTCATCGACAACCGCAGTCGGGACAATGAATTCATCCCCGTTGCGGGAAGCGTCGAGAGGGTTGTCATAATAGGCCTGGATTGCCGCGCTGGCACTGGGCGCAGTCCGTTCAACAGCCCTCCCGGTGAGGCAGTCATAGGCCTTGCGGACACGCTCCCAGCGAAGGTCCCGATCCATGGCCCAGAAACGGCCGCTGACCGAGGCAATCGTCCCGACCCCGATTTTCGCACAAGCTTCCTCCAGCTGAGCCACATAGGCCATCCCGGACTTCGGGGGCGTGTCCCGCCCGTCCGTGAAACAGTGGATGTAGACCTCGCTCAGCCCCGCTTTACCCGCCAGTCTCAGCAATCCGTAAAGGTGCTCCAGCATGGCATGGACTCCGGCATCGGAAACAAGTCCCATCAGGTGCAATTTTCCGTTCCGGGCATTTTCAAAAGCCTTCTGAAGGACCGGATTGTCCTCCACTGTCTCCTCCTCGAAGCCCTTGTTGATCCGGACGATTTCCTGGTCCACAACCCGCCCCGCGCCAATATTCTGGTGCCCGACTTCGGAGTTCCCCATTACGCCCTCCGGCAAGCCGACATCCGGCCCGCAGGCCATGATTTCGGTGCGCGGCCAGTCGGCGGTCAAGCGGTCGGCGACCGGGGTTTCCGCCCGTTTGACGGCATTGAATGAATCGTGCTCGGGATTGTGGTTTTCACCCCATCCGTCGCGGATGACCAGGACAGTTGTTCGCGTCTCCATGATAAATGCTTATTCAGGTTCAGGAAACGAGGCAGTTTTGACAGCTCCCCCATCTTCTCAACCCAAATCTGGCCGGAAAGCCCTAAAGGGCATAGGAGAGGAACGTCACCAGCAGATAGGTGCCCAGCAGGAGGAAACCCGTCCAGGCCCTCAGGTGGCTTCCCGAGATCCACACCGAGACCCTGAAGACGAGAAGGATGAAGAGCATCCCGGGAAAGAGGAGCTGGAAAAAGCGCGGGTCGGCCTGCAGCCCGCCGGGTGTGACCGCGGCCGAGGTCCCCGCGACAAAGAGGACGTTCAGGATGTCCGCCCCGATCACATTGCCCAGGGCAAGGGCCGCAAACCCCCGGCGGACCGAAGTGACCACCGTGATCAACTCCGGCAGCGAAGTCCCGAAAGCCACCAGGGTGGCCGCGATAATGGCATCCGGCACATGAAGGCGGAAGGCGGTTTCCTCGACCGTCGGAATGAGAATTTTCGAGGAAAGGATCACAAGCGCCATCCCGAGACTGAGCTTCAGGACGACGAGTCCTGTCCTGGCCGGGTCCTGCGGCGTTGTCTCCGGCTCAGGCCCCTCCCCCCGGCGGGCCCAGGTGATGGACTTCCATATATAGAGCACCAGCAGGAGAAGGAAGAGCCAGCCGCCCCACTGTGGCAACCGACCCCCTTCGCTGAAGGTGGTTCCGAGCGACGACCACGGCAGGCACATCAGAACAAGCAGAAAACCCGACCCCAGCTGGATCCAGCCCTGCCGGTTGACAACCTTCATGTCGAGGGGAATCGGCTTCATCAAGGTCGCGATTCCGAGGATCAGCCCCGTGTCACAGATAATCGACCCGACCGCGTTGCCAAGCGCCATCCCCGGTCGACCACCAAGGGCTGCCACCACCGAGACCGCCGTCTCCGGAAGGGTCGTGCCCAGACTGACGATGGTGGCCCCGATCAAAAGCGTCGGCACGCCCCAGCGGACCGAAAGCGTCACCGCCTCCTGAACAAGGATATCAGCTCCCTTCGCCAGCGTGTACAGGAACACGGCGATGATCAGGAATAATCCCCAAAGGGGCAGGGGTTCAACAGTCGACTGCATCAAGGTCTCCATGGTTGATGAGCCGAAAAAGCCCAATTGCGCGGTCAGTGCAAGTGCTATTCCCCGTTTCAGCTAAATCTTAGCCGAAGGCGTACCCAAATGGACCTTGAAATGGACGCTACCTTTCCTGACAGAATCCGGGACCTGATCCCGATCGGCTCCTCAAATCAGGAAGCACGGGATGGCGGAAAAAAAGCCTGCGCTTCCTCAACGGACATCAAGATCCGGCCACTGTCTGAGTTTCCTGTGAAGGGTGCGCCGGCTCATGCCGAGCAGCTTTGCCGCCTGCGTCCGATTTCCTTTGGCCTGGACGAGGGCGTTGCGCAGAAGACGCTTCTCATTCTCCTCCACCGAAAGGGGATTGCCCATCGGCTGGGTTCGTACCGTCTTTGCTTCGCCTTGCTCCGCATCCAGAAAGCGGGGATCCAGATCGTAGAGAGTCAGCCGCCCGCCCCGTTTCATGACAATCGTGTTTTCGGCGAAATTGCGAAGTTCGCGGATGTTTCCCGGCCAGCGGTATGCCTGCAGGAGCTGCATGACTTCAGGTTCCACCTCGACCATGGGGACCCCGTTCTCCTCCGCCACCGTTTTCATGAAATGATTCAGGAGAATCGGAATATCATCCCGGCGTTCCCGCAAAGGAGGCATCACCAGTTTGACGACATTGAGCCGGTACAGCAAATCCTCCCGGAATTCCCCACGGCCGGCCATCGCCTCGAGGTCCCGGTTCGTCGCCGCCACCAGACGGACATCAACCTTCACCGGCTTCACGCTGCCCAGCCGCTCGAAACTCCGTGTCTCCAGAAAACGCAACAGCTTGACCTGCGTGCCGGCATCAATTTCCCCGATTTCATCGAGGAAAAGGGTTCCGTTGTCGGCCGCCTCGAAGCGTCCCATGCGCCGCTCGTTGGCTCCCGTAAAAGCTCCCCGTTCATGCCCGAACAACTCGCTCTCGAGAAGGTTGGACGCGAGGGCGGCACAGTGGACGGCAATGAAAGGCTGGCGGGCCCGGTCACTGTTCTGGTGGATTGCCTGGGCGATCAGTTCCTTTCCCGTGCCGGTTTCCCCTTCGATGAGGACGGTTGTCCGCGTCGGTGCCACCAGCCGCACTTGATCAATGACCCCGGACAAGGCCTGCGAGTTACCCACGATCCCCTCAAAACTGAACTTCTGGTCAAGGCGCTGGTGCAGTTCGGTCACTTTTTCCTCCGTGGAGCGGCTCTTCAGCGCCCGGCGGATCAGGATCTCCATCTTTTCAATGTTCAACGGCTTGGTCAGGAAATCGAAAGCGCCCCGTTTCATTGCCTCAACGGCCGTCTCAACGTTGCCATAGGCCGTCATCATGATCACCACCGGCCGGTTTGGGAGGGCCATCGCCCGGTCGATCACTTTCATGCCGCTTTTCCCGGTCATGCGCAAGTCGGTCAGGATGACATCAAAGCGTTCCGTCTCCATCAGGCGAAAGGCCTCCTCCGCATCGCTGGCCAGGTAGACGTCGTATTCATCCTCCAGTGCGAGCATCAATCCCTCCCGGGTGTGCTTCTCGTCATCCACTATGAGAACGGTTGCCGGCATCCACCCATAATGTGGATTCCAACCTCGTTCTTGCAAGGATCTTGCCGACAATAATTCATCTCCCTTCGGGCCCGGCCTTTCCCAATTCGCTTGCCCCCCACATGGGGCCTCCTAGCGTTCGCTCCCGCCATGGACCTTCCGACGCCTTCACCTTCCTACTTCCAGCGCTTCGGCGGTATAGCCCGGCTCTACGGCCATCAGGGCCTCGAGGCTTTTGCCCATGCCCATGTCGCCGTTATCGGTATCGGCGGTGTCGGTTCGTGGGTCGCCGAGGCCCTCGCCCGCTCCGGTGTCGGAACCCTCAGCCTCATGGATCTCGACGATATTTGCCTCACCAACACCAACCGGCAGATCCATGCCCTCACGGAAACCATCGGAGCTCCCAAAATTCGCGTCATGGCCAGCCGCCTGCGCTCCATCAATCCCGACGTTGTCGTCCATGAACGATCAGCTTTCTACCGCGAAGCCATCGCCGAAGCCTTTTTTGAGACCCCTTTTGGCTTCATCGTCGACGCGATCGACAGCGTCCGGAACAAAGCCCACCTTCTCGCCACCGCCCGCCGTCTCACCCGGCCCGTTGTCTCCATCGGCGGAGCCGGAGGCCGCATCGATCCCACCCGCATAAAAACTGATGACCTCAGTCGCAGCTCAGGAGATCGCCTCCTCATGCTCGTTCGCAAGAAACTCCGCTCTGCCTATCACTTTCCCCGTGTCGGCAGGGGCAGATTCCGTATCCCCTGTGTTTATTCCGACGAACCGCCGCGCTTCCCCGCCGCCGACGGGTCCGTTTGTTCCCTCCGCGGCCCCGCTGCACCCTCCGGCCTCACCTGTGACACCGGCCTCGGCAGTGCAACCCACATCACCGCCTCCATGGGCTTCTTCGCCGCCGGAATCGTCCTCCGGGCCCTTGCTAAAGATTGCGGACAACCGCCCGGGCCACCCCCTGGATAACCAACTCCGAAACCGGGTGCAGTTCCGGGAAATTCCGGTTCTCGGCCTTTAGATACGGGGCCCGTCCAGGTTTGTTCATAAAGCGCTTGAGGGTTGTCTCCCCGTCTATCAGGGCCGCCACAATGTCCCCGTCAACCGGCGGGGTCTGCTCCACGATGACCGTGTCACCGTCAAATATCCCGATATCGACCATCGATTCCCCACGCACCCGCAGCGCAAAGCTCCTCCGCGAACGGCGAACCCCTGCCGTCTCCGCATCGATCTGCAGACGCCCGATCTCACCGCCGGACTCCACCCCGTCGGGAAACCCGGCCGCGATGCTCCCGAAAATCGGGATCTCCATCACCTCCAGGGCTTCCTCCGGCTGGGCCTCCTCATTGAGGTCAAAGTTGATCCGGAAGGTCCGGGCCTGCCCCGGAACCCGGCTGATGTAGCCCTTGCGTTCCAGCGCTTTCAAATGGCCCATGACCGCGTTGGTGCTCTTGAACCCGAAATGCTCCTCGATTTCACGGAAACTGGGCCAGGTCCCGTTTTCCCTCATGTGCAGCTGGATGTAACCGAGCACTTCTTCCTGCCGATACGTCAATTCCTTCATATAATCAAATGTATACCATAAACAGCCGTTCACCGTCAACTGGATTTCTTCATTCTGTCAGGTCCACCATTTTCCCCATCGGCGGAACAGAATCCGGAAAAAGGGAAAGGCAGAGCTCCAACCCGCTCAGTCCTGACCGTACTGCTCGATCTGCCGGAAAAATTCCTTCAATCGCAGGGGATCCTTCACCCCCGGGG
>JAWLGH010000130.1:0-4201 GCA_041685165.1 Oceanipulchritudo sp. | reverse complement strand
GTTGAGCACAAGGTGGTCATCTTCTTGAACTGAATTTACGGGTTTCATTTCCGCCGTTGCAGCGAGACGATTCGTGCATGAGTATACGGTGGCCAGCTGGCGGGCGGGTTTCAGGAATCGGGCAATCCGGAGATCCCTTGTTCACAAGTTGCGAATGAGGCCGTCAGGCTTGGGCTAACTTGAGGGAGTTGTCGACCTTCTGGAGAAGTTCCTGGAGGGAAAAGGGCTTGGCCATGACATCGCAGAAGGGAAGGATGTTGTCAGACGCCTCAAACCTGTAGGGCACGTAACCGGTGATCATGATCGTCGGAACCTGTGGAAGACCGCATTTCATCTTCCTGATCAGATCCAACCCGTTAAGACGGGGCATGTTATGGTCAGTTATCATGAGGTCGAACTCCAATTGGCTGAGGGAATCCCATCCCGCCTGCCCGTCTTCAGCGCAGACGACTTCATACCCATTCATAATCAGGGCTTCGGCAACAAGTTCGCGCAGCACTTCGTCATCATCAACAAGGAGGATGCGGGGACCGCTTTTTGGGCTGTTCTGGTGGCTGACCTTTCCGGGTGAGGAAAAGACAGGGAGAGCTGTTTTTACTGGTGGCATGATTATTGGGCCTTTAGTTTTTGTGGTTTCAGGAATGCTGGTTGTTTAATGATCCCATGAAATCTGGAAGGAGTGGCACTTTTCTCCCAGCGGAGGTTAAGAGGGCCGGATCCCCCTTCTTCCTTGAAGGTGTTGAGGTCCGGTTTCCCGGAGGCGCGGTTCGATTGGGTCATTGGCTGAGAATAGGGGAGAACCGCCGATCGTGAAATGGGGTGTTCTATGTAGGTCGAACGGGACCACCCGGGGTAGGGCTGAACGCTTGTTTGCGGGAGATTGAGGACGGCGACCTGCCGCGGCAGGCCGGTTTGTTCCCGGGGAAAGGGAGTGCCTTCCCGGTCAGGGCTCAGCCTTGAGGCGGAAAAACCGCGCCATCGGGGGTGGCGGGGTTAGGCGGATCTCGAGGAGCCGGAGGTTGCCGGAGCCGGACGGGTCGGCAAACTGGTACTCGGAGCTGACCGGGCGCCATCTTTCGGGATCGAGGGAGTGGTTCCACTCGATGCTGTAGGGAATTGTCGATACGCGGACATCCTGGGGCCATTGCAGGCGCAGGCCGCCCCGGAGAGGTTTCACCTTGAGAACGGGTGCGGTCGCCCACGAAGACTGCGGCTCACCCTCGCCATCGGTGGTCCGGAGGTTGAGCAGGGGACGCTGGTCCGGATCGGCGACGGTCCGACCGGCGTACTGCATCCATCCGTTTGATCCGTAGTTGGGGGCGGCGGAGATGCGAAAGGCGGTATCGCCTGTGGTGGCGTTGACCGCGGCTGTGACATCGAGTTCCCATTGTTCACCGTCAAGAACCTCGACCGTGCCAGCATTCCCGGCAACCGAAGGCTGGGTGTTCCAGGTCACCGAGGCCTCCTGCCATGTGTCGGAAGGGATGCGGTCGACAAAATGCTCCATGGAAGGAAGGCCCTGATTGACCGGGGTCATGCGCAGGCTTGCGGAAACAACGGGACGTGGGATCCCCGCGGTGGGAAAGCGGAGTAAACTGTGGCGAGTGTAGCCCTGTCCATCAGTCTTGACCTCAAGGCTGCCCGAGGCCCCGTAGCTTGTGTCCGCGTGACTGCCGTCGCGGACATAGGTGGCCGCAGAGGCTTCAAGTGTGACATCAGCGGTAGCGTAAGGCAGGAAGTCAACGGTGACGGTGCGTGCAGTTGTCCAGCTGCCGCGGCTCAGGGTTACCTTGAATGCGTAACTGCCCGGGAGATCAACGACAGCCCACGTGGAGGCTGAATCGGGTGTCGTGAGAAAGGCATTCCTCGGGCCGGAAAGCTGTTGCCAGGAAATGGATACTTCAGGGTCATCTTCGGCATTACCGCCCGCCTCCAGGCGTGCCCGGCGGTCGGGAAAGGGAACGCTTGACGGGGCGGAGACATTGGTCTGCGGTGGTCCCGGATCGTGCTCCCCGAGCCGGCGTGCACGTTGGTCCTGATAGAGCGATTGCGGCCAGAGGGAATCACCCTCACCGACACCTTCACGGTGGTCAATGGGGTCGGTCCGGGCGCCCTGGGAACGGGGAAGCCTGATCTCCGAAGCCGGCCCGCGGGTCCCGATGACGTAGCCGTGGGCGAACTGCTCGGATTCAACAATGAAGGGTCTGCCGGAAAGGTAGCGCAGGCCTTCAAGGTTCCAGTAGACGGAATGAGTTGCCGACAGCCCATGTGGCACGGTGCCCCATGTCCCGCGCCATGCCGCCTGGAAGAAGTCCTCATCGAGGGTCACATTATCGATCAGGTTGGATTGGCTGAGGTGCATGTGGTGGTCGCTGCCCCGACCGTTGGTGCGCCCGCCTTCGGCCTGCCATGCGGTGCGGCGGGCGAGGCCGCGGTGGATGACGTTTCCGGAAGTCTGCATGCCGGAGAAGACAAACCCATGGCGGTTCCACTCGACCACGCAATCGAGCGCGAGGCATTCCTGCGCGGCGCTGAAACGGATCATGTAGCCATTGCCGCCTCCGCCGCCGTATTGGGGTCGCTGCATGCGCACATCCTGTAAAGTGATGCCCCGCGCGTAGAGCAACTGAACCCCGTTGGAGAGCATGTGCACCGGCTTGGTATTATCCTCGGGCTGGAAGGAATGAACGGAGTGCATCCAGCTGTTCCGAACGCCCTGCCATTTCACCAGATAGGAAGCATGGGTGTCATAAGACCCACTATCGCGGTCGGTATAATCCTGTTCTTCCCAGCCGCTGGTGCCGGGATGTTGCATATTGCCGATGGAAAAGCCCTCCAGTCCGATTTCCTCAAGGAAGTCATGGGTGCGCACGACGCGCGCGTTGTCCCTGGTGAGGAGGATGAAACGCGTCGGGCTGTCGATGTCGATGGTATTGGCGCTGTCATCGACGCCGGTGATGCGGCGGTAAAAGAGGGGTCCGCCGAGGGAACTTGCGGCATGGGCGCCCTCCCACAGGTCGGTCATGTTCAGGTCGGCGATATACGCTGCGGTCGCATCGGCACGAAGGACGACCCATTGGTCGACGGAGAATGGGGCCGCATCGGCAACCGGTATCGTCAGTGCCGGTCCTTCCAGGTCCGCGGTGATGGAGACGGCTGGACCGGTCGCTGTGCGCCAATTGCTCCCGGCTGGGGGGCGCACCGTGATCACTGCCCGGGAGCGCATCGCGGTGGTGGTGTTGAAGATGAAGGTTTTGTCCGTTCCGGCTCCACGGAGGACAATTTTCGGATGCGCAATCAGGAGGGCCTGGGAGCCACCTTCAGGGACCGCCACTTTGTAGGTTCCCTCTCCGAGCAGGACAACGCCGCCACCTGCTTCCGCTGCTGCATCGATGGCCGCCTGGATGGCCGCGGTGGCATCGGTTGTTCCGCTGGCATCAGCACCGTAGTCAGCGACGGGAAAGAGCGGTTCCGTGACCAATGGAACCGGGACATCGCCCCGCTGATAGCCGGCATAGGAGAAATCCTGGAGCATGGCATCCTTCATGAACTGCTTCCCGGCCGGTGGCTGCCAATCCGCTGGATAGAGCGTCGACCGCCACCACTCGGTGGCGAGGCATGCATGCGTGATAAAGAGGAAACCAATGAGGATCCGGAAGGCGGTGGAGGGGTACCGTCGACGCATGGGCAAATCGGATCACAGTTCATGGTCCGGTTCAAGCCAACGAGGGACGTTCCGGGCCGGAAAAGCGGCAAACCAGAATTCGGTCCATCAATGGGATTTATCCTTTAGTAAGAATGTGCTAACCGTAGCCCATGATACAGGAACCCCCCAATCCGCTCAGCATGGCCGCCATCGGATGTGGAAGCCGCGCACAGACCTACCTCCGCCTGGCCGGACAGCAACCCGGACGTTACCGGGTCGTCGCTGGAGCAGATCCGCTGACCCACCGAGTCTCCCGCACGGCGGAACTTTCCGGCAACCCGGACTTCCGCCACTTTGGAAGCGCGGATGAGATCCTCGCGGAGCCGCGCATGGCCGATATCATGGTCATCGGGACGCAGGACGCCACCCACCGCGAGTTTTCAATCCGAGCGATGGAAAAGGGGTACGACCTCCTGCTGGAAAAGCCGATGGCCACCTCCCTCGAGGACGTTCTTGCTATCGAGGCAGCGGCCCGGCGGTATGGGCGCCGTGTCC
>JAWLGH010000062.1:0-17328 GCA_041685165.1 Oceanipulchritudo sp. | reverse complement strand
CGAGAACGGAATCGACAAACCAGACATCGGTCTCCGATTCCGCGGTGGTGTAAATCCACTTGTGTTCGAAGTGGAAAAACCAGGGGGCGTCATCCGGCAAGAGGTAGCCGAACCAGTCGGAAAGGTGCCATCCGTTGTTGAAGGGAATGGTGTAGGTAAAGAGGTGTTCCCCGCCAGCGTCCGCCACCGCGGGATCAAGGAAAAAGGTATCCGGTTCCCCCGTGGGCGGAGTGTAATCGACGCGCAGGCGGTAAAAGGAGGGCCGGTCGTCGGCCTGCGGCTCATGCGGCAGGCTGACCCATTCCGCCATCCCGCGGGGAGACCGGAGCAGGTCCCGGTCGGAAAACGGGATCGGCGTCCAGGAGAGGTCCTTGAGGGGATTGCGCGAAACCTCCACCGCATAGGAAATGAAGGAAAGCTCGGCCTCCGGGAGACGCATGAACTGGAAAAAGTTTTCCTCCTCGCCCCGTTCCGTGAGCGGCAGGTCGGCGTTGGCCGGATCAAGGGGATCGGTCTGGAGGGCAAACTCGGCAAAATTCGGGACGTCGTCATCGTCCGGATCACCAAGGGGTCCGGAGATTTCAGTCTCATCCAGCTGCGCGAAGGTGAACTGCTCAACGCTCCACGATCCCCAGGAGAGAAACGTGTCCGCGGTGTGGACGGCGTCCACCAGTTGCGGATAATCGACAAAGGGATTCCGGTTGGCCTGGAAGACGACCGCGTTGTCGGCCCGGACGCCCGTGTAGATCAGATGGTTGCGACGACGTTCGCGCGCGTCCGGAGGAAATTCCCGGTTCCATTTTAGGAGCACGGAGAGCTTGCCCATGCGGTTGCTGAAACGGCGCGGGAAATCCGAGAGGGTGAAGTTCCCGGTCTCGTTCGAACTGTCGTAGCGTGTCTCCATGTAGAAAATGGCCCGGGCAATGCGGCCCTTGTCAGCATCACGCGGCTCAACCAGACGGAGGGAATCATTTACCCGGGAATCGGGCGCGTCTGCCATCGGGACAGACGTCTCCAGCTCATCAAAGGCGTAGTTGGAGCGATCGGAATTCGCCGTCGCATCCGCCGGGAAAAGGTGATGGGCATCGCTGAAGGCCGGCCCCTCACCCGCCCCGTAGGAACGTGGCCAGGTATGTTCACGGTTCCATGAACCGCTTGAAGCGGGCACCGAATCCCCGGAATAAAGCAGGAGGATATTGTCGGGATTCTCCGGGTCCTGATCCACGACACTGAAGAGCACCGGCAACTTGTCGAAGTAACCGATGACCACCTGCCCGTCGATGATATCGTGCAGCGCCTCCTTCAGGGGCTCCCCCAGCAACCCCTCGGCGGGGTCGTAGTAATCGTCCGGCGGCCCGAAGGCGGGATCCGGCTCGTGTTCGTCGGCATCAAGATTGCCGGGATGGAATAACGCCAGGGCCGGGACCAGGGCGGACCAGCGGCAGAGGCGTAGAGGGGAGAGCCAGAAATTCTTCATAAACACCGAGAACAAGCCTTCAAATGAGAGTGATCCCCTACCCCTTGTCAAAGCAGGAAATCATTCCCGGTGCAGAAGGTTCTCCCATCCCGGCCGGCGCCCTTCAGGAAGGCGGTCGGGAGGGTAAAACGCGAAGCAAATTCAATACTGTGAAGTGAGCAGATCGCGCTGCCAGAGGAGCTCCTTGGGCATCCGGTCCCAGAGCTTGAGGAAGAGTTCCTCGTGCCCGAGGATCTGGGCCATAAGGGTGTCCGCGTCGACATCCATAAGAACGTCCCAGTCCTCCCGGGTGAATTCGAGGCCGTTCCAGTCGATATCCTCGTAGCGCGGCATCCAGCCGAGGGCGGTTTCCTTGGCGTGACCCTGTCCATTGACGCGCTCGACAATCCATTTCAGGACGCGGGCATTTTCCCCGAATCCGGGCCAGAGGAAACCGCCTCTTTCATCCCGCCGGAACCAGTTCACATGGAAGATGCGGGGCGGTTCATTGATGGACTTGCCCATTTGCAGCCAGTGGCGGAAGTAATCGCCCATGTGGTATCCGCAGAAAGGCAGCATCGCGAAGGGATCACGCCGCATGGAACCGACTTTACCCTCGGCGGCCGCCGTCTGCTCCGAACCGACCGTCGCCCCTACATAGACCCCGTGTTGCCAGTTGAAGGCCTGGAAAACGAGCGGGATGGTGGTCATCCGGCGGCCGCCAAAGAGCATTGCCCCGATCTCGACCCCGGCCGGGTTTTCCCATTCCGGATCGATAATCGGACAATTGCGCGCGGGGGCCGTGAAGCGGCTGTTGGGGTGGCTGGAAAGGACCGGCTTGCCGTTTGCATCCGTCGTGCCCGGGGTCCAGTCGTTCCCCTTCCAGTCGATGAGGTGCTCGGGCGGTTCCTTCGTCATCTCCTCCCACCAGACATCGCCGTCATCGGTCAGGGCGACATTCGTGAAAATGGTGTCGCGGCTGCAGGAATCCATCGCCATCGGGTTGGTCCCGTAGCTGGTGCCGGGAGCGACCCCGAAGAAGCCGGCCTCCGGATTGATTGCGCGCAGGCGCCCGTCCGGTCCCGGCTTGATCCAGGCAATGTCGTCCCCGATCGTGGAGACCTCCCAGCCCTCGTCCTGGATCGACTTCGGAGGTATCAGCATCGCGAAATTGGTCTTCCCGCAGGCACTCGGGAAGGCGGCCGTGACGTACGTCTTCTGTCCCCGGGGATCCTTGACCCCGAGAATGAGCATGTGCTCGGCCATCCAGCCCTCGTCGCGGGCAATCGTGCTCGCTATGCGAAGGGCAAAGCACTTCTTTCCCAGAAGAGCGTTGCCGCCATATCCCGAGCCGATGGAAAGGATCGTCTTCTCTTCCGGAAGGTGGGCAATATAAGTGTTGCTGGGATCACAGGGCCAGGGTACATCGTCTTCCGGCTTGTGGATCGGTACCCCCACCGAATGAACGCAGCGGACGTAGTCACGATTGTCCCCAAGGACGTCGTAGATCTCCTTCGAGACACGGGTCATGATCCGCATGTTGACAACGACGTAGGGGGAATCGGTGATCTCAATCCCGATCTTGGAAATCGGGGAGCCGATCGGCCCCATGCTGAAGGGTATGACATAAAGGGTGCGCCCCTTCATGCAGCCCTCGGCCAGCTTGTTGATCCGCTCCTTCATTTCCTCCGGCGGCATCCAGTTGTTGGTGGGCCCGGCATCGTTCCTCGAGACCGAACAGATGAAGGTGCGGCTTTCCACCCGGGCCACGTCCTTCGGATCGGACCGAAAGAGGTAACTGTTGGGACGCTTCTTCTCGTTCAACTTGATGCAGATCCCGCGGTCCACCATCATCCTGAAAAGGGCCTGGTTTTCCTCCTCGGAGCCATCGACCCAGTGGACGCGGTCAGGCCCGCAGAGCCGGGTGATCCGGTCGACCCAGCGAATAACATCCTTGTTTGTCGTAAGAGGGGTGGCGTTCAAGGGATAGTCGCATCCGGGGGCGACGGTTTCATTGCTCTTTTCACTCATTGGGCTTGATTTCGGGGTTCTCGTGCAGATTGATTTCGCGTCTCAAAGGGGATCGCACCGGCCGGCGAGGGGGACGGGGGCAGGATTAATAATACTTATCCTGAGTTCGAATTTCATTTAGCAATTCTAATTTTAGCTGTCAAGCGGATTCCCCGCCGCTCCCGGTTGAAGGCCGCTTTTTTTCATAGGCCCCGGCAATACAGAGGACAATGCTGGCCCCCGGAGCCCAGATAAGGGCGTAGAAGGCACCATCCATGAAGCCGGTCCGGAGCATGCTCAGCAACGCCAGGTCCATTCCAATGAGGGTGCCCACAAGCGGATAGAGGAGAGCCCCGAGCCCTCCCCCCACAACGACCATCGCAATAACGAGGAGAATCCCGAAGCCGACCCATCCGTACCAGGCGGAGGGAAGGGCCGCAAGCACCCGCGCACGGTCCGGGAACCTCATGCCCGGGACGCCTCCTGACGGTAAATACGGGTAATGCTTTTCACGACATCGTTGATTCCGCGACACTCCGTGGAAACCCCGATTCCGACCTTGAGGTAAACCGGTTCGCGCTCAGCCATGAGTTGCCGGACACGCGCTTCCGGATCGTCCACATTGAGGAGGGGCCGCTTGGGATTGCCGAGGGTTCTCCGGAGGATCGTCTCCACGCTCGCAAAGAGACAGATCACGATGCCTTTTTCCTTCAGCAACCCATCCATCCCGGGCTGCACCGGGAGCCCCCCGCCGCAGGCCACCACGCATCCCTTTGAAGGGTGGCCGTCCTCGATGAAGGCCCGTTCCTTTGCCCGGAAAGCCGCCTCCCCTTCCTCGGCGAAGATGCGTGTGATCGGCTTGCCGGCCGCCTTCTCGATAGACCAGTCGGAATCGTAGAAGCGCATCCGCAAGGCCCGCGCAAGGCTGCGCCCGACGGCGCTCTTACCCACCCCCATGAAACCGATGAGGTAGATATTCCTGCCCGCCTGCTCTCCGTTTCCGTTCACACGTCGATTTTGTGGGGAACACCGCCCTTCCCTTCAAGAGTCTTTTCTTCAAGGACCGCTTGCGTCCCCGGGGATCTTCGAAGTATAACTGCGGATATGCAAAACGACGTCATCAAGGTCGGGATAAAAGGTGTCATGCCGACCTCCAACGGATGCGCCCTTTTCATTGGTCCGGAGGAAAAAACCTTTATCATTTATGTGGATTCCCAGATCGGAAACACGATTTCAATGATCATCAATGATGTGGAGCGGGAACGCCCCATCACCCATGACTTGATCAGCAACATCCTGGTCGGTCTCGGAGTGACCCTCCAGCGCATTGTCATTAATGAGGTTCGCGAACGCACCTTTTTTGCCCGCATGATCCTCAAGATGGAGAATGAGATTGAGAGCAAGATCGTCGAGATCGACTCCCGTCCCAGTGATGCCATCGCCCTTGCCCTCCACGACGACCGGCCCATCTACGTTACCCGGGCAGTCCTTGATTCGGAGGAGGACATGACCGAACTCCTGGAGCGGATCCTCAAGGAACAAGGCTGAGGTATGCCCCACCCGATACCCCTGCCCGGGCCACTGGTGCCCGGCAGCCTGCCAACGGCCCTGGCCCCGATGCAGGACATAACCGGCCTCGCTTTCATGCGTCTGCTTGGAAAGTACGGGCCCCCGGACTATCTCTTCACCGAATACTTCCGCGTCCATGAGCACTCCACCCTCGACCGGCCCATCGTGGAGGCCATCCTCAATCACGGTACGGGACGGCCGGTCTTTGCCCAGATGATCGGGGAAAATCCCTTCCACCTGCGCCGTACCGCCCGCGACCTCCAGGAACTCCCGGTGGCCGGGGTTGACCTCAACATGGGCTGCCCCGCCCCCAAGATCTACCGCAAGAATGTCGGTGGCGGCCTCCTCCGCGATCCCGAGGCGATCGACCGGATTTTCGGCCACCTCCGTGAGACTATCGAGGGCCGTTTCACGGTGAAAATGCGTATCGGTTTCGAGGATGAACGCCACTTCCGGACCATTCTCGATCTCGTCAACCGTCACGAGGTCGATGCCCTCAGCATCCATGGGCGCACGGTCCGGCAGATGTATCGCGGCGAGGTCCACTATGACCGCATCCGCGAAGCCGTCCAGCAGGTCACCTGCCCGGTCTTTGCCAACGGGAACCTTGTCTCCGCCCGCAGGGCCGCCGAGGTCCGCGTCCATACCGGTTGCCACGGGGCCATGATCGGCCGTTCCGCCATCCGCAATCCATGGATCTTCGCGCAAATCCGCGCCGGGGGCCCTCCCCGCCCCATCCGCCTGGCCGAGGTGCGCACCTATGTCGACGACCTCTGGGAAGCCACCGGAGGACCCGGAATCCCCGATTCCAGTCACCTCAACCGGATGAAAAAGTTCCTCAACTTTGTCGGCCAGGGCGTTGATGCGGAAGGCGCCTTTCTCCACGACATGCGCCGGGCCCGCTCTCCGGAAGCCTTTTTCGCGGTCTGCGATGCCCACCTCATCGCTGGCGGACGCGGCGGCCTCCCCTTTGCCGATGAACCCTATGCCGGGGTCATGGCCCGTCCCAATCACGAGGGCTGCCAACCGGGGACAAAGCCCACCGTCAGCCCGCCGGCTCGCGCTCCCCAAACAGTGCCGTCCCCACCCGGATAAGGGTGCTTCCCTCCTCGATCGCAATTTCGAGGTCGCCCGTCATCCCCATCGACAGAACCGGCAACGCGAGGCCGGTTTCCCCCGAGAGCCTGTCCCTCAATTCGCGGAGCTCCCGGAAGGTCGCCCGGATGCGTTCCCGGTCATCGGTCAACTCGCCGATCGTCATCAGGCCCTCCAGTTCGAGGTGCGCGCTCCCGGTAATTGCCCGCAGGAGGTCGCCGGCCCCTTCCGGGTCACAGCCGCTCTTTGCCGGATCGCCTGAAACATTGACCTGCATCAGGACCGGGAGGCGCTCCCGGCCCTCTTCCCCGCAGATCCGGTCCAGGGCCCTGACCAGCTTGATCCGCTCAACGGTCTGGATGCGGTCCGCATGCTGGATCGCAAGGCGGGCCTTGTTCCGCTGCAGGGGCCCGATCAGTTCCCATTGGCCGCGCTTGTCGGCTGTCTTCGGACGCTTCTCCGCCAGTTCCTGGACGCGGTTCTCCCCGAGGTGTCTCAGCCCACCTTCGAGGGCCCATTCCGCCGCCTCCACCGGGTGCCGCTTGGTCACTGCCATTAGAGTTACTTCTTGAGGATCCCGACCACATCTCTGACAAGTGAAATTAATACGGTCCTCGAGCGCCTTTATGCTGTTTAAAACGGTTAAGTGGTCATTCATGGCAATGAGATTCTTCGGAAATCAGGGAGATTAGAAAATTTAATATTTACATTATCTTCCAAAACGATATCAGATAAATTTATGCACATCGAAAACTTTAAGATCTTTGCCGATCTTGTGGAAAGCGAATCCTTTTCCCGGGCAGCCAAACTCAACGGCGTCACCCAGTCTGCAGTCAGCCAGCAGCTGCGGGCAATGGAAAAGCACTTCGCGGTCCTCATTGTCGACCGCAGCCAGAAGCAGTTCCGCCTTACCCGGGAAGGTCATAAACTCTACGACAGTGCCAAGGAAATCCTTCACCGCTATGACAAACTGACTTCCGAACTGCAGGAGATGAAAAAGGTCATCAGCGGAACGATTCATATCTCCACCATTTATAGTATCGGCCTCCACGAATTGCCACCCTACATCACAAAATTCCTCAAGGAATACCCCTCCGTCAATGTACGGGTCGAATACCGGCGCTCCAACCTCGTCTATGAGGATATCCTGCACAATTCCGTCGACCTCGGGCTTATCGCCTATCCCAACAAGACACGCCAACTCGACGTCATCCCCTTCCTCGAGGACCGCCTCGTACTGATCTGCAACCCCGACAATCCCCTTGGGAGAAAGAAATCCGTCGAGGTCCGGGAACTCGCCGGGGAGAAGTTCATCGGCTTTGACCAGGATATCCCGACGCGCAAGGCGACCGACCAGATGTTCCGGGACTACAAGATCGATGCCGATCCGGTCATGGAATTCGACAACATCGAAACCGTCAAGCGGGCCGTCGAGATCAACGCCGGCATCTCCATCGTCCCCCAGGCCACCGTGCGGCAGGAAATCGCGCAGGGCCTCCTCAAGGCCGTCCCGATCAAGGGGACCAACGTCATCCGGCCGCTGGCCATCATTCACCGGAAGGGTCGCGTCCTCACCCCCGCGATGAAGAAGTTCATCGCCACCCTCACCGGCAAACCCTACATGGATTCGGACAAAATGCCCGCAAAGACCGCTCTCGAGGAAAAGGAAGCGGCCGCCGCCGTCTCCCATTGACGGCCATCGATTTCGATGGGATGGGGGAGGACGAAGGGAGGGGCGATCCTCCCTTCTTTCAGGCCCTCCGGGACGTCTCCTTTTTCCGGATTCCATGACCCCCGGCATTCATGCCGGGGATTCGGTTCCACCCCCCCCACGGCGTCGCGAAGCGACTGCTTGACAACGCAACCTGATAACAGGCTCGCACACCTCATTTCGCAAAATTCCCCCGATCCCTTTTACCCGTCCTGCGCAGCCTTGACTCCACCGGGGCAATGGACATTGCTTGGCCCCTATGCTGGAAACCCTCACTGATCGCCTCGGCTCGACCCTCCGCAACCTGCGCGGACAGGGCAAGTTGACCGAGGAAAACATGACGGAGAGCCTGCAGGAGGTACGCAAGGCCCTCCTCGCGGCGGACGTCCATTTTCGCGTCGCGCGTGAATTTGTCGACCGGGTCAAGCAGGAATGCCTCGGACAGGAAGTCCTGAAATCCGTCACCCCAGGCCAGATGGTGGTGAAGATCATCCAGGATGAACTTATCCGTCTCCTCGGCGAGGGCACGACCTTCCTCGTCGACAAAAAACCCCTCCGGGTCCTGCTCCTCGGTCTCCAGGGCTCGGGAAAGACAACCTTTGCCGGGAAGCTCGCGGTCCATCTGCGCCGCAACGGTTATACGCCCGCCCTCATTGCCTGCGATGTCTATCGGCCCGCGGCCATCGACCAGCTCGAAACCCTCGCCCGCGACAACGACCTTCTGTTCTACGGCGAGCGCGATCACCGGAATGTCCGTAAAATCGGACGGAACGGCTGGGAATGGGCCAAGCAGCAGGGCGCCAACGCGATCATCTTCGACACCGCCGGACGGCTCCAGATTGACGAGGCCCTCATCCAGGAAGTTGTCGACCTCAAGAAGGAGGTCCAGCCCGATGAAAGCCTCCTCGTCGCCGACGCCGCCCTCGGCCAGGAAGCTGTCAATGTCGCCAAGGTCTTTCACGAGGCTGTGGATCTGACCGGGATTGCCCTCACCAAGCTGGACGGGGACACCCGCGGCGGGGCCGCCCTCTCCATGAAGTCGATAGCCCAGGTGCCGATCAAGTTCATGGGTACCGGGGAAAAGGTCAGCGACCTTGAAGTCTTCCATCCGGACCGGCTCGCCAACCGCATCCTCGGAATGGGCGATGTCGTTTCCCTCGTCGAGAAAGCACAGGAGTCCATCGACCAGGATGACGCTGAGCGGATGGCCGAGAAAATGCAGCGCGCGGAATTCAATTTTGAGGACTTCCTCAACCAGATGCAGGCCGTCAAGAAAATGGGCCCCCTCGGCGGGCTCATGAAGATGATGCCCGGCCTCAGTGGAGTCGACATCGGCGACAAGGAGGAAAAGAAAATGGCCCGCACGGAAGCCCTCATCCAGTCGATGACCCGTCAGGAGCGACGCAACCCGAACATCCTTAACGGCAGCCGCCGGGCCCGCATCGCCCGCGGGGCGGGCCTTGCCGTCAAGGACCTCAATGCCCTTATCAAGCAATTCCAGCAGATGAAGAAGATGATGCGCATGATGAAGGGTCCCAAGGCCAAGAAGATGATGAAGAAAATGCAGAAATCGGGTATGGATCCCTCCGCCATGGGCGACCTCGGCGGCATGGGCGGGCTTCCGCGGATGTAGTCCGGCGCCATCCTCACCGTTACCGGCATGGACACCGCACCGCTCGTTCACTACATCCGTGGAGCGTCTTCCCCGTTGTCCGTCCTCGAAACAGGGGAATCACCGCGTCCTGGTCGCCATGCGGAGATCCGTTGCGTCGTCTTCGACATTTACGGGACCCTCCTCATTTCCGGTTCCGGGGACATCAGCCTCGCCCGCTCGGAGAGCCGCACCCCGGCCCTTGTCGAGGCTCTCCGCCATGCCGGCTACACCGTTCCCGGAGCCGCCCGGTGGCCGGCCTCCGAGGACCTCATGGCCCACCTCGAGGAACACCGCCGCCGACGCCGTGCAGCCGGCATTGCCTTCCCGGAAGTCCGGATCGAGGAGGTCTGGCAGGATTTTCTCGAGGAAGCCGCCGACGCCGGCCACGTCGCCGGCCGCGGGGATCTTCTGCTTGCCATCGTCGCCTACGAATGCCGCGTCAATCCCTGCTGGCCCATGCCCGGCCTTGCCGAAACCCTCACCGGTCTCGCCACCCGCGGCCTGCCTCTGGGGATTGTCTCCAACGCCCAGTTCTATACCCCCCTCTACTTTCCCGCCCTCACCGGCAAGACCCTCCCCGAATGGACCTTCCGTGATTCCCTCAGCGTCTGGTCCTGTCACGAACGCGAAGGAAAGCCGTCGACCACCCTTTTCGAGCGCCTCGCCCACAGCCTTCACCAACTCGGGCTTGATCCCGGCAGGACCCTCTATGTCGGCAATGACCTCCTCAACGACATCCTCCCCGCCCGTAAAACCGGTTTCCAGACGGCCCTCTTCGCGGGGGATGCCCGTTCCCTCCGCTGGCGTCGCGAGGATCCCCGCTGCCACGGGCTCCAGCCCGACAGCGTCATCACCTGCCTCGACCAGGTCCTTGAATGCCTTTCCTGATCCGGGGGAACAGGCCGTTGCCTGTCATGAAATCTTTGTTTTTCCGCCCACACCCTGTGTTTTCGATTGAAGTTGAAGGCGTTTTTACTGAATATAATCCTGTCAGGATCCTCCACGTGCCATCTAAGGATAGACGCTCATGCACATCCTCCTTGTTGAAGACGAACCCGAACTCAGCCGGCTGGCGGCCGTGGCCATGGAAGACATGGGGCATCAGGTCACGGTGGTGTCGGGGGTCGAAGCGGCCCTTGCGCAATTGCAGGGGAAAGCCGCCGAACTGGATCTGATGATTGCCGATCACCGGCTTCCCGACGGATGGGGCGTCGCCCTCTGCGTTGAATGCCGGGTCAAGTTTCCCAAGCTCAAGGTCTGTGTCGTCTCAGGCTGCCTCAATTCCGAAAATGTGGAACTGCTGGAGGAATTCAACATCCCCTACTGGCGGAAACCCGTCCTCTACAGCTCGGTCCTGCGCAAGATGCTCCGCCCGCAACCTTCTCCGGTGCCGGCCGGTCGGGGCTCCCTCGAAGAGGAAAGCGCCTGAGGCCGGCCCGGCGAATAAGGTCTGGCCGAGGCTGCGATTGTGATTCGGGAAAGGGATCCCAGCCCCTCAGGTTTCCTTGCCTGCCGCGTCGTAGGCGGCAAAGACGATTTCCATCGCTCCACGGGCATCCACGAAACGGACCTGCGGCGACCGGCCCTCGCGGATGGCGGCGATAAAATCGCGCACCTGCGCGGGATGTCCGGAGCCGTAGTAGTCCTTGGCCGCGCTCACGCCTCCGCCATCCTGCAGGTCCACGAGGGCCTCCCGCATGGTCGCTTCGATCGCGGGGTCGCGATGTAAAACCTTCCCCAGGTTGCCATTCCCGATCTCCACCAGTCCCTCGCTGCCGACAAACTGGAAGGCATAATCCCACCGCCGGTGGCTTCCCGAGGAGGCGATAAAGCTGCCCAGGCCACCATTGCGCAGGCGGAGAAGAAGGCTGGCGGTGTCTTCGGTCTCGATGACGCCCTCGTGTTCAAGGTTTGCCGTGGCTGCCTCCACATGGCTCACCCCTCCGGCAAGCCACTGCAGGATGTCGATAAAGTGGATCGACTGGTTGATGAGGAGGGAACCGCCCTCGAATTCCCAGGTGCCTCGCCACCCATCCCCTGAGTAGTAGGAACGTTCCCGGAAGCACTGGTGCTGGCAGCTCACGGTGAGGAGACGCCCAAGGGCACCGTCATCAAGGAACCGTTTCAATTCCCGGTTGATGGGATCGAAGCGATGCTGCAGGACAGCCGCACTCACCTTCCCGGAGGCCTCCGCCGCGGCCAGCATCCGCTCGAGGCTGGGACGGTTGGTCGTCAGCGCCTTCTCACACAACACATGGCACCCGGCTTCAAGGGCCTGGATCACAAGGCCTTCATGACTGGCGTGGTCCGTGCAGACCGATACCGCGTCCACCTCTGATCCGGCGAGCATTTCCGCAAGGGAGGCGTGCCCGGCAAGCTCCAGTTCAGGATAAGCGTCCCGGGTCGACCGCACCCGCTCACGAACCGGGTCGCAGACAGCTGTGACCCGGACTCCCTCCAGTCTCCGGTAACTCTCAATGTGCGAGGGCGCTATGACGCCGCAACCTATGATGCCCACGTTAACAGTCTTCATCTTCCGGAAAAGGGAAAGGAAGCCGCCCCAAGGATACAACGGTTTTCTTTTCCCGTCGGGAAAAAGGAAGGCTCTTGACAGAAAATCAGCCCGACCCTGGACTTGCGGAAAATGCAATGCACCTCATTTTGTCATGAAAATTCTCTACATTGATATCGATTCCTGCCGGCCCGACCACCTCGGGTGCTACGGCTATCACCGCAACACCAGCCCGAATATCGACGCCATCGCCGGAAGCGGAATCCGTTTTGACCGCTTTTACACCACCGACGCCCCCTGCCTGCCCTCCCGGACAGCCCTCTACACGGGCATGTTCGGCATCCATTCAGGCGTCGTCGGCCACGGCGGAACAGCCGCCGATCCCCGAATTGAAGGGCCGGGCCGGCGCTTCCGCAACAAGTACGAAAACAACGCCCTCCCCCGTCAGCTCCAGTTGCAGGGTCTCCACACCGCGCAGATCAGCCCCTTTGGCCAGCGGCATTCGGCCCATCATTTCTATGCCGGGTTCCACGAGATACACAATACCGGCAAAGGGGGCCAGGAATCCGCGGAGGACGTCCAGCCCGTCGTCATGGACTGGCTCCAGCGCAACGCCGAGATCCGCGAGGACTGGTTCCTGCACGTCAATTACTGGGACCCCCACACACCCTTCCGCGTCCCCATGGAGTTCGGTAATCCCTTCGAGGACGACCCCCTGCCGGAATGGCTCACCGACGAGGTCCTTGCCCGGCACCAGCAATCCGTGGGGCCCCATTCGGCCCTTGAAATCAGCGGCATGTACAGCGACAAGTCCAGCGGTGACTATCCCCGGGAAGTCAGGGCCGTGCGCACCCGCGAGGATCTCCGGCGGCAGATTGACGGTTACGATACAGGTATCCGTTATGTGGATACCATGATTGGCGAAGTCATGAATTACCTCCGTGAGGCCGGGATCGAGGACGAGGTGATGGTCATCATCAGCGCCGACCACGGGGAAAACCAGGGTGAACTGGGCATCTACTCCGAACATGGCACGGCCGACGAGGCCACCTGCCGGGTTCCCTTCATCGTCAAGGGTCCCGGAATCCGGACCGGCATCGACACCGGGCTGCACTACAACATCGACATGGCCCCCACCCTCATGGACCTGCTCGAGGGCGAGTGCCCGGAGATCTGGGACGGGGAAAGCTTTGCCCCTTCGTTACGCGGGGAAGCCGACACCGGACGCGATTACCTTGTCCTGAGCCAGTGCGCGCACGTTTGCCAGCGTTCCGTCCGCTTCGGACCGTGGCTTTACATGCGCACCTACCATGATGGCTTCCATCTCTTCCCGAAGGAAATGCTCTTCAACCTCGAGGAGGATCCCCATGAGCAGAACAACCTCGCGGAAGAGCACGGCAATATCTGTGACCAGGCCCTGCGCCACCTCAGTGACTGGCATGATTCGATGATGGCCTCCATGCCCTGCGACAACGACCCGCTCTGGACCGTCATCAGCGAGGGCGGCCCGGAACATGCCCGCCAGGAACGCCTTCCGGCCTATTTCGAGCACCTGGAAAAGACAGGCCGGGCATGGGCCATCGACGCCATCAGGGAACGCCACGGCATCAGCTGATCAGTCCGCCCCGAGCTCGGCTCTGGCGGCCTGCCGTGCCGCCCGAAGCCCCCGGGCAAGGTAACCGCTTTCCCGCTTCAGGATGGCAAGGCTGCCGTTCAGGCTCCCCATAAGCGCGGCATCGGGACAACCTCGGTCGCCATCTCCGCCTGGATGAAGGCCTGCAGCAGCCTCGTCCGGATGGCGCTGTAATCCGGATCATCCCAGCGATTCTCAAATTCCCCGGGATCGACCTCCATGTCGTAAAGCTCGCCGAAATCAAGCCCCCGGTAGACCGTGATCTTGTAGCGTTCATCAATGTAGGTCTTCAATTCGCAGGTTTCCGGATCGTGCTTGTTTTCCACAAAGGTGTGCCGACGGACCGGTTCCCCTCCGGAAGTCCAGCAGGGCAGCTGGTTGAGACCGCTCATCCAGTGCGGCTTTTCAATCCCCGCGGCCTCGAGGAAGGTCACCGGAAGATCGACAAGGCTCTGCAGGGCGCGGGTCCGGCTGCCCGCTTCCACCCGACCCGGCCAGCGGACCATCATGGGGACACGGACCCCGTCATCGTAATGGAAAGGCCCCTTCGCAATCAGGCCGTGATGCCCGAAATAATGCCCGTGGTCGGAGGTGAAGACCACGAGGGTGTTCTCCGCCAGACCGAGTTCCTCAAGGCGGTCGAGGATTTTCCCCACGTATCTGTCGAGGCAGGAAACCATCCCGTAATAAACGGCAATGTCCCGCGCGAGGTCCCCCTTGTCCTGGACGTGGCTGTGGACGCCATGGAGCCACTGCCCCGCGATGCCATACGTTTCAGGGTTCCCTTCCGGATCCGCGGCCAGCCTCTGGAAGGGGGTCCCGTTTTCAAGCTCGCCCGGACGGCGTTCGGGAAGGGTAACCTTTTCGGGATCGTAGCGGGCGTCCCATGGTTCCGGGACGAGGTAGGGCGGGTGTGGATCAAGAAAGCTCGACCAGAGGAAGAAGGGTTCTCCGCGGTCACGGTACTGTTCAAGGTGGTGGTTGGTGCGCTCGGCAATCCACGCATTGTAGTGAAATTCCTCGGGCAGGTTCCAGGTGTGTTCCTGCGGGTCCCGTGTGCCCGTCGGCTTCGAGAAATATTCCCGCCAGTCGGTCAGGCCCTTCTCCTCCATCCAGAGCGCGTAGTGCTGGCCGACGTGTGCCTCGTCGACGTGGTTGCGCGCCAGTTCAACATCATCAAACCCGTAGAAGGGTCCCTCGAAGGTCTTCCAGAAATCAAGGTCCTGCAGGACCGGATAGGCCTCCAGCGAGGGGAATTCATCGGTCCCCTTCAGGGGCTGGAAGTGCGCCTTCCCGACAAGGCCGGTCCGGTATCCCTGTTCCCGCCAGACGTCGTTCACCGTCGGGCGGTCCTCAAGGAGTTTGGTCCCCAGGGAATAGGCGCCGTGCTGGCTCGGCCACTGGCCCGTGATCAGGCTCGCCCGCGTCGGGGTGCAGGTCGGGTTCGGACAATAGGCCCGCTCGAAAAGCATGCCCTCCCGCGCCAGCCGGTCAAGGTTGGGGGTCTCAATCTCAGGGTTGTCCACCCCAAGGGTGTTCCAGTGCTGCTGGTCGCTCGTAATCAGGAGGATATTCGGTCGTTCCGACATGCTGCCCGTTTTCGAAGTTACACCTGATTACGCAAGCCATTTTGCGCCTTGGGCAAATTGACAAAATAAGGGACAGGTGATTCAAAACGGTCCCATGGAGACTGCCCCTGCCCGGAACCTGCCCGTCCACCTGTCCCTCTGGCCCGGCGAAGACATCCCCTTTGCGGGCCCGGAGGACGGGGAACTGCCCCGTCTCACGCTCTACCGCCCGAGCGCGGAATTCCAAACCGGGAAGACCCTGCTCATCCTCCCTGGCGGTGGCTATCAGCGGGTGTCCACGGAAAAGGAGGGTCATCGGCCGGCCATGATGCTCGCTTCCCGTGGGCACGCCGCCGCGGTCCTTGAATACCGGCACAGCCCGGCCCGGCATCCGGTCCCGCTGGCCGATGCCCAGCGGGCCATGAAACGGCTGCGCTCCGAGACTCGCAGACTGGACCTGGATCCCGGGGCTATCGGAGTGATGGGCTTTTCCGCCGGCGGACACCTCGCCGGCCTCCTCGCCACCCAGCCGTACGTTACCCTCCCGGGCGCGCCCGATCCCCTTGATGCCGAATCCGGGAAACCCGCTTTTGCGGCCTTGATTTATCCCGTTGTCAGCTTCTGCGAGCCTTTTTGCCATGCCGGCTCACGGGAAGCCCTTCTCGGGCCGGAGGAGGAGGGTCCTCTCCGTGTGCAGCTTTCCCTTGAGCGGGCGGTTTCGAAAACGACCCCCCCCATGTTCATCGCCCATGGCCAGGCGGACGAGGCGGTATCGCCGGAGAATGCCCTCAGCCTCTACTCGGCCCTCTGCCGGGCCTCAGTTCCGGCCGATCTTCACATCTACCATGGGTCCGGCCATGGCTTCGGGCTCGGTCGCAACCATGCCTGGGGCCGCGACCTCCTCGAATGGCTCGCCACCCTTCCGGCAGGGAAGGGAAATGAGGCCTGTTGTTGAAAATGCTTTCAGAAAGGCGACAGTGTAGAAATGCGCCGCTCGCTTTACCGCTTTCCCATCATGGCCATATTATCAATTATGGTCACAGCCGGATGCACCAGCACACCTCCCCTCGCAACTCCCGAATACGTGGACCTCGAGCGCTTCATGGGGACCTGGTACGTCGTTGGGTACACCCCGATCCTCATCGATAAAGATGCGCACAACGCCGTCGAGCATTACTACCAGGACGAGGACGGAAAGATCCGCACAACCTACCAGTTCCGCAAAGGCGGGTTTGACGGGCCCCTGAAAACCTACACGCCCGTTGGCACCATCCATGACACGGAAAGCAACGCCGAATGGCGGATGCAGTTTATCTGGCCCTTCAAGGCCCGCTACATCATTCACTACGTCTCGGAGGACTACGACCGCACCCTTATCGCTCATCCAAACCGCAAGTATGCCTGGATCATGCAACGCGAGGCCCATATAAGCGACACTGATTACGAGGCCATGCTCCAGCGCCTTGAGGAAGCCGGATTTGACCGGGAACGCATCGAACGCGTGCCCCACGACTGGTCGACCGAACCCGACCGGCTGCAGACCGTTGAGTCCGTCGGCACCTCACAACCCCTTTCCGAAATCTAACCTCAACCCAATCCCAGCCATGAGTTATACCCTCACTAAAAAAATCGACGCTCCTTTTGACGAGGCCATTGAAACCGTCAAGTCGCTCCTTGCCGAGGAAGGCTTCGGGGTCCTCTCCGACATTGATGTCCGGGCGACCCTGAAAAAGAAAATCGATGTCGATTTCCGCAAGTATCGCATCCTCGGGGCCTGCAATCCCGGCTTTGCCCATGAAGCCCTCCAGGCAGAGGCCCGCATCGGTGTCATGCTCCCCTGCAATGTTATTGTTCAGGAATACAACGCTGACTTGGTCGAGGTTTCCGCGGTCGACCCCGTGGCTTCCATGCAGGCCGTTGACAACGAGGACCTGGCCCCCATCGCGGAACAGGTCCGGAGCGGCCTCGACCGCGTCATCCAGAAGCTGTAGGGCAGTCGTCCTCTCCCCCGTAGCCGAAACCGTTCCTCCTCCCCGTAGCCGAAACCGTTCCTCCTCCCCGTAGCCGAAACCGTAAGGTTTTGGTATTGATTATCTTAAGGACCAAAACCTTACAGTTTC
>JAWLGH010000129.1:0-4263 GCA_041685165.1 Oceanipulchritudo sp. | reverse complement strand
GAGGGCCGCTTATTTCTTCATGGTGCGCAGGAAAAGGGGTAAATCCTTCGGATCGATTTCCCACGGGCTTTCTGGTTGCGGAAGCAAGGTTGTCCAGCTGGTAAGATCCCTTGAGGATTGAAGAACTCCCCTGAACCGGACGGAGACGGGAGCCTGCTCTGCGGGGACAAAGGAGATATCCGGATCGGCCTGCGGTACGATACGGCGGAGAATACCATCCTGTTTGTTGCTGAGGAAGATTTGTCCGGGGGTGCCGATGCTGAAACGCAGATCCGTGCGTGATGTTGAGCCCAGGCCGCGGTCGTTGCGGGCCGCATTGATCAAATCAAGGAAACGGACGGTGGGGCCTCCTGCCTTGCGAAGCCTGATTTCGCGCAAACCCTGTTGATCGCCGTCAAGGGAGCGGGATTCCAGATCAAGGGCGAGCAGGATGCCGGTGGGAAAATCGGCGAGAAGGAGATGTCCCTCCAGGGACGGGAGCAGGGTTCCCCGGGCGACTTCCCCGGTGGTGACGGCGCGGTTGGCGAGGCTGACGGAAGGGGCGGAAAAAGTGTCGAAATGGTCGTAGGCGGCGATCGGGCCGGTCAATTCGACGGGACTGGAACCGCCTTCATAATCGAAGTTTCCCTCGCGCAGATCCCAACCGTAATGGGCGCCATTGGCGAGGCGGTTGATTTCCTCGACCGAGTTTTGGCCGATATCGGCAATGTAGCCAATTTTTGTGACAAGATCCCATGCGAACCGCTGCGGGTTGCGAAGACCGTAGGCATAGATTTCCCCGAGGGTCTGGGGATCGCCATCGGCCGCGAGGGCATTTCCCGGGGGAATGCCGTACTGGGCGTTGTCGCTGTCACTTCCGAGGGGATTGATGCGGAGGATGGCTCCGAAAGGATTTCCTGGATCTTCGGCATTTTCCTGTGGATCGCCACCGGAGCCACCGTCCCCGAGGGCGACATAGAGAAGGCCAAAATCGGGGTCTTCCTTGCGAGACACGGTGCTGAAAGCGATCAGCCCGGCATTGTGATTGCCATACGGCTGGCGAATGCGCAGCAATTCGCGGTACGGCTGCTCCGGTTCGGCAGGAACAAAAGCGGAACTCTCCGGGTTATCGGTCCGCCACTCGAGAAGGAGCGTATCGAAACCCTCATTACGTGGGGCGGAAAAGTCGGGTGAAGGTTCCGTGTTTGCGCAGCTGTGAATGGTGTAAAAGCGACCGAATCCCGGTGCACCTTCGGTGGCGAACTCCGGATGGAACGCGAAGCTCTGAAAGCCGGCCTCAAAGGTGGCGAACACATCCAGCTCCGGGTAGGAGCGGAGGTCGAGATAAGTTGTCACCTTTCCTGACTCCGGAGGCACGAGATACAGAGGACCACGCTGGTCATTGACAAAAAGGCGCCCATTCGGATCGGTTGTGACCACGCTCATACGCGGTGGATTGTCCGGCGTGGAATCCGGAATAGTGGCCACTTCCTCCACGGTGACAACTTCTGCTTCATAGGGAATGGGCTCCGGGTAACGGTCCTGACCGAGGAGGAAAGCGGGGATAAGCATACACAGAGGCGGAACAGCGAAAGCCTTGATTTTCATATTAATAAGGAACGCGCGGATTCCGCTTTGTCAAAACGGGTGCTTCACTCCCTTTCCGTGGTGTTCTGCGTGTGATTGCCGCATTTATTGATCGGCTACAGCTTCTCCATAGACCTCATTCCCATCGAGTTCAAAGTGAATCAGCATGGGACGGCAGCAGACCTCGCAGTCATAGTCCCATGTGGTGGGCACTTCATTGGGTGCGGGGCCGGGGACGGAGAAGGTCTCGAAGCAGGTCGGGCAGGTGATGACGCAATACATTTTCAGCTAGAGAATAGAAGATGCCTGATAGGGAAAGCCGGGCGAAGGGAATCAGGATGGGGAAATCAGTGATCCGGTATTGATGGCTCTTATTGGTTTAAGAAGAGGAATCCCAGATTGAGGTAGGTCGCATAGCTGACCCAAAGCAGATAGGGAAGGAGGAGCTGGGCGGCTCTGCGGCTGATGGGGGCGAAGGCGCGGATGGTCAGGGCGATTGAGACGAGTAGGGGAAGGATAATGGCGAGGGCAAGGTCGATACGTTGGAGGCCGAAAAAGGCCGGAGTCCAGAGCAGATTAAGGGCAAACTGCAGGATAAAAAGCCAGTGGGCCCGGCGCTTGATGTTGGCCTCAGCCGGCTGGTTCCAGACCAATGCGATTGCGTAGCCGATCATGGTGTAGATAATGAGCCAAACGGGGCCAAAGATGCCGTTGGGTGGCGTGCCCGGCGGACGGCGCAGGCTGTTATACCAGCCATCCAGGGAAAACATGGTGATGAGGCCGCTCGCATTGCCGAGAAGTTGGATCACGAGGATGCAAAGGACTGCCTTTTTCCAGAATGCCATATTGATTACGCTACTGCAGATACCATGAGTGCAAGCGGACCCGTAAATCAGTTTAAGCTGAGGAGGCGATTGGCGCAAACCTCTACCCGATGACATTCCATTGGATTTCGTGTTTGATCGCTTTGAAAATCCGGGAATCTGGTCAGAGTTTCTGCTGATGGCACAACTGGAAACCATACCCGTACCAGATGCGGACCTGCGCTATGCGGAAGCGTTCTACAGCCCCGGGGCGGCGGACCGCCTGTTTCGGGCCCTGAAGGACGAGCTTGTCTGGCAACAGCATTGGGTGAAAATATTCGGCAAGGAACACGCAGCTCCGAGGCTTTCGGCGTGGCACGGGGATCCGGGCGCCAGCTACGCATATTCCGGGAAGCGGTATCAACCGCATGACTGGACACCGGCCCTGCGCGAAATCCAGGCGGATCTGGAAAACGCGCTGGGGCAACGATTCAACAGCCTGTTGGGCAACCGTTACCGCCACGGACAGGACAGCATGGGCTGGCACAGCGATAATGAAGCGGAACTCGGGGAAAATCCGATGATTGCCTCACTTAGTTTCGGAGTGCCGCGGCGATTCGTGCTGCGGCACCGGAGTGATCCCGACCAGGAAGATGTCAAGCTGGTGCTGGCGCACGGTTCCCTGCTGGTCATGGCGGGGGCCTGCCAGAAAGCGTGGAAGCACCAGTTGCCCAAAAGCAAAAAAGTCAGCGGCGAGCGGATTAACCTCACTTTCCGGCAAGTCAAAATCAGCTGAAGGCCGGTTTGGTTGGGTTTCGCGCCAACCGCAGGAACGGCTTTGAACGAAGCAATCGGGTTCCCGCACTGGTATCGGCGGGCATGATTCGGGGAACCCCTGCGGCCTTTTCGTATTCCGGTCTTAAAGGAGGGCTCACTTTTTCAGGGAGCTTGTTGATCCTCTTCGGTGAAGAGGTCGATTTCCTGCAGTTGTTCGAGCTGTTGTTGGTATTCGGTATCGGCTTGTTGTTGATCCTGGTCGATTCGTTGGAGGGCCTGCTCGATTTCGGAGGTAGGGATTTCGGGGGCGCGGTCGACCTCCATGGTGGAAGGCGCGTTACTTTGTTCTGCTACGGCTTCAGTAATGCGGAGGGCGTAATAGAGACCGGCGACGACCATGACCATGACAGCGGAGCCAAAGAGGGCGAGGGAGCGGAGCCGGCGAGTCCCACCAAGGGAAGGGGCCTGTTCGCGCAGGCGGGCAATTTTGGCTTCGCGGGTGGAGTCCTCGCGCGGCGAGCCAAAGCGGGAGCGGCGTGGCCTGCGGTGATGGATATTCACGGGTGGCTTACATCATGCCGGATTTTTCGACGGCTGAGCGGAGTTCTTCCTGGAAGGCGCGCAGGTCTTCTTCGCCCGGCTGGTATCCCTTTTGGCTGGGATTGAGGGCGAGGCGGCCCATTTGGTCGAGATGCCACTGGGCTTTAACGCCGTCGCTGAAGGTGACGGAACCGCTGACGAGGGCATCGGGGCGCGCTACTTTATCGAGGGAGACGGCTACCTTACCCGGTTGGGAGCCGGCGGCCTTATTGGGGTCGACAGTGGGATCATTGAACTCAGGCCCCTTGGTTTTTAATTCGAGGTCGAGATCATCGACGAGGAAGCGGACATCCATGTAGGTCATGCGTTGACCGAACTGTTCCTCAATTTGTTTTTGGATATCGGCGAGGGAGAGACCCTCGCGAACCCATGAAGCGACCGTAGCCTGTTGTTCATCCGATAAATTCATAGAGTATACGGTATGGAATGATGCATTCCGCGCAATGGAGAAGCGTCGTGTAGAGGCGGATAATTTTAATGCTGGCTCATGGGTCCGGTTTGAAAACGGGAGGGAGCG
>JAWLGH010000061.1:0-17766 GCA_041685165.1 Oceanipulchritudo sp. | reverse complement strand
CAGGCCAGGTCCATTCCCATGCCTTTTCCCCTAAACTTGTCGCCTTCGTCTTTTCTTCAAGAATAATTGCATAAAAACGCATATAAAGGCGCGGGGGGACGGTCGTCGCGGGGGGAACGGCGGCCGAAAGGGCCGTGGCGCAGCTTTGATCTTGCGGAGGGACAGGCCCACAGATTCAGGGATTCAGGGGCGGGGCGGCCAGGACTCGAGCAGGGGGGCCACCACTGCCGCCATCTGGGCATGGCCGTTTTGATCCGGATGGAGACCGTCCCGTGAATTTTCGGCACTGACAGCCTGGAGCAGGCTGAAGAAGGCCACGCCCTTTTCCCGGGCCAGGGCGCGGTAACCGGCCTCAAGCTGTGCCAGCAGGGACGGGGTGACCTGGTAACCCTTTTGCAGATTAACGTCACTGAGCCGCTCCGGATAGACCGTTGGGGGGGCCACAAGGAGGATATTCGCGGGGTCAATCTGCCTCCTGGCTCGTTCAATCGCCTCCCCCATGTCCGCGACGACCTTGGCCACCTTGACCTCTCCCGGACGGGGATCACGGGCGGGAAGATCGTTAACCCCCAGCATGAGGATGAGTGCGTCGACTTCGGGATGGTCGTCCAGGACCTCTCCGAGTTCCTCCGGAGCGTGGGCGGCCCGCCGGCCGCTCTGACCACCGTTGATAAAACGGTGGGGCGAGTCATTTTCGAGCCTCTCAATCCAGTAACCTGCAGCGGTGATGGAATCTCCAAAACAGAGAATGGTGTATTCTTTAACAGTCGCCATCGCATCGGGTTTGTTTCCCTCCAAGGAGACCATCCCGCCGGGAAAGGCCGCCAGGGAGGCGAGACTGAATGCGAGTTGGCAGGTCAACGTCACCTTCATTTCAAAGAGTCCCGACACCGCAAAACAGCCCATGTCGAATTGTTGAGTTTGTTCAGGCCTGAGTTTCAATCATTAAACCCGGTCCTGTCGCGAAAGGTTTACTCATTGTCGCGCAAAGGCGACTCCCCGGGCAAGGGAAACGGCATTGCCCCCCCGAGGCCCCACAGGCGCACCTTATTTTTTCTCGCAATCAATCAACACATGGACGGCGTCGTTGTGCTGGTCATTGCGCAACTCGAATGCCTCCTGAATCGCTTCCAGGGGAAAGGTGTGGGTGATCATTTCCGAGGTGTTGAGAAGCCCGTCGAGGACCCACTCAACCCCCTGCTGGAAATACCGCCGCATGTCCACATCACGCTTCGGTTCCGTTGAGAGGATCTCGCCCCGTTTTCGATGCAGCTTGAAAAAATCAAACGGCTGGTGGCAGGTTCCGATACACCCGTACATGACGATCTTTCCACAGGTCGCCAGGCAATCAAGGGCGTCCACCATCCCGTCCCCTTCCAGCAGGCACGGAATCACCACTTCAAAGCCATCGGGAAAATCCCCGCCCACGACCGACGATGTAGAGGTCCTTTCGTCCTCAATCCGGTAAGTGTGCGTCGCCCCGTGGGACCGCGCCAGCTCGAGGTTGCGCTCGCGCAGATCGGTCACGACAAGGTTTTTCGGGCTGTATAGGGAAAGGACCTGGGTCAGGACCAGGCCACTCACCCCCTGTCCCGTGATGAGGACGTTCTTGTTCTGGTCCACCTGCCCCAGCTCCGCGGCGTGAATGACCCCCGGAAGAATCTCAATCAGGCTCGTTTCCAGAAGCGGAAAGGCAGGCGGCAGCACTTTTACGTTGAAGGGCGTACAGACGATGTACTCCGCAAAGGCCCCCCAGACGTAGCGGCAGGTCACCTGGTCACCCTCCTTCAACCCGTTGACATGCCGTCCCACCTGGTCAATGACACCCGCCACCTCGTGGCCAAGTCGGGTCGGCGTGGTCATGAATTCCGGCTGGCGCGTCCCCCGGTAGGCCTCCAGGTCCGATCCGCAGATTCCCACCCACTTGATCTTTACCCGGATCTCATGATCCCCGGCCTCCGGTATTTCCGCGTGGGCCAGTTCCAGGACCCCCGGTTCCTTCAAAACCGCCACCCGCTGGGCCTTCGGGTGCGTCGCATCAACCAGATTTAAAGTGGCCATTGTCATCTTCCTCGGCATGTTTCCTCCTGTTTAATAATTATTAACTCTTCCCTTCAGCCCAGCACCAGAACCTCTGCAAGGCAACGCATGAAAGAAAATTTCTCCCACTTTGGACCCGTTCCCGGCATCTGGACGACCTGTTACAGCGCGCTCCGGATATAGGTCCGGTAAAAATCGGCCACATCTTCGGCAAGTTGACGGCGGCTCTCGGGCCAGGTATAAAACATGTGACCGCCGGGGTAATGGCGTAAGGTGACTTTTTCCCGCTGGATCTTCGTCAGGTTCATTAGGCTGAACAGGCGATCGGAGGAGGTGAAAGGCGTGACGAGGTCATAATAGCCATGGGTGATGAAGACCCCCATGTGCTCGTTAAGGCTCATTCCGTAGCGAAGGTCATCCACAGCTCCGAACTGGCTCTGGAGAGCGTGCTGCTGCTCGTCATTCTTCCACGAGGTATTCACCTCCATGCTCAACAATTCATATTCACGATCCGTTGCAAGCCCGATAACCTTGCGCAACTGGGTATTGATACCGGCCGCGAAAACGCGCTCCAGAAGATGGAGGGTCGGATCGGGGGCATCCAGATCCTCCTTCTCGGTAAACGGATCCGTGAGTGAGATGGAGGCATCGTAGAGTCCAATGTGACGACCCTCCTCGCGAAGGAGGTTCTTGGCAAAATAACGGATATCGATGCGTCCGCCCTTCTGCCGGACAACCGCACGCGGGAGCCCGATGAAGTCGGCGAGACGGTTCAGGACCTGCTGGCGCTTCCGGGAGGGATAAAGCGTCCCCGCGGCGAGGACAGACAGGAGTTCCTTGAGGACGAAATCCCTGGCCCTCACGGCATAGGCCAGCGGGTCCTCATCATCCCGGGCATTCCGCGCTTTCCCATGAACAAGGGCCGATGCAGCCATTGAGGGAACCACATCGACCCAGGGGAGGACATTGTAGTGACTCCGGTCGAGGAGACTGAACTCAAGGGCCGGTGAGAGGATGACCACCCCGGCCAGTCCGACCCCGTAATCCTTCTGGAGCAACTTGGCCAGCTTCCCAACCCGGTAACCCCCATAACTCTCGCCTGCGATAAAAACCGGACCTTCCCAGCGGTGATGCGTGGAAAGCCAGGTCCGGATAAACTCCCCGATCGATTCGAGATCACGCTTGAACCGCCAGTATTCCGGTACCTCCTTTTTTTCCTCGCCGAATTCCTTCCCGTTGGCGGCTTCCGTCTTGGTTTTTCCCGACAGAATCATGCGGCTCAGGCCGGTCCCGATCGGATCGACAAAGACCAAGTCCGTGAAACGCAACCAGGTTTCATGGTTTTCCGTCAGGCGGTGAGGCGGTCCCGGGGGAAGGCCTTTGGCATCCATCTCCACCCGCCGTGGTCCCATGGCACCCAGATGAAGGTAGACTGAGGAGGCCCCGGGACCCCCGTTGAAGACAAAGGTCACCGGGCGAAGGCTCTCCGAAGGGACCACATAGGAGGTGAAGAACATCTCCGCCTTCGGCTTATCATTCTTGCGCAGGACAATCCAGCCAGCCTCCGCGTCATACGCGAGATCCCCTTCCGGCAATTCCATCCGCAACTCGGTCCTGTTCCCTTCAGGCGCTTTATAAGGTTCCTTCTCCCCCGGGGGCTTTATCGCTTCCTTCTCCTTGGTCATGCCTGCCGATTCTCACCTCCATGGCCTGAAATCCAAGCCAATAATCACCCGCGAACCAATGGGGTCGACCCTTGGATTTTGGCATGATGGTCATCAGGCTGAACCCGTTGGTTCCTTACGAATGACGTACCCGGGCAGGCGGATTTTTCATGGAACAAGGATTCCGGCGCTCATTGTGCCGGCGCAGCGGGAAGTCGAGGACAAGGTTCCGTGAATCCGCTGAACAGGCTGGGTTTACCGCTCCGGGCAGTCACCTCTGTTCACATGCATACTTGGTGTTCCTGTGGCTGACGAGAATGATGCCTGTGGACCAGTTGAGTTTGGTCGTTGCCAGATCACTTCTGGATTCAAGCTCCTTTATAAGCCTTTCAACTTTAGGCGCATGATCTTCTGGCCAGCTTTCCTGCGGCAGCATGTCATCTATGAGGTAGAGTCCGCCGTCGGCTAAAAGCTCCAATGCCAGGTCGAGATCCCAATATTTTCCGGGCCACGTATCCGCGAAGATAAGGTCGTAGCTTCCTTTATCCAATTTCCTCAGGAACGCTGAACCATCCTCTACATGGAACTTGACCCGGGAATCCGAGGAAAGGTATTCGATCGCGACGGAAACCACCTTTTCGTCGTTGTCGACGGTCGTCAATCTGGCGGAATCGTCCATGCCGTCCAAAATCCAACAGGAGGACAAGCCTGTGCCTGTTCCCAACTCCAGAATACGCCCGGATCTTTTGCTTGCCACCAAAGTGCGTAAAAGGCTGCCCGTCAGGTGGTCGGACGCCATTTGGAAATCCAGAGCCCTGGTTGCAATCTCGATTTCCGTTAATGTGTCAGGGATGGAAAGATTTGCGTGGTCATCCATTTTGATAGGTGAGGCAGTTTTAGATCACGCTCGTAGAAACAAAGAAGGTCAAGGCCTCGTTGGAAAGATTCCGGAGTACAAATCTGCCAGCCTTCCCGGGCACCGTTGCCTCAACCCGCTGTGGTTTCGGGTTTTGGAAAAATGGGGTGGCTAACCGGATTTGAACCGGCGACCCCTGGTACCACAAACCAGTGCTCTAACCAACTGAGCTATAACCACCACAAGTTAAGGAAAATGAGGTGAATCAGCTTCGAAAAGGTTGTCAATCCCGCAATAACGATTCTTCAAGGAAACGGGCCCAGGCCGTATGCTGGATCGCTGAAGGATGGAGGCCATCGCGGGCAAAGGCCTCCCGATCACCCGAAAAACGGCGACTGAAAGAAGTCCAGTCAAGAAAGCCCAACCCCCTCTTCCGGGAAAGCTCATGGGCAGCAGCGTTAAAAGCGTCAATTTGCCGGGCTATCGAAGCCCGCTCACGGTCCGGGGCGAACGGGGAAACGCTCCAGTCCGGAATGGAGAGTACGAGCAGGCATGATCCGCTCTTTCCGAGGACAGTTTCCACCTGTGTGAGGAGCGGATCCAATTGCGCGGCATACGCGGCCGGATCCCCACCCTTGTACTGGTCGTTGACGCCAATGCAGAGGGTTACCAGGTCCCACTCGGGCGCATAACCGGCTTTCCCAAAGGCTTCCGCAAGGTCTGCCACCGTCCAGCCGGTGCGTGCAAGGACAGAGCTCCTGGCGACTGGATATCCGCGGGATTCAAGCCGGTCCCGGATGGCGGCGGGCCACCCTTCCCGGATCTCAATACCCTCGCCTAAGGTGTAGGAGTCCCCCAGATGGAGCAGCCGGAGAGGGTGTTCAGGTAACCGGATCCGGGGCATTGGCAAACCTTTCAAAATCACGGCTGGCAACGATTTCGGCGAGGCAGCGCCCAGCCTCGACAACATCCGTGAAACTGAGGAAAAGCGGGGCCAGGCCAAGCCGCAGGTTGTCCGGGGCACGAAAGTCAGGGATGACCACCGGCTGGCCGGGAAGCGGAGCAATCAGGGCCCGGTTGATGCGGTAGGCCTCGGGATGCCGGAGTGAGAGGTGCGACCCGCGCTCGCTCGCCTTGGCGGGACTGCCCAACCGGTATCCCAACGGCGCAAGAAAAGCCTCATGGAAATCAAGAAGCAGGGCTGAGAGGCGGAGGCTCTTTTCCCGCACGGCGTCCATCCCCGCTTCCTGTAGGAGCTTGATCCCAGGTTCCACCGCCCGCAGGGAAAGGACCGGTGGCGTTCCCACAAGGAAGCGCCTCATCCCGGCTGCGGGAGAATAATCCAGATTAAAGGCAAAGGGCTCGGCCGAACCGAACCATCCCCGCAATCCCGGAAGGAGAGCTTCCTGCAGATCCTTGCGGACATAGAGGAAAGCGGGAGCACCCGGTCCCCCATTGAGGTACTTGTAGGCACACCCCACCGCCAGATCGACGCCCCATTCCTCCAGCTTGAGCGGCACTGCCCCAACGGAATGACTCAGATCCGCAAGCACGAGGGCCCCGACAGCATGGGCTGCTTCCGTAAGAGCCTTGAGATCGTGGAGAAAGCCCGACTTGAAGGTCACATGGCTGACGAGAACAAGCGCCGTGTCGCCATCCAGAACGGCGGAGTAGGCTCCCCGGTCAATGGTTATCCCGTCAGCCGACGGAACCCGCAGCACCCTGTGTCGCCGGCCCGTCATTTCCAGAAGTCCTTCGAGCACATACTCGTCAGAGGGAAAATTGAGCTCATCGCTGACAACCACCGAACGTCCCTCCTGATAGGGCAAGGCGGCGGAAAGAAGCTTGAACAGGTTAACCGTCACAGAATCCGCGAAGATCACCTCCCCATCCCGTGCGCCAAGCAGCGGTGCGAGGAGGTCGCCCATCTTTTCCGGCAGGCCGTACCAATGAGCGTTCCAGGAACGGATAAGCCCTGTTCCCCATTCCTCCTCCATGCATGCCCGGAGGCATGTCCGCGTCTTCTTCGGCAAAGGCCCGAGGGAATTGCCATCGAGGTATATCAATCGCTCAGCGGGAAAATGAAAGGCCGCCTTGAAAGCGTTCAGCGGGTCGGTGGAATCAAGGACCTGGGCCTGTTCCAGAAAAGGGTTCAGCGAGGCGTTCAAGAGATGAAGGATAGACCGCCTGCAAATCCCTTTTCAATCTGGAAAATCCGACTTTGATGATGTAGGATGAAAGGTTATGGCAATTGATATCAACAAGGCCCTCCGTGATCCTGCCCTCGCCTTCTCTCACCCGGACGATGTTCTTCTGGATTCATCGCTCAGCAGGGAACAAAAACACGAAATCCTGAAGAGCTGGGAACGGGACGCCATCCGTCTTCAGGAGTCGGAGGCCGAAGGCTTCAGCGGAGGGGAACGGAGTCGCCTGGATGCAGTTGTTTCAGCCCTTGAGAAACTTTCCAGTGTCTGAGTATAAACCCTCCGCCATATCATCCGGATGGTTCGTACAGACTGCGCAGAAACGCTTCAACACTCCGGTTGACAACGCTGAACTGGTCCGATTCGCAGAATAATCCGACCAGCAGGACATGGTCGCCGGACCGGGAGGGTACCGCACAGATCCGGTAGAAATAAGTCCTCCCACTCTCCTCCGCTGTCAGGGAAAGGCGGGCCTCCATTGAGATGTGACCCAGAATGGGGGTCCCCGTGCCGGGGCCGAGTTCGAAGCGGGCCATAATCCCTCCACTGTACTCGTCCGGAAGGCTTGCAAGCGCTGCCTCCAGAAGGTCATTCCAAAGCTCGTCGGAATATCCCGTCGGGCCCTTGTTTTCATAAACCCTGAACTGCAGCTTAACCGCATGGTCGAGGGAATGGGACAATTGAAGGCTGCAGTCCCGGGGCACTTGCTCGTCGAGGGCGAATCCCCTTGGAGGGTCGCCTTCGAACTGGATACACCCGTCAAAACGGACCCGCCAGAGGCGGTCGGTCTCCAGGCGCTCCGAAAAATCAGTGACGGTCAGCCTGCAGGCGGGTTCCGGCAACGTCAGGGGAACGGCCGGAAACAGGCTGGACCCCCCAAAAAAACATGCCAGGAGAAGAAGGCGTCTCATCAGGGATTCAGGTTGGAGGCGAAACGGGTGATGGTGGAGGTGTATTCACTCTCCGACAGGTTCCGGTAATTGATCCTCCGGAAGGTGCGTGAGTTCGGGGTCCCCGGCGGATAAAATCCCTGGGCAAACAGCGAATTGAAGCCCCAGTCGCGAGTGGGTGCCCCATAGACGTTGCTCTTCCCCCAGGGTTCCGTCGCCACTTCACTCTCAAAAAGCGCCACCATGCTCCCGCGGTAGCGCAGGGTCGTGTTCCAGTCCTCCAGGAATCTTGGAAAGTTCTCAACTCCACCACTGTAGTTGTTCCACCCATTCTTGTCGGAAGGGACAAGGCCCGTGAGGATCGCGGCCGCCACCTCGGTGAAGGCATTCGTACTCCTCGTGGAGGTGTTCTTCAGGCTGTCGGCATCGTCCCAGCTGTTGCTCAGGATGGTGACGGCGTCGGCAACAAGGGCCGCCGGTGGTTCCTCAAGGACGTCGTTGACGTCGGCCTCCGTGGCGCTCCCGGTGGATGGGTCACCGTCAGCATTGTAATTTCCTTCAACATACATGGGGACATTCGTGGCAATGGTTGTCCCGTACAGGTCATCCGTCCAACTGAAACCCGGGTTGGGTATCTTTTCCCCGTTGACCAGCTTGACGCCCCAGCCGTCTTCCGCGACAACCACATTGTCAGGCCGGTCCGAGGGCGCCCCGTTTGTCGAGACCTCGACATAGACAACACCGTTCCACCAGTTTTCCGGAAGCGCGCTCGGATTGTTGGCCGCCTTCCCGGCGTTTCCCCAGTACGACTGTTCATTGCCTTCGACAACCTCCTTCAGCTTGCCGACATCAATTTCAATAAGGTTGATGCCGGCCCGCATGCGCTGGTCATAGATTCCGCTCTCCACCGTGGACCCGCTTGCGGCGAAGGGCTTTATGCGCATGAAATGGTCAGAGGCCTCAAAACTGTTGAAGGGGTCGATTTTCGGTGTACCGTCATTATTGTAGTCAATTTCCTCATACCCCGAGGAATGGTCATAGCGGTAGATCGTCACCGGCTGGGCGGAGGGGTCCCTGCCCGAGTTGGCAACTTCAAAGAAGGGTTCCTGCACCGCTTCATCCCCATAGTCGGGGGTCACCGGGAAGCTGGAAATGACATTCTCTACCTGGGAGGCTTCAATATGGATTACCATGCCCGCCTTGTAGGCGAATTTCTGGTGTTCAATCTCCGGGTTATAGGTCGGATCGTCTTTCCTGTTCAGGGGCTGTATCAGCTGGTAGGCGTAGTTGAGCGGATCATCATCCGCCACAGTGTCCGGATTATCCGCGACATAGGGATCAATGGCCACCGGGTTATGGTTCTGGATGCCGTGTTCATAGGCCTGGACGTTCCCGTTCCAGCGATTGCTCGCAACCGAACGGAAATCACCCATGCGGCTGTCAATCCAGGATCCCGATCTGTCCATCCTGACCAGGTCTCCAAGCCCGTCTGAAAACCGCACCGTCCCTCCGGCCGTCGCTTTTGTGATCTCCGGATTCGGCCCGTGAAAGAGCTGCCCGGTGGCACTCACGTTGCGGTGGAAGTCGAGACGGTTGTTGGCCTGAATGAACATCTCACCGTTCGCGTGCACCGACCCCCTGACCGACATTGTCGGACCAGGCGCTATTTCCATGTCCATGTTGTAGAAAATGGCGTGTGCAAAAAGCGGCGCATCGCGGACCTGAAGATTCTGGGAGACATAGGCGGTGTACGCGTAACCGGTGCTCGGATTCTGTACCGTCGCCTTGCCGACAACCTCCACCTCGCGGATGAAGACCAGCTTGTCCCGCAGGGGATCAAACTCGTTCCCCGGGACCCGGCCGTCGATGAACTTCCATTCCCCGGGCAGAATCTGCCCGCCGATGACCTCCGTGTCGAGGCTTCCCCAGCTCGCCTGCGGGTTGTAGGGATGGGGCGGCATCCGCACTTTGGCCAACGTCATCCCCGAACCGGTCTGGAATAGGCTGTAGAAATCATCCGTCAGAATAAGCGGGTTCCCCCCCGAGGGGGAAAGCGCGTTGACGGGGAAGGAATTCCGCGATTCAAAGCGCTCCACCAGCTGGGCAAATCCGCACTCCACGGCCGCCTCCGCGGCCTCCTTGGCCTCAAGCAGGTCCCTTGAATGGTCGTTCAGCCGCTTCTCTGTTATCGCCAGCTGACTCAATGAGGTCAGGATCATACCCGATGTCACCGCGATCAGCAGCACCAGAACAAGAACCGATCCGTTACGGTTGTTTTTCATCTTTCAGCCCCTTGGTGAAATGGTATAGTTGTAGGTGTCGGTAATGCGCTTGGCCATGTTCCCGTGGATTATCTGGGCTTTTACCATGATACTCCGGTCCAGATAATTGTAGAACAGTTGACCGTCGCTCAGACCGCGGGAAAGCTGCACGATCGTCCGGTAGTTTCCCCCGGAACTGAGGTCCGATATCATGTCCTCGATGGTATTCGTGACCGCCGATGGATACGGCCCGCTCGACCAAGCCGGCAGAACGGTCAACGAGGGGTCGTGAAAGCGCTTCTCAAACCGCTTCACCGGTCCCTCGCTATCCGGATTTCCATGGTCCGCATCCCGGAAGTAGCCGACTATTCGCGTGTAGTGCTCCGGACTGTTGAGATTGGGCCAGGGTTCCTGGAAAATCAGTACCAGCAGATCGCCGCTCCCCCCGTCACGGATCCGGTCATCCGGCTCGTTCCGCGATCCCGGCGAAAAACTCTCGTAAATGAAGAAATGGTTCGCCGCGCGGGCGTTCTCCGCCATCTCAAGCGTGAACTGCCTCACATCCGCGTTGATGTCCAGTTTCTCCGAGGTGATGAAACTGGTCCGCGCCGTGTCCAGCAGCATCTGCCCGACCCCCACAAGGACAAATCCCATAACCGTCATCACCATGATGACTTCCGTAAGGGTGAATCCAGCTTGTTGTCCGTGCTTCTTCATGACCTTCCTTTTTTGACGTGCTAGAAGTTGGGTACATAGGATCGCAGCGTCCGCAGGGCCCGCTCATTGCGACGACCCGTTTTCGCGTCCTCCCAGGCAAAGAATACACTCACCCCGAGAAGGGAGCCGTGCCCTGATCCCTCCAGGTCATCAATCCCTACCCGGATGTGGAATGGCATTCTCCGCTTCATCCCGTTGTCGACCTCCTCGTCGATGACAATCATCTTCGTCGTCCACTCATCCAGCCGTATCGGATCCGGATCCCCCTGGTTTAAAACCGTCGGCAACGGGGTGGCTGGATCCCGCACGCTCGCAAGGATACGTTCGTATTCCATCCCCTTTATCTGCTCAAGGTATCCGCTTGCCGCCGCCACCGCCGTCGAATCCCGGATGTTGCTCTCCGATATCCCCCGTGTCAGGATCAGATTCTGCGTCACACCCACCGCAACCAGTGCCAGAATGCTCATCGCCAACATGACTTCAAGGAGGGTGAAGCCCCGGGTAGTCCTTTGCATGGCTTTCATAGATGCCTTTTCTTTATCAAAAAGCGCTTCAAGCAACGGATATTAGAGCTTTAGAGCGGTTTTTACGCTATTTTAGAATCGTTTAGCCTGAAATTTTTCTTCGGCCAGGAATTGGGCCAAAATTGCACAAGGGTATGACGGGCTCGCCTGAAGTGTGTCAACATGGCGCTTTACCGGCGGGGCATGCATTTATGCAAGCCATTGTCTATCAAAATTTTACATACACAAAATCGGTCTGGCACACCTTAAGCATTAATCGAGGCGTAATCTATTAACCTGAAAACCAGAAACCCATATAGGAGAAGCAGAAATGAGACTTATAAAACATGATTCATTCTTCAATGATCCCTGGACCGATCTGGACCGTCTCTTTGAGACGAGCTTCCCGGAACTGTATCAGTGGACCCCCCTTCGGCAGGGAGGCCGGGCCCGGAGCGTACCGATGGACGTGCATGAGACGGAAGGCGAGCGCACCGTCCGGATGGAAATCCCCGGGGTGAGGAAAAAGGACATTGAACTGGAACTCGAGAATTCGGTTCTTTCCGTACGCGCCAAGCGGGAGGAGGAAACGGATGCGGGGCCCCAGTCGATTGAGCTGACCCGCTCGGTGACCGTCGGGGACGACATTGATGCCGACAAGATCAAGGCAAACCTTGATAACGGGATCCTGACGGTTGTGCTTCCGAAGCAGGAGCAGGCCAAACCGAAGCAGATCACAGTTGGCTAAGGCAATTAAAGAGAAAGGAAAAACTGTCATGAGCACGGAATTAAAAAAACAGGAAGAACAAGTGCCGACGCGCACCAATGCAACCTATCGTCGGCCCTACTACACGGTTGACGGTGACAAGGAAGCCTACCGGGTGTCGGTATTCATGCCGGGTGTCGCGAAAGACGACTACAGCCTTTCGGTCCACCGGGATGAGCTCCTCGTGGAAGGCCGCAAGCAACTGGGTGCCCCGGAGGGGGGGCGCTACCTCCACCGGGAGATCACGCCGGAAAGCTACAAGCTGCGGCTGCAGCTGAATGTCAGTGTTGACCCGGACGGCATCAAGGCTGTGAGCGAGGACGGTGTTTTGACGATCACCCTTCCGGTGGCTAAGGAGGCCCGTCCGAAGACGATCAAAATCTCCTGACGCCCGAGGCGTTCAACGTTAAAAAGTGAAAGTCACAGCGCCCTGTCCTCGCGGCAGGGCGTTTTTTTTATGGTGCTTGAAAGACCCTCTCCGCAAAATCCATGAAGCGATCCCAGTCACCGGCGGTAAGGTCATGGCCGCCGGGCCGGATATGGTAGGCCTGTCGGGCGGTACGCAAAGGATCATCGAGGGAGGGCATCGAATCCGGCTCGATGACCTCATTTCCCCAAAGGGCATATACCTCTGAGGCATGGGCGAGGGAGAGGAACTCTCCCCGGGGATCCGCCCAGAGGTCTTCGTCGGCGCTTGCGATGTAGAGGGCCCGGGGAGCCACCAGGGCCAGCAGCTGGTGCTGATCGACCGGTAGCCTGTGAAGGGTATCCCCTCCAAATTGATGGAAGTTAAGGCTGAACCAATGGGGAAAAACCGAGTTGATCCAGGTGAGGGTTTCCCCGTATTGCCGCCGGTTGAGGGCGGCCCCGCCACACCCGGAGTTGTTGGAAACGACAAGGCTGAAGCGTTCGTCTTCGGCGCCGGCCCAGAGAGCCGTCTTGCCGCCGCGCGAGTGTCCGATGAGAGCGACCTGTGAGGCCTTCACACCGGGATCCCTCTCGAAGTAATCCATGACCCGGCTCGCCCCCCAGCTCCAGGCGGCGATAGCTCCAGGACCGCTGGGACTTCGGGGATCCCCGGTATCATGAAAAAGGGCCAGGGCCTCCTCACGGAAAGCCTCCGGGTCATCGGGGGCAACGTCCTCATTCTGCAGGGCGGCGATACCGTAGCCTCGGCCGATAACCGCTTCAGCGGGCCAGAAAGGGGACTTATGCCGACGGGATGGATCGGTCAATTCAGGATCACGGTTATTGAGGAGGAGAAAGACCGGGACCGGACCCTCACGGGCATTGGGAATAAAGAGGACCACATTGAAGCTGAAACGCTTGCCGTCATGGAGACAGGCAAGACGGATGCGCTTCAAGGTGGCTGCTCCCTCCATGGCTTCGGGGTCGGTTTCGAGGCGGGTCACCTTCATGGCCTCCGGCGGGCCCGGACGCAACCCGTAAACGTGTTCACGGAAAAGGTCCAGGAGGGCGTTCCTGTTCTCCAGCCAGTCCTCCCGCGAGGAGATCGGGGTCCCGTCCACTGCGTTCAGAAGGGGCGGCAGGGAATAGTCCGGGACAGCCTCTTCGGTGTAGATGAACCCCGGACGCACCTCCTCCTGCCAGTGGCGGATAACATCCGGGGAGGGCTCCCAGCCATCAGCCACGAGCGGAAGCGGAGAGAGGAAAAGGGTGATTAAAACCATCCATGATAGAGACTTGAATCGCCGTGATAACACCTGGTGCGAGGCAAAACGTAACCGGTTCCCGGGTCAACCCATAGTTTCAGGCCGGATGGGCTCAGCCCCTGCCGCGCCAACCCTTACCCGGCCGTCATCGGTTCCGCCTCCCCGGGAGCAGCCTCGGCCTTACCGGTGGCCTTGTTGAAGCGCATGGAAACCAGACGGCTGACGCCCTTTTCCTGCATCGTGGTCCCGTAAATGGTGTCGGCGACACTGATTGTGCGCTTGTTGTGGGTGATAATTAGAAACTGCGAATACTCGAGAAACTGCTCCAGCATTCCCGTAAAGCGGCCGATATTGGCGTCATCAAGGGGGGCGTCAATCTCGTCGAGAACGCAGAACGGGCTCGGTTTGACCATGTAGATGGCAAAGAGCAAAGCCACCGCCGTCATCGTCTTCTGCCCCCCACTGAGAAGGCCGAGATTGCGCAGGCGCGTACCCGGCGGCTGGGCGAAGATGTCAATCCCGCTTTCAAGAACATCCTCAGCGTCAACAAGAGTGAGGTCACCCTTTCCCCCACCGAAAAGGGTCTCGAAGGTGAAGTGGAAATTTTTCCGGATTTTCTCAAAGGTGTCGGCAAAGAGACGCTGACTGGTGGTGTTGATTTCCTCAATGGCTTCCAGAAGCTGCTCCTTGGCTTTCCAGAGGTCATCGCTCTGGGAACGAAGAAACTCGTGCCGTTCCTTGAGGTCGCGATACTCCTCGATGGCGACAAGGTTGACCGGTCCCATTGACTGAATACGCGTCCGCAGGGAAGCCACCTCAGCCTCGATGGATTCCCAGTCCACCGACTCGATCCCGGCCCGCTGCTCCTCCGTCGGATCCGGCAATTCCTCGACGGCTTCCATCTCTTCCTGGCTTGCGTCCTCGATATCAACCCGGATCCGTTCCGGCAGAGCTTCCCCGGCCTTCCAGAACTCAAGTTTCCAGTCGATGGAGGCAGCATCCCGTTCATAGGCGCGCTCACATTCTTCCCTGATAAACTGGAGACGCGATTCCTGCCGGGCCAGGGCCACTTCAGTCTTGCTCAGTTCCGTGCTGATCCGCTCCTGCGATTCACGCTTGGGAGCGAGCCCTTCCTCCAGTATGGCGAGCCGCTTTTCCACCTCGCGCAAAGCTTCCCGGTCGGCCTCGAGCGTTTCCATGATGCGGGCAAGGCGTTTTTCGATTTCCTCGACCTCCTGACGGTGCGTCTTGGCCTGCTCCTCAAGGGTAACGACCTCCCGGCCTAGCTTCTCCGCCTCTTCAATCTTCCGGATCCGGGTCTCGGAGGTTTCCTTCGATTTACGCTGGAGTTCATTCAGTCCCCGATCGAGTAGCTCAAGGCGCTGGCGCTTCCGGGCAATCTCGTAACGCACTTCGTCGAAAGCCTCCCGTTTGCTTTCCCGGTCCTTTCTCAAGGCGTCCGCCTGCGCCTCCGCCTCAGCGATCCGGCCCTTCTGATTCTGGATATCACCCTCGGTCTCCTCAAGCTCCCGGCGCGCCGCCTCAAGGCGTTTCATGGACTGTTCACGACCGGAATCGAGCTTTTCCAGGGCCGCCGTCTTTCCTTCGGCATTGCGCTGATTCCCCTCGAGATTGCGCTCAAGGCCCGATTTCTGGGTGGCCAGGGTTGTGATCTCGGTTCCGATTTCGGAAATAAGGCGACTTTGTTCCTCGATCCGCTTCTCCGATTGATCGATCTTTTTCTGCAGCTGTTCGGCCTCAAGATGATGGCGCTCATGTTCATCATGCAGCCCCTCAAGTTCCTTGCCAAGGCGCTTCAGCTCGTTCTGGCGGGAGAGAAAGGAACTGTTTTCCTTTTTCGCGCTGGTTGAACCGGCAAGGACGAGTCCTCGCGAATCGATGAGTTCCCCCTCACCGGTGGCCACGAGGTTGAAGGCGAAGTCCGGATTCGCCTGCCAGAAGGCAAGGAATTCCTCAAGGGTTGGGGCCAGGTAACAATTGCTCAGGAATCCTTCAAGAAAGGCCTGCACAGCCCCATCATCGGAGCTGACAGCCGACAGGACGGGCTTGAGGAAGACGGGAAGCTGCTCGGGTCCGGGCCCGGGTGCAGGTTTTCGCTGGGGAGCGGCAAGGAGGCTCGCCCGGCCAAGACGGTTTTCGGAAAGTTGGCGGGCAACAGCCGGAAGGTACCTTTCCTCCTCCAGGAAGATGCCGTTGGCAGCCGCCCCCAGGAGCAGTTCCACCGATTGCGTGCAGCCTTCGGTCACTTTCAGCTTTTTCAGAAAGAGGGAAAAACTGCCCTCCGGGAGGGCCTCCCCACACTTGCCCTGGAGAATGGCCTTCGCGCCTTCCGAAAACCCTTCAAAACGCGCCTGGAGATTGTTCAGCATATCCACCTGGGCCTGGAGGGCGGCCCGCCGGCGTTCCACCTCCTGGATCGCTTTCTGCCTGTCCCGGAAGGCATGAGTCAGCTCCTGGCGTTTTTCCTTCAATTCAAGGAGTTTTTCTTCCTGCCGCCGGTTTTCGCCAACCCGCTTCGCACGCGTGTTTTCAACGGTGGCGAGATCCTTTTCAAGAACCTCCTGCTCGTTCTTCAACGTCTGCAACTCGTCCGCGAGGTTGGCATGCCGCACCTGGTAGGTTTTCAAATCGAGTTCCAGGCTGGTGCAATTGCTGCGCAAACGGCTGACCGAATTCTCCTTCACGACAAGGCTTTGCTTGAGCCGGGAAAGGTCCGTCTCCGCGGCATTGAGCTGCTTCTGCAAATCGGCAAGTTCGGTGCTGCGGGACTGGAAGTCCTCATCGGAATCCCCGAAAAGGCTCATCTGCTCCTCCTTCATCCGTCTCTCACCAGCCACCTTTTCCGCCAGCGCCTCCTCCTCTTCCGAAAGAGCTGTCAGCTCATCCTTGATTCGGACAATGCGCTCCTCCAGGTCCGCCTTGCGCATTCCGGACATTTCCGCCCGGTTGGCCGCCGTATCCTTTTCGGAACGGAGGTCATAGACCGCTTTCTGCGCCTCCTCAAGGCGCTTGCGCAGGTCAAGGGCGGCATTGCGCTTTTCCGTCAGGCTGGCCTCGGCCGCCTCCAGTTCCTGCGAAAGCCCCTCCCTGCGTTCCCCGAGGACCTCTATCTTTCGCCTGTTGACCCCCGCTTCCTCCTGAACCTCCCTGAAACGGAACCCGTTCAGGGCAAGATCCAGACGGCTCAGGCGCTGATGAATCCGCTGGTAACGAAGGGCTTTCGAGGCCTGCCGCTTGAGCGAGCCGGTCTGGCGGGCGACTTCCTCCATGACGTCCGTGACCCGCGAGAGATTGCTGTCGACGTGCCCGAGTTTGTTGAGTGCCTCCCGCCGCTGGGACTTATACTTCGAAATTCCCGAGGCCTCCTCGAAAATGGCCCGCCGCTCGCTGGGATTGCTCGACAGCACCTGGTCAATCTGTCCCTGGAGCATGAAGGAGTAGCTCACCTGTCCAACCCCGGTATCGAGGAAAAGGTTATGGATGTCCTTCAGGCGGCAGGGCTTGCCGTTGAGCAGGTACTCGCTGCCACCGTCGCGCACCACCCGGCGGCCAACCTCCACTTCGTTGTGTGGCGTGCCGAGGCTGGCTTCGCAATCCGTGAAAACGAGGGAAACCTGGCAGAGGTTTACCGGCTTCCGGCTCGAGGTTCCTTGAAAGATGACATCCTGCATGGCGCCCGCCCGCAGGGATTTGGCACTCTGCTCGCCCAGAACCCAGCGGATGGCATCGGCGATATTGCTTTTGCCGCACCCATTGGGGCCCACGATGGCGGTCACGCCGCGCTCGAGATCGAGCCGTGTCGGATCCGCAAAACTTTTAAAGCCATGAAGACGAAGTTCTTTTAAGTACATGGAGCGGGGGAAGCCTTCCGTTTGGAAAAAGAGCCATTCAAGGGACAGTCATCCGCTCAGCAAGGAATAATTGGCAAGTCCGGCCATTCTGATTATTATAACACTCTTATGAAAAAGATCGTACCAGCCCTTGCCCTCCTTGGAATAGCCTTTTCATTCAGTCTCATGAATGCTTCTGAGGATACGCGGAAATCCAACGCCTCCGAGTCCAGGATTGTCCTTGGAGGGGGCTGCTTCTGGTGCATAGAGGCCCTTTACGAGACCCTTGACGGGGTCCGTGGGGTCCGTTCCGGCTATGCCGGGGGACACGTCGAGAATCC
>JAWLGH010000012.1:0-57056 GCA_041685165.1 Oceanipulchritudo sp. | reverse complement strand
AAAAGGGAAAGGCAGAGCTCCAACCCGCTCAGTCCTGACCGTACTGCTCGATCTGCCGGAAAAATTCCTTCAATCGCAGGGGATCCTTCACCCCCGGGGAGGCTTCAACCCCGCTGTTCACATCCACCATTTCCGCCTGCGTGAAACGAAGCGCCTCGAGTATCGTTTCCGGAGACAGCCCACCGGCGAGAATCCAGTGCTTATGCTGGTAAAGCATCGTGCAGTCGAGAAACCGCTGCCAGTTCTCGCCGGACCGTCCCGTCCCCCCATAGGCTTTCCGGTCATAGGTGTCCAGGAGGAGGGTGTCCGCAAATTCCATGAGGACCTGCGGGAAATGCGGCTCACTCGGGGGAATCCTTGGTGCCGCCCATAGCGCCTGCTGCCCGACAAGGCCCGACCAGGCTGCCACCGAGGCCATCGAGATATCGAGGTCGAAGTGGATCTGGTAAGCATCGAACCCGAGGCTGAGATAGCTTTCAAGCTGGTCGGTGGGCGTCGAGACGTCGACAAGGACCCGCTTTCCTTCAGGGATGTGTTCCAGCAGGGCCGGGACCCGATCAAGGGGTACCGCCCGCGGCGATTTGTCATGGACGATGACCCCGAGATAGTCGGCCCCGAGGGAGAGAGCCTCCTCGGCATCCTCGGGCCGGGTGATCCCGCAGACTTTTACCCGCGGCACCGTCATCGGGTCTCCCCCTCCCCCGAAAAGTAATCAACGAGAGCCTCAACCATTCCGTCGACGCCGGGCTCCGCGCTCTCCACCGCAACCGGTATCCCGGCTTCTTTCATCCGGGCACTGGTTGCCGGACCGAAGCTGCACAGGGCGGGGATCCGGGCCCCCTTGTCGAGGGAGAGATGGGCCGCCTGCTCCCCAAAGGACTGAACCGCTGAACCGCTGGCAAAGACAAGGGCATCCGCCCCTTCACGACGGAATCGCGCCGCTTCCGGGTTATCACTGAGGTCCGTGAAATGGGTCGCGTAGACCTGGAGGGTATCGACAATGGCCCGGTTTTCCCAGAGCCGGTTGACGAGGTCCTCGCGGTTGCGGTTTCCTTTCACAACAAGCATTTTCAGGTTGTCGAGGGTCTCCTCCTCCTCGAGCGTCTTCGCCAGATCCAACCCGGTGGCCTTCGTGGCCACCAGGTCCGCCCGCAGGTGATAGGCCGCAAGCGCCTCCAGCGTGCCCCCCCCGATCGCGGCAATGCGGATAAACCCGAGGGAACGGATGTCCGCGAAGGCCTCAAGGAAGGTTCGGAAAAAATAACGCACCCCGTTCCGACTCGTGAAAAGAAGCCAGTCATAGGAGGCAAAATCCTTGAAAACCTCCGCCACTGTTTCCGGGTCAAGCTCCGGGACAACGTCGATCAACGGTATCCTCAAGACCTCCGCTCCAAGGGCCTCCAACCGGGCCGAGAGGCGCTTCGAGCCCTCTGTATCACGGGTCAGGACTATCCGCCTCCCCTGCAGTGGCTGCGACTGGATCATGGCAGCTGTCCCCGGATCCAGGTTTCCATCTCGGCGGGCGCCCGATGCGACACCGATTCCGGGACTTCGACCCGCCGGTACCCGCCTTCCTCATCGAAGAGGGCCAGTTCCCCGTTGCGGAAATGGGCCGCCGTCGCCGAATGGCATCCGCCGCCCCGCGCTGCCAGAAAAGCCCGTTCAAGATGCACCGCACGCGCCGTCTCCTCGCAGAGTAACCCCGCGAACAGGGGCCCGTCCCCGGTCCGCACCTGCAGGCCGATTGCTCCCTGCCCCGCCGCCGGGACACTGCGGGCAATCGGGAGCGGGACAAAGCGCAACCCCGGGAAATGAAGCAGGCCCAACCGATGCAGACCGGCAATCGCCATCAGGGTCGCATCCGCTTCGCCTCCCGCGATTTTCTTCAGCCGCGTCTGAACGTTACCCCGGATTTCCTTCCAGCCGGCCTCGGGAAAGAGCTTTTGCAGCTGTGCGCGGCGCCGCGGGCTGCTCGTCGCAATAGTCGACGGATCCAGTACATCGTCCCGCACAATGAGCATGTCCCAGGCCGGGGCACGCGGAAGAAAGCCTGCCAGAACGACGCCTTCAGGCATCTCCGTGGGCAGATCCTTTGCCGAATGAACCGCGAGATCGGCCTCTTTCCGGACAATGGCCTCCTCAAGGGCGGAGGTAAAAAGCCCCTTTCCCCCGCTCGTCTCAAGGGACCAGTTCAGGCGCTCATCCCCTGTCGTGCTCATCGGCAGGATCTCGAAACTCCAGTGCGGGCAGCGTGCCCCGAGTTCCTCAACCGCAATTTGCGTCTGACGCCTCGCGAGGGGAGACTTGCGCGTCGCCACCCGGATGGTCCGTGCTTCCGCCATCGATCATCAGGAGGCGTAGCCAGCCTGGGATCCCGCCAGGTTGCGCTTCTTCACCCAGGGCATGAGGCTGCGCAGACGGGTTCCCGTCTTTTCAATCGGGTGCTTCAAGCTCTCCTTCTGGAACGCCTGGTACTTAGGATAGCCCTGTGAAGCTTCACGAATCCACTCGCGGGCGAATTTTCCGCTCTGGATGTCGTCCAGAATCTTTTTCATCGCCTTTCTCGATGGCGTCCCAATGACCTTCGGTCCGCGCGTGTAGTCGCCATATTCAGCCGTCTCCGAGATACTGAAGCGCATCCCGCTGATGCCGGACTCGACCATCAGGTCCACAATGAGCTTGAGTTCGTGAAGGCATTCAAAATAGGCCATCTCGGGCTGGTATCCCGCCTCAACCAATGTCTCGTATCCAGCTTGGACCAGCGCGCTGGCCCCGCCGCAAAGCACGGCCTGCTCCCCGAAGAGGTCGGTCTCCGTTTCCTCCCGGAAGGTCGTCTGGATCACACCGGCCCGGGTCGCCCCGATGCCCTTCGCCCAGGCCAGGGCAATTTTCTTGGAGTCCTGTGAGGATCCCTTCAGCACCGCGATCAGGGCCGGAACCCCTTTCCCTTCCTCGTACTGGGCACGGACAATATGGCCGGGACCCTTCGGGGCGACCATGATCACGCTCACCCCCCTGGGAGGGGTGATCAAACCGAAATGGACCGTGAAACCATGGATAAAGACGAGGGTTTTTCCCTTGCCCAGGTTGGGCTCGATTTCCGCCTCGTAAACAGCCTTCTGCTTCATGTCCGGCACCGCCAGCATGATCACATCCGCACGCTCCACCGCTTCGGCCACGCTGACCACTTCGAATCCCAGTTGCTGCGCCACCGGAATGGATTTACTCCCTTCGTACAGTCCCACCAGGACAGTCATCCCGCTCTCCTTAAGGTTGAGCGCATGGGCATGACCCTGCGAACCGAAGCCGATAACGGCCAGGGTCTTGTTCTTGATAACGCGGAGATCCCCGTCCTTGTCTGTGTATACCTTTGCGGGCATTGTCGTGTCCTACCTTTCGTTTTCTTGGTTAAAGTTCGAGCTTGCGGTTGCGGCGCAGCGCGGCGGTTCCCGTTCGCGCCATCTGCTTGATGCCAAAGGGGGTGATCATTTCCAGAAACCCGTCAATCTTGGTCTGGCGCCCCGTCATTTCAACGATCATGCTGCGGTGCGAGACATCGACAATATTCGCCCGGAAAATCTCACAGATCTGAAGCAATTCGGAACGCTTGCTTCCATCGGCGGCAACTTTGACCAGGACCAGCTCGCGGGCGGCGAATTGTCCCTGGGCCAGATCGTCGACCTCAATGACATCCACCAGCTTGTGAAGCTGCTTGATCGCCTGATCGAGCTGCTGATTATCCCCTTTGACCGTGGCCGTGATGCGCGAATAGCCGGAGTCGTGGGTCGGGGCCACATTGAGCGTGTCAATGTTGAAGCCCCGGCCGCTGAACATGCCGGCCACCCGGGCGAGCACGCCAAACTTGTTCTCAACAAGGACGGATAGCGTGTGTCGCATGGTGTGTTTTGGTTTTTCCGAAACCGGCGCCCGGACATGCGCCGCTGACGGAATTCAAGTGATCTGTGATTTGGGTCCGATAAAAACCCTCACCATTCAGACCAACCCGTTGTATTGGCAAGAAAATAAGAAAGCCCCGGTCTTGCCGGGGCTTTCTCTCACTCCTGATATCCAAACAACCAAGTAAAACTACAGTGTAACCAAATAGCTTGACTGGCGACATGGATTGAGACGGGCCCTCTTCCGGAAATGTTCAGATTTTTCGTGCTTTTTTGCCGCCCGGATCCATACCTTCAGCCCATGGAAACTGATTCACGACCCGATGGAAGAATGCCCGGCCAGTTGAGACCCGTCCGTTTTGAGCTGGATTTTGCACCCCACGCCAGTGGTTCCGTTCTCGCCTGTTTCGGCAAGACGCGGGTCATCTGTGCCGCCAGTCTGGAAAAAAGCGTACCCCGCTGGATGTCGGCTCAAGGCGTCGAGGGCGGATGGATGTCGGCCGAGTACAGCATGCTTCCCTATTCCACGCTCGATCGAAAAAAACGGGATATCAACCGGGGCAAACAGGATGGCCGCTCGGTCGAGATTCAGCGCCTCATCGGCCGGAGCCTGCGCGCGGTGGCCGATCTCTCAAAATTGCCGGGATACACGCTCTGGGTGGATTGCGACGTCCTTCAGGCCGATGGGGGAACCCGCACCGCAGCCATCACCGGGGCCTGGCTGGCCGCGGAAATCGCCGTCCTCCGGGCCATTAAGGAGGGAAACCTGGCCGAGTCCCCTTTCCGCGAGAGCGTGGCCGCCATCAGCGTCGGCATCCTCAGGGAAACCGGCTTGCTCGATCTTTGCTACCTTGAGGACCGGGATGCCGATGTGGACGCCAACATCGTCATGACCGGGTCGGGGAAATTTGTCGAGATCCAGGCCTCCGGAGAGGAAGCCACCTTTTCCCACCCCCAGTTGCTCCAGCTCCTCGAGATCGCCCGGCAGGGCATCCATGAACTGACACGCGCCCAACAGGAGGTCCTCTCCGGTTTCTAGTTGGCCTGACGACTCGCGGCCCGGTAACTCTGGATCGTCTCCTTCAGGTTCTGGATCGTCAGGGGCTTGCTCAGGTAGGCATTGATTCCCACTTTGTAGCCGCGGGCACGGTCCTCCTCCTGGACGCAACCGGTTACCGCAATGATAAAGGCTTCACGGTTGCTTTCCCCGCACTCGCCATTGCGGATCCGCCGGGTCACCTCAAAGCCGTCAAGCCCCGGCATCATGATGTCCACCAGGATGATTTCGTAACTGGCCTCCTTCATTTTTTCCAGCAGGGCTTCCCCGTTCCCGACTTCATCGCACTGATAACCGAGAAAGCGCATCAGGCTGGTGTTCACCTTCCGGCTGCTCGCTTCGTCATCGGCAATCATGACATTCGCCTGCGGCTTCGAACTCCTGGACGAGGAAATGGATTCCTCCAACGGAAGGTCCGCCTCTTTCCGGCGCATTTCGACCGGGACCGGATTCATCGGGATCACGAGGTCCACCGTGGTCCCGTTTCCCGGCTCGCTGCTCACGCTTACCGTCCCGCTCATCACATCGACAAGCTTCTGGGTTATCGCCAGGCCAAGTCCCGTCCCCGCATATTTGTCCGAAAACTCGGATTCGCTCTTCGAGAAAGGCTTGAAAAGCCTGCCCACCTCTTCCTCGCTCATCCCCAGCCCCGTGTCGCGGACGGAGATTTTCAGCATTTCGATCTCACTTCCCTGAAAGTGGTCCGCCTCCTTCTCGGCATGGACCTCCACATGCCCGGTGTGGGTGAACTTGATGGCGTTTGTCACCAGGGTTCCAATGACCTGCTGAAGGCGAAGCCGGTCCTGGTACATTTCCGCCTCGCCCTCAATGGTGTCGCTGATACGCAGTTCGATTCCACGCGACTTCGCGTCAAAGGAATGGAGGTTCTCGATTTCGATCAGCAGGTCGTGAATGTCCATTGGTTCCGGGGACAGCTCAAGAATCCCCGATTCAATCTTGGCGTAGTCCAGCACTTCATCCAGGAGCCCGAGAAGGTTTTTACCCGCTTTCAAGATCATCTGGGCCATCTCCCGGCTGTCCGCATCCAGGTCCGGATTCGAAGCCAGCAGGTCGGCAAAGCCGATGACCGGATTCATCGGCGTCCGGATTTCATGGCTCGCAAGGGACAGGTAAGCCGACTTTTCCCGGTTTGCCCGGTCGGCTTCCGCTTTCTGCTGAAGGGCCTCATTGCGCAGGTGGCGCTCCTCTTCAAGGGTCTTGCGGATCTTTTCCTGGGCGGCCTTCGCCTCATCAATATCAAGGGCCGAGGCGATGTAGTCGCCTTCGTCATCACGCTCACGATCCCCAGCCACCGGGTGCCCGCTCAACAATACCCAGCGGTAGCCTCCTTTGAGGGCCTTCAGGCGAAACTCGATCTGGACCTCATCGCCGTTCTCAATGGCATACTTGATCCGCTCTGTAATCCCTTCCCGGTCTTCCGGATAAACCAACTCGAACCAACCGTCCCGCACCTGCTCAACCCCGGTCTTGCCGGTGAAGTTCAACCAGGAGTCATTGTAGAAATAGGGTTTTCCATCCCTCCCCGACATCCAGACCATCGCCGGCACACGACCGAGCAGGCTTTCCTGAAATTCAAGCGATTTGCGCCTGCGCTGGTCCATTTCCTCCCGTTCGGTGATGTCACGACTCTGCGCGAGGACAAAATGGCGGTCCTCAAATCCCGGCGGGGCGTATTTCCGGAAACGGGTCTCCATGAATCGCCGGCTTCCCCCGGGATACTCCATCCAGCCCTTGAATTCCGAAAAGCCTTCCTTCCGGGCACGCTCCAGGAGGACCCGCATCCGCTTCCCGTAAACCGCTTCCCCGACAACTTCCCCCAAGGGCCGCCCTCGCAGGTTCCCCGGATTGGTCTCGTAAAGACCCGCATAGGCGGTGTTCGCAAACAAATAACAATCCTCTCCGTCCAGTATATAAAGCGGCTGGTCCAGCGAGTGCAGCACATGCAGCGCGAGGTTGTCCCCCATGCCCGTTGCAGCAGGACTGAAGGAATCCTCCTCAGCTCTATTTTCCTTAACCATGATGACAGCAGCATTTCCTTCAGCCACCAGACACTAGGTGATTGTAGGAAAACAGGGTTGTAAATCCTGCAATTTGGTATGTCAACTAAATACTTTACCCTAGTTATACTAAATAAAACACCCCAACAATAAGGAGTATTTCGGATTATTCCCTTAATTTTCCTCAATCCCATCCAGGATCCTCCTGAATCAACCGCTCTGAATCTGACAGGTGGAGAAGATCCTAGAAAAGGTTTGTCAGAACAGGAGAGTGCTTTTTCATCAGAAATTTAGACCGTAAGTAATGAACATACACGAGTTTCAAGCAAAGGAACTGTTCGCGGACTTCGGCATTGCCATTCCCAAAGGGGTGGCGGTGAAGTCGGCGGACGAATTCGAGAGCGCGCTCAAGCAACTGCCGGAAGGACCGGTCGTGGTGAAGGCTCAAATCCATGCTGGAGGACGTGGAAAAGGCACGTTCACAAACGGCTTCAAAGGGGGCGTCCACGTCTGCAGGGATGGAGCCCGTGCCCTCGAGGCTGCCAACAGCATGCTCGGGAACACCCTTGTCACCCATCAGACGGGTCCTGAAGGAAAGGTTGTCAAGACGCTCTATTTTAATGAGCCGTGCGATATCAAAAAGGAATATTACCTCGCCATAACCCTCGACCGCGGGACCAGCCGCCCCGTGATCATTGCCTCCACTGAAGGCGGGGTGGACATTGAAACCGTCGCCGCGGAGACCCCCGAGAAGATAACCAAGGTCTTTATTGATCCCGCCCAGGGCCTGCAGCCCCACCACAAGCGCCGAGTCGCCTTCGGACTCGGCTTCTCGGAGAAGCCCCAGCTGAAGCAGATGGACACCCTTCTCACGGGCCTGTACCAGTTGTACTGGGAGAAGGACGCCAGCCTTGTGGAAATCAACCCCCTCATCACGACTCCCGACGACACGATCATTGCCCTCGACGCCAAGGTTGGGTTTGATGAAAACGCCCTCTTCCGGCACCCTGAGATCCGCGACCTCCGGGATCTCGACGAGGAGGATCCGAAGGAAGTGGAAGCGGGCCGGCACGGGCTCAACTACATCGCCCTCGATGGAAACATTGCCTGCCTTGTCAACGGGGCCGGTCTCGCCATGGCCACCATGGACATCATCAAGCATTTCGGCGGCAACCCCGCAAACTTCCTCGATGTCGGCGGAGGCGCGAGCGAGGAGGCCGTCACGGAGGCCTTCCGCATCATCCTCAGCGACCCCAAGGTGGAGGGGATTCTCGTCAATATTTTCGGCGGGATCATGAGTTGCAAGGTGATTGCCATCGGCGTCATCGCGGCCGCCCGCAACGTCGACCTGAAGGTCCCGCTTGTGGTCAGGCTGGAAGGAAACGAGGTCGAGGAAGGAAAAGCCCTGCTCGAGGAAAGCAAGCTTCCCCTGACGCCTGCCAGCAGCCTCAGCGACGCTGCCCGCAAGGTCGTTGCCGAAGTTGCCCCGGCCCGGCAGTAATTCACCCGCAACCCATTTCATCATGTCGATATTAGTCGGAAAAGAAACACGTGTTGTCGGTCAGGGCATCACGGGCAATTTTGGCAGCCTGCACGCCAGAAAAAACATTGAATACGGGACGTCCTATGTCGCCGCCGTCACCCCCGGAAAGGGAGGGCAGCCGTTCGAGGGCTCCATTCCCATTTTCAATACGGTACACGAAGCCGTGGAAAAGGAAGGCGCGAATACCAGCGTCATCTTCGTTCCCCCGCCCTTTGCCGCCGATGGCATCCTTGAAGCCATCGACGCCGGGATTGAACTGGTGGTCTGCATCACAGAGGGAATCCCGGTCAAGGACATGGCCGTCGTCAAGGATGCCCTCCTCAAGTCAGGAACCCGCCTTATCGGTCCCAATTGCCCGGGTATCATCACGCCGGGTGTCTGCAATATCGGGATCATGCCGGGCTACATCGCCCAGCCCGGACGGATTGGCGTTGTCAGCCGTTCCGGTACCCTCACCTATGAGGCCGTCTTCCAGGTCACCGAGCGCGGCTATGGCCAGAGTACCTGCATCGGGATTGGCGGTGATCCCATCAACGGCACCAGCCATATTGACGCCATCCGCCTCTTCAATGAGGATCCGGAAACCGAGGCCATCATCATGATCGGCGAGATCGGGGGAACCGCTGAGGAGGAAGCTGCCGCCTATATCAGGGAACATATGCAAAAACCTGTCGCCGCCTTCATCGCCGGAATGACCGCCCCTCCCGGCAGACGCATGGGGCACGCCGGGGCCATTGTCTCCGGTGGAAGCGGCACCGCTGAAGCCAAGGTCTCCGCCCTCAAGGCGGCCGGGATCGCCGTTTCCGAGACACCCAGCGAAATTGCCGAGACCCTCTTCAGTATCTACACCCCATCCTGAGCGGGACCGGTCAGCCCTTCAGATCCACCACTTCCTCGATGAGGGCCGCCAGGCGGAGGTCCTTGTCAGTGATCTTGCCTCCGGCGTCATGGGTGCTGAGGCGGATCTCCAGGCTGTTGTAGTTGTTGATCAGTTCCGGGTGATGATTGGTGTCCTCGGCCTCAAAACTGATCCGGACAATGGCTGCCACGGCATCCCTGAAGGAGGGAAAGGACACTTTCCTTACGAGGCTGCCGTTTTCAGCCGTCCACCCTTGGAGACCGCTTAAGGCCGTCTCCAGTTCACTGTCGGAAATAATATGGCTCATAACCATTCAATTAGCCCTCATTGGCCTCTTTGTCAATTTCACCGCGAGGGAGGCTTTTTGACCCTTGTCAAGCTGGGGAGCTCAGGTTTACGTGCTCCCTGAAGATGGTTTACCGGGTCTCAAGTTTCTACAGGTTCGTTCCCCTTGAGGACCCGTCCCGCCTGCGGGAGTTGCTCCTGCAGGCAGGGGAGACGTTTTCCATCAGTGGGACGATCCTCCTTGCCCCCGAGGGCATCAATGCAACCATCGCCGCTTCCGCTTCCGAACTCGATGCCTTCATGGCCGTCCTCCGCGCCCAGGCCCCTTTCGAGGATCTCGAGGAAAAACGGTCCCACGCTTCCGAACCTCCCTTTATGCGCTTCAAGGTGCGGCTCAAAAAAGAGATCGTCACCCTCGGTGAGCCAACGGTAAACCCTCTCAAGTCCGTCGGGGAATACATTGATCCGGCCCATTGGAACGCCCTCCTTGAAGATCCCCGGCTCTTTCTCATCGATGCCCGGAATGAGTATGAAGTCCGCATCGGGCGTTTCAAGGGAGCCGTCGACCCCGAGACCGCCTCCTTCCGGGATTTTCCCGCATGGGCCCGCGAAAACCTTCCCGATGATCGGCATCAGCCCATTGCCATGTACTGCACAGGCGGGATTCGCTGCGAAAAAGCATCCTCGCTGGTCCGGCAGATGGGATATGAACAGGTCTACCACCTCAAGGGAGGGATCCTGAAATACCTTGAAACGATTCCTCCCGGCCAGTCCCTCTGGCAAGGCAGTTGCTTTGTCTTTGATGGCCGGGTCGGCCTCGAGCACGGGCTCCGGGAAAGCGATTACGCCCTTTGTCACGGATGCCGTCACCCCCTTTCTGCAGACGACCGCCTCGATCCCCGCTATGAGGCCGGCGTGGCCTGCCCCCATTGCCTGGATCGCCTCACCGAGGACCGCAAAGCCCGCCTTCGTGAACGCCACCGGCAGGTCCTGCTGGCCCGTCAGGAAGGGCGCCATCACCTCGGATCCGGGAGTCCGGACCGCTCATCCGCAACCCATGAGCCCAACGCCGCCCGATAATAACATGAATGGCGGTTTCCGGGGCAAACGCCTCTTCCTCGCCATCAAGCTCCCTGTTTATGTCAAGGACAGCCTCGCTTCCCTGCGGGAGGAAAACCTCCGGGGCTTCCATTGGGTCCCCCCCGAACGCCTTCATCTCACCCTCAAGTTCGTGGGCGACTTTCCCGGGCAACTCCAGCCGGATCTTGAAGCAGCCCTCGACCCAATTGCCGTGAAACCCTTCCTCCTGCCTGTCGAGTCCGTCGGCAGCTTCCCTGCCACCGGGAAAGCCCACGCCGTCTGGGCCGGCCTCGCCGGCGGTCATCCCCGCCTCTTTCAACTGCAGAAGAAAATCGAGGATGCCCTCTTCAATATCGGAATCGAACCGGAAAAACGGATCTATCATCCCCATATCACCCTTGCCCGCGTCAATCGGGCCGCCGATGAGTCCGTCCGGCAGTTCCTCAAACGACACCAGGATTTCGGCGCCGCTCCCTTCAAGGTGGATGCCTTCCATCTCATGAGGAGCGAGGTCCGTGAAAACCGCCGCATCTATGTCACTGAACGCTCCTGGGACCTTATTCCCTAGACGCTCGTCCCAGTATATCCCGGTAACCAGACCGGAAATCCGGATACGCCGGCGCCCAGCCCGTCCCCTCCTTCAGCCGCCGGTTGCTCACCCGCCGGTTCGGAAGCCTCCCGCCGGAAACGCGTCGCGATGCCCGCGCCCCCTTGCGGGCCGGATCAAAGGGAATCGGGGGCACCCCGAGTTCCGCCGCCAGCCAATCGACGATATCCTGCTTCCGGGACGGTCCGTCGTCGACCACGTTATAGACCGCCGTCCGGGCTTCCATCGGAATCTCCAGAAGCCGGACCAGGGCCCCGACAATGTCATGCAGGTATATCAGGTTTAACCAGCTTGCCCCGTCTCCGGGAATCGATTCCGCCCCCTCCCGCAGCCTGTTCAGGTACAAATGGCGTCCCGGTCCATAGATTCCCGCCAGACGCGCGATCACTGCCTCCCCGAAAACACCGCTCTCCTGCACCTCCAGCTCTGATTGACGTAAAACAGCCCCGCTTGAGGAAAGCTGCCTCTCCTCCGGCACATCCTCCTCCCCGACCCACTCGCCCCCGCTCTGCGGATAGACCGAGGTCGCGCTTGTGTAGAGAAATCGTCCCACCCGCCGCTGCCCGGCCCATTCCCGGATCGAACGGTTCCCCTCAAGGTATGAGGTCCGGTAACCTTCCAGGCCACCCCCGGCCGAACTGACCAGGTTCACCCCATAATCCCAGTCCCCCTGCAACCTCCCATGCCAGTAACGGTCGTGAAGGTTGCCCTCCACCCGGCGCTCCTTCGCAATCCCACCCACCGCTTCCAGCGATGCCACGTTGCGTGACTGGATCCAGACCTCACAGCCCCGTTTAACCACCGTCTCCGCCAGAGCCCGCCCCACATAACCGCATCCAAAGATGATCATCCGCTTTCCCTTCATCATCTTCACACCCTATTCCGTTTCCTTTTCCCCTCAAGTGCGTATGACTTTTGCTTTGACCGTTTCGCAGCGGTGACAAGATACTCCTTCCTTCCATGCTCCCCCTCCCCCAGATCCATGCCTTCATGCAGGACCTCCAGTCCGGAATCCTCCGCCAACTGGTCGAACTCGATCCCGACGCCAAGCATGTCACTGATCAGTGGCAACGCCCCGGAGGCGGAGGCGGAACGAGTTCTGTCCTCATGGACGGGTCGCTCATCGAGAAGGGGGGGGTCAACCTCAGCCATGTTTTCGGGAAGGCCCTGCCGGCCTCGGCGACGCGGGGGCGCCCGGAGCTGGCGGACCGTGGCTTTGAAGCCACCGGGGTCTCGATCGTTCTCCATCCGCGCAACCCGTATGTCCCCGCGGCGCACCTGAACGTGCGTTTTTTCACGACCCTGGAGGAAGGGGAAGGAGCGGGCACGTGGTGGTTTGGCGGCGGATTTGACCTGACACCCTGTTATCCTTTCCGGGAAGACGCGATTGCCTGGCACAGGGCCGCCCGGGAGGCCTGTCAGCCTTTTGGAGACGATCTCTATCCCCGCTTCAAGGCCGCCTGTGACCGCTATTTCCACCTCCCGCACCGCGGGGAGAACCGGGGCCTGGGCGGCCTTTTCTTCGATGATTTCAACGAACTTGGGCCCGAAGGGTCCTTTGCCTTCACGCGGTCGGTCGGTTCCGCCTTTCTCCCCGCATGGAGGGCCATCGCGGAGAAGCGGCAGCACATGCCCTGGAACGGGGAGCAGAAAGCCTTCCAGCGTTACCGCCGCGGTCGCTATGCGGAATTCAACCTCCTCTACGACCGTGGCACCCTTTTCGGGCTCCAGAGCGGCGGGCGGACGGAAAGCATCCTGATGTCCCTTCCGCCGCAGGTCGACTGGATCTACAACTACAGTCCGCCGGAAGGTTCGCCGGAGGCGGACCTTTCCAAATTCCTTCAACCATGTGACTGGCTTGCCGGATCCTGAGCCGGCGAGTCGGTCCCCGAAAAACAGAAAGACCCTCAAATGCTCTCCAGAACCCGTTTCCTGAACGCCTTCAAGGATGGCGAACCCGACCGTCCCCCGGCATGGATCATGCGCCAGGCCGGGCGCTACCTGCCCGAGTACCGCGCGCTCAAGGAGAAGTCGAACTTCCTCACCCTCGTCAAGACGCCCGACCTCGCCACCGAGGTCACGCTGCAACCCCTGCGACGCTACCCGATGCTCGACGCGGCCATCATTTTCAGTGATATCCTCATTGTTCCCGAGGCCATGGGGCTCCCCTATGCCTTTCGCGAGAAAGGGGGGATAGAGATGGCCCATGCCGTGCGCTCCCGGAGCGCCATCGAAGCCCTCAGCGCCGGATCCCTCCGCGAGCGCACCGCCTACCTGCCCCAGGCCCTCAGGCAGGTGCGCGCCTCCCTTGGTGACACCAAGGCCCTCCTCGGCTTCGGGGGTTCGCCGTGGACGCTTGCCACCTACATGATCGAGGGGGGATCCTCGAAGACCTTCTCCCACACGCAGGCCCTTTTCCTCGAGGACCGGCCCGCCTTTGACACGCTCATGGAGAAGGTCACCTCGGCCGTCACCGAACTCTTCAAAAGCCAGATCGAAGCCGGTGTGGATGCGGTGCAGATATTTGATTCGTGGGCGGCCGCGGCGCCGGAAGGTGAATACTGGAACTGCTCCCTGCAATGGATCCAGCAGATCATCCGGGCCCTTCCGGAGTCAGTTCCGGTCATCCTCTTTGCCAAGGGAATGACCCACCATCATGCGGATCTCGTCCGGACCGGAGCCCGGGCTCTCGCCGCCGACCATGGCATCGACCTCGCCTCCTGGCGGAAGCAGCTGCCGCCGACCATAACAGTCCAGGGCAACCTTGATCCGCAATGGATGACGGCCAGTCCGGAGGAGGCTGCCGCCGCGGCCCGGAATCTTCTTCAGTCGATGCGTCCCTGCAGGCGCTATATTTTCAATCTCGGCCACGGAATCACGCCGCAGGCCCGCACGGAAACCGTGGCTGCCGTTCTTGAAACCCTCCAATCCTGAGCCCGACCGCACGTCCATGTCCACTCCACGCAAACCCTGGCCACTCTCCCGTATCCTGATCGTCATCCTTGTCTACATCGCTCTTCAAACAGCCTACTTTCTCTTTTTCACCTGACCCGACAGATGCCCCGCAATCGACAGCTCACGCGCGATCGCATCCGCGATGCCGCCCTCCGGATCCTCCAGTCGAAGGGTTTCGCGGGCTGGGGGGTCAATGTCATCGCCCGGGAAGCCGGGGTCGACAAGGTGCTCCTCTACCGCTATTTCGGCTCCCTGGAGGGGCTACTTGAATCCCTCTACCGGGAAACGCTCCTCTGGCCGGACCCCCAATCCCTTCCGGTCCACTCCGCGGAGGTTTTCATTGAAGCAACCCTTCGCTTCCAGAAGGCCCGCCCCGAGGCCCTTGTGCTCCTCTCCCATCCCCCCGCCCGGCAGGCCCTCTCCGGCCTTGCCCGCGCCTTCAACCAGCAGGGCGAACGCTGGCTCCGCGGCTTCCTCACCCGTACCTCGGGCCATATCCAGAACGAACGCCTCCAGCGCCTGCCCGCCCTCATCCTCTATAAATCACTCTCCACAAACGAGGTCATATCCGCCCACGAGCTCTGGAAGCAGGTTTCCCCGCCCCTTCGCTGGGAGGGGATGCCGGTCGACGACGACGGCGATGAACTCCCCACCGAGTTGCTCTAACCTCCGCTCTGCCCGATTCCGGCCCGCGGACAATAAATCTTGAACCTCCTCTTGCGCGGTCTAGAACCTAGCGTTTCGATATAATAAACCAACATAGATAAACACCATGCCAATCGCCACACCGAAACAGTTCGCGTCCATGCTGGATGCCGCCCAGGAGGGAAGTTACGCCTATCCGGCGATCAACTGTACCTCCATCATTACCCTGAATGCCGCCCTGAAGGCCTTCGCCGACATGAAGTCTGACGGCATCATCCAGTTTTCCACCGGAGCCGGGCAGTTTGCTTCAGGCCTCAACAACCAGGACGCCGCCTATGGGGTCATTGTCCTCGCCGAGGCCGCTCATCGTCTCGCCGAACAATACAATGTCATGGTCGCTCTCAATACAGACCACTGCCAACCGGAAAAGGCCTCCAGCTTCCTCAAGCCCCTCATCGAGGCGACCGCTGCCCGCCGGGCAAAGGGCGAAAAGAACCTTTTCCAGAACCATATGCTCGATGCCTCGGTCCTGCCGCTTGAAGAGAACATCGCCATCAGCTCGGAGTATATGAAGCTCTGTGCCGAAAATGAAATTATTCTCGAAGTCGAGGCCGGAGTCGTCGGGGGCGAAGAGGATGGCGCCGCGGGGACCGAGGACACTCCGGAGGACAAGCTCTACACCACGCCGGAGGATATGCTGGCCGTCTACGAGGCCCTCAATTCCCTCGGTCGCTTCACCTTTGCGGCCACCTTTGGAAATGTTCACGGGCACTACAAACCGGGTGCCGTCAAGCTGCGTCCAGACATCCTCAAGAAAGGCCAGGACGCCGTCATGAAGAAGTTCGGCAAAAGCGCCGAGATGGACCTTGTCTTCCACGGGGGAAGTGGAAGCGACCTCGCCCAGATCCGCGAAACCCTCGATTACGGGGTCATCAAGATGAATGTCGACACCGATACCCAGTATGCCTTCACCCGCCCCATTGCCGACCACATGCTCAAGAACTATGACGGCGTCATGATGATCGACGGGGAGATCGGGAACAAGAAGCTGTATGACCCCCGGGGATACCTCAAGAAGGCCGAGGAATCCATGGCCGCCCGTGTTGCCCGTGCCTGCGAGGACCTGCGCTCCCCCGGCAAGACGCTCTTCGGGCAGATCTGATTTTCACCCTGTCCTTCCCCCCAGGATCAGGTCCGGCCCCTCGGGCCCGGACCTTTTTTATTCGCCTCACCGCCTCATGGCGATTGATTCCTGGGTCATCATGTTCACGCCACCTGAAAAGACCTATCCCGGCTATATTTTTGATTGTGACGGCACCCTTGCCGATTCCATGCCGCTTCACCTCAATGCATGGAACCACGGCCTGCGCGCAGCCGGGGCACCCATCCAGATCGATGGGAAGGGTTTCATGTCCGTCGCCGGCATGGCCCTCCAGCAGACCATCGACCACTGGAACCGGACCCATTCCATCCAGATCAACGCCGAGGTCGCCGTCCGGGAGAAGAACGCCTACTACGCCAACCATCAGGAGGCCATCAAACCGATTCCGGAAGTGGTCGCCTTTCTCCACCAGTGCAAGGCGGCCGGCGCCGCCGTCAGCGTTGCCTCCGGCGGTGGACGCCGGGATGTCATGGAAACCCTTCGGCGCATCGGCCTCGAAGGCGTGATTCCGGTCGTTGTCACGGCGGACGATGTTGAATACGCCAAGCCCGCTCCCGACCTCTTCCTTCTGGCCGCAAAGCGGATGGGAATCGCTCCCGAGGCCTGCCTCGTCATTGAGGACAGCCTTCTCGGCGTCGAGGCGGCGGATATTGCCTGCATGGATTCCGTCCTCGTGCCGCACGCCTTTTGAACCCAATCCCAACCCGGGAGGTTCATTTCCGGGGCCTCCCCGGAACCTCAGCTCCGCGTCACCTGCAGGCCCTGGCGGGAGACCGCAAGGTCGACAAAGCGGGCCTGCGCATTCGGCGCATGGGCCCGCAGGTGTTCCTTGATACGGTGCGCCGCGAGACTGTCCCTGGCAAGGATCAGGAGGTAGCCACCGCCACCCGCTCCCAGGAGCTTGCACCCGCCGATCCAATCCGCGAGCGGTTCCAGCAGTTTTGCGATTTCCGGGGGGTTGGTCCCGGGATCAAGGGCCTGGTTCAGTTCCCAGCTCCGCCGGACCCCCGCACACAATCCATCATAGTGGCCTTCCTGCATGCTCTCCTTGAGCTTCTCGGCGTTCTCACTGATTTCCGCAAGAACGTCGAGACGCTGACCGCTGTTTAAAAACATCCCTTCGACAATTTCCCCGAGGACGCGCTTCGCCACGCGCGTGATGCCCGTGTAATAGAGGAGGATATGGGGACGGTAGGCCGGATCGGAGAAAAGGTGGTCATCCATCCAGTGGATTTTCGGGGCCTGTTCCAGCCCGGGTCGTGTTTCGAGGTATTTCAATCCCCGGCAAATGCCCCCGTACTGGTCCTGCCAGCCGCCGCCCGAGGTCAGCATCTGCTCGAGGACCAGCACCCGCTGTCCGATGGCGTAGGGATCCCACCCAAGCTGGCAGAGGTCACTCAGGGCGGCGAGGAGGGTTGCCGCCAGAATGCTGCTTGTTCCAAGTCCGGATCCCTTGGGTACGGCACAGAGCAGTGATATTTCAATACCGCTGCCGAAGCGATCCAGGAGGCCGGACAGGGTTTCGGGACATTTTCCCGCGTGGAATTCGGGCAAAAACCCACAGAGGGCGAGGGCCGCCTTTGGAATCGCAAAGCCGGAACCAATACCGGCGCAGGCACGCAGGGCCCCGTAGGAATGGACTTCTTCGGAAACCCCCAGATCAATCGAACGGAGCTTGATTCCACCCTCCGGCCGCGGGCGGATGAAGGCCTGGATCGGGGGCTGGCCATTCAGCTCAACCGCTAGGTTCAGGACCTTCCCCCCATTGAGGAAACAATAGGGCGGCGTATCCGTCCAGCCACCCGCAAGGTCAAGGCGTACCGGGCTCCGTGCCCAGACAATCTGGTCGTCGAGGATGTCCCGGACAGGGCGAACCGGATCTTTACGGGCGCTCTCAATGAGGGCTTCGCGCAGGGCCCCGAAGGCACGGCTGGCCTCCCCTCCATCATCCCCGCCTCTCCGGCGCAGGACCCGCGCCCGGAACATGGCGTCCCGGATATGCCGGAAGAGGTCTTCCCCGACGTCGGGACGCCTCTCCGGAAGCGGAAGGTCCATCTCGCTGTAGAGCTCCGCGAGGTGTTCCAGGTCAACCTGGTAAAAGACACTCCGTTCCGCGTGCCGGGCCATCACCGGAAGGGTCTCGGCAAGGAATCCCGCCCGTTGCCGCGCCACCGCCGGCAAATCCGCCTCCGCGGCCACGGTCGCCGCGGAAACACGCCTCATGCCGGTGTAGGTGCCGGCAAATGCCTTCCCCCCGCGCAGGAGCCACTGGATGAGTCCGGCATCCGGTTCTCCCGTAAAGACCGGAAAAAGGGCCGCTTCCTGGATGTCGACCTCCGGATCAATCTGCAGTTCGTCGAGGCCCAGTCCACGCCCGCGAAGCCATTCATGGAGGGGTTCTCCGCAAAAACAGGTCTCCGGGGAACCCACCGCCCCGCGGAAGCTGTCGCGGAATCCATAGGGCCGCACCACCCTTCCTCCGTCCTTGAGGGGGAGGCTCTCAAGGCAGTCTCCCGGTTCCAGTTCCAGGCTCCAGTTGTTTCGCGGGATACCGGTGATGATGTGTTCCCGCGAAAGAACCCAGCTTTCCGGGAGGTGGCTGTTCTCAATCCAGATCCGGCTCCTCTCTTCCGAAAGGACCCCTCTTCCAACAAGGCTGTTCTGCACAAAAAGGGACGGATGGGGCTTGATGTCCCGCGTCCAGAGCCGGCGCTGGTCGCTGACCCGGTTCTGCAGGCGCAGGGCCGATTCCAGAAGATCCGGACCGCTCCCGAAATGATAGAATTCGCCCTCCTCCAACGGCACCACGGCCACCTTCAGGGAATTGATTTCCGGATCCGCCTTTGCGGGCCTGCTACCCATCGCCGGCCCAAAATCCCCGTAGAGGTCAACCTCCCCGATTGTCCCGCTCAAACCTCCGGCACGGGCACACGCACCCTGCAAGGCCCGCATCGCCCGCGCACTGAGAATCCAGATGCCCACATCAAGTAGAAAATAATGTTCCCGCGCATGTCTGCGGATCGCCTCCATCCCGGGCTTCTGAAGCATGAAGGAGAGGTGCTCCGGCTCTTCCCGGGGAGTGAAGAAAACCCCGTGCCGGCTCGCCTGGTCCGGTTCGCCCCAGATCCCGAGACAGACCACGTCGGCCCTGGGCAGGGAGCTGGGAAGCTGCCCGCACTGGACAAGGACATCCCCGCTCGCCACCAGCCAGCGCGAGTCCGTATCCGCTGCCGCCAATACTTTCTCAAGAAAGGGAACCTGCAGATCCAGTAGGGTCTGGTTGATCCGCTGGCCCGTTGACCAGCGGAAAACGGGTACCGGGATAAGGGCCTTTCCCTCCGCCGCGTATCCCGGAAGGCGACGGCTCTGCCCTCCGGCATGGAGCAGGATCCCGCGCTCGGTCTGAAGCCAGTCCTCAAAATTCCGCTTCGGTTCACGGGCCTTCCACGCTTCGCGGAGAAGGTGAAGGGTCCCACCGCCACTGCCCAGTTTCCGGTCCACCGGATCATGAGTCGTGAACCAGCCGGGCGGACCCTTACCCGTGATGGCGGCAAAATGATCGGCCACAGAGGGGGAAAGGCTGACAAGCGTCTGCATCCCTCTTCCATAAGGCCTTTGATCGCTTTCTGGCAAGCCGCTGCTGTCCACCCTGCCCGCATTCTTCCATTGCCACCTATTTAATGCTTGCCAGGCCTTAAGGATTCCCGAGGCTCCTCGGCCTTAAAGCAGGATTCTCCTGCAAGGGAGACCGTTCATGGCCCATGTTCTGGTAGCCTGAATGTTAAAACGGTCCCATCTCATCCTATGTCATCTATCCGATTCGAGGATCTGCCTCTGGCTGATCCCATCCACCGCGCCCTGCGCGACGAAAAATATACCGTGCCGACGCCGATTCAGGCGCAGTCCATCCCCCCCCAGCTTGAAGGTCGCGACCTGATGGGGTGCGCCCAGACCGGTACCGGAAAGACCGCCGCCTTCGCCCTGCCCATCCTGCACCACCTCACGGGGCGCAGCAAACCCACGAAACGGGGCGAGGCACGCACCCTCGTCCTGACCCCGACGCGTGAACTCGCCGTCCAGGTCGGGAAAAGTTTCACCACCTACGGCCGGCACCTGCGGCTGCGCCATGCCCTCGTCTACGGGGGTGTCAGTCAGCATCCCCAGACCCGCAGCCTCGCAAAGGGTGTCGACATCCTTGTCGCCACACCCGGACGCCTCATCGACTTGATGGAGCAGGGCCACATCGACCTTGGCAGCGTCGAGTTCCTTGTCCTCGACGAAGTCGACCGGATGCTCGACATGGGCTTTGTCAATGATGTCCGCCGGATCGCCAAGGCCATGCCGGGTCATCGGCAGACAGCCCTCTTTTCCGCCACTATCAACAAGGAGGTCGAACGGGTTGCCAAGGACTTTGTCAAGGATCCTGTCCGGGTCTCCGTCACTCCGGAAAAGCCGGTTCTGGACAACATCCTCCAGGAGGTCTGCTTTGTCCGCCAGGAAAACAAAATGGCCCTTCTCCAGGGTTACCTTCGCGGCCAGGGTGACCGTTCCGGTGTTCACTCCACGATCATCTTCTGCCGGACCAAATACGGGGCCGAAAAGCTTTCCCGGCAACTCAACAAACACGGCTTCACAAGTGATGCCATCCATGGTGACAAATCCCAGGGAGCGCGCCAGAAGGCCCTCACCGGCTTCCGGTCAGGAAAGATGCCCATCCTTGTGGCCACCGATGTCGCTGCCCGCGGAATTGATGTCCGCTCCATTTCACTGGTCGTCAACTTCGACATGCCGGAGGCCGCCGACAGCTACGTCCACCGGATCGGACGCACCGCGAGGGCGGAGGCCCAGGGTAATGCGGTCAGCTTCTGCGCCGCCAAGGATGTCGGCCTCCTCGCCCAGATCGAAAAGTTTATCGGACGCAAGATCGACATCGATACCCATCATCCTTTCCACGATGCCGAGGCTGCCGCCCACTCCACCCATCACGGAAAACGGCCTTTTTCCCGCCACCGCGGATCGTTCCAACGCCGCAAGCGTACCCATCGCACGGGTCGCTGAGCCCTTGCAACAGCGGATTTCACGTCTTCCCCCCCGTTATAAAAAGGCCCGCCAACCGGATTCCGGTGGCGGGCCTTTTTGCCGGACAGAGGTCATTCGCCCCCGCCACGTGAATGCCGCTCAGCTTTTTGTGTTCTCGGACTCCTCCTGTTGGCGCTGAAAATCCTCGTGGACCGAGGCCACCGCTTCGGTCAGCTTGTGCTCTTCAGCCACATCCTGGAGCTTGTTTTCCACCGCGGTCTCAACAAACAATTCCTGCGAAAGGCCGATATAGAGGGAGTAGACAATCAAAAGAAGGACAAGGGCGAAGGGAAGTCCCGTAGCGATTGCCGCCGTCTGAAGGGTCGAGAGGCCGCCCCCGAGAAGGAGAACCGCGGCAATGACGCCTTCCATGACCGCCCAGAATACCCGTTGCGGAACCGGGGAATCCAGTTTCCCGCCCGATGTCAGGTGGTCCACTACCAGCGAGCCCGAGTCCGATGAGGTGATAAAAAAGATTGTCACCAGGATAATCCCGATTCCCGAAAGGACCTTCGACAAGGGGAACGACTCGAACATCGAGAAAAGGGCCGTCGAGACATCCTCGTTCACCGCGGCCAGGATGTCGGCGGCACCGCTGATTTGCAAAAAGAGCGCCGAACCGCCAAAGACCGACATCCAGATGAAGGAAAGGAGCGTCGGCACCAGCATCACTCCGAGGATGAACTCGCGGACCGAGCGCCCTTTCGAGATACGCGCAATAAACATACCCACAAAGGGGGACCAGGAAATCCACCACGCCCAGTAGAAGACCGTCCAGCCTCCCTGCCAGTTCGTGTCCTTGAAGGTTTCCGTCCAGAGGCTCAGTTCGGCGAGATGGGTGATGTAAAAGCCGAGATTCTGGGTGAACCCGCTCAGGATGTAAATCGTGGGCCCGGCAATGAGCAGGAAGAGCATCAGGATTGCCGCCAGCATCATGTTCCACTCACTCAACCGTTTCACCCCGCCGTCAAGGCCCGCCATCACCGAGAGGGTCGCAAACAGCGTGATAACCGCAATCAGGAGGACCTGCATTTCCGGGCTGATCGCCATCCCGAAGAGATAATTCATGCCGGCGTTCACCTGTATGACCCCGAGGCCAAGAGAGGTCGCCAAACCCATCAGCGTCGCCAGCACGGAGAGCACGTCGATCAGGTTGCCCCAGAAGCCGTGGATTCGGTTGCCGAGGATCGGGTGGAAAATCGAACGGATTGTAAGGGGCAAACCCCGGTTGTACGCAAAAAAGGCCAGACCCAGGCCGACAATGGCATAAATGGCCCACGGATGCAGCCCCCAGTGGAAATAGGTCACCCCCATCGCCGCCTGCGCTGCCTCCGGTGTTTCTCCTGCAATATTGTTGAACATCGGCGAGGGCGTCGCGAAATGATACATCGGTTCGCCCACACTCCAGAACATCAGTCCAATCCCCATGCCCGCGCTGAGAAGCATCGCAAACCAGGCAATGGTCGCAAATTCCGGCTGGGCATCCTTCCCCCCGATCCGGATCGATCCGACCTTGCTGAAGGCAAAAAACAACGCGGCAAGGATGAATACGTTCGCCGCGAGGATGAAAAACCAGCCAAAGGTGCTCGAGATCAACTCCAGGGTGCTGTCGGCAACACTTGCCGCCTGCTCCTTGAACATCAGCGTGAAGACGATGAAAACGGCCAGGAATAAGGTCGAGGTGATCGTCACATGGGGATGGATATCAAATCCGAAGCCGGACCAGTTGCCCTCGCCCGGTTCCCTGTGTTCCGCGTCATCGTCAAAGAAGGAGGCTGTCGGCCGAATCTGCAGACCACGGAATTTTTCCCGCTCCTTTATCGCCTTTTCACGGGCGGCCCGCTCCGCCCGCTTCAGTTTTTCCGCGAGCGTCCGCTTCGACGCCGCCTCTTTTGGATCCGTTTCATGTGTCATCTGCTTTCCTTTCCGTTGGCGCCCCAGGAACGCATGCCTCCAGCAAGGAATCCATGCTCAGGTCATGGGACGGAAGTTCTGTCTGATCTGTAATCGCCTACCCACCTTGGAGCCGGTAAACGCCTCGGCTTTGACCGCAACTGTACCGGAGAGATCCCACCGGTGCGGCCATTGGAAGCCTTTTCTCCCTGAGGTCAACTCATTAAAGGGCCCGGCTTGCCCACCCGGGGCAACCGTTTCCTCCGCCACGGGAAAAGAGAATCCCTTTCAGTGGGTTCCCGCCAGCGCCAGGAGGATGGCCGTAATGTGTTCATGCCAAAAAGCCCCGCAGGTCGTTAACCGGTAATCCCCCTTCCCCGGTGGGGGACCCTCGATCAGTCCGGCACGGAGCCAGTTCGCGGCAAGAGCTTCGGCTTCCCCCAGTGGCAGGCCCCACTCACGGTGTGGCGGAAGGAGACAGCGGTTGACGCTCGCAGCCAGTTCTTGTTTCCGGGTTGCTCCAGGTGCATGCCCTCGGTAACGGACACTGCAGGGCTTGCGTCCCTCGCCAAGGGCTTCGAGATAATCCCCCAGCACCGGGTATTGCATCAGCGAATATCTGCCGATCCGTCCCCCGCCGGCGGAACCCAGAGGCAGGATGTCCGCATCTTCCGTCGCAAGGCGATTATAGAGGGAACGCTCCCGCAGGCTCCTGCGCCAATGCTTGGGTGTGAAGGCTTCGAACCCCTGCCCGCTCAGTTCCGTGTCCGTCGCGAGGAAGAGCTCCCACCGCTCGCGCAGACTGGCAGCGCCGGGGAGTGAACCCCGGCAAACCGCCTTCTCAAGAGGCGACCCGCGAAAGACTTTAAGCGCGTAAAGGTCGAGGCCATCGATGGACGTTTCTTCTGCGAGAAAACGGATGTCCTCCTTCATTCCATTGCGTTCCTGCCCGGGGAGTCCGTAGATCAGGTCGATGATGACAACCGCCCCGCTCTCGCAAAGCCCATCAAGGGTCCCCCTTATTTCGGCGCGATCGGCAAGTCGACCCAGGCGGCGGCGCAAAGCCGTATCCGTGCTTTGAAGACCAAGGGAGAACCGGTTCGCTCCCGCAGCTACCCAGGCTTGAGCTTTTTCCGCGCTGAAGCCGCGTACCCGGCCTTCAACGGTGACTTCCGTATCCGTCTTTACGTTAAAATGTTTCCGGAGACCGTTCAACACTTCCCCGAGATCCTCAGCCTCGAGATCGCTGGGCGTGCCACCGCCAAAGTAGATGGCCGAAACGGGCCGCATTTTCGCCTCCACACCCAGTAAATCCGCCGTCAGGTCGATCTCGGCAAGCAAGGCATCCCGGTAGCGACTGCTGAAACCACTGCTGCCTCGGTTTTTGTAGAAGGGGCAAAAAAGGCACCGGTGGCGACAGAAGGGCGTGTGCAGGTAAAGCGCAAGCGGGCGGTCACAATTCGCGCTCCAGGCATCCTTCGTCAAGTCTTCGAAGGGGGACGTTTCCATCGCTGCATCCCGGTCGCCGCCTCGATGCGGCCGTAATGGCACCATGCCCTCTTCCGGGAAAACCTCCCCCGGGGGTGCTCCCACTCGGGCAAAAGCCTCCTCGATCCTCATCCGGTCCATGGGTCCTTCGTCGCACAGGTTGAGAGCGCTGGGTTCACGTTGCCCCGTCGATTCAAAACTCCGCGGTCAGGGAAATGAAGGCATGGATGCCCGGCTGGGTGTTGAGGTCCGCCGTGGCTCCGCTGCCATGGCCGGCCCCACGTCGGGCGGTGGACCAGAGAAAGTATTCCTCGTCAGTTAAGTTGTTGATACCCGCATTCAGGCGAAGGTTTTCGTTCAGGCTGACCCTGCCGCTCAAATCAATCAGGAAAACACTTGCAACCGGATCCAGAATACCGGCCGCCGTGGTCTGGTCGATGTCCTTCGCGTCCTTTTCACCGATATAGGTCCCGGTCAGGCGGACACCCCAGCCCCCGCCCTTCGCCGCATAACCCAGATAGGATACGGCACGCCATGGCTCGACCGAGTTCAGTGGCTGGTCAATGTCTGTTCGCTCGCCTTCTGTCCAGGCAAACGAAAACCCGCCCTCAAAGCCCTCCAAGGCTCCAGAGCTTTTGCCTCCACGCCAGTCCCAGCGCACTTCCAATCCGTAAATCTCAACTTCGCGCCGGTTCAGGGTGGTCAGCAGGTCGGCCTCCGGTTCGGGATTGTCTTCGAGGAGGACGTTGCTCTCAAGGAAGTTGGTGTACTGGTTGAAAAAGGCCGCGACCTGGAAGGTCTGGTCGGTGCCGGATCCTTGCAGGCCAAGCTCAAAGCTGTCCGATCTCTCTTCTTCAAGGTCGGGGTTGGGGACAACGATGAAGTCGGTTCCATGGGTGAAGACACCGTTCAACTCCTCCGCTGTCGGGTTGCGGATCCCACGCCCGTAGGTGAAGTAAGTGTTCAGGTTTTCCCCCCAGCGGTAGAGAACTGAAAGGCTCGGGGCAAAGGCGTCATTCGCGTACTCAATGGCACGAACGGGCTCGCTGCCGCCAGGCGGGACCGTTCTCTCGAGAAAGGCATCCGTGTTCTCGGGTCTGACCTCGTAGCGGTCATAGCGCAGACCGGCTGTGATGACCCACTTTTCGTCAAGGCCAAGACTGATCTCGTCGATCAGGAAAAGGCCGAAGCGAAGCACCTCGGAGGGCGCCATCCCAATTCGGTCTTCAATCGTCTCCTCACCATCCGGAGAGGTGTCAATGCGCATGAACTGCGAGCTAACGTCCGTCCACGAGCCCTCCACCCCGTAACGCAGCAGATGGGTGTTCTCCCCTGCGGCGAACAGCTTGTCCCCCTGGAGGTCGAGGCCTGTGATTTCAGTGGTGTAGCGGAGGTCGTTGACCCGGTTGCGCGGGCTCGGGAAGGGACCAAATTGAACCGTGCCCTGCTGGACGTTTTCGGTCGAGAATGTCGCCTCCTGCCAGTAAACGTGCGCGGTCCCTGCATCCACGAGGGCGGATCCTCCTGCTGGCTCATAGGTCCCGCGCAGGGAAAGGCGCAGGCGTTCCCGCTTGTCGTCCTGGGTGACGTTGTCATTGACGATCGCCCCACCGAAGAAAACGCCCTCCGCAGCCACCGCATCGGTAAACCTTTCCAAGTCGAAAGAGTCGAGGGTCCCTTCAATTCTCCAGGCCTCCCCCTTCGCCGCACCCGTAAGGACAAGGGCGTGGCTGCTGAAGTCCTCGGGGTTGGGTGCTATCTCACCATTGTTCTCCCGCTCAGAGCCGTCGCGGAAGCTGTAGACGAGACTCGTCCCCAGCTTCCCGTCTCCGGCCGCCGCCACAAGGCGGTTGTTGATGCTTGCGTTGACCGTGGCATAGGTGACCGTGTTCCTCGACGTCAATCCGTCCATTTCCTCCCCCAGCAGCGAGACCGGTCCCACCGTCCGACCCTCAACTGTCCCTCCCATTGCATCGCTTCCGTAAAGGGTCGAAGTCGCGCTCTTGTATATCTCCAGCTGCTCGAGAATCGCCGGATCAAAATATATCCGCCCGGGGCCACCGGCGTCCAGAAAGGACTGCGCCACAAAGTCCTCCGGCTGACGGATCCCATCCAGCTGGATCGCCACCCGGTTCCCGTCTATACCCCGGATGTTGATCCCCTGATCCCCCCCACCCAGATAGGTCACAAAGCCGCTTTGTCCGGCAAAATCAAAGGGTACCGATACCCCGGGCTCCCTTTCAAGGGCCTCGCCAAGGCTCACCGCCCCGTCCCCCAACATCGCCTCCCCCGTTACGGCCACCGACGTGCCCGCCGTTTCCAGAGCCGGTTCCGCTGATCGCGTCGCCACCACCGTGACCGCAACGTCCGCCTCCCCCGCTTCCACCATCACACTCAACCATCCCCGGGAGATCGCCAGGAGTCCCCCAAGCAGAAGCCCCCATCGGACCGTCTTCAGCCAATATTTCCTTAGTTCAGTTTGCTTTTGCTTCATCAGATTTCGCTTATTAAAGGTAACAGGTCTCATTCTCAATAGTGGTTGGGAGGGTTTCGTTGATGGGTAAAAAGGGGGTCGATCGTTTCCGGGATCAGCTGGACTTGGCTGGTCGGTGACGCCCCTGCATCGGTTTGAGGACCTGCCAGCCCTCGAGGCGAAAGGCCGCTCCGAAGCCAAGGACAAGGCGACCGGAAGCGGGTTTCAGTTGAAAGAGGGTAAAGTCCTGCATGGTGGCGAGGCTCTCCATCGTTTTCCCGAAGCGTTCGCGGAAAGAGGCCAGGCGGGCGTGAAAGGCCTCGCTGTCGCGCGCAACCGTCTCGACGGAGCAGTTCCAGGTGGCGCGGCGCCGCGCGTGGAGGTTGGCGGCGGTGCCCTGGTCTTCGATGAGCATGAGGCTGGCCTTGGGCCTCCGCCTGAGGTTCGCGGAATGTTTTGCCAGAGCGCTGACGTAGACATAAAAGGAGCCGGCCTCATCATGGATGCAGGGCGCATAGCTGGCCTCGGGCGAATCCTTCGAATCGATGGTTCCGAGGATGGCGGTTTTAACCTCCTCGACGAGAGTGAAGAGGTCCTCCTGGGCTTTTCCTTCATCGAAGGAAAGGGCAGGTCTGGATGATGTTTCTTCTGGATTCATGATCGGTCTTTCAGATAGGGGCGTTGTTGATTAAGGGTTCTTCATGCTGGAGGACATTGATGAGCGGACAGTTGTTGTAGGCGGAGCAGACAATCTCTGCGCGGACACCGTAGACGGCGGCAACATGATGGGTTGTCAGGGTCTCGGCGGGAGGACCGGCAGCGACTTGCGCACCGTGGGAAAGGAGCAGCACTTGATCCGCATAGCGGAGCGCCAGGTTGAGGTCATGGAGAATGGCGAGGATCCCCATGCCGCGGTCGCGCGCGAGGGCCTTGAGGAGTCCGAGGACGGCGTGCTGGTGGCGGAGGTCGAGAGCACTTGTCGGCTCGTCGAGAAACAACCAGGCCGCTGCGGTATTGCCGGAGGCCTCCGAAGAAGCTCTTTCCCGTTCAAGTTGGGCCAGCACACGGGCAAAGTGGACCCGCTGCTTTTCACCACCACTGAGGCTCGGGTAGTTCCGGTCCTTGAAGGCACTCATTTCCACCGCTTCGAGTGCCTCGGCGCAGGCCCGGCGGTCCTCTGGCGATTCCCATCCACTGAGATGGGGGATCCGCCCGAGCATGACCACCTCGGAGACGCTGAAGTCAAAGCTGAGACTGCTGCTCTGGCTCAGGACAGCGCGACGCCGGGCGATCTCAGGTGCATCCAGTCTGGAGAGGGAAACATCCTCGTAGAAGACCTCACCCTGTTCCGGCAGAAGCTCACCCGTGAGGACCTTGAGCAGGGTCGATTTCCCCGCTCCATTCGGTCCCAGCACGACGTTCAGTTCCCCGGGTTTCAGGCAGAGGCTCTGGCGCGCGAGGATCGCCTTTCCTCCCCGGATGACTTCTATGTTGTCGGCTCGGATCATCGTTCGTAAAAGGTTACCCGGCCATGCTCAATCGTTTCCGCTGAAGGAGCAGAAAGAGGAAAACGGGCGAACCCAGCAACGCTGTGAGGATTCCGATCGGCAGTTCCGCCGGGGCTACCACGGTGCGTGCCCCGAGGTCGGCAAGAAGAAGAAGCGAAGCGCCCCAAAGTCCGCTCGCCGGGATCAGGAAACGGTGATCCGGCCCGATCGCCGAGCGGATCATATGCGGGGCAACGAGGGCAATGAAGCCGATTGTTCCACAAAGGGCCACCGTTGCCCCGACAATTGAGGCGGAAAGGGCGATCAAGAGGGTCTTCACCCGACGGACGTTTATGCCGAGGTGACGGGCATCAGCCTCCCCGAGAAGGAGGGCGTTGAGCGCGTTGGCATAGCGAGGCAGGAGCAGAAGCGGAGGGAGGATGAAGAGCAGTCCGGGAAGAATCAGGTTCCAGTTGGCACGACCCAGCGAACCGAGGCCCCAGAAGGTCATTGTGCGGAGCTCATCATCCGTCGAAATAAAGGTCATCAGGCCGATCACGGCCCCTCCCAGGGCATTGATCGCGATCCCGACGAGGAGCATCGAGACCAGGTCCACCTGGCCCCGGGACAGGGACAGGCGGTAAATCAGAAAGGTCATCAGGACAGCTCCGGTCATCGCGGCGAGGGGAACCGCATAAAGAGCGAAGCTGTCCAGAAAAGAATCCGGCAGCACCCGACCGCCGAGAACAATCATCAGGATGGCGCCAATCGCCCCGCCACCGGAAACACCGATGATGCCGGGATCCGCGAGGGGATTGCGGAAAACCCCCTGCATGGTCGCACCGGCCATCGCCAATCCTCCCCCGACCAGAATCGCCAGAAGCGCACGCGAGAGGCGAATGTCCCAGACCACCACGACCTCCCCGTGTGCATAGCCCGCCAGACTGCCCCACCCCAGTTTAGCCCCGATAATTCCCAGAACTCTTCCCACGCCCAACTCCATAGGTCCAAGCATCAGGAATGAAAGGACACTCAGGGGCAGAAGGATGACCAGAGCCGTCAGGACAATGGCTCGGCGGCGGGAGCGCGGATTAGAGAACCTCTCCCGTTTCAGGCAAAAGATGCTCCAGAGGCTCTGCAGGACCGCTTCCATCCGTTACTCCCCACCCTCCGACAACAGTTCCGCAAGACGCAGGGCAGCCTCACCGGTGCGCGGCCCGAAAGTGAGGTATTTCCCGAGGTCGAGGAGACGTACTTCCGCACCTGTCGCTGCCGCAAGGCGCCCAAGGCCAAGCGACTCCAGACGGCTCTGCGGATCTTCATCCCCGATGGAACCGTGGTCGCCGATAAAGATGAAGGCCGGATCCGCCATAAGCAGGGCTTCCTCGCTCACGGGCTTGTAGCCGGTGTAGTCATCAAAAAGATTACGCCCGCCGGCGAGGGAGAGAATGCCCGCACCCTGAGTGTCGCGTCCAGCGGCCATGGCCGAACCGGAGTCCCCGAGGAGAAAGACGACAGGGGGAGCCCCTGATGCGCGCGCCTTTTCTTTCGCTGCCTCCAGGTCGGCTGCAATACGACCCCACAGCTCCGCGGCCACTTCCTCTTTCCCCAGGACAGCACCAATTTCCTCGATTGCCTCCTCCAGGGTTTCTTCGTTATGCGGGCTTTCAACGGTCAACAGCGGGATCCCCGAGGCCTCTATCCGCTCGACAACCGCCGGAGGCCCAAACCGGGAGGTGGCAATGATCAGGGCCGGTTCCTCGCTGAGCAGTCCCTCCGCTCCAACTGCCGAAACATAGCCGACTTTCGGCAGGGCCTTCGCCGCCTCCGGATAGAGGCTCGATGAATCCGCGGCCACAATCTGGTCTCCGGATCCAAGGGCATATACAATTTCCGTCGCCGGCCCACCCAGCGTGACCAGCCGCATCTCCCCCGCTGACTGGGCAAGTAGCGGGGTTGCGATCAGAACCGCAAAGTAAATCAATATATGGCCTGCTTGTTTCATCTGGTTTCTTCCTTTCATTTAACTTCTTCCACGGGCTCCTGATGGAGAACGGCCCGCCTTCGCCTCTTCGATGACCTTCCAGGCGGCAGAGGGCAGCTCCATGCGCAGGACTTCGGCTCCAGTTCCGGACTCGATCCGCGCCAAGACGCCTCCCACTCCCCGGGAAACCCGGGTCGATGCCAACCCGGCCTCCCGAAGATGCAGGTTGAACCCCCTGTCCAGTATGTTGAACCAGGTCTCCATCGGCTTGAGATTCTTCGGCTTCACCGTCACCCGCATGCGCGCTCCGCTGTTCTCCACCGTCAGCGTCAACGGCAACGGTTCCTCACACCCAAACTGGATCAGTTCCCGGTGCAGGCTGCCCGCGATGCGTGTCTCGTTCTCCCGAACCGGGTGGCCTCCCTTCGTCCCCAAAGTCCCCTCTGCACAGGTCCTGAACGCATCCTCCACCTCAAGCGCGAAGGGTTCCAGCTTCGCCAGAACCGCCTCCCGCGCCCCGTGATCTCTAAGGTATAGCTTCAAAACCGCCTCCCCACAGGCATTGAAAATTTGTACCGAAACCGGCAGACCTCGCTCCGGCTCCGTCAAAAGGACAAGGCCCTTTCCCACCGTCGCCGGGTCCAGTCCAACCTCCGTCGCGGCATCCCCAAAGCAAAGCTCCCCGCCCTTCCACGCCAGTTCCTTGACGTCCTTTTCAAGCACCGCCCAGTCATTCCGTACCAGCCACATCCATCGTCCCTCAGCCGCCGCCAGCGGCAGCCACATACCTGTCCGCCCCGCCTCCAGCCGACGGACCCGTCGGCTCCCGCGCCCCGTCGCCACCAGAGCCGCCTCACTGCACCCAAGTACGGCCGCCGTCTCCCGCGAACGGAGACCCGGATGCTCCTCCGCATACCTCTCCCACCGGGCCCCCAGCTCCTTCAGTGAATGGTTTCTGACGTTAACACGCATGATTCTTGACATATGGTACTGAGACCCGATAGCAATAAAAAAGAGAATGAATCTCAATTTTATTAATGAAGCCTTGGCCAAACTCGGCCTGATGGGGATCCCGCTCGTGCTCACGAGTGTGGTTGCGGTGGCTATCTGTATCGAGCGGATGGTCTTCTTCTGGCGCCACCGCCTGCGGAGCAGGACGGTCTACCAGTCGCTCAGGGAACCCCGGGGTTCAACGGGAAGGCCTACCAATTCCCCGCTCTGGCACTTGCTCACGGCCTATCGTGAACACGGTTCTCTGCCGGAAGAGAAGCGTCGTCGGTGTTGCGAGGCGGTGGTACTGGGCTGGAGTCATCGGGCTCGCGCCCCTGTCAGGCAATTGAGTGTTCTCGCCCAAGTTGCGCCTTTACTGGGATTGACCGGTACTGTTCTCGGATTGGTGGAGGCCTTCCAGGTCCTTGAAAAAAGCGAGAAAACGGCTTCGCCCAGTCTCCTCGCCGGGGGCATCTGGGAAGCCCTGCTGACGACGGTCGCCGGAATGCTGATCGCGATCCCCCTGATCATAATCGTCCGGATATTCAACAGCCGGATTGATCGGACGCTGGTGGCAGCCCGCCAACTCTTCAGCCAACTTGAGAAGGAAGAGGCCGCGGCTGCGGCAGAGACGAAACATGAATGCCTTTCTCGGTAGTGAAACGGGGGCCGAGGAGGCCGCTCCCGACTCGGGGTTGACGCCGCTGGTGGATGTCGTCTTCCAGTTGCTCATATTCTTTATTCTCACGAGCACCTTCGCCACTCCAACTCTCGAAGTCGACCTACCGGAGCTGGTCGAAAGCGCCAATGTTGAAACACCGGATGCCTGGCGGGTGGAACTCGACGCCGTGGGCGGTCTTGCCGTGGAAGGGCAATCTGTTCCCCTTAAGGACATCGAAGCCACCTTCCGGGCCCTCATCGCCAAGGCTCCGGGACGTGAAACGGCCATCGTCGCAGCAGATAAAGGGGTCGCCCATGGACGTGTCCTCGAGGTGATGGAACGGCTCGGGAAAGCGGGGGTCCACCAACTTCTCTTCGAGCACGAAGCGGGGGAAACTCCATGAACGGAGGGACAGGCAATTGGGTCAGCGTACCAGTCTGGCTCTGCTGGATGAGTTTTTCCGCGGGGCTGCATCTTCTTGCGGCCCTATCCCTTTTTGCCTGGAGTGAACCGGTATTCGATATCGCCGTCGAGGAGGCTCCCCAAAGCGTGGCCATGCAGGTGGCCTTCGTGCCATCGCGCCAGAGGCCGACGGCAACAGAACCGCCGACACCACAAAGGCACCCGCCCCGACTTGTCACGACGGAAAACAAGCTTGAGACGGAGGTCGTGATGAAAGACCCGCAAAAGCTGCCCGAAGGCGAATTCGAGTCCCCCTCGCCCATGAAACCCGAGGTGGCGGAGGTCCGCGAACCGGAGACCCTTCCACCAGAGACAGGTCAGCTCGACCCCGAGTCCAAGCCAACGCAGCCGAAGCCTCCGCTTGCCGGGCAAGCGGACTCACCGGCTACGATTCCCTCAGCGGAGAAGATGAGCGGGGGGCAAAAGCGCGCCAAAGGGCCCTCCCCGCTAATCAACCCCGCCCCAGGCTATCCTCGTGCCGCCCTGGCCCGCGGATGGAAAGGCACCGTCTGGCTGGAGGTCGAGCTCTGCCCGGAGGGGGACCCTCAAGAGTGCCGGATCATTGAAAGCTCAGGCCATGAAATCCTGGACCGGAAGGCCCGTCAAACCGTCCTCAAAAAATGGCGTTTTCAGGCTGGAAAAACCTCCGCTCGCATGGCCACCGTCTCGATCGATTTCCAACTACGGTGACGGCTTGTGATGAGGGACCCGTTTCCTTGGTGGAGCCGATCGGGATCGAACCGACGACCTCCACAATGCCATTGTGGCGCTCTTCCAACTGAGCTACGGCCCCTTAAAAGGAAAAGGGATACGGAAAGGAGGCGTAACGGGGGCGTCAACTCCAATTTATGGGAAAAGCGCTTTCCCTTATCGGTCCCGGGAACCGGGCACCGCGGTCCTGATCCGTTGCGACGTCCTTTTAAAACGGCCCTACTCGCTCCGGAAGACGAGGGTGAAGGTATATTCCCGGTTGCCGGGAGGCGGTCCGGGCGTCCGGATGCTCCGCAAGGTCCCCAGTACAGACTGGTCAAAGGCCGCATTGCCCGAGCTCCTCTCGATACGGGCATCCAGAAGGCGTCCACCGGGCGTGATGGTGAAAAGGGCCTCGGCCTCAAGGTCGGCCCCCGAGGGCTCAAAGGCATTCTGGATCCGTTGGCGAAGGGCACTCAGATACCGCTGGAGGGCATCACTGCTCTCCACATCACTGAGGTCGACGCCTTCAATGCGGATGGAAGAGAGTTGGCGTTCAAGACGGGAGCGGACGTCCGTCTCGATTTGCGGAACCTCACGGGACCGCTCCGCCCGTTCCTGACGAATCCGCTGGACACGCTCCGGAAGCTCGCGATTGCGTGACCACTCCTCAAAGGAGACCGTCCGCACGGGTTCGGGCTCCGGTTCCGGTTCGGGCTCCGGTTCCGGTTCGGGCTCCGGCTCGGGTTCCGGTTCGGGCATCTCCGGAATTTCCGGAACCGGACGCATGGGTTCGGGATCCTCCACTCTCAGGGGCTCTGGCGGGGATGCCTCCTCAACCGCCTCATCGGGCCTTTCCGCCGCCGGGGGCGCCGCTGCCGCCACCAGTTCAAAGACCACCGGTTCAGGTTCCTCAAACCAATCGCTGGCAAGAACAAAGATCAGGGCCAGACCGACAAAGAGGGCATGGATGAAGACGGAGATGATCAGTGACTGCTTGGTCCCGCGTTCCATTTTCAGGCCCGTCAGCGTGCCCGGGTTTCAAGGCTGATCTTGCTCAGACCGACCCCTTTTACGAGGTCAAGGAGATCGACAACCCGCTGGTAGGGAAGGCCGGAATCCGCCCGGATCTGAACCACCGGCGGCTCCTCGGTGTCGGCGACAACCTCAAGCCGGGATGCCATTTCATTGTCTCCGACAGCTTCGGCCCCCCAGAAAAACTGTCCTCCCGGGTCGATTGCCAGCATCAGGGGTTCCACCGGATCCGGCTCCTGGGCCCGCGCCGATTCAACGGGAACCCGGATGTCGATGCTTTGCTGAAGCAGCGGGGCCGTGATCATGAAGATGATCAAGAGGGCAAAGGCAAGGTCGATCAGCGGTGTCACATTGATCTGCGACATCGCTTCAAGCGGTTTGCGACGCTGGAATTTCCGTGCCATCCCCGTCTTCCTCAATCCGTCGCTTCGAGCTCGATCCGATCCGCCAGGAGACTGGCGAAATTCTCGAGGTCGGTAATCTGCAGCTTTACCTGGGTCAGGAGAAAATTGTAGCCGAAGACGGATGGAATGGCCACCAACAGCCCCGCCACCGTCGTCAGCAGGGCTCCCGAGACCCCGGGTGCAAGGGTGGCAATACTGGCCCCTTCAGAGCCCGCAATGGCCCCGAAGGCATCCATGACCCCCCAGACTGTTCCCAGAAGCCCCAAAAAGGGTGCCCCGGAAACAATGGACCCCAGGAGGGTCATCCTTCCTTCATAGCGGAGTTGCGACCAGGCAACCGCACGCTGCAGGGCATTCTCCATGTGGGCGATCCCGTTGCGCCCCTTGCCGCTTCCGTGCCAGGCTTTGAGGCCTTCCCTGCCAATGTGGGCATAAGGTCCCCGCGCCTCGGGCAGCATCGGGTCAATCGTGAGGATGCGTTCGGTCGCGTCGAGGCGCATCTGAAAGGCCCGGTTCTGTTCCCGGAACTTGGACAGCTCAAGGTATTTGCCCACCATGACAGTCCAGGCAAGGAGGCTGAAAACAACCAGGAGGAGGACGATCGCCTTGCCGGCAAGGTTGGCCTGACTGAAGGCCTCAATCATGGCCGGTCCTCCCGGATCAACCAGTGGAATCAGAAATTCGGCGTTCAACATGAGCTCTCCGGATCATTCGAGGGCGGCCGCTCACCCGCAATTGAAAAGTCGGTCCGGCTGCATTTTTCTCGACAAGGAAGAGGCGGCACGGAACGTTCTACAGCTTAATCCTCTCTGAATTTGCGACCTGCCATGAATGCCAAGAATGTCCTCAATGAGCTTTCCGGGAAAATGACCGGAGCCTCTGGAAAAACAGCCCTCGTCGGCCTCGACGGTTTTGTCGACAAGATCATCAAACCGGTTGGCAACCGTTACGGCCAGGGAGCCGATTTTGACCCCATCCCCACGATCGAGGAGTTCGGGAACCGCATCCTCGCCGCAGCCGGAAAATCGGCCAACATCGAGCTTTATGAGGAATACGAAAAGCTCGGCGGCAATGGCCCCATCATGGCCAATGCCCTGCTCTCGGAAGGCCTCAAGGTCAAATACATCGGGGCCCTCGGACAACCGGTGGAACCGGTCTTCGCGGAATTCACCGAAAAAACCTCCGCCGTCTCCATCTGCCCTCCTGGTATCACCCATGCCCTCGAGTTCAATGATGGAAAAATCATGCTCGGGTCCATGAAGGGGCTCGATGAAATCACCCTCGACAAGGTCATTGAAGTCGTGGGTGAGGGCGCCCTTCTCGACATGGTCAGCCGGGCCGACCTCATCGCCATGGTCAACTGGACCATGGTTCCCAACATGACCGCCTTCCTCGAGGATCTCCTTACCCGCATTCTCCCGAATCTCGGCCCCAGGGAATCCGGGCGCTTCTTTTATTTCGATCTCACCGATCCCGCCAAGCGTTCCCGGGGCGACCTGAAGGAAGTCCTCTCGGTCATTTCCCGTTACCGCTCACACGGGTCGGTCACCCTCGGACTCAATTTTTCCGAGGCCCGGCAGGTCAACGAAGTTCTCGACCTGGGCACCCTTGGGGAGGATCCCGCCGACCTCAAATCCGGCGCGACCCGCATCCGCAACGCCCTCAATCTCTCCTGCGTTGTCATTCATCCGCGTGACGGGGCCGCCTGCGCCACCCGTGACGGGGCCTGGTACGTGGAAGGGCCTTTCTGCCGCAACCCTAAAATCTCCACCGGTGCCGGGGATCATTTCAATGCCGGCTATTCGGCCGCCGAGGTCCTCGGCCTCTCACCCGAATCCTGCCTTGCCGTGGCCGTCGCCACCAGCGGTCAGTACGTCCGCACTGCCCGCAGCCCTTCCCTTCGCGAAACCGCACGCTTTATAGAAAACTGGACCTCCGGCACCTTATCTGATTAATAACGGGTATGACTGAAAACGACGACACGCGCGGTTTCCTGATATCCTTTGAGGGTTCCGAAGGCAGCGGGAAGTCCACCCAGATAAGCCGCATTGCGGACCGCTTTGAAGATGCCGGCTACGACGTCGTTGTCACTCGCGAACCCGGCGGCACCCCCATCGGGGAAGAAATCCGCCACACCCTTATGCACGCCGACCAGGGCCAGAACATGATGCCCGAGACCGAACTGCTCCTTTTCGCCGCCAGCCGCGCCCAGCTCGTGCGGGAAGTCATTCTACCCGCAGTCGAAGCCGGGAAAATTGTGCTCTGTGACCGCTTCATGGACTCAACCACGGTTTATCAGGGCGTCGCCCGCAATATCCAGTCCGAACCGGTTCATCTCATCAATACCTTTGCCGTCGGCGACCTCACCCCGGATGTCACCCTGGTCATCGATCTCGATGCCGAGGTCGGTCTCCAGCGTGTCCGCCACCGGGCCAACGATATGCCCGACCGGATGGAAAAGGAGAACATCGAATTCTACCAGAAGGTCCGCAACGGCTACCTCATGCTCGCCAAGGCGATGCCCGAGCGCTTCATCGTCGTCGACGGGGAACTCCCGCCCCAGGAGCTGGAGGACCTGATCTGGAAACAACTTCGAAAACGTGTCATTTAAGGATGCCGGGCCTCGACGCGCTTCCTCCGGCCATCCGCTCCCTGAGGCCGGTAAAAACCCTTGAGGCCAACCTTCGCGAAGGTCGCCTTGCCCACGCCATCCTCCTCAACGGCGACGATCTGGTCCTCCTGCGCGATGTCGCCGGGGCCCTCGCTGCGAGCCTCCTCGGGCCCGCCGGCGATCCCGCCTCCCATCCCGACCTTTTCACCCTCCGGCCCGCCAGGAAGGCCCGCTCCATCATTGTCGGGAAACGCGGCCACGAGGAGCCGAATACCATGCGCGGCCTTGTCCGCGACCTCAACCAGACCGCAAACCGCGGCGGCTGGAAGGTTGCCATTGTCCATGAAGCCGACCGCATGAACGCCGCCGCTGCGAACGCCTTCCTCAAGACGCTTGAAGAACCACCACCGCAGACACTCATCCTCCTTCTCAGCACCCGTGCCTACGATGTCATCGAGACCATCCGCTCCCGTTGTTTTCAGTTCAAGATCCCCTCCTCTTTCCGCAGCCGGGAGAATGCCTTGTGGGAACAGTGGCAGAAGGATTACCGCGGCTGGATCCGTCTTCTCCATGCCGATCCGCAACGGGCACGGCGCCGACCCGACCATACCCTCCTCGAGGCCTACGGCCTCATTACACGCTTTGTCAGCACCATCGCTGAAGCCGCCGAATACAGCTGGAAGGAACAGGAGGCCAGCCTCCCTCCTTCCATGTCGGACGAGGAGGTCGAGGCCCTCAAGACCGGCCTCCAGAAGGGGGTCCGGGATCGCCTCCTGATCGATATCGAGGAAAGCACGCGCCTCGCGGCTATCGAGTTGAGCCATGAGGTTCCCTTTCCCGCCACGCAGCTCACCCGCGCCATCGCCGCCCTCGAATCCTCCACCGGGCTTCTCGCCCTCAACATGAAGGACGACGCCGCCCTCGAGAGTTTTTTCCTCCAGTCTCTCCGCATCTGGACCGGGAAATGAGCCTCCCTCCCCACCCCCTTAAAGGGGTTTATGCTCGCCCTTCCAGGCCTCCATCAAGGCCTCCACCGCTTTCACCGGGGGCATTTCCCCGCGGCCAACCGCCCCGGAAAGCTCCTTCAGTTTCTCGTTAATCCCACGGTTCGCGAGAAACTGCTGCCTGAGGGCCTCGTTGAGCAGGTCGTGCATCCAATCCAGGTTCTGTTCATGACGGCGCCTCTCGAACACGCCGCTTTCGCGCGTCGTTTCCCGGAAACGCTGGATGGTTTCCCACAATTTCGGGATGCCCTCCCGGGTCAGGGCCGAAACCAGGTAGGCCTTCGTCTTCCAGCCTTCCGTACAGGGATGGAGAAAACTCAGGACCCGGTTGTATTCCGCCTTAGCCATCCGGGCCCGCTGCACATTGTCGCCGTCGGCCTTGTTGACGACAATGGAATCGGCCAGCTCGATGACCCCCTTCTTGATTCCCTGGAGCTCGTCTCCTGCTCCGGAGATCATCACCAGAAGAAAAAAGTCGACCATCGAACGCACCGTCACCTCGCTCTGCCCGACCCCCACCGTTTCCAGAAGGATAATGTCGAACCCGAAAGCCTCGCAGAGGAGAATCGTTTCCCGGGTCTTCCGCGCCACCCCGCCAAGGCATCCCCCCGTGGGGGACGGACGGACAAAGGCCCCCTCTTTTGCCATCAGTTTTTCCATGCGGGTCTTGTCGCCGAGGATACTGCCCTTCGTGACCGAGCTCGAGGGATCCACCGCGAGAACCGCCACCCGGTGGCCCTCCTCGCAGAGCATTGCCCCGAAAGTGTCAATCAAGGTCGACTTCCCCGAGCCCGGCAGCCCCGTGATGCCAATTCGCAGGGACTCCCCGGTTTCCTCCATCAGCGCGTCAAGCAACTGCTGGGCCTTTTCCTGATGCTCCCTGGCATTGCTCTCAACCAGCGTGATGGCCCGCGAAAGCATGGTCCGGTCCCCCGCCCGGATGCCCGCCTGAAGATCTTCCACGCCCGGCTGCCGGCGCCGGGCCGGCTTTTTCCGGGTAACGGACTGCCTGGACTCTCCGGGAATCCCTTCATGGCCTCCTTCAACCCCTTTCATCACGTGCGAGGAAAACCCGGCTCCTCCCTCCGGGGGAGCCCACTCGGGATACGTTTTTGCCTCCTTCGCATCCGTCGGTTTTTCTTTCTCACCCATGCCGCGGCTCAAGTCGGTCCTCTCACTCCTCCATCTGGCTTTCCAGCAGACCCAGTACTTTGCGCGCCGACTCCGTGACAATTGTCCCCGGCCCGAAGATCGCCGCCGCACCCTTCTCGTACAGGTCATCATAGTCCTGGGCCGGAATCACACCCCCGGCCACGACCAGGATATCCTCCCGGCCATGGCCCGCAAGGGCCTCCACCAGTTTCGGCAACAGGGTCTTGTGCCCGGCCGCGAGGGAACTCATCGCGACGACATGGACATCGTTCTCGACCGCCTGCGTCGCCGCTTCCTCGGGCGTCTGGAAGAGGGGGCCCACGTCAACATCAAAACCGAGGTCGGCGAAGGCGGTCGCCACCACCTTGGCCCCCCGGTCATGACCGTCCTGGCCCATTTTCGCGACCATTATCCGCGGACGGCGTCCCTCCCTCGAGGCAAAGGCATCGGCACGTTCACGGATTTTTTCAACTTCGTCCTTGTTTCCGTATTCGCTGCTGTACACACCACTAATCGATCGAATTACCGCCTGATGGCGACCATATACCTTCTCCAGGGCGGAGGAAATCTCCCCAAGGGAAGCTCGTGCCTGGGTCGCCTCGATGGCCAGTTGCAGGAGGTTTTCCTTGCTCTCCCCGGCGGCCGCCTTGGTCAGCCGCTCCAGGCTCCGCCGGCAGGCAGCATCATCCCGTTCCGCACGCAATTTCTCGAGCCGGCGCAACTGGGATTCCCTCACCGCGGTGTTGTCCACATTGAGGATCTCAAGGGGATCTTCCTTTTCCAAACGGTATTTGTTAACCCCGACAATGGTCTCCCGGCCACTGTCGATGCGCGCCTGGCGCCGGGCCGCCGCCTCCTCGATGCGCATTTTCGGAAGGCCCGTCTCAATCGCCTTGGCCATTCCGCCGAGGCCTTCGATTTCCTCGATATGAGCCCACGCACGCTCCTTCAAGGCATGCGTCAGGGCCTCAAGGTAATAACTGCCACCCCAGGGATCAATGATCTTGCAGATCCCGGTCTCCTCCTGGAGGAAAAGCTGTGTGTTCCGGGCAATCCGGGCTGAAAAATCCGTCGGCAGGGCTATGGCCTCATCAAGGGCATTGGTGTGCAGGCTCTGGGTGTGCCCGAGCGCCGCCGCCATGGCCTCGATGCAGGTACGCGTGACGTTGTTGTAGGGATCCTGCTCCGTCAGGCTCCATCCGCTGGTCTGCGAATGGGTCCGCAAGGCAAGCGACTTCGGATTTCGGGGATTGAATTTCTTCACGATTTTCGCCCAGAGGAGCCGCGCCGCCCGCATCTTGGCGACTTCCATGAAGTGGTTCTTCCCCTGGGCCCAGAAGAAGCTCAAACGCGGGGCAAAGGCGTCGATGTCAATTCCCGCCTCAATGCCCGCCCGGATGTATTCCTGCCCGTCGGCAAGGGTGTAGGCCATCTCAAGGTCCGCCGTCGCTCCGGCCTCCTGCATGTGGTACCCCGATATGGAGATCGAATTGAACCGGGGCATCTTCTGCGAGGTGTACTCGAAAATGTCGGCAATGATCTTCATGCTCGGAAGGGGCGGATAAATGTAGGTGTTACGCACCATGTACTCCTTCAGAATGTCGTTCTGGATCGTTCCCGCCAGTTCCTCCGGCTTGGCTCCCTGTTCCATCGCCGCCACGATGTAAAAGGCCATCACCGGCAGCACGGCCCCGTTCATCGTCATGGACACGGAAACCTTGTTCAGCGGGATGCGGTCAAAAAGAAGCTGCATATCCAGTATCGAATCAATCGCGACACCGGCCTTGCCCACGTCGCCCACCACACGTTCGTGGTCGCTGTCGTATCCGCGGTGGGTCGCGAGGTCAAAGGCCACTGAAAGCCCCTTCTGGCCCGCGGCAAGGTTGCGCCGGTAAAAGGCGTTCGATTCCTCGGCCGTCGAGAAGCCGGCGTACTGCCGCACCGTCCAGGGGCGAAAGACATACATTGTCGCATAGGGTCCGCGCAGGAACGGGGCGATCCCGGCCTGGTAGTCGAGGTGCTCCATGCCCTCGAGGTCCTCCCTGCTGTAGAGGGGCTTGACGGGGATTTTCTCCATCGTGTCCCAGACATGGTCCTCGGCGCGCTGTCCGGTCTCCCGTTCAAGGGCCGCCTTCCATTCGGTATAGCCGGCCCCCGAGGCCTGCGGGCGGTAATCCAGTTTGGTGAAATCAGGTGTTGTCGTCATTTTTTCAGTGACAGTTGAAATTAGGTATGTGTGCGGATCTCCGCTCCCATGGATTCAAGAAGGCCGCGATTAAATAGATAGTTGTTCACCCGCAGATGGACAAAATCGTCCACGCCGGCGGCCCGCCAGCTTTCCTCGTTCTCCCCCGGGGCTCCGGCCACGAAGACAGCCAGGTCCTTGTCCGCCTCCTTCAGGGCGCGGGCAAGGGGAACAACTTCTTCCGCGTAGGTCTCGTCGTCGGAGGTGATGATCATGTAGCGGGCCCCGCTCTCCATTGCCGCCCGCACCGCGTCGGACCGTTCCAGATAATCGTCCTCGTTCAGGACCTCGATCCCGGCGGCATGGAAAAAGGAACTCGTCCAGTCCGCACGATTCCGGTAGCGCCGCGACGGCCCCATGTTCAACTGGTGCACCAGCGGCCGCCTTCCCCTCTCCTTAAGGGCACGCGCGGCAAAACGCAGGGCCTCGAAATCCTCCGCGCCGCGTCGAAGGACGAACGGTTCCGCGGAGAGGTCACTCTCCCCGGGGTCCAGAGCCTCCATCACTTCCTCAAGGGTGGCTCCCGCGGAGGCAGCCGCCACCATCGCTTCCATGCGATCCTTCCCCGATCCTTTCCGCAGCGAGGCCAACGCCCCTTCCACCGCCGCGGCATCGCGCGAGCGCCTGGCCGCCGCAAGGGCCTCCACGAGCCCCTTGCCGATCGCCGTGTAGTCGATTTTCCGGGAGGGAGGGAGCGATTCCCCCGGATGGGGATAGGTGTTTGTTCCCAGGATGACGTCCTTGCGGCGCTGGATGTTTTTCCTTCGTTCCTCCCTTACCGAAGCAACCGCCTCCGCGAACCAGCCCGTTTTCAGCACCTCCGTCATCCCTCCGCGGCTCTCAATGTCCTGAAAGCGCCTCCAGGCCTCAGCGGCCATTTTGTCCGTCAGGCTCTCCACCGACCAGGATCCGCCTCCCGGGTCAATGACCTGGGTCATTCCGCATTCCTCCGCCAGAATGGCATGGGTGTTCCGGGCAATTCTCCGAGAGAAGGCGTCGCTTTCCCGGAGAATCTCATCAAAGGGGGCCACGTGGAGGCTGTCACATCCGCCTGCAACCGCCGAAAAGGCTTCGGTCGTTGTCCGGAGCATGTTCACGTAAGGGTCAAAAAGGGTCTTGTTCCATTGCCCCGTGCGCGCATGAAGGTGTACCCGGCGCGCCTCCTGCGGAACGTCAAAGGCCTCCATGACCCGGTTCCAGAGCAGCCGCAGGGCGCGGAACTTTGCAATCTCAAGGAAGAAGTTCCCCCCGATCGAGGCCGAGAGCCGCATCCGGGAAACGACCTCACCGGCACTCAGGCCGCGCTTCGTCATCTCCCGTACGTAGGTCACCGCGGTCGCCAGCAGGGCGGCCATTTCCTGGACCGAACTGGCCCCGTTGTTATGATAGGCATGGCCCTGCACATCGACGATCTGCAGTCCCGGCGTCTTCGCTTCTGAAAAGCGGATCAACTCACTCATTATGTCGTAGGTTCGCGCCCTTTCTCCGGGGAACTCCCCCCGTTCCGCGAGCCATCCCAGCGGATCCATCCCCAGGCAACCGGAGAGCTTCGCCGGATCGGAACCACCCTCCGCGACCGCCGCCAGCAGAAGGGCATACAGGGCGGGCGCGCTTCTGCCGCTCTGGAAGTATAGCGAAATCATCTCCGGATGGATCCCCTCGAGCAGGTCCCGCATTTCCCGGGCTGTCGAGAGCGAGAGCCCGCATACCCCCGGGGAACGATCGTCGGCCTGCGGGGACCGCCCGCTCCGGCTCGGCAGGTCAAGCCAGATGTTGAGTTCGTTCTGGCCGTTCTCCAGTTCCTTCAGCGCAATCCCGTTCAGCTCCCGTGCCGTCGGGGCCGATAGTTCCTGCGAAATCAACCAGCCACCCCCAAGGTATCCTTCAATCCGCGATCCCCGTACACGGGTGCCCATTCCCGGTGGATCCGCCTGACCCGGAAAATCGACCACTGTCTCTCCCGTGTAGATCGGTTCCAGGGAAAATCCTTCATAGGTCGGGGTGAAAAGGGTCTTCTCGAAAGAACGGCCTTTTAAAAGCTGGACTGCAGCCTCCTTCCACTCCTCGTAGCTGTGAGGCGCAAATTCCTCCAGTAAGCGTCTGTTGTTTTCTGTTTCCATGTTTACCTGTTGCGTTCAGTTCCGATTTCCATTAGAGAATTCAGCTCCGTGATGTGCGTCAACTGTCGTCTGTGGAAGGCTGTCTGTTTGATTAATTTTTCTAATACTACAAGATTTTTCATTAAGATTTTTTAATTTTAGCCTTGTCCAGCCAAGTTGGAATCCCCTATGCATTAAGACCGGAAAGTACGAAAAAGGAAAGACGCATGATAGAACAAATCGATCACATCGGAATTGCTGTAAAATCCCTCGAGGAGGGAGTCCGCTACTACGAAAAGACGCTTGGCCTGACGTGTGAAGCGATCGAGGAAGTGGCGTCGCAGCGGGTAAGAACAGCCTTTTTTCACGTCGGAGAGGTCCACCTTGAGTTGCTCGAAGCAACCGATCCGGAGAGCCCGATTGCCAAATTCCTCGAAAAGAACGGTGAGGGGATCCACCATATCGCCTTTCGCACCGGAGACATTGAGGGCCAGCTGAAGCAGGCTTCCGAGGCCGGCGCCCGCCTCATCCATGAAGAGCCTTTCGAGGGGGCGGCGAACAAACTGGTCGCTTTTCTCCATCCGAAATCAACCCACGGAGTCCTTACAGAATTCTGCGCCGAAAAGCGCTGAAGTATCCATCCCAACCGGAAACGACATATGCCCATCGATCCCAGTCTCTTGAAAGACCTCGAAAAACGTCGCCAGAAGGCCCTCCTCGGAGGCGGCCGCGAAAAGCAGGAGGCACGCCGTGAAAAGGGGCTTCTCAACGCCCGCGAACGCCTCCTTAAACTGTTCGATCCCGACACCTTCCAGGAGTTCGGCATGCATGCACGGCATTCCTGCACGCGTTTCGGAATGGAAAAAAAGGAATTGCCGGGGGATGGCGTGGTCACCGGCACGGGATACATTGAAGGTCGCCCCGCAGCTGCTTACGCCCACGATTTCACGGTGGGCGGGGGAGCGCTGGGACGCGTCCACGCGCAAAAGGTCTGCGATCTCATTGATTACGCCATCAAGGCCGGCATTCCGGTAATCGGGATCAATGATTCCGGGGGAGCCCGTATCCAGGAGGGTGTTGATTCCCTTTCCGGTTACGGCCAGATCTTCTACCGCAATGTACAATGCTCGGGACTGGTTCCCCAGATTGCCATCATTGCCGGACCCTGCGCAGGCGGAGCGGCCTACTCTCCGGCCCTGACGGACTTCCTCATCATGACCCGGAAAAACGCCAACATGTTCATCTGTGGTCCCCAGGTGATTCAGTCCGCCACCGGGGAAAAGGCCGAACTGGCCCAGTTTGCCACCGCCGATGCCCACGCCAGCGTCAGCGGAAATATCCATCTTATCGCGGAGGATGACGCGCACGCCCTGGAGCTCGCCCAGACCCTTCTCTCCTATCTTCCCGCCAACAACCTCGACGATGCCCCCCACAGCCTCCGGGAAAGCATGAGCCTGGACGCCATCCCCCGCTTTAATCAGATTGTTCCCGCCGACGCCAAGGCCCCGTTCGATGTCAGGGACGTCATCGATATCCTCGCCGATGCCGACTCCTTCTTTGAAATCATGCCCGATTTCGCCCAGAATCTGGTCACCGGATTTGCCCGCATCGACGGAGCCGTCGTCGGGATTGTCGCCAACCAGCCAAAGGTCAAGGCCGGATGTCTCGACATTGACGCCTCCGACAAGGGGGCCCGCTTTGTCCGCGTCTGTAACATTTATTCAATCCCCCTGGTGACCCTCGTCGATGTTCCGGGCTTTTTTCCCGGGCTTGCCCAGGAACGTGGCGGCATTATCCGCCACGGTGCCAAGATGCTCTTTGCCTACGCCTCCGCAACCGTTCCCAAAATCACCGTCATCATGCGCAAGGCTTATGGAGGAGCCTACCTCGCCATGTGTAGCGCCGACCTCGGAGCCGACCTCGTCTTTGCCTGGCCCACGGGCGAGATCGCGGTCATGGGCGCGGAGGGTGCCGTGAACATTGTCTTCGGGAAGGAAATCAAGGCTTCCGAGGATCCCGAGGCCAAGCGCCGCGAACTGATCGAGAATTATCGCGACGAGTTCGCATCTCCCTACCAGGCGGCCGCCAGAGCCTTCATTACCGATGTCATTGAACCCTCGCAGACCCGCGGATGCGTCTCCCTGGGCTTGCGCAGCCTGCTCTCCAAACGCGAAACCCGCCCGCCCAAGAAACACGGCAACATTCCGCTTTGATTTTTCCGCAGGAGCCGCTTACAAACGGAATCATGTATCTTGCCGCCGCCACGCACCCGTTCATCAATTCCCTTGAGCATGTAATGGGGTTTTTCCTCGTGCTCTTCGCCCTTCTACTGCTTTGGGCTATCACCCTTCTCATCGGGCAGGTCTTCAAGAGCTATGCCGCCCCCGCGGTCGCCACCCCGGCTCCGGAGAGCTCCCCCGGGAGCGCCCCGGGCAACGGGGAAGGTCCCTCTGAAGAGGAAGTGGCCGCCATTGCCGCCACGGTCGTCAGCCTCATGGGACGCCGGTCCCGCATCGTTTCCATCCGTTCCACGACCAAGGACTGGCACCGGGAAGGCCGGCGGGAGCATTTTGCCTCCCACAAAATCCGCTGACCCACCCCGGACAAGTCTCCACCTCACCATTTCCACCATGAAAAAACAATTCCGCATCACCCTCAACGGCAAATCCTACGACGTTGTCGCTGAAATCATCGGCGAGGAACCCGCTTCTCCAAGCCCTTCCAGCGGTTCCGGCCAACGCCGGTCCACACGCTCGGCGGGAGCCGGCACCGTCGCCGCCCCCTCGGAAAAGAAGGCCCCCGCCACCAGTCCCGAGGGGGACATTCCGAGCCCGCTGGCCGGCAAGGTCGTCTCCATCGATGTCTCTCCAGGCGACTCCGTGGAAGCTGGACAGACGATCATCACCCTGGAGGCCATGAAAATGAACACCATCGTCTCTTCCCCAGCTAGCGGAACCGTGAAGAAAATCCACGTTTCGGCCGGAGACGCCGTCGAGGAAGGCCAGCCGCTCCTCAGTATCGAATAATCCCCAAACAGGAACACCCCATGGATTCCCTTCTCGACGTTCTCCAGACCACCGGTTTCGCGCAGCTCCATTGGCAGATGGTCGTGATGTGGGTCATCGTCGGCGTTCTCATCTACCTTGCGGTGGTGAAAAAGTTTGAGCCCCTCCTGCTTGTTCCCATCAGCCTGGGTGCGCTTCTCGCCAACCTCCCGATACACGACGTCATCCTCCGCCCCCCGGCCATCGATCCCGTTACCGGTGAATCCATCGCGGCCGGACTCTTCTGGTACATCCAGCAGGGGGTCTCCCTCGAAATTTTTCCACCCCTGATCTTTCTCGGGGTCGGGGCCCTGACCGACTTCGGGCCCCTCATTGCCAATCCCCGCACCCTGTTGCTCGGTGCCGCGGCCCAGTTTGGCATCTTCGCCACCTTCTTTGCCGCCGCCGGAAGCGGCATGTTCGACCTCGAGCAAGCCGCTGCCATCGCCATCATCGGCGGTGCTGACGGCCCGACTTCCATCTTTGTCGCCAACAAGCTCGCCCCCGAACTCCTCGGGGCCATCGCTGTAGCCGCCTACTCCTACATGGCCCTTGTCCCCGTGATCCAGCCGCCCGTGATGCGCTTCCTCACTTCCGAATCGGAAAGGAAGATCCGGATGCGTTCGCTCCGCACGGTTTCCAAGACCGAGAAAATGATTTTCGCGATTGTGGTGATGGCTTTCTGCCTCCTTGTCATACCGGCTGCAGCACCCCTCATCTCGATGCTCTTTATCGGCAATTTCCTCCGCGAAAACGGCGCCACCGAGCGTCTCGTCAATGCCGCCCAGAACGAGATCATCAATGTCGTCACCATTTTCCTCGGCCTCACGGTCGGCCTCAAGATGGGATGGGAGAGGTTCCTCGATCCCCGGACCCTGGGCATCCTTGGCCTCGGGATTGTCGCCTTCGTCATCGCCACCGGGAGCGGGGTCCTCATGGCCAAGCTGATGAATCTCTTCAGCCACAACAAGATCAATCCCCTCATCGGTTCCGCCGGAGTCAGTGCCGTCCCCATGGCCGCTCGCGTCAGCCAGGTCGAGGGAGCCCGGGCCGACCCCCGCAACTTCCTTCTCATGCATGCCATGGGACCGAATGTCGCCGGGGTCATCGGCAGCGCCCTCGCAGCCGGCTATTTTATCGCCGCCCTTACCTGACGCAACCCCCGCTTGACCGAAGGGGGAAGTTGCTGTTGATTCCGCAGCCTCTTTGCTGATAGGGTGATCAGCATGTTGCGTCGGTTCTTCATCTGGCGGGCCGAGAAACGAATGGGCCGCTCCCACTATCGCCTCGATCACCGCCCTTACCAGGGAATTTTCAAGCCCGGGTTTTTCGCCCATCTTTCGGAGACAAAATTCTGGCAGACCGACAATGATCCCTACCTGCGATCCCAGCGCCGGCGCAAGAAGATCCTCCTCCTGATTGCCCTCCTCGCAGTCCTCGGAATGGCTTGGATGATCATTGAAAGCTCGCGCGCCCTGAGGCTCTTTTGATCTCCCAAAAGAGCTCCCCCTGTTAGCTTGACTCTGGGGCCGCATTGCCCATTTTCGCGGCTTTCACAAGCCTCGGAAAGAGCAGAACGGGGCAACCACCCAGCGCCATGGCTACTGAACTGAAAGATACCTTGAATCTACCCAGAACCGGATTCCCGATGCGGGGCAATCTGGCCAAGCGTGAACCCGACACTTTTGCCAGCTGGGACCGGGAAAACCTCTACCGGAAAATTATTGATCACCGGGCCAATGCCCCGGCCTACATCCTTCACGACGGACCGCCCTATGCCAACGGCGATATCCACATGGGTCATGCCCTCAACAAGATCCTCAAGGATTTTGTCATTCGCTACAAATCCATGCGGGGATTCCGCGCTCCCTACGTCCCTGGTTGGGATTGTCACGGCCTGCCCATCGAACAACAGATTCTCCGGAAAATCGGCGACCGCATCCATGAGATGGATCCCGGCGAGCTGCGCCGGTTATGCCATGACTATGCCCAGTCCTGGATCGGGAAGCAGCGTCCCCAATTCAAGCGTCTGGGTATTCTGGGAGACTGGGAGGACCCCTACGCCACGGTCAGCACGACCTACGAGGCCGGGATCCTCAAGGTGCTCCTGGCCCTCGTTGAAAAGGGGCTGATCCACAAGGGACACAAGGCCGTTCATTGGGACCCGGTGTTCCGCACCGCCCTCGCAGAGGCCGAAATCGAGTATCATCCACACAAGTCGCCCTCCATCTATGTCGCCATGCCCCTGCTCGACCCGGCTTCAGTTGCCCCGGTCGCGCACCTCGGGAAGGTCTCCCTCGTTATCTGGACGACCACCCCCTGGACGATGCCCGCCAATCTCGGGGTCTGCCTCCATCCGGAATTTGACTACGTCGCCGTGGAGGGTCCGGATGGACAGCATTTCGTTGTTGCCGCCGAATTGCTCGGATCCTTCAAGGAACAGTGCGGCCTCCAGCAGGCAAAGGAGGTCGCCCGCTTCAAGGCGACTGATTTTGAAAACGCCCGTGCGGCCCATCCCATCTTCGAAGACGGAGAGAGCCTCGTCATGCTCGGGGAACACGTCACCCTGGAACAGGGCACCGGGTGCGTGCATACCGCCCCCGGCCACGGCAGTGATGACTTTATCATTGGAAAAAAATACGGCCTCCCGGTCTTTTGCCCGGTTGATGACAAGGGATGCTACACGGCCGAATTCCCCGAAATGGAGGGTCTCTTTGTCTTCGAGGCCAATCCCCGGATTGTCGACCTTCTCCGCCGGAAGGGAAGCCTGCTGGCCTCTCGAACCGTCGAGCACGACTATCCCTACAGCTGGCGGAGCAAGCATCCCATTATTTTCCGCGCCACCGAGCAGTGGTTTATGCATCTGGCTGAGGGGGGCGTCCGGGAACGGGCCCTCGAGCTTATCCGGAAAGAGGTTAAATGGATTCCTGAATGGGGACGTGAGCGGATCCTCGGCATGGTTGAACGACGGCCCGAATGGTGCATCAGCCGGCAGCGACACTGGGGCGTTCCGATTCCCTCCATCCGGGAACTGAAAACCGGTTCCTCAATCCTCAATGCGGAGGTCATCCGGAGGTTTATCGGGGTCGTCTCGGAAAAGGGCACGGATGCCTGGTATAACGAACCCCTCTCCCACTTTCTACCTCCGGGAATGTCCGAGGAGGACTATGAAAAGGAATACGACATCCTCGACGTCTGGTTTGATTCCGGGTCCTCACATGTCGCCGTCCTTGAAGAGGATCCGCGCCTGCATGCCCCCGCCGACCTCTATCTCGAGGGCAGTGACCAGCATCGCGGCTGGTTCCAGCACGCCCTATTGACCTCGGTCGGCGCACGCGACCGGGCCCCTTTCCGGAGTGTCCTCACGCATGGCTTCGTCCTCGATGGAGAGGGCAAGGCCATGTCGAAGTCCCAGGGAAATGTGATTTCCCCCCTCGACCTCATCAAGGATTTTGGTTCCGACGTCCTCCGGCTCTGGGTCGCCAGTACCGATTACCGCAATGATGTCGCCATGTCGCCGGAGATCATGAAAATCACCGCCGACACCTACCGGACAATCCGGAACACAATCCGCTTCCAGATAGGCAACCTCTTTGACTTCGATATCGCGGAGGATGGCCTTGCCCCCGTTGACCTGACTCCCCTGGACAAATGGGCCCTGCACGAACTCGGAGAGCTTGTCGATGAGGTCACAGAAGCCTACGAGGGATTTGAATTCCACCGCGTCTATCATCTCCTGAACCGCTTCTACACAGTCACCCTCTCAGCCCGCTACCACGATTTCCTCAAGGACCGGCTTTACACGTTCCGCAGGGACTCCCTCGAGCGGCGCTCAGCTCAGACCGTGATCCATCACCACCTGCAGACCCTGACCCGTCTCTGGGCCCCCATCCTGGTCTTCACCTGTGAGGAATCGTTCCGCGAGGCCCCGTCCCCGGGATCGACCGCTGGAAATTCCATCCACCTGCAGGACTGGCCCGAGGTTCCGGAGAGCTGGCGCATGAGGGAGACCGCCGCCGAAGTCGCTCAACTCATCGCCCTCAGGGACCCCGTCAACGAACAACTTGAAGCCCTTCGGACCCGGGGCGAAATAGGCAAATCCGTCGAGGCGGCCCTGACCATCGGGTTCCAGGATGGTTCCAGTCTGGGGACTATCCTGGAAAAACATGCCGGTCAGCTTGCGGAGCTTTTCATTGTTTCCAGCGTGAACCTCGTATGCGATGAAAATGCTGACCCCGCCACTTTTGAGGTCGGTCCCGCAGAGGGCGACCGCTGTCCCCGCTGCTGGAGAACCGTCCAGACCTTCCAGGAGACTTCCCTGGGATCCGTCTGCCCGCGCTGCGCCGATGCCCTCGCCCCTTTTCTGAGCCAAGCCTAACGCCATTCCCATCATGCCAGAGAAAAAGCCCTCCAAGAAAAAAACTGCTGCACGCAAGTCCGCCTCCAAAAAATCCGCTTCCAAGGCAGCGGGCAAATCGACCGCTGCGCGCAAGAAGCCCCCCGCCTCGAAAAAGTCCGCTTCACCGAAAAAGAGCACCCCTGCTGGAAAGCGTGCCACGACCAAGAAGGCTTCCGCCAAGAAGGCCACGGCCAAGAAGGCCACGGCCAAGAAGGCTTCCGCAAGTTCCCGAAAAGGCTCCGCAAAACCAAAGGCCAGCGACTTCGTGCGCCGTCCCTCGCACACGCCAGCCATCTTCAAGGCCTCCAGCAGACGGACCCCGCATATCCTCTTTACAATCGAGGATGTCCGGGAAGTACTCCAGAAGCGGCTCAGGGAGGAAAAAGAGGAAATGGCTCGCGGGCATCCCGGGGAAACGACGGCACAGAAAAAAGCCGTCCTTGCGGATCAGGCCGACGAACCGGTTGCCAAAAGCAAGCACCAGGCAGCCTCCCTTGAGGATATCCTCGGGTTGAGCGGTGGAAGCGACGCGAGCCCGGCTTCCAAGAACAATGTGCCCCGCAAATTCCAGAAGTACTACAAGCTCCTCATCGAACTGCGCAATCAGGTCAGGGAAGAACTCGACCTGCATTCCAGTGATACCCTCAAGCGTTCCCAGAAAGAGGACGCCGGCGACATTTCCATCTCAGTTGATGCCGGAACGGACAACTTTGACCGGGATTTCGCCCTCAGTCTCCTTTCCAGCGAACAGGATGCCCTCAATGAAATCGAGGCGGCCATCGACCGGATCCACAAGGGAACCTACGGCGTCTGCGAAGTCACCGGGAATCCCATCAATGCGGAACGCCTCGAGGCCGTCCCCTTCACCCGCTTCTCGGTCGAGGGACAGAAAGAACACGAATTGCATGCCCGCAAACGGGTCAGCCGTACAGGTGCCTTCCTGAACGATTCCTCCGGCGAGAAGATCAGTTTCGGGGACGATGACGGTGACAACTGAGGGAGGCTTCGGGCCTGCGCTCACCCGCCGGCTGCCGCGACCACCACGCTTCTGGCTGGTTCTCTTCGCGATTCTTGCCAGCGACCAGGTCACCAAGTGGATCATTGTGGAGTTTTCCGGTTTCTCCCTCGGCCTCTATCCGCCTTTTGGAGGTCTGGAAATCCTTCCCGGTTTTTTCAATCTCGTCTATGCGGTTAATTACGGGGCCGCATGGGGAATAATGGAAGGATTTTCCTGGCTCCTGATCATCCTTGCCTTCGTCGTCCTCGCCCTCATCGGAATTTTCCGCAATGAACTCGGGTTTCAGGAGGCCGTCAATCAGATCTGCTTTGGCCTCATTGCCGGCGGCATTATCGGGAATACCCTCGACAGGCTCTTCCGCGGCCACGTCGTCGATTTTCTCGACTTTCATCTCCCGTGGTACCGCTGGCCAACCTTCAACATTGCCGATTCCGCAATCGTTCTCGGTACCCTCTGGTACATCTATCTCCAATTCCGTCCTTCTTCGGGGAATTCAGGTTGAAAGGATCCGCGGGGCCCGGTACGCATTTAATCGAGATGTCTTCGGGAGCTTTTAAACTTACTTTCCAGCTGGCGGGTTGCCTCCTCGCTCTCTCATCAGGTCATCATCTCCCGGGTGCCGAATCCATTTCCTCATCCGTGAGGGAACAGCTCCTGAGCACCCTCGATAAAGCCGAATCAATGCGTAATGCCGATAACCCCGAGGGAGCCCTTTCCATCGCTCAGACCGCTCTCAGGCAGGCGGAAGGGGAAGGGTTCGACACGGTCATCACAGAGGCCCTTTTCCAGATCAGCATCGCCAATTATTTTCTCGAGGAGTACGAAGAGGCCCGGGCCTATATGGAAATTGGCCTGACGCATGCCCGTCTTCATGACCTTTCCGCCCTTGAGGGCGATTTTCTCAATGCCCAGGGGGTCCTCGAATGGAAACAGGGAAACCTCTTTGAAGCCAGCGCCAAGCTGGAGGAGGCCCTGAAGGTGAAACAGGGCCTCGGGGAATGGACCAGCATCGCCAGTATCGCCAACAATCTCGGAAACATCGCCTATTCCCTCGAACGCTACAGCGAAGCCGTGGCCTTCTATGAAAAGGGTCTGGAATGGCTCGGTAACCGTGAAAACCGGCGTCTGCGGGCTTCCCTTCTCAGCAACCTTGGTGAATCCCTCATTCCCCTCGGTGAATTCCAGCGCGCCGAAACCAGCCTCCTCCAATCCCTTGAAATGGAGAAGGAGGGTGGAGATGCCGGAAACCTTGCCTATACCTACTTCAATCTCGGTGAATTGCGCGCCGCCGAGGACAATTCCGACAAAGCCATCGCTCTCTACCGCAAAGCCCTCGACCTCCAGCTATCCGTCGAAAGCTCCTGGGCAGCCGCCCTGACCCGCCTCCGGCTCTCCACTGAACACCTCAAAACCCGTGACACGGACAGGGCTCTCGCTGTCCTTCAGCCCGGGTTCGAGGCCGTCAAGGAACTCAACGCCCTCACCCTCCTGCGTGACTACGCGGATCAGTACGCCCGTCTCCATGACGCCTCCGGCAACTCCGGTCTCAGCCGCTACTACAAGGACCTGCATGACTGGTTTGTCCAGCGTATCAGCACGGACACGCTGACGTTCGAAGAGGCTGTCGAAGAGATGGCATCCCCCGGCGGGAAGGTTCCAACGACGGCTCCCAGCGCCGGGGCGGGCTTCTTCAATGTCTCCTTTCAACGGATGACCGCCCTCATCCTCCTCCTCATCCTCATCATGATCCTTGTTGGCGAAAATATCCGCCTCAGACGGCTGGTCCGGCAACGTTAAACAGGGACACACCTTCAGCTCCGGAGGCTGGGGATCGCCTGTTCCGGATCCGTCTCCGCCTCGTAATCCACCCCCGGAAGAGCAAATCCAAAGAGCTTGAGAAAATTCTCCTGGTAACCGGCAAAATCCGTTTCGCTGTCGATTGTTTCCGTCGTTACCTTCGGCCAGAGCGCTTTCACCTTTTCCTGGATCTCCGGACGCATCTCCCAGTCGTCCATGCGCACCCGGCCGTCCTCGTCAAAGGAGAGGGCACCCCCATTGTAGAGCTGTGTCCGGAAAAGGCGGTCAATCTGCTGAATGCAGTCCTCATGGAGCCCGGCCTCTTTCATCACCTTGAAAAGGATCGAAATATAGAGCGGCACCACCGGGATGGCGCTGCTGGCCTGGGTGACAACAGCCTTGTTGACCGAGATAAAGGCCCCTCCCCGCTTGATCTTGAGAAGGGCGTCAATGCGCTTCGCGGTCTCCCGCAGGTGTTCCTTGGCCTGGCCGATGGTCCCGTTATGGTAAACAGGCCACGTCACCTCCGGGCCAACATAGTCGTAGGCCACCGAGTGGCAGCCCTCCGCAAGGAGGCCCGCTGCCTCCAGTTGCTCCATCCAGCGTTCCCAGTCTTCCCCCCCCATGACCTTTACCGTGGCGTGGATCTCCTCCTCCGTAGCCGGTTCGATCGTGACCGGGGCGATTGTTTTCCGGTCCGTATCAAGGTTGTTGGCCGTGAAGGACTCCCCGATCGGCTTCAGGATGCTCCGGTAAGTCGTTCCATCCACAGGATCCGTCCTCCGGGGAGAGGCGAGGCTGTAGACGACAAGATCGATCGGACCCATGTTCTTCCGGATGAGGTCGATGGCCTCGGCCTTCACCTCGTCCGAAAAGGCGTCCCCATTAAGGGAGGCCGCATACAGGCCCTCGCGGTGCGCCGCCTTCTCAAAGGCTGCCGAATTGTACCAGCCGGCGGAAGCCGGCTTCCCTTTGGCGGAGGGTCGCTCAAAAAATATTCCGAGAGTCGCTGCTCCCGACCCGAAGGCCGAAACGACCCGCGAGGCCAGCCCATAACCGGTCGAAGCCCCGATAACAAGAACATTGCGGGGCCCGTCCTTCACCGGGCCCTTGCCTTTAACATAGGCGATCTGTTCCTCAACATGCCGGGCACACCCTTCCGGATGGGCCGTGATACAAACAAATCCACGGACTTTCGGTCTGATAATCATAACGTTTCCTGATTTTTTGCTGAAGGTAGGTCAGCACTTTCTCGGAGCAATGCCAAAATTCAAGGCTCGATGTGACGGCTTCCGGCAAAAGTTTCATTTGTCCGCTTTCGTCCTTTAACTCCGCCTGATCATTGAACACCCTTCCCGCATGCATTCGGCGACACAAGGCAAACACCAATTGACGTTCAGGATTCTTGCAGGCATGGGCCTCGGGGTAGTCGTGGGCCTCCTCTCCAGTCTCGTCATGAACCGGATGGAAGGCCTCCCCGCCACCCTCGTCCGCGAATACGGGGTCGAGGGCCTCTTCAATCTTCTCGGGCAGGCCTTCCTCGCCCTCCTCAGCGTCCTCGTCGTGCCCCTCGTTTTTGTCTCCCTCGTCTGCGGGACCGCGGCCCTTGACGATGTCCGCAAACTTGGCCGCATCGGCGTCCGGACGGTCGGCCTCTACCTCCTGACAACCGCCGTGGCGATCAGCCTCGCCCTCATGGCCGCGGTCCTTATCGGCCCCGGACGGGGATTCGGTCTCGACACGGAGGCCAGCTTTGATGCCGCCGAGGCCCCGTCCCTCGTCGAGGTCATGATCAACATCTTCCCGAGCAACGTCATTGATGCCATGTCGGAGGGGAACATGCTCCAGATCATTGTCTTTGCCATCCTCCTCGGCCTTGCCCTGACCCTCTCGGGTAAGGCCGGCCAGCGCGTTCTCGCCTTTTTCAACGACCTCAACGCGGTCGTCATGACCTTCGTCTGGATCGTCATGAAACTTGCCCCTTACGGCGTTTTCGCCCTCATCGCCAGGACCTTCGCCAACCAGGGCTTTGAGGCCTTTGGTCCTCTTCTGAAGTACTTCATCCTTGTATTGGGCGTCCTCCTCCTGCACGCCCTCGTCACCTATCCGCTCATCCTGAAAGGATTCTCCGGTCTCAATCCGCGGCCCTTCCTCGCCAAACTTCGGGAAGTGCAGATCTTTGCCTTTTCCACCGCCAGTTCCAACGCAACCATCCCCGTCACCCTGAAGACGGTTGAAACCCGCCTCGGGGTCAAAAACAGCGTTGCCTCCTTCACCGTCCCGCTCGGGGCCACCATCAACATGGACGGCACCGCCATCATGCAGGGCGTCGCCACCGTCTTTATCGCCCAGGCCTATTCCATGGGCCTCGGGATAACGGATTACCTCATGGTCATCCTGACCGCCACGCTTGCCTCTGTCGGAACGGCCGGCGTCCCGGGCGTCGGCCTCATCCTTCTCAGCATGGTCCTCACCCAGGTCGGTCTTCCCGTGGAGGGTATCGGCCTCATCATCGGCATTGACCGGCTGCTCGACATGGTCCGGACCGCCGTCAATGTCACCGGCGACAGCGCCGTCAGCTGCATTGTCGCCAAAAGTGAGGACGAGCTGGATACGTCCATCTACCACCAATCCCTCAATGACCTTGAGGCCTCGGAATCACGGGGTCCGCTGATGTGAAACCGCTCCCGTTGCCGCATGCCCTTCACCCTCCATTCCACGTTCTCACCCACCGGGGACCAGCCGAAGGCGATCCGCGACCTCGCCGATTCCATCCGGTCCGGAAACAAGTACCAGACCCTTCTCGGGGTCACCGGCTCGGGAAAGACCTTCACGATGGCCAATCTCATTCGCGATCTGGACCGTCCCACGATCGTCCTTTCCCACAACAAGACCCTTGCTGCCCAGCTCTACAGCGAGTTCAAGCAGTTTTTT
>JAWLGH010000011.1:0-57449 GCA_041685165.1 Oceanipulchritudo sp. | reverse complement strand
TCGGTGGCCAGGGCCCGTGTCCAGGTCAGCACCGCTCCTTTCGCGGTCGCGTAGAGCAGCGAGCCCGGATGCCCCCCCTTCCGCCCCGCGAGCGAGGACAGGTTGACCACGCTGGCCGCCCCCGACGCCCGCAACGCCGGCCTCGCGGCCTCCGTTACCCAGACCATCGTGGCCAGGTTGACGTCGAGTATACGGTCATAAATCCCGCGGTCCACTTCCTCCAGCTTGCGCCGCTCCACCAGCGAACCGGCATTGTTCACCAGGATGTCGAGTCCCCCGAGGATCTCCACCGCCGATCCCACAAGGCTGTCCGCCTCCCCCGGGTCCCGCAGATCCGCCTGGTTTTGCCCAAGCACAACCTCTCCGCCGGCCCCCGTCTCCCGCCGCAATTCCTCAAGGTCCACCTTGCTGCTCAGGTAATGCAGGACCACCGAGCACCCGGACCGTAGCAGGGCCTTGGTGATCGCAAGGCCGATTCCCTGTCCCCCGGCCGTCACGAGAGCCCGTTTTCCTCTCAAATCTCCCATTGCGTCGTCCTTTTTGAAGCATTTTTATTATACCATTGCCAGAAGGCAAGCGTTTTGATTAATAATTATGAACATGACAACTGCACGTAAAACACCCTTTTCCTGGACCTTCTCAACCCTGGGCTGCCCGGAGGCGACCCTCACCGAGGCGATAGAGCTGGCCCGCGCCCATGGCCTGAATCAGCTGGAGCTGCGGACCCTTGAGGACCGTGTTGACCTCCCGGCCCTCTTTGCCGAGCGCCACGGGGATCCCGGGAGCTTGAAGGACTTTCTCAAGCGGGAAGGCATGCAGGTTGTTTCCCTCGACGCCTCCCTCAAGCTGGTCGGGAACAGCAACGCCGACCGCGGGGAGCTCCTCGAATTCCTGCCCTGGGCGGAGGCCCTCGGCACCCCCTGGCTGCGGATATTCGATGGAGGCACCTTTGCTCCCGAACTGGCAAAAGAGGACCTCGAAGCCGCCCTCGACACCCTCTCCTGGTGGAGGGGGGAACGTGAACGCCATGGATGGAAGGCGGATGTCATGATCGAGACGCACGACTGCCTGACTGCCTCCGCCGCTCTCGCCCAGCTTCAGGAAGCCCTTGATGAGCCGGCCGCCGTTCTCTGGGACAGCCATCATACCTGGAAAAAAGGGGGGGAGGACCCCGCTGCCACCTGGAAGGCCCTCCGCGGACCGGTGCCTCATATCCATGTCAAGGACAGCATCAGCAAGCCCTCGGACCGGCACCCCTTCACCTATGTCCAGCTCGGCGAAGGGGAATTTCCCCTCCAGGAAACCATCGACCTGCTGGAAGCCTCCGGTTTTGCGGGGGTTGTCAGTATTGAATGGGAACGCAAGTGGCACCCATACCTTCAGCCTCTCGACACCGCCCTCAAGCGGGCCCGCGAACTTGGCTGGTGGTAAGGTGCGGAAGCGGCCTCAGCAAAGCCCGTTTCCCGCAATTTCCCAGTCCCCGAGCAGCGGATGGCGGAGACGCCAGCCCCGGGGACTGCTTTCGAGGACGTCCCACGTCTGGGCCGCCTCCCCGTCCGGTCCTGCGTAAGTGAGGGCGGCGAGGCCCCGCTTCCCGGCGGCCCGTGCTGTTGAGGCCAGCGGGGCGGCATGAAAAGGTGCGCAGACGTGGGCCCGCGGGCTCTGCTCGTCAAGGCGCAGGTCCCAGTCGACGATCTCGAAGCCCTGCAAGGCCTGCAGGACGCTACACTGCTCCCCGGCATCCACCCGCAGGACGGACGGGGCCGGTTCGCTGCGCACAAGGATTTCCGCGCTTCCGGAGGAAAGGGAATAGCCGCCCAGGGTCAGGCGCACCGGCTGGTAGGCCTCCGTCCAGTGGAATTGGAAGAGCCAGCCCGCACGCCACCAGATTCCCGTTTCAACGACACAGACCAGCTGGTCGAGTTTGTCGCCGAGGGCGTAGGTGCACCAGAGGTGACGCTCGTCCATTTCCAGGGGAAGGGTGTAATGGCGCCCGTGGATCCGGTCGTCGCCACCGCCCTCAAGGGTCAGCCCGCCGTCGCGGGAATAATAGCCGTTCACTTTTCCATAGTAGCCGTCCTGGCGCCCGACCTGGAACCCGATTCCCGTCCGGTAGGCCAGCTTGCCCCATTTCCAGGGGCCGAACTTGGGCATGTTCACCGGGGTGATTTCGCTCCCGGCATTGAGCCATTCGACTTCACCGCCGATTCCCCGGAAAACAAGCCCCGCCGCCGGCTGGGGTCGCACAAAGTCGCCCTCCTCCACCGGGAGGCTCTCCTCGGCCTCCGTCCAGAAGGGATGCTCCGGCGGCAGGAGCAGGGTGACAAAGGCCTTTGCGGCCCAGTAAGGCGACCCCGCGCAGCTGTACCCTTCCGCCAGTTGCGGAAAGGGATCGTGCCACCCGAGGGAAAGGGCTCCCTGCGATTGGGTGATCGGCCGATCGAGGAAAAACCTCAGGTTGCGCGTGCAGAGCCGGCGGGCCCGTCCGGCCGTCAGCGGGCTCACTCCCAGGAGGCAGGCCAGCGAAAACGGGGCACTGGCATTGAAACGATAGGTGATCGAACGCCCGAAAGCCGGATGCTCGCCGCTGGCCGCGAAGGCATACTGGTATTCCTCCAGGAAGGTCGAGGCCCATCCGCACCAGCGCTCGCGGCGTTGCGGGTTTTTTGCCCCGAAAAGATGGCTCCAGAGCAGGCCGTAAAAGTGGAAAGCATAGGCGTTATAGTGGTCGTAACTCTGGTTCATCCCGTCCATGAACCAGCCACCGCCCCGGTACATCCCCTCCATCTCCGTGAACCAGTGCTCGATCGCCCGTTCGTCCGCAGGCCGCTCCATGCCGATCTCGGCAAGGAATTCCAGCGCCAGGACCCCGAAAAACATGTGGTTGTTCCAGTGGTGACCCGTGGCCCGGTTGGAAGCCACCCAGCGCCCGATACGCGTCTTTTCCTCCTCCGTCAACGGTTCCCACAAATGATCCCGCGCCAGCAGAAGGCCGCAGACCAGGAGCCCGATCTCCACCCCGTTCTGATGGTAGTTCGTGTTGGGGCCCCAGTAGCCCGGGTCCTGCGGATTGCTCCCGCGCACGAGGGCCTGCCGGAACCAGGCAGCTACCTTCTGACGTTTCTCCAGCCCCCCTTCCGGAGGCTTCGACTGAAGCCAGAGGGCGGCAAGAAAGCAGGGCCGGGCAAAAGCTTCCAGACGGTCCGCGTTCGCGTCGTGGTCGCTCGCCCACGGATCCAGGGCTGTTTCCGTCGCGCCCGGCACCATCAGGGGGATCAGCGGATCAAGCAGGGCTTCCGCCGCCGCCTGCCAGCTTTCATAGGGTGTTGGTCTTCCCTCCATCATTAGGGTCCTCAGGTACTCCGTTTGTAGACGTCCGCCGTGATCCGGCTTTCCAATTCCTCTCCGGCAAGGTACCGCCGGATGTTATCAATCCCCAGCCGCGTCGCATCGCGGCGCCGGTCCACCGTCGGCCCCCCGAGGTGCGGCAGCATCAGCACCTGGGTCATTCCCCGCAGGGGCGAATCCTCCGGCAGCGGCTCTGTCGCGTACACGTCCAGTCCTATCTGGATATGCCCGTCCCGGGCCACCCGCGCCAGGGCCGCCTCGTCAACCACCGCTCCCCGACCGATGTTCACAAAGACCCCCCCGCGTGGAATCGACCGCAGAAGCTCCTCTGTCACAATGCCGACGTTCTTCGGCGTCAGGGCCGCCAGCTCGAAAATGACGTCGTTTTCCGAAAAAAGGGTCTCAAGGTCCGGGGCCCGCTTTACCCCGTATTCCTCCAGGAGGGCGTCCGGCACGCTCGGGGAATAGGTCGCGATCGACACCTTGAAGGGGGCCAGCAGCTTACACAGTTCACGGGAAATCGCCCCGAATCCGTGCAGTCCCACCCGGCGCTCGAAGAGCGATCCGAATTGTTCCGTCTTGCGCTCCTTCCAGCCGTTGTGGAAATGCATCTCCACCGTCCAGCGCGAGGCCCGACGCAAGGTCCCGATCGCCAGCATCAGGCCGCATTCCGCCACCGTCCGCGAAATCGAGTTCCCCCAGTTCGTCACCTGCAGGCCTTCTTCAATCAGGCTGTCCGGGACCAGTCCCTTGACCGAACCCGTCAGGTGACAGACATAACCAAGCTCCGGGACCCGCTCCCGCAGGTCCTCCGGCAGGCGCGGGGTCATCCAGGAGGAGATAAGGATCTCCGGCCGGTTCGCTTCAAGCCACTTTTCCCAGGCTCCTTCCTCCTTCAATGTCGATGGGTCGACCTCCCTGATATCGGTGCTCAGTTCTCCCAGTTCCTCCTGCAGATCCCCGGGAAGAAAGCTCTCCCTTTCCCAGGTCTCCATCACAATTCCTATACGCGGGTTTGTCTTCATGTTTCTTCTTTATATATGTATTAAACGGCGGTTTGGCCCCTGCCAATCGGCGAGGAGCGCGCTCTCAGGGCCGGTAACTGAAAAACCAGCCCCCTGTCGTCCCTGTCGTCCCGGGCGCCTCATAGAGCCAGCCCTCGATGGTGTAATTGTAAAGGAACGGCGCCTCCCGGTAGCCCGTCCAGCCCATCCACGAACCGGTGTCCACAAAGGCCCCGTCAAGAACGTCGTACCCGGCCCAGTTCCCCGTCACCTCCGCCTCCGGAAGCTCAAGCTCCCGGTACCGCTTGAGCGCCTCCAGGAAATAGAAATCCGCGAAAATCGCCCCCACCTCGGGCCGGCCCCACTTCTCCGAGGCTTTGAGGAGGATCGACTCATACCGGCTTCCACGGGCCAGGTAGCGGGGGCTGGAAAGGCTGTCCAGGATCGCTTCGGCATCCTCCAGAAAGCGTGCCTCCCCGGTGATTCCGTACAGCTCTATAGCCGCGGCCGCAACAATCGCGGAAGCCGATGTGTCCCGCGGATTCTGCGAATCCAGAGGCGCGTCAAAGTCGGAATAGGCGATGTAATCCGGGGAATCCTTCAAGGTCTCGGTCATGAAATAGTCATAGCAGATCCTCGCCCGTTCCAGCATCCGCTCCAGTCCCGTGTAACGATGGACCATGGTGTATCCGTAAACCGCCCAGGCCTGCCCGCGCGACCAGGTCGACTCTTCCCTCCAGCCCTGATGGGTCCGCTTGTAGGCCACACTTCCGTCAAGGTTGTAGGCGACCACATGATAGGTCCCGCCGTCCGCACGCACATTGTTTTCCCAGGTCTTGTCGGCATGGCGGATGGCTTCATCAATATACCTCTCCGGTCCTCCATTGTAACCGGCCCAGAGTTGCAGCTCCAGGTTCATCATCTGGTCGATGATGACTTCAAATGGTAAGGATGTCGGGTTGGATACGCCGTCTCCCCCCTGCCCCCAGGAACGATAACATCCGATGGTTTCATTGTAGCGCTGGGTCGATACCGTCTCTGCCGCGGTCAGGATCACGTCCTTGTAATCCTCGTTGCTTTCTCCCGTCATCCTGTAGCCCAGTCCGAAACTGCTGAAAATCTGGAAGCTGGTGTCGTTATCCGTCGCTGTGGCACGCGAGCGCACCCCTTCCGTCCAGTGCACCGCGTCCTCCCGCCAGAGGGGATCACCGCCCAGGTCGTACAGGTACCAGAAGAGTCCGGGCACGAATCCACTCGTCCACGTCCGGTCATTCTGCGTCCGCCAGTCCCCCGGGGCCGTCGTGTAGTTCACAAAGCGTTCCCGGTTCCCCGAGAGGACGTCGTCCGCCAGCTCCGCCGATTGCTGCGCCGCAAAATCCAGGGTCTTCTCAAACCGGATCCCGATCGCCGATGGACCCGCCAGAAGCGGGCCCGCACTTGCCATCCCCGCCAGAGCCCCCAATCCCGTCATCCAGCTCACACGCGAAACGACTCTTCCCTTGTTTTTCATAATTATGAATCAAATTTATAATACCAGCCGGGTCAAGCCTCCGTGATGCCTCCCTGAAAAATAACCTCGCAAGCGGCGCCGATACAGGTTTTTTCCGGGAACATGAAGATATGCTGTATAGGTGCCGGGTATGTGGGAGGACCGACAATGGCCAAAATCGCGCAGAAATGCGCGGACATCGAGGTCGTGGTGGTGGACATCAACAGCGAACGGATCGGGGCCTGGCAGACGGATGAGTTGCCTGTCTACGAGCCGGGGCTTCTCGAGGTGGTGCGGGAGGCGCGTGGCCGGAACCTCTTTTTCTCGACGGAGGTGGACGCAGCCATTGAGAGCTCGGACATCATTTTCATCTCGGTCAACACCCCGACCAAAGGGTACGGGATCGGGGCCGGGAAGGCCGCGGACCTGAAATACGTTGAAAAATGCGCCCGCCAGATCGCGAAGGTCGCGAAGAGTGACAAGATTATCGTCGAGAAGTCGACCCTTCCGGTCCGGACCGCCGAATCCATCAAGCGCATCCTTGACGCCTCCGGTTCCCACCGCCGATTCCAGGTCCTTTCCAATCCCGAATTTCTCGCCGAAGGCACGGCCATGAAGGACCTCGAGAACCCGGACCGTGTTCTCATCGGGGGCGAGACCAACGGGGAGGGCGCGACCGCGGTGCAGACCCTTGTCGACATTTATGCCCGCTGGGTTTCACGGGAAAACATCATCACGACCAATCTCTGGAGTTCCGAGCTCTCCAAATTGACCGCCAATGCCTTTCTCGCCCAGCGGATCAGTTCCATCAACGCGATATCGGCTCTCTGCGAGGCCACCGGGGCGGACGTCGATGAAGTGGGCTACGCCATTGGGCGGGATTCCCGCATCGGGCCCAAGTTCCTCAAGGCGAGCGTCGGGTTCGGGGGCTCCTGCTTTCAGAAGGACATCCTCAATCTGGTCTACCTCTGCTCGCATTTCGGCCTTTCGGAAGTCGCGGATTACTGGGAATCGGTCGTCCACATGAACGATTACCAGAAAAAGCGTTTCAGCCGGCGCATCGTCAGCACCCTCTTTAATACGGTTTCCGGCAAGAAAATAGCCATTTTCGGCTTTGCCTTCAAAAAGGATACCAATGACACGCGCGAATCCGCGGCCATCCACGTCTGTCGCGATCTCCTGGAGGAAGGGGCCGAGCTGGCCATATTTGATCCGCAGGTCAGCCATGAACAGATCCTCAGGGATCTCGGGCTGGACGCCTCCTCCCCGGGGGTCACCCTCCATCAGGAACCCTGCGAGGCCGCCAGAGGAGCCCACGCCATCGCCCTTCTCACGGAATGGGACAGCCTGCGCGAGGACCAGACGGATTACGCCCGCATTTTTGCCGCGATGGAAAAACCGGCCTTTTTCTTTGACGGACGAAACCTCGTCGATCTCGAGGTCCTGCGCGCGATTGGCTTTGAGGCCCATGGCATCGGCAAGCCCGCCGCCCCGTAGCGCCGGATTCAGGAACGGGCCTGGGCAAACGGGGTGTGGAGTCGCCGGTAACGGCGGATTATGGGAAGGATTTCATCCGCCTTCTCGACCGCCATGAGCTGCTCCCGCACTTCCGCGTCGGCGCAGAGACGCGCGATTTCCCCAAGGACAGCCAGGTGCATCTCGGGCATTTCCGGGGGACTCGCAAGCAGGAAAAAGAGGCGCGTGGGCTCACTGCTGGAAGGGTCCGTTCTGACGCCCTCAGGAACAATGGCTATCCCGCAGGTGGTCCGCGTCAGGCCCTCGACCTTGGCGTGTGGAAGGGCCACCCCGTGCCCCAGGGTCGTGGGACCCGCGCGCTCCCGGTCAAGGATGCGGCGCAGGAGCAGGTCCCCGGAAAGGGAGGGGTCATCCTCCGCCATGCGATGGGTCAGGCGCCGGTAGACTTCCTCCGGATCCTCCGTATGCAGCCTGAGGATCCAGTTCCCGTTTAGCGCGTTGAGCAGGTAGTCCGCCTCCCGCAGGAGATAGAGCGTCTTGACCTCCGGTTCCGGGTCGGAGAGCTCGCTGTCCGGCCCGGGATCCAGCAGGACTTCCCCGGAATGCGCCGTCAGGAGGGCGGCCAGGTTACCCGGATCCTTCATCCGGGGGCCTTTTCGCCTCAGGGTCGCGGCCTCCCCGAGAACCAGTTCGGAACTGATCATTGAGGGCTTCGGCATCCAGCTCCAGAGCACTATCCCTGTTCGAGTCGGATCCTGTTCCTTGGAAGGCCTCGCCGCCCAGCGGTAAACATGGTCCTTCCCGAAAACCGGCTCCCATTTCTTGCACAGGAGCTCGTTCAGGTCCTCGTTGTCCGTGAAGGCCAACAGCTTTCCAATGCCCCGCATTTCCCGGCGTTCCTCGATCGAGGAGGTTTCACGGGCATCCGCGTAAAAGGCGCTCAGGCCTTCGTCAACAGCTTCCTTTACAGCCACCCGGTTACCGTCCACCAGCGCCACCGGGACCTCGCGTATATCCCTCAGGAAACGGGCAATTTCCCGCGCCACCGGATGAGCCCCGACAATCAGCCATCCCTTCGGTCGCTTTTCCAGCAGCCCCAGTATCCGCGCGAAAGGAGCGGCCGTGAATCCCTGGAAAAGCACGGTCACAAATATCACCGAATAGACAAAGGACTCGAGAAAGGCCGGATCTTCAAAGCGGCCCTGCTCGGCGAGGGAGAGGGCAAAAAGGGAAGCCATGGAGGCCGCCACCACGCCCCGGGGGGCCACCCAGGAAAGGAAAAGGATTTCCTTGAATTTGATACCGGCCCCCCGCGTGCTCGCAAGGATGGTCAGGGGCCTCACGATGAACACCACCGCCGCCACGAGGAGAAAGCCCTTCAGGCCGAATTCAAGGAACTGTTCAAACTGCAGGCGGGCAATCAGGAGGATGAAGACAAAGCCGATCAGAAGATCGGTGATGACTGACTTGAATTCGACAATGCCCTTCAGGGCCGGCGGCCTTCTTGACCCGCAGACGATTCCGGCAATCGTCACTGCCAGCAGCCCTCCCTCAGCGATGATGGCCTCCGCCACCCCGAAGATCAGCATCGCGCTTCCGACCGTGAACACGTTCACCATCTCCTCGGCCACAAAGCGCTTTTTCAGGACCCAGGCGATCAGGATTCCGCCGCAGTAGCCGATCATGAGGCCCCCGAGGATGCGGATCAACAGGTACAGGAGGGCCTGCTCCCCCGCCCCCACAACCCATTCATAGGTCAGGATTGCCAGGAAAACACCTATCGGGTCGTTCAAGACCCCTTCCCAGTGAAGGATGTTGTGCAGGTTCCACCGCAGCCGGACCCGTTTCAAGATGGGCTGGATGACGGTCGGTCCCGTGACGATGACCAGACTCCCCGCAATGGCCGCGAATGCCGGCTCAACCGGAAACAGCAGCCAGACAAAGAAACCGGTCCCGAACCAGGTCACGACGACCCCGATCGTCAGGAGGTTGCGGATGACTTTCGGTGCCGAACGGTAGCCCTCCACATCGAGGGTCAGTCCCCCTTCAAAAAGAATCAGGCCCACCGCCACGGCGACAAGGACATTCAGCACGGATCCCAGCGTCTCCGGCTGAACGAGCCCGAATCCCTCCGGGCCGAGGATTAGCCCGCCGAAGAGAAGAAGCACGATCCCGGGAATCCGGAGGCGCTTGGCAACGACCATCAGGATCCCTCCCGCCGCCACCGAAAGGGCCAGCGTGCTCACCACGACGTTCCCCATTTCCCCGTTGAGTTGCGCCGCCAGGATCATACGGCGGCTATCTTGCGGTCCGTGACAAGAACGCTCCTCACTGCTGCAAGGTCCGGAAGGCAGCGACAGCCCGTCCCTTCCAGCCGGTCCACCGGATGATGGCCTCCGTCGAGAAGCCAGCAATCCGTTCCCATCGCCTCGGCCACTTCCGCATCGTGGCAGGTATCCCCGATCAGGAGGACTCGGCCTGGCTCCAGCCCGGATTGCGCGATCCAGTGGCGTCCGCGGTCCGCCTTGCCCGGGGCATGGACCGAGTCAATCCCGAGCAGCTCCTCGAAATAGCTCCCGAGGGCGAAATGGGCGATGAACCGGTCCAGGTAATCCTGTCGGCTCGCGCTCAGCACACTCTGCCGGTACCCGTGCTCCCGCAGGCAGGTGAGCGTTTCAGCCGCCTCCTCCCGGAGCGGACAATCGCAGGCCCCCGCAATGTAGGCATCCACAAATTCATGCGAAACGGTTTCAAAGGGTTCCGCTACAAAATCGAATCCCAGTCGTTCATAGTAGCTCCTGACGGGGAAATCAAACAACCGTCCATGGTCTTCGCGGGTGCGTTCCCGCAGCCCCCGCCGACGCAGCATCGCGTTGATGATCCCGATCCCGAAAGCCCCGTCGTCCAGCAGGGTTCCGTTCCAGTCCCAGAGTATCATGTCGTAGACCCGCCCGTCCATGATCCCTCACAAAAGGAAAAAGGTCCCCGATGGCAATCGCCCTCTTCAATTTCCCCGTAAATCCCCGAATTGGCAGGCCCACAAGGACTCGAACCTTGAATGGCTGGACCAAAACCAGCTGTGTTGCCGATTACACCATGGGCCTCCAGATATCGGCTTTGAAATAAAGGTCGGCCTCCACCGGTCGTCAAGCTCCTTCAGGCGACATCCGGGCCGTGATCTTTGCCATGAGCGGGATTGACCTTTCCCTCTTCCCCTTGAAAGTGTTCGCCTTGATGGAAACAAAGGCCGAAGGCATCCAACCCCGCTACAGGCGGATTGTTCTCAAGTTGAGCGGGGAAGTCCTCCGCTGCCGGGAAACGGGGGAGGCCATCGACGGGGCCGTCCTCCACAAGGTCTGCGAAGAGGTCAAATCCGTCTACGACCTCGGCGTTGAAATTGGCCTTGTCGTCGGGGGAGGGAATATCTTCCGCGGCCTCAGTGGGGCCGAAAAACGCGGCGTCGCCCGGACCACCGGCGACTACATGGGGATGCTCGCGACGACCATCAACGGCATGGCCCTGATGGATTGCCTCGAGAAAATGGACGTCCCCGTTCGCGTCCTCAGCGCCATCGAGATGAACAAGGTCGCCGAACCCTACATCCTTCGCCGGGCAACCCGCCATCTGGAAAAGAAACGGGTTGTCATTTTTGTCGGGGGAACCGGAAACCCCTACTTTTCCACCGACACCACCGCCGCCCTCAGGGCCAGCGAGATCGGGGCCGAGGTCATCCTCAAGGCAACCAAGGTCGACGGCATCTACGACAAGGATCCCATGCAGAATCCCGATGCCGTCAAATTTGACCGGATCTCCTTCATGGATGCCCTCAAGCTTCGCCTCAAGGTCATGGACGCCACCGCTTTCGCCCTCTGCCAGGACAACGGTATGCCCATCCTCGTTTTCAACATGAGCGGGGGAAACAGCATCCGCCGCGCCGTCCTCGGGGAAAATACCGGCACCCTCGTCAGCTGACTCCCCTTCACCAAGCTTGAAAAGACCTTCCCGGGCCCTTTTAACTGACCCCTCTTTGCACCCTTAATTAAAACCCATTCAGGAGGATACATCATGGATTATGAAACCATTCTACTCGAGGCACAGGAACTCATGGACAAGGCCGTCACCCACACCCTGCACGAGTTCTCCACCATCCATACCGGCAAGGCCACCCCGGCCATGATCGAACACCTCCCGGTCCATGTGGAATCCTACGGGACCAACATGGCCCTGCGCGAGCTGGCCGCCATCACCACCCCCGACAACCACACCCTTCAGATCCAGCCCTGGGACAAGGGCACCGCCGGAGCCATCGACAAGGCCGTCCGTACCGCCAACCTCGGCCTCAATCCCATCAGCCGCGGGCAGACAATCCTTGTCCCCATCCCCGAGCTCTCCGGGGACCGGCGCCGGGAACTGGTCAAGATCGCCTCCGTCCACGCCGAGGACGGACGGATAAGCATCCGCCAGGCCCGCCATCACGCCATGGACCAGCTGAAAAAGCTCAAGACCGAGGGGCACGTTTCCGAGGATGATATCAAGCGCCACGAAAAGGAAATACAGGAGGAAACCGACGCCCATGTGGAAAAAATCAATGAAGCCCTCGCCGCCAAGGAAAAGGAACTCCTCGAGGTCTAGGTGTTTCCCATGCGGTTTCTCAAGGAGAACGCCCGCCGGATTGTCATCAAAATCGGCACCAACTCCCTCACCGGTGAGGGAGGCGCCCTTCTCCATGAGCGAATCGCCAGCCTCTCCGCCCAGATCGCCGATATCCGCCGCGAAGGTTTCGAGATCCTTCTCATCTCCTCCGGTGCGGTCGGCATGGGAATCGGGCGCCTCGGCCTCGGCACTCGACCCCTCGACCTGGCCAGCCTCCAGGCCTGCGCCGCCGTGGGCCAGTCCCGGCTCATGGAAGCCTGGCAGGGCGCCCTTGAAACGCATGACGTCACCGCCGCCCAGATCCTCCTCACCCGCGAGGATGTCCGCGGCCGCCGCCGCCACCTGGCCATCCGCAACACCCTCGAAAAGCTGCTCGCCTACGGGACCATTCCCATCGTCAACGAAAACGACACCGTCAGCGCCGATGAAATCCGCTTCGGCGACAACGATGTTCTCAGTGCGCTCGTCGCCAGCCTTGTCAAAGCCGATCTCCTGATCCTCCTCTCCACCATTCCCGGCCTCATGGAGGACCAGGGCAAGGGTTCCCTGATCCCGGTGGTCCACGAAATAGACGAGCGTATCCGGGCCATGGCGGGAGGAGCGCTCAATGCCCGCTCCACCGGCGGCATGATCACCAAGCTCGAAGCTGCCGCCCTCGCCACCCAGTCCGGCTGCGGAACCTTTATCGGCAATGCCGCCGACGGCGCCATCCTCCGCGAAATCCATGCAGGTACCGCCACCGGCACCTTTTTCGTGCCCAAATCCATCTCCCTCGCCGCCCGCAAGCGCTGGATCGCCTTCTTTGAAAAACCCCTCGGCGACCTCCAGCTCGATCCCGGCGCTGTCGAGGCCGTCGTCAGCCGGCACCGCAGCCTTCTCGCCAAGGGCGTGACCGCCTCCAGCGGCAGCTACCGCGAGGGGGCCGTGGTCAATCTTCGTGGTCCCGGCGACACCATCATTGCCCGCGGCATTGTCGGGTACGATGCCGATACCGTCAGCCGCATCCTCGGCAAGGATTCAAAGGAGATCCGCCGTATCCTCCCCGGCCGGTCCCGCTTTGAACTCGTCCACCGTGACAGCCTTGTCCTTGTCAGGGAGCCGTGAAACGGTCCGTCAGCAAAAGCACTGCCCGTTCCCGGGCCCTCCAGGAGGAGGCCTCCGCATGCGGAAGAAGGACCGTGTCGCCGCGCTCAATGGAGCCGCCGCCCGCCTCGTCGAGACCACCTTCCACCAGGCTCAGGATTCGAACCTCCTCCCCCCCGGCAAAGGCCAGTTCGGCACCCGCTTCCAGCTCGAGGCGGCGGAGACGGAATTCCGTACTCTCCGCAAGGACCGCTTCCGGGCCTGAGGGATGCAGCAATTCCGGCTCGGTATCATCGAAATCAATCGATTTCATCGATTCCTCAATGTGCAGCTGCCTCGGTTTGCCATCCAGCCCGACCCGGCCCCAGTCGTAAACCCGGTAGGTGGTGTCGGAATTCTGCTGGATCTCAAGAATGAGGTTTCCCGCGTCTATCGCATGCAGGCGTCCACTCCGGACAAAGAGCGAATCCCCACGCGAGGCGGGGAGGCGGCACACCAGCGGTTCAAGGGCTTCCTTCTCGAGGGCCTCCCGGAAGGCCGCCGGCTTCACCCCCGGCTTCAGCCCCGCAAGGAGCGCTGACCCCGGCTCGCATTCGGCAATGTACCAGTTCTCCGTCTTCGGCTCTCCCCCAAGTTCCTCCGCAACCTCAGCCGGGGGATGCACCTGCAGGCTCAGGCGTTCCTTGCAGTCCAGCCATTTCACGAGAATCGGAAACGGCCGTTCAGCCTTCCAGCCCGGTCCCATTATGGCCTCGGGAGCCTCCCTGATCAGGTCCCGCAACGTACGCCGATCCTCTCCAAGGACGGAATTTGCCTCCGGGCGGTCCACCAGTTCCCAGCTTTCCCCGATTGTTTTTTCCTCGGGGAGTCGCCGCCCGAGGACGGTCTCCAGGCTCCGCCCCCCCCAGACTCGTTCCTGATAAATCGGTGTAAATTGAAGATATGGCTTCATTATAGAATGGAAATCCGGAAGGCCTTGAGGGTCAATGTACAATCCCGCCTTGTCATCCAAGCTCCAGCACCCTATTGACCTGATCTTCATACAATGGCTGAAAAGAAGAAAAAACCGGCCCGTAAAACCCCTGTTTTCGGCCCCCGTCCTTCGGATCCAAGACCCTTTATCGGACTTGTTTTCCTGATCCTCGGGGTCCTTGTCGCCCTCGCCGTCGGGGACTACCGCCCGACCCAGAATCCCGCCTTCCATTCCGATGTGCAGGACAATAATCTCGTGGGCATTTTCGGCGTCAAGGTGGCCTATGGCGCCTTCTACCTTCTCGGCCTTGCCGCCTACGCCATTCCGGTCCTCGCTTTCTGGCTCGCCTACATGTTCTTCCGCCCCTTCTCGAGGAAAGTGAACCTCGGGAAGCTCGTCCCCCTCCTCCTGGTCTATCTCAGTCTGGCAGTCTTTGGAGCCATGTACCAGATCGAGTCGATGGCCGACCCCGGTCCCGGTACGGTCCCCCTCGACACCGTTTCCGATAATTTCCATCCCTATGGATGGGGCGGCTTTGTCGGTTTCTGGATCTATGCCGGCTTCCTGCGGGAGTTCCTTGGAATGGTCGGTTCCCTCGTCGTCTTCGGGGTTTTCAGTGTCTTTTCCCTCGCCTTTCTCCTCTTTGATAATGTGGGACGGGATATCCACACCCTCTTTCAGGAGAAAATCACCGCATGGGTCGCCGGTCGGGAGGAACGGGCCAGGCAGCGCCGCGAGCGCCGCGAACAGAAACGGGCCCGCAAACTCGAGAAAAAAAAGGAACGGGCTGAACGGGCCCGCAAACGCAAATCCCGTCCCGAGCCCGAAGCGGCAGCCGAAAAGGCCCCGGAACCCGAAACCGGGAGGAAATCCCCGGCTCCCGGCAAACGTCGCTTGAGCATCGACAAGGAGGAAACCGTCCGGCCCTTTGAACCCATTTTCGAGGAAGAATCCGCCCCCGGAACGGCCAGTCCCGCGGAGGAAGGCAAAACGCCGCCCTCTCCCGCGGAGCCCTCTCCCGCGGAGCCCTCTCCCGGGAAATCCAAGGGACTCAAACTGCCCTCCGTCAAGGCGGGAGCCCCCGAACCCGGCCAGCCCGGCCAGGCCAGCGCCGGCCAGAAAGGCAACCTCCGCATCATTGCCGGCGAGGAGGTCCAGAAAGCCCGCGCCAAACTCCCCGAAAAAAAAGGCAACTACAAGTTTCCCCCGATGCGCCTCCTCCCCGAGGCCACCGTGCCCACCAATGTCGACGACGCCTCCGTTCACCAGAAGACTGCCGACATGCTTGTAAAAACCCTTGAGGAATTCGGGGTCCGTGTTACGCCCGGGGACGTTCATACCGGCCCTGTGATTACCCGCTACGACGTCTATCCGGCTCCCGGGGTGCGCGTCGAACGGATCCAGAATCTCGACAAGAATATAACCCTCAACCTGAAAGCCCTTTCGGTACGCATTCTCGCGCCCGTCCCCGGAAAGGGTTGTGTCGGCGTGGAGGTTCCCAACAAGAACCCGCAGGCCGTCTTCATCCGCGACATCCTCGAGTCCCGGGACTGGGCCGATACCAAGGCCGAAATTCCCATTGCCCTCGGGAAGGAGGTCTCCGGCCGCCCCCTCATCGCCGACCTCACCAAGATGCCCCACCTCCTCATCGCCGGTTCAACGGGGTCCGGGAAGACAGTCTGTATCAACGCTGTCATCACATCCCTCCTCTACCACTCCAGTCCCGAGGACCTCCGCTTTGTCATGGTCGATCCCAAGATCGTCGAGATGCAGGTCTATAATTCCCTCCCCCACATGCTTGTTCCCGTGGTCACCGATCCCAAGAAGGTGCCCAATGCCCTCAAGTACCTCCTCAATGAGATGGAACGGCGGTACCAGCTTTTTGCCCGTCTCGGGGTGCGCAATATCGCCGGCTATAACGCCCGCATGGCCCGGTCCCGGCGCGAAGCCCGGGAAGCGGAGGAACGCGCCGTCGCCATGGACGCCGAGCTGACCCCCGAGGAACGCGCCGCCGCAGCCGCCGTCGAGGTCCCCCGCGACCCCGAAACGGACGAACTCCCCCCGGAAAAACTGCCTTACATCGTCTGTATCGTCGATGAGCTGGCGGACCTCATGATGGTTGCCCCCGCCGATATTGAAACCGGTATCGCCCGTCTTGCCCAGCTTGCACGGGCCGCCGGGATCCACCTCATCCTCGCCACCCAGCGTCCTTCCGTGAACGTCATAACCGGGGTCATCAAGGCCAACCTCCCGAGCCGGATTTCTTTCAAGGTCGCTTCCCGCGTCGACTCCCGGACCATCCTCGATACCATGGGGGCCGATCATCTCATCGGGAAGGGCGACATGCTCTTCCTCCCGCCGGGATCCGCCGACCTCGTGCGTGCCCAGGGCGCCTTCATCGGCGATGATGAGATCTCCGGCATCGTCAACCACATCCACGAAGTCAACGGCGGTCCTGTTTTCGATGAACAGTTCCAGCGCAATATCGAAGCCGGTGAAGAGGCCGAGGGGACCCCTGAAGGAGACTGGGACGATGACCTTGTCCCGGCCGCCATCGACGTCATTCGCAACAGCAAACGCGCCTCCACCTCCATGCTTCAGAGACGGCTTAAAATTGGCTACAACCGCGCCGCCCGGATTATGGAGATCCTCGAGGAACAAGGCATGGTCGGCCCCGAAAACGGCTCCAGCCCGCGCGAAATCCTCATGGACCTCGAGCCCTGACAGCCCTTCCCCCTTCATGCCCCCGACGCCCCCACCCTGCCCCATCATCCTCATCATCAGCGGCCCTGCCGGGTCCGGGAAGACCACCCTCTGTGACCGCCTCCTCGCCGATTACCCGGAGCGCATCCGCCGCGTCGTCACCACCACCACCCGGGCCCCGCGCCCGGGCGAGGAAGAGGGCGTCGACTACCATTTCCTCGACACGGATACCTTCGAAAAGCGCATCGCCGAAGGCGCCTTCATCGAGTGGGCCCGCGTCCATGGCCGCTACTACGGTTCCCAGAAAGAACACCTCAGGCGCCAGCTCGACTCCGGACGCGACCTCCTCCTCAACATAGATATCCAGGGGGCCCGCTCCTTCCAGACGGAAGCCGCCCGCAACCCGGCCCTGCCCGAAAGCCTCCATACTGTATTCATCAAGCCGAGGTCGCTCGGGCAGATCCGCGAACGTCTCCAGAAACGCGGTGAGCCAGCCGGGGAAATCAAGCGCCGGCTCAGGACTGCGGCCACCGAGATGGAACAGGCCGGCGCCTTCCAGCATGTCATTGTCAGTGGTTCCCGTGAGGAAGACTATGCCGCCCTCAAGGACTTGTATCAGACCCTCAAAAAAGAGTCGACCCGCTGAACGGAGTTTTCCTTACTCATACCGTCGCGAGCTTCCCAAAGATATGAACAGAATATATGTCATCGAAGATCAGACAATCCTCAGGGAGCTTGTCTGCCGCCTCGTTGAGGGCATGCCCTCCTGCGAATTGATCGGGGATTCGGGAGACGGACTTGAGGGGCTCAACGCCTGCATTGAACGGGAACCGGATCTCGTCATCGTCGATATCATGGTCCCCAGCCTCAACGGGCTCGAGATTATCCGCCAACTCCGCAGGCAGTTGCCCAAAGTCAAAATCCTTATTTTTTCAGGTTACTCCTCAAGGGAACGCGTCCAGGCTGCCATGAAATCCGGCGTCAATGGCATTGTCCACAAGAACGCCTCCATCGATGAACTGGAAAAGGGTATTCAGCGCGTCCTCGCCGGGGAATCCTTCATGAGCAGCCAGATCCTCGAAATCCTCCGCGATCTGATGCTCAATCCCCAGGTCACCGATTCCCTCGAAAAGCTCACCGCCCGCGAACGCGAACTCCTGCAGCTCATTGCTGAAGGCAACACCACCAAGGAGATCGCCAGCCGCCTCGGAATCGGTATCAAGACCGCAGACACCCACCGCACCAATGTCATGAATAAACTCAACATCCATGACATTGCCGGCCTGACCCGCTTCGCCATCCAGAAGGGGCTTCTTGAGGCCTGAGGAGGGCATCCCCGTCAGTGGCGGAAATGAATCCGCTCCAGTCCGCTTGAGTGAAGCGTGTCGAGCAGGCTGACAAGGGCCTGGTGCGCCGCTTCCGGTTCCGGCGCTATGCCGATCATGGCCTCCGTTCCAGCCGCCGCGCAACTCTCGCGGAAGGCCTTCAGGCGGGTTGGAAACGCGTTCCCGCCGAATCCCCGCCCGTCATACGGAAAACGGGACCCGTTCCAGAGGACGGCATTGTCATGCGCAAGGACCAGTTCCTGTTCATCCACCGCCGGAAGCGGATCCGAAGCCATGCCGGCGGCCCTGAACGGGGCCTCAAGATCAGCTTCGCTCTTCTCGAGCGAACTCGTGGTCATGAAGTAAACCAGCATCAGGAAAACGCAGTCGATCATCGGGGCGATCGGAATCTCCGGGGAAGCCATGGGGCGTCGCTGGCGCATCCGCGGGCTCCTCTCACTCTTCAACGGTGGCAAAAACAAGGCCTTCCAGGGAGGTCTGTCGAAGCACCTCCAGTACCTTGCTCAGATTCTTCCACGGCAAGTCCGGGGGCCCGCGCAGGAAGAGCTCTTCTGAATGAACGGCACCTTGTGCCCCATGGAGCAATCCCGGCAGCTCCGCGAGGCGGGTCTCCCGGTTGTCGCGGAAAATCCGGTAGGGGCCCCCGTCACCGACGAGGGTCACGATATCCCGCAGAGGCACCTCCACGGGAACCGTGGCCGTTCCGGAAACCGGCAGTTCCGTGTCCGGTCGCGCATCCCGTGCCATTGTGCTCACGGTCATGAAAAAAACCAGAAGGAGAAACACCATGTCGATCATGGGCGCCATTTGAAAGGCCTCTTCAGGCCGCCGTTTCCGCTTTCGCATGCGCCCATCCTCAGGCCGCTGCCCGCCGGATGCAGCAACGCAAAACAGTCATTTTCAGGTAACGGCCTGCTGCCCCGGATCAGGGCCCCGTCTCACTTCGCCGTCTCGGAGAAGCGCTGCTCCCGGATGACGGTCACCCGGATCGTTCCCGGATACTGGAGCTCATCCTCGATCCGACGCCGAATCTTCCGGGCCAGAAAGGGCGCGTCAGCTTCGCTGATCCGGTCCGGGCAGACAATGACCCGGATCTCCCGGCCCGCCTGGATGGCATAGGCCTCCGTCACTCCCTCCATTTTGGTGGCAATCTCCTCAAGGCTGCGCACCCGGTGCAGGTATCCGTCAAGGCTGTCCGCCCGGACCCCCGGCCGCGTCGCGCTCAGGCTGTCGGCAATCATCACCAGGCCGACATAAGGGCTTTCCGCGGGAACCTCCGAATGATGCGCCGCGACGGCGTTGACAACGCGGGGATCCTCGCTCCCCAATCGCTTCAGAAAATAACTGCCGGCAAGGGCATGACTGCCCTCGTGATCCTCGTCGAGGACTTTGCCGATGTCGTGCAGGAGCCCGCTTCGCTTCGCAATCTCCGTTTCCAGCCCGAGCTCGGAGGCCATCAGGGCACAGAGATTGGCCACTTCGACGGAGTGCTCGAGGGAATTCTGATTATTCGAGAGCCGGAATCGCAGTTTGCCCACACAGGAGACAATTTCCGGATGCATCCGGTTCAGGCGAAGTCGCCGGAGAGCGTCTTCGCCACTGTCGACGACGCTCTGCTTGACTTCCTCTTCCCCGCGGTTGACCGCTTCCTCAATACTGCTCGGATGGATCCTTCCGTCCTTGATCAGGGCCTCGAGGGCGATGCGCGCAATTTCCCGCCGTACAGGATCAAAGGAGGAAATAAGAACGCTGTCCGGCGTCTCGTCAATGAGGAGCGTGGTCCCGGTCATCGACTCGAAGGATTTGATGTTCCGGCCTTCCCGGCCGATGATCCGTCCCTTCATGTCATCACTCGGAATCGGGACAATCGTCGCCGTGATATCTTCCTGCGGACCCGAACTGAGACGCTGCATGCAGGCAATGAGGGTCCTCCGCGCCTCGTCCTCGACTTCCTTTTCCGATCGCCCGAGCAGTTCCTCCTTCAGTTCACGCACTTCCTCCCCCCATTCCTCCCGCGCCTGTTCGAGAAGCTTTTCCCGCGCCGCCTCCATGGAGAGCTGGCCGACGTCCTGAAGCTGTGTCCGGTACTGGCTGGCAAGATCCCGAAGCCGATCCTCCGAGCGTTCGAGGGAGGCGTATTTTTCCTCAAGCTCGGATCGTCGCCGGTCAAGAACGCCGCGATCCTTCTCCATCGAGGCAACGGTCGCCGCCACCGCCTCCTCGCGTCCTCTGAGGGCGATTTCCCGGTTCTGGAAGGCCTGCTCCAGTTCGGCCTTGCGCTTCGCAAAAGCCAGTTCACTCCGATTCTCCAGCTCCTCCATCCGGACCGCCTGCTCGCGTTCCTGGAGCTGGCAGCGCTCCAGAAAGCGTTCCTCCTGGATTTTCTTCAGGCGCTGATACACCACGAAGGCCAGTGCCCCCGAAAGGAAAACACCGAGCGTAAAGGCGATTATGCTGCTAAAGGACCCCATCCATTCTTTATTCCGATCCGAAAAGGACTTGGGCCCGCTTCCGGAAACCATTCACACGCACACTATTAGCGATAGAGCAGCCCCGGCCTGTGTCAAGGCTGCCGGGTCAGCGAAGCGCCCCGACAAACTCCTTTGCGGAAGCCACCGCATAATCCCGGTTCATCATCGCTATGAAATCCAGGCTGATGCCCTTCGGACAGGCCGCCTCGCATTCGCCGATGTTAGTGCAGTTCCCGAAGCCGGCCTCGTCCATGGCCCGGACCATCTTGAGGGAACGCCGGTCCTTTTCCGGGCGCCCTTGCGGAAGCATGTTCAACTGGCTCAACTTGGCCGAGGTAAAGAGCATCGCCGAGGCATTCGGGCAGACCGCCACGCAGGCCCCGCAGCCGATGCAGGCCGCCGCGTCCATCGCCTTGTCCGCGACCGTCTTCGGGATGGGCAGGGAATTGGCATCCTGGGCGGCCCCGATACGCTGCTCGATGAAACCGCCCACCTGCATGATCGTGTCAAAGGAACCCCGGTCGACGATCAGGTCCCGCACCACCGGAAACGGCTTGGACCGATAGGGCTCGATCGTGATCGTGTCCCCGTCATTAAAGCTTCGCATGTGCAGCTGGCAGGTCGTCTGGAGGGCATTGCTGCCATGGGGGATCCCGTTGATGACCAATGAACAGGTCCCGCAGATGCCTTCCCGGCAGTCATGGTCGAAAGCTATCGGTTCACTGTCTTCCCCGATCAGTTGTTCATTCAGAAGATCGAGCATTTCGAGAAAGGAGGAAGAAGTCGATACGTCCTTCATCCGGTAGGTTTCAAAGTGCCCGGCTGAGTCGGCGTTCTTCTGCCGCCAGACTTTCAGGGTGATGCTGATGGTTTTTTCGGACATTGTTGTGTTTCCTGTCTTTTGAAATTCGGGTTTCCCGCTTATTTGTAACTGCGGACTCCCATGTGGACATTGTCGAAGGACAAGGGCTCGACATGTTTTTCCGGTGCCTTGTCCAGGCCTTTGAACTCCCATACGGAGACGTTCGCATAGAGCTCGTCCCGCCGCACGGCTTCGCCATCCTCGGTCTGGTGTTCAACACGGAAATGCCCCCCGCAGGATTCATCCCGGTCGAGGGCGTCATAACACATCAGCTCCGCGAATTCCAGGTGGTCGGCCACCCGGCCGGCCCGCTCCAGCTCAATGTTCAGTTCCTTGGAATCACCCGGGATATTGACATCTTCCCAGAAGCGCTTGCGCAGGCCCCGGATCTTCTCGATCGCTTCTTTCAGGCCTTCCTCGCTCCGGGACATGCCACACTTGTCGAGCATGATCCGCCCCAGCTCGATATGCAGGCTTCGCGGGCTCGTTTTGCCCTTGATGGAAAGCATCTTGTCGATCTTTTCCCGGACTGCCTGTTCCGTTTCCTCGAACGGTTCCGACTGGATGTCGACCTTCCCGGCCTTCGAAAGCGGAACCTCGGAGGCCAGATAGTTGCCGACCGCATACGGGGTGACGAAGTATCCGTCCGCAAGCCCCTGCATCAAGGCGGAGGCCCCGAGCCGGTTGGCTCCATGATCGGAAAAGTTGCACTCTCCCGTGGCAAACAGCCCCGGAATCGTGGTCATCAGGTTGTAGTCTACCCAGAGACCGCCCATCGTGTAGTGGGGCGCCGGATAAATCTGCATCGGCTCCTCGTAGGCATTTTCCCCCATGATGTTCTCATACATGTCGAAAAGATTGCCGTAGCGCTCCGCGATGGCCTCTTTGCCGAGACGCTTGATGGAATCGGCAAAGTCAAGAAAGACCCCATAGCCCGTCGGCGCCACGCCGCGTCCGTCATCACAGACTTCCTTCGCCGCACGGCTGGAGATATCCCGCGGGGCCAGGTTCCCGAAACTCGGGTACTTGCGCTCAAGGAAGTAATCCCGCTTCTCCTCCGGCACCTGTGAGGCCTTCAGTTCCCCTTTGCGGATTTTTTCCGCTGTCTCCCTTTCCTTCGGGACCCACACCCGCCCGTCGTTGCGGAGCGACTCCGACATCAGGGTCAGTTTTGACTGGTGTTCCCCTTCCTGCGGAATGCAGGTCGGATGAATCTGGGTGTAACAGGGATTGGCAAATCCTGCTCCGCGGCGGTAGGCCCGCCAGGCCGCCGTGACGTTGCATCCCGCGGCATTGGTCGAGAGGAAAAACACGGTCGAGTAACCCCCGGTGGCCAGAACCACGGCATCAGCGGCCCAGCGCTCAATCTTCCCGTCCACCAGATTGCGCGTGATGATTCCCTTCGCCACCCCGTCGACAAGGACAACGTCGAGCATTTCATGCCGGTTGTACATCTTTACCTGTCCGAGTCCGATCTGCCGGCTCAGGCTCTGGTAGGCCCCGAGAAGGAGCTGCTGCCCGGTCTGTCCACGGGCGTAGAAGGTCCGGCTCACCTGCGCTCCCCCAAAGGAACGGTTGGCAAGCATGCCCCCGTACTCGCGCGCAAAGGGCACGCCCTGCGCGACACACTGGTCAATGATATTGCCCGATACTTCCGCCAGCCGGTAGACGTTGGCCTCCCGGCTACGGAAATCCCCGCCCTTCACCGTGTCGTAGAAGAGACGGTAATCACTGTCGCCGTCATTCTGGTAGTTCTTGGAGGCATTGATGCCTCCCTGGGCGGCTATCGAATGGGCCCGCCGCGGGCTGTCCTGGTAGCAGAAGCACTTCACCTGGTAACCCAGTTCGCCGAGAGTCGCCGAGGCCGCTCCTCCGGCAAGGCCGCTCCCGACAACAATGACGCTGTATTTGCGCTTGTTGGAGGGGTTGACCAGCTTGTAGTTGAACTTCGCGTTGGTCCATTTGCTCTCAATCGAGCCTTCAGGGATTTTCGGATCTAAATTCATGATTAAACTCCTGTTCCTCAGTGAGCCGCCGTGAGCGGGGTGATGGGTTCAAGCAGACCGGCCAGACTGGCCAGCGGTATCGAGGCAAAACCGACAAAGACAACCAGCGCCACCACCAGGGCCACCCGGTCCAGCCGGATCCGCCAGACCGCGTTGCGCAAGCCAAGGCTCTGGAACATGCTGCTCACCCCATGCATCAAGTGCAGGCAGAGAAGCCCCATGGATACCACATAGAAAACCGGCACGTACCAGAAACGGGGACTGAAGCCGTGGACCACCATGCTGAAGACGTCGTGCACCTCCGTCTTCCCCTGAGCCGACAGCTTGTCATATACCTGGTGCATCGTCCCCACTCCGGCCAGTTCTGTCTCCAGGTCCTGAAACTCCGGATGTACGTTCTGAACCGTGAAATGCATAAGGTGGAAAATGATGAAAAGCAGCAGGATCCCCCCGCTGTAGCGCATCGTCCGGCTCGCAAAGCTGGCTTGCAGGGAGGCCTTTTCCACATATCCCTCGGGCCGTGCCCGCTTGTTTTCAAGGACCAGCAGAAAGGCCGCCACAATGTGGGCCACGACCGCGACAAGCAGTACCAGGCGCACCACCCACAGAAGCCCGTAGGGCAGGTTATGCAGCTTGTAGGCGTATTCATTGATCCAGTCGGGATGCAGAAACATCTGCAGGTTGCCGACCATGTGGCCCACCACGAATCCTACCAGGATCAGTCCGGTCAGGGCCATTATGTATTTCTTTCCTAAGGAACTCATTGACGTGCTGTAGTTAAGATAACCGTAATTTAAAAGCTGTTGGAGGGATAATTAGCATGCGTAATACAGTAAAGAATTTAAAATAAAGTGCTAATGCATTGTCGGGTGTATAAGGAAGTTTATTGCGCTGCTTAAGTTATCCTAATCCCGGAGCCTTCATGCCCAGCAGGACACGCGCATTTGCCTCCCATGAAAACGCCTCCCGGACAAAAGCGGCCCCCTTCGCGCCCATCCGCGCCGCTTTTTCAGGATTATCCATCACCCGGATGATGGCCTCCGCGAGGGCTCCCCGGTCCTGCGGCGGAACAAGGTACCCGGATTCACCGGGCAGCATCGCCTCGGGAATTCCGCCAATGCCGGAGGCGATTACCGGGCATCCAAAATGGCCTGCCTCGAGCAGAGCCAGCCCAAGTCCTTCAACACTCCTCCGGAAAGGCTGGCTCGGCATGACAAGCAGCCTCGCTGTCCGGTACATCTCCCGCAGGGCTTCGTCGGAAACCGACCCCTCCAGGGAAACCCGGCAATCCAGATTCCCGGCGCGTCTCGCGACCAGCCCTGCGTAGGCGGCTTTCCCCGCCGGGCCGATTATCCTCAAATGAATCTGCCGGCGCCGCGTTCCGGGCAGCCGGGCGATCGTTTCCAGCAGATGGAGCTGACCTTTTCGCGGGCTGATCCGACCCACCTGGAGAATCTCGAAGGTTTCGCCGGACTCCCTGGAAGGTTCCGGCGCAGGCAGGTCCAGCCAGGCCGAGCGAACGGCTCCCGGAACCAGCTCCGCAAGGGGCTCCGCCTCGGGAGCCACTTCAAGGAGACGGGAGCGGACCGCTTTGGAAACCACGCCAACCTTCTCGGCATGGCCCACAAGAGCGCGAAACAGCCGTCTCTCCAGCGGCCGGCGCCCGATCTGTCCGATCTCGGTCCCATGGAGGACCGGAATCAGCCCCTCGGGTCGGGGCAGCTTTAAAAGGGAGGCATGCAGCCACATCCGCAGCGGGCCCGGCTCCGCAAGGATGACCCGCCCGGGAATCCGGCCTTCCGGAAAGGCCTTCCGCAGCGCCGCAGCCATCCGCAGCCGGCAGGGCCAGCCCTGTTTCCCGCGCATCGGCACCCGTTTCACCCGAAAGGAATCCCGCCCCGTGTCTCCCGTCCCGTAATCCGGCGCCCAGACCGTGACCTCGGTCCCTGTCTTCGCCAGGGCCCGTGCCGTCTCCCGGACATACATCCCTATCCCGCCCCTGAAAGGCGGGTACTCGTGCGTCAGGAGTTGAACCGGCACTGACATGGAAACACCTTTTCAAGAAGGAGGGGGAAACGGAAGAAAGAATGCCCGGCCCACGGGAAAATCTGAAGCCTGCCTCAAGGCTTGCCTCCGATCCCGCCGGTTCCAACTGTCTTCAGGCATGCCCGCTCACGGCCCGTCCCTTTCCTCCCGATACCGGAGCGCCCTCATCACCGGCGCTTCCTCCGGGATCGGGAAGGCCCTTGCCCGGGCCCTCCTCCTCGAAAATGTGGTCGTCCACGGAACCTCCCGCCAGCCCACGGCCGGAAACCGCGATCCTGCGGTCAACTGGATTCCCTTCAACGGCGCCTCTCCCGCCCATCTTGAAAGCTTTCTAAAGGATAATGCCAAATTGTTAAGCAGTGTTGATATTCTGGTTAACAGTTCCGGATCAAGCACCTTCGGAGAGCTGGCCTCGATTCCGGAAGAGGCCCTTTCAGGACAGCTGCATTTGCTTCTGGAAGCGCCTGTCCGGCTTACCCGTGAAGTCCTTCCCGCCATGCGCCGGCGCGGAGGCGGGGCGGTGGTCAACATCACCTCCCTCGCGGCTGGCTTTCCCCTTCCCTACATGGCCGCCTACACGGCCGGAAAGTGCGGTCTCAGTGGCTTCACCCAGAGCCTGATCCTCACCGAGAAGAGCCGCGGAATCACGCTCCTGGATTTCCAGGCGGGAGATTTCCGGACCGCATTCAATGACCACATGTCACGCCGTCCAGCGCTCCCGCAGGACGAAGCCGTGGTCTGGGAACGCGTGGAACACCATCTCCGGAAGGCGCCTGCCCCGGAAAAGGCGGCCACCGATATTGTCCGGGCCCTGCGACGGGGCCGAAGCGGCGTCATCCGCAGCGGGGGATTCTTCCAGACCCGCATCGCGGTTCTCGGGATGCGCCTCCTTCCCCGGAGGAGCCTTTTCCACCTTATCCGGTCTTACTACGGCCTGCGCCGGAGATGAAAATCCTCATCGTCCAGGATTACCTCCGTATCGGGGGCACGGAAAAACAGAGCCTCTTCCTCGCCCGGACCTTCGCCGAAGCCGGCGAGGAAGTCTCCCTCCTCAATTTCCGGCCCGGAGGGCATCTTGACGATGAGGTGCGCCTTGAGGGGATTCCCCGGACCGTCCTCCAGGGATTTGATTCCCGTATCTGCCTCTGGGCTCCGGGATTGACGCGGGCCATCGCTGCCTTCCGTCCCTCCGTCATCCTCTGCATGGGCCGCACCGCAAACTGCTATGCGGGCTTTATCCAGCGGCGCTTTCCGGAAATCCCGGTTGTCGCCACCCTCCGCACCGGGAAGGTCCTCTTCCCCCTTCATCACTGGTCCGTCGGTGTCGTGCGGGCCGTCCTCGTGAACTCCAACTGGTGGAAACGCCGGCTTCTCGAGCGCGGGTTTCCCGCGGAAAGGATCCATGTCGTCCACAATGCCGTCCTCCTCGAACGCAGCACCAGGGAACGCAACAATACCCGCCTCGCCATGCGGGAACGCTATGGCATCGACCCCCGGACCTGCGTTTTCCTCAATGTGGCCTCCTTCCGCCCGGGCAAGCGCCACCTCGAACTCCTGAAAATCTTCGCCCGTCTGCGCCAGCACGAACCAAGCCTCCACTGGCGTCTCTGGCTCGTCGGGGACGGGCGCGAATACCACCGCTGCAGGCGCTGGGCCGCTGAAAACGGCCTTGGGACCCGGGTCCGCTTTTTCCACTTCCAGCAGGATCCCTTTCCTTACTATGCCGCCGCCGATGTGGCCGTTTCCGCCTCGCGCGAGGATTCCCTTCCCAATTTTCTCGTCGAGGCCCAGGCAACGGGGCTCCCGCTTGTCGCCTATGACTGCCGCGGGGTCAAGGAAACCTGCCGACCCGGTCAAACCGGCATCATCCTTCCCGCGGAAAATCGGGGAGCCTTCCAGGCACACCTCGCCCGGTTGTGCCGGGATCCCGACCTCCGCTGGAACTTGGCCCGTGGGGCACCTGCCTTTGCCCGGGAACGCTTTTCCCGCGAGCCCCAGGCCGCCGCCACCCTTGATTTCCTCCATGACCTCGTCCGCGCCTGAGGACAATCTGGCATCCAATCTTGTCAACCGGCGGGTTTGCTTCAATAGATGGGCCTGAAATGGCAGAACCGCTCATTCCCCCTTCCACCGCCCGGACCATTGCCGCAAGCCATGGAACACCCGTCTTTGTTTACGATGAGGCCCGCCTCCGGGCCCGCGCCGCCGCCGCACGCGCCTTCCCGGTACCGTTCGGCCTCACCGTGCGCTACGCCATGAAGGCCGCCCCGACCCGGGCCCTTCTGCGCCTCTTCGACGCCGAGGGCCTGCACTTCGATGCCAGCAGCGGCCACGAGGTCGAACGGCTTCTCCTCGCCGGCATTGAGGGCCACCGCATTTCCCTCAGCACCCAGGAGCTTCCGGAAGACTTCCCCCGGCTCGTCGAAAGGGGCGTCTCCGTTAATGCCTGTTCCCTGCGTCAGCTCGACCAGTACGGGACAGCTTTTCCCGGCTCCCCGGTCGGGCTCCGTTTTAATCCCGGCCTCGGCTCCGGGGGCACCAACCGGACAAATGTCGGTGGCCCGGCCTCCAGTTTCGGCATCTGGCACCAGAAAACCGAAGAAGCCCGGCAACTCGCCGAAGCCCACCGTCTTACCGTTTTCCGCATCCATACCCACATCGGTTCCGGCAGCGATCCCGAGGTCTGGAAGCGAACCGCCGCCCTCAGCCTCAAGGTGGCTGAAGCCTTTGATTCCGTCACCCACTTCAACCTCGGCGGTGGCTACAAGGTCGCCCGCATGGAGGATGAAACGGAAACCGACCTCCAGACCATCGGGAAACCGGTGGCCGACCTTCTCCGGGAATTTGCCGAGGCCACCGGCCGCCGCCTCCATGTCGAGATCGAGCCGGGAACCTTTCTCATTGCCAACGCCTGCGCCCTTCTCTGCAAGGTTCAGGATGTCGTCGATACCGGGCCCTCGGGCTATACCTTTTTCAAGCTGGATGCCGGGATGACGGAGATTCTCCGGCCTTCCCTCTACGGTTCCCGGCACCCCATCGAAATCCTCAGCAAGGTCCCGGTCGCGGAACGGAAACCGGCCATCGTCGTCGGGCACTGCTGTGAATCCGGGGACATCCTCACGCCCGCCGACGGGGATCCCGAGGCCCTCGCTCCGCGTGACCTTCCGCCCTCCGAGCCGGGCGATCTCGTCCTTATCGGCGGAGCCGGGGCCTACTGCTCGGCCATGGCGGCGAAAAACTACAATTCCTTTCCCGAGGCTCCCGAGATCCTCCTCCGCGAAACCGGGGAAATCCAGCTTATCCGCCGGCGCCAGTCCCTCGCCCAGATCCTCCAGAACGAAATCTGATCCACAGGTTCTCAGGTGTCCGCTCTTTTCAAGGCCCGCCCCATCGGGGACCCCGTCAACGGCAGCCCTCACAGTGTCTGTGTGAACCTCCCGACCATGGGCGACGTCATCGGCTACGAGGAGGGTGACCCGCGTGTCCTCAAGGCCCTGAAGGCCGGCTATCCCCGCTTTTTCCGTAATCCCCTCATCACCGGGCTTGCGGCCCGCTATGCCGCCTCCGGCCTGATGGAGGCCACAGGGCCTCTCCTTCCCTCCCACGATGCCGCCCTCGATCTGGCCGCTTTCCTCGGAGGGGGGCAAGAGGCCGTCGAGCCAGTGGGCCCCTGCTGGACCGTCCGTCTGGCCCCGGAACCCGAAACCCGCAAGGCCGCGCAGGCCTTCCTCCAACACACCGGGAGCGGGCTTTCCTCCCGCGAGGCCGAGGCCATCCTCCTCTCCGATTTCGGCGTCCCGTCCTTCCCGGAGGAACGCCACCACGGTTCCACCTCGACCACCAGCGCCCACATCCGTGCCCACCTCCACGCCATCTACGGCACCGCCTCCGAGGCCGACATTCATCTTTTCCGCAGCGGAATGAACGCCTTCTATGCCGGATTCCGGGCCCTTCAGGATATTCAGGCCCCAAAGGGGCGCGACCTCTGGATCCAGCTCGGCTGGCTCTACGTCGATACGGTGCGCATCCTTGAACGCTTCTCCCCCCCGGACGCCCCGCCCGTTCAGATCTTCAACATTCTCGACCTCGTTGAGCTCAAGGCGTTTCTCAGCGAAAAGGGTCACCGGGTCGCCGGCATCGTTACCGAAGTCCCCACCAACCCCCTTGTCCAGACACCCGATCTTGAGTCGCTTCGCAGCCTTGCCGACAAGGCCGGGGCGGCCCTTGTCCTCGATCCCACCCTCGTCAGTCCGCACAACCTGAACATCCTCAGCTTCTGCGACCTCCATATCAACAGCCTGACCAAATACGCCGCCGCCGAAGCGGATGTCATGATGGGAGCCCTCGCCCTCCATCCCGGATCCCGCTTCTACGACGAGCTCCGCCAGCGCCTTCCCGGACCGGGCAGCCCGCCTGGCGCCGGGGATCTGGCCCGCATGGCCTTCCAGATCGACGCCTACGGTCCCACCATCCGCCGGATCAATCAATCCACCCTCAGCGTCGTCGCGTTCCTTGAAGCCCATCCGGCCACCCGATCCGTCCACTGGGCCCGCAAGCTGCCGGCCGGCTTGAATTTCAACCGGCTCCAGCACCGCGAAGCCGGACCCGGCGGCATTATCAGTTTTTCCCTCAGGAAACCGGTCGAGGGCTTCCATGATCCCTCCCGGATCGTCAAAAGTCCCAGTTTCGGAGCCCGCTTCACCATGATGTGCCCGTTCATGTACCTCGCCCATTACGACCTCGTCCGCTCCCCAAACGGCCGGGCCCGCCTCCGCACCCTCGGGATTGATCCCGACCTCATCCGCCTCTCCGTCGGGCTCGAACCGCCCGAGGCCATCATCGGGGAACTCGAGCGTACCCTCAAGTGACTCAAATCGGCGCTTGCATCCCGGTCAGGGTCCGTTACCCCCTTTTTCCCTATGCAGGAATCACCCGGAGTCGATATTGAGAAGCTGGCCCGCCTTTCGCGGATCAAGCTGACGGAAAAGGAAAAAGGCGCCTTCTCCGCCCAGGTCACCGATATCCTCGGCTTCTTTCAAAAACTCCAGGATGTCGACGTGGAGGGCATTTCCCCCATGGCCCATCCTTTCGAGGCCGCCGCCCCCCTCCGCAAGGATGTCCCCGGAACGCCATGGGAACCCGGCCGGGCTCTCCGGAACGCTCCCGCCTCCCGGGGAAACCAGGTAATCGTTCCCAAAGTCATCGAGGATGTCTGAACCCCTCCCGTTACCATGAATCCGGAATCCATCCTCGAAACCTCCGCCTTTGAACTCGGCCGCGCCCTCCATGACCGCACCCTCACCTCGGTGGAAATCTGTTCCGCCTTCATCCAGCAGGTCGAGGCCGTCGATGCCACCGTCCAGGCCTTTCTCCAGCTCGATCCCGGGAGCGTCCTTGAAGCCGCCGCCGCCAGCGATGCCCGCTGGAGCAGGGGGAAACAGCGCTCGCCCCTCGACGGGCTCCCCGTGGGCATCAAGGATGTCATCGCCATTGAGGGTGCGCCCCTCACCTGCGCCAGCCGCATCCTCGAGGCCTTTACCGCCCCCTACGCCTCGACCGCTGGAAACCGCCTCCTTGAAGCCGGCCTGATTCCCTTTGGCCGCCTCAACATGGACGAGTTTGCCATGGGCTCCTCCACCGAGAATTCCGCCTTTCGTAAAACCACCAACCCGTGGAACCCGGAAAATGCTCCCGGCGGCAGCTCCGGTGGCAGCGCTGCCGCCGTGGCCGCCCGGGAATGCCCCTGGAGCCTCGGGTCGGACACGGGAGGCTCCATCCGCCAGCCCGCCGCCTTCTGCGGGGTCGTCGGGCTCAAGCCCACCTACGGCCGCGTTTCCCGCTTCGGCCTCGTGGCCTTTGCCTCCAGCCTCGACCAGATCGGCCCCATCGGCCGCTCCGTGGAGGATGTCGCCGCCCTCCTCGATGTCATCGATGGCCACGACCCTCTCGACTCCACCTCGTGGCCGGATCCCTCCGAATCCGCCAGCGAGGCCCTCCAGCTCGACCACCAGCCGGGCGTCATCGGCCTTCCCGGGGAATATTTCGGGGACGGGATCGATCCCGAAGTCCTTGCCTCCGTCAACCGGGTGGCCGAGGCCTATCGGGAAATGGGATACGAGATCCGCCCGATCTCCCTTCCCCATACCGACCTCGCCGTCCCGACTTATTACATCATCGCCACCGCCGAGGCCTCTTCCAACCTCGCCCGCTATGACGGCGTCCGCTACACCCGCCGCGCCGAAAGTGCCGCCAACGGCATCGACCTCTATTTCCAGTCCCGGGGAGAAGGCTTCGGGGAAGAGGTCAAACGCCGCATCATCCTCGGCAGCTATGTCCTCAGCAGTGGCTATTACGATGCCTACTACAAACGCGCCCAACAGGTCCGCACCCTCATCCAGGCCGACTTCCTCGAGGCCTTCCGCGGCGTCGACGCCATCCTCACCCCGACAACACCGTCCCCCGCTTTCCGCCTTGGGGAAAAGACCGGTGATCCCCTCTCCATGTACCTCGCGGACATCTTCACCATCTCCGTCAATCTCGCCGGCCTCCCCGCGCTCTCCATGCCCTGCGGCCTCTCCTCCGCCGGCCTTCCCATCGGCTTTCAGCTCATCGGGCAGCCCTTCGCGGAAGGCAGGCTTCTCCAGATCGCCAAAGACTGGGAATCCGCCCATCCCTTCACCGCCAGACCCGGTCCTGTCACCCGAGCTTCCTGAAGACCATGCCTGCATACGAAGCCGTTATCGGACTTGAAGTCCACGTGCAGCTCAAGACTGCCTCAAAAATGTTCACCGACGCCCCCACCGGTTTCGGCGCGCCCCCCAACAGCCTCACCAACGCCATCGTCATGGGGCTCCCCGGAACCCTCCCGGTCCTCAACCGCGGGGCCATTGAGCAGGCCATTCGCACCGGTCTTGTGTTCGGCTCCGAAATTCCTGAATCTTTCCACTGGGACCGCAAAAACTACTTTTATCCGGACAGTCCCAAGAACTACCAGCTGACCCAGAAGGATGCCCCCGTCTGTCTCGGGGGATCCGTGGAAATCGAGCTCGCCGGGCCCTCCCGCAAAACCATGGGCGAACACAGGATCATCCACCTCGACCACGCCCACCTCGAGGAGGATGTCGGGAAACTGACCCACTTTGAGAATGATTCCCTTGTCGACTACAACCGCGCCGGAACCCCCCTCCTCGAGATAGTCACCCTGCCCGACCTGCGCAGCGCCGAGGAGGCCGTCGCCCTTCTCCACTCCATCCGCATGCACCTCGCCGCGGCCGGCATTTCCGATTGCGACATGGAAAAGGGACAGATGCGCTGCGACGCCAATGTCAGCGTCCGGCCAGTCGGTCAGACCACTCTGAACCCCCGCGCCGAGATGAAGAACCTCAACAGCATCACCGGGGTCAGGAACGCCATCGCCTACGAAATCCGCCGCCAGACCCGGGCCTACGAAAACGGCAGACCCGTTCTGCAGGAAACCCGGCGCTGGGATGCCGATGCCGGACGCACTTCCTCCCTCCGTTCCAAGGAGGAATCCCCCGATTATCGCTATTTTCCGGATCCGGATCTCCTCCCGGTCCGCTACCCCCGGGAACGTATCGAGGAACTCCGGAGGGATATTCCCGAGGCCGTCTTTGACCGCCAGCGGCGGTACCAGGAGCAGTACGGCCTTCCCTACACCGTGACCTCCGTCATTTGTTACGACTACCAGCTGGCCCGTTACTTCGAGGAAGCCGTGACCGCCAGTCCCGCCAACCCAAAGGCCATCGCCAATTACATCGCCAATGAACTCCAGCGCGAACGGGCCCGCTCCGCGGGGGACGGCCTTCAGCCCATGGCGACCGTCCCCCTCAAGCCCGCCGCCCTGGCCGGACTGGTGGAATGTGTCGATGCCGGGAAACTGACCAAGCAGATGGCAAAGGAGGTCTTTCCCGAAATGTTTGCCTCCGGGAAATCCGCCGAGGCGGTCGCCGAGGAAAAGGGCCTCCGGGTCGAGCCCCAGGACGACGCCCAGCTCGAGCAGTGGTGCCGCGAGGCCGTCGCCGCCAACGCCGTTGCCGCTGCCCAGGTCAGGGAGGGAAACGATAAGGCCATCAACAGTTTCATCGGCCCGGTCATGAAGGCCTCAAAGGGAAAAGCCAATCCCCAGTCCGTCCGCGAGGCCCTTATCCGGATCATCAAAGACACCTCTCCCGGTTAAACGAAAGCGAACCCGCTGAAAAGCTCATACCCCTTCCCGCAGGCGCTGCACGCGTTCATACCAGCGTACCGGGTACCAGTCCGGATGGGGCTTGCGCCGCCCCAGCCGTGGCGGACGCTGTTCCAGCAGGCTGGCTTTGACCGGCCCCCATGAACGATTGAAGGCGGGACTTTCCGGATGACGCGCGAGGAGGTTTCCCGCCCAGCCCTGAAAGCGCGGAAAGAGGCCTTCCTTCCCGTCCCGCCATTCCCGAAGCCGTTCCCCGGCCGCCGCGATGTCGCCCCACGGATAGGGCCGCGGGGCCGCGTCGGCCTCCCAGGCTCCCCTGCGCTGCGGGCTCTCCCCATCCGGAACAAGCGGAAAACACCCGATGGCCAGTGCCCGCAGGAGCCACGGTGCATCAAGGGCATAATCGTTCAGGAGGAGGACGCTGTCCCAGGTGAAAAGGCGATGCTGGGCAAATTCAAACGGCATTCCCCCCGTCCAGATGACCCCTTCCCGCCGGGCCCAGCGGGGCGCCTTCCCGGCCCCCGTGATGATCTCCAGTTCCCCGTTCTCCGGGGGCCAGCGGTCCACCACTGAGCGCAGCCGGTTCCCGAACCGCCGCCAGCTCTGGCCCTGCAGCCAGATCCCCGTTCGCTCGCGCGCCCCGCCGGGCCGCGGAACAAGGTCCTCCTGTCCGCTCAAAAGGGGCTGGGCCACAGCGTGGATATAGCGCTCCGGGATCCAGCCAAAACGCTCCCGGAGGAGGCCCGGGAGCACCTCGTCTCCCACCAGCACAAGTCCCGTGGAACGCAGGAGCCACTCAAAATGCCGCTCCCAGCGCGGAAAGAAGGTATGCAGGAAGATGACTTTGTGGCCCGCCGTGTCCAGCGGCCCGAAGGCATCCGCCCCAATGCCGTCATGGTAGACGGTTATCCGGCAGGTGGAACCGCTTTCCCCGATCCACCGCCGGAAGGCCCGCTTGATGCCCCCGAACCAGGCTGCGTCCTCCGCCCCCGAACTCCTTCCCCAGACGAAGACGGGCTCGCCCGTGGCTTCCCGCCAGGCGTGGATCCGGTCCCAGCCACTCGTCGCGGCATGGAAAACATGTCGGGCTTGAATTTCTCCTGATGCCATTCCTCGGTCTCCGGGGTTAATCTTTCATGAAGCCTCCAAGGGGGCAAGTGATCCCTTCCCGTGTCGATCCCTAAAGAGACCGTCATTACCGGATTGCCTCCTGTCCCCGGGGCCGGTTGTCTCTTTCCTGCATGTGGGGCGTCGACCTGACTCATACCTCCCATACAGGGGCCCAGACCGGCATCCAGCAGGTTTGTCGTGACCTCATGGCGGGCCTCGCCGGGGATGGCTTCGCCAAACCCCTCGTCCATGACCGCTTCAGCCGCCACTGGCGCGAACCCGATCGCCGCGAATCGATCCTCCTGGACGATCCCGAAAGGTTCGGCCCCACCCGCAGGCGATCCAGCAGCTGGACCCTCCGCCAGCGGCTTCGGGGCCGCTTTATGAGCCTCTTCAGGCCTTCCCCCACCCGCGCCCTCAGCGGCCTTGAAGGCCTTTTTGCGCCCGAGATTTTCGATCCCCTTCGGGACCAGGCACTCCTGACCTGCCCGATTCCAAGGGCAGCCCTCTTCTACGACGCCATCCCCCTCCTCCATCCGGAATGGACGCCGGCCGGGACGGTCCGGCGCTTTCCCGCCTATCTCCGGACCCTCGCCCGGCTCGATCTTGTCTGCTGCATTTCCCGCAGCAGCGAAAGGGACCTCCTGCACTACTGGGATGAGCAGAAGCTGCAGGCCTCGGCCAGGACGGTCGCGGTTCCCCTCGGGTTGCCCCGCTCCCGCGTTCCCCGGAGTCCGGTCGGGGATCCACGCGCGACATCCGGAAGGGTTCCCGTGATCCTCATGATCGGGACCCTCGAGGCCCGGAAAAATCACCTCGCCCTCCTTGAGGCCGCGGAATCCCTCTGGGCGCGCGGCCTCCGTTTCGAGTTAAAGCTTGTCGGCATGCTCAACCGGGAAACCGGCGCCCCCGTGCGGGAACGCATCGGGAAGCTCCAGCAGCGACAGCGCCCGCTTACCTGGCCGGGAGCCCTTCCCGAAGCCGCCCTCATGCAGGCCTTGCGGGAAGCGGACCTGTTTGTCTATCCATCCCGCTACGAGGGGTTCGGGCTCCCGGTCCTCGAGGCTCTCGCCCATGGCATCCCCTGCATCACCTCCGACAACAGCGCCCTCCGCGAACTGACCGGCAACGGGGGGGTCCTCACCTGCGGGGTTGGAGCCGAAAGCATTGCCGGGGCCCTCGAGGCCCTCCTGCGCTTTCCGCAAAAACGGGAGGCCCTTCGGCAGGAGGCCCTCGCCCGTCCCGTCCGCACCATGGCCGATGCCTGTGCCGATCTCCGCGGCCACCTCTCCACCCTGCTTCAAGCGTAAAGGTCGTCCGCCAGCACTTCCGCGGCCTCCCTCCAGGTCGGCAAGCGTTCCCGGACCGCATTTCCCGGTCTTTCCCCTCCCGACCCCTTCTCCCGGAGAACCGCTTCGATTACCTCCCGGAGCGGTGCCGCGCCGGGGGGATCGATGACCCGCAGGCCCGGCATTCCCTCCCCGCAGGCCTCCAGACAGGGCTGCCGCGTGCAGGCAACGGGGCATCCGGCCCACAAGGCCTCGAGGACCGGAAGCCCGAATCCCTCCGCCCGGGACGGCTGCACGACCAGCGTGGCCTGCCCATGCCAGTAGGCCAGACGGTCGTCTCCCGCTCCGGCCTCGTGGACAAGGTCCCGTCCCAGCGCCTGCAGGCGCGTCACTTCCCGATGAAGCGCTTTCCCGAAATGCGGGTTTACCCGGCCAAGGAGAACCAGTTTGAAGGCCACTCCCCGTGACCAGAGACCCTCGCAGACATCGAGGAGCAGCTGCTGGCCCTTCCGCGGCTCAAGGATTCCCACGCTGAGCAGGACCGGATCGTCCCCGCCTCCTTCACTCCGTTCCGGGGGGACGGGACGGTAATCGGCCCCGAGAGGGAGGACAGGTCCCTCCGGCTCCTTCCAGCCGGTTCGGCGGCTTACCTCCCCCGCCGATTCGCGGGCTTCCCGGGAAATGAAAAGGACCCGGTCGTAGGCCTCCAGATCGGCAAACCAACGCGGAAAACGCCGGACGCTCCGGGGCCAGGTTGTTTCAGGATGAAAAAAGGGAATGGCATCGTAGAACACCACCGCACGGCGTCCCCGGAACCGCTTCAGCCAGCTCCGGGAAAAGGGCCGCTCCCGGAGGGCGAATACTTCCGGGGTGAAAAAGGCGTCCCCCGCCTCTCCGTTTCCAACCGGCCGCCCCGTCTCGATCTCGAGATACCCGCGCCGGCGTGTGGACCACCGCACCGGACGGCAGTTAAGGCCCTCCATGCCTCCCAGTTCCCCCAGAAGCGATGCCGAAACCCGGTTCAGCCCGGATTGGTGCCCCTGGCGACTCGTTTTGGTGATGTCAAAGTAGAGGACCGGCATGTCCCTCTGATCAGGACCGCTTGAAAGCCTTTGAAAGGACTTCCGCGACCCGTTCCAGCTCACTGCGGGTGTGCCGCGCCGAAACGGCAGTGCGGAGAAGGTCCCTGCCCGGGGGTACCGCCGGCGCAATCGCGATAACCGAGAAGATGCCCTCCGCCATGAGGTGCTTCCAGACCCGGTAGGTCCGTTCCTTGTTACCGATGATGATCGGGACCGCCGGGGTCTCGCTGTTCCAGATATCGAGATCCAGCTGGTTCAACAGCCGCTTGTAGTAGCGGGTGTTTTCCCAGAGCCGTTCCCGGTGCTCCGGTTCCCGCTGCAGGACCTCGAGGGCCGCCTTCGCACAGGCGGCCTGGCTGGGGCTGATGGCGGCACTGAAAATCGTCTGCTTGCTGTGCGTGCGCAGGTATTCAATCACTGCCCGCGAGCCGGCGATAAACCCTCCCGTGCTCGCCATCGACTTGGAAAGGCTGCCGCAGATGACGTCGACTTCGTTCAACCGGTCAAGATACCCGACCGTTCCCTGCCCACGATCCCCGAGAACCCCGAACCCATGGGCATCGTCAACCACGAAAAAGCAATTGTAGTCGTGACCGACCTCGATCAGTTCCTGAAGCGGGGCAATATGCCCTTCCATCGAGTAGACCCCTTCCACGACGACCAGTTTCGGCCGGTCGCGATCTTCCGTCGTGAGGATATCCTGCAGGTCGGAAGCACTGTTATGGGAAAAGCGCTCGACCTGGCCTCCGCTGAGGCTGATCCCCGACCAGAGGGAGCTGTGCACATTGCGGTCCACAAGGATCAAATCCCCTTTTTCCGCAAAGGTCATCACCGCGCCCATGCAGGCCAGGTACCCGGCGCTCAGGACCTGGCAGTCCTCCGTCCCGATGAACTCCGCCAGCGCCAGCTCGAGGTCCCGGTGGTAGGCCCGGGATCCATTTGCCAGGCGCGCGCCCGTGGTGCTGCTGCCCCAGGTCTCGAGGGCCGCCTTCGCCGCGGCGATAATCTCCGGGTGCTCGCTCAGGCCAAGGTAGTCGTTGCTGCTCATCATGAGCATCTCGCGGCCGTCTACCCAGACCTTCGACCCCTCCTGCCGTTCAATGTGGTGATACCACGGATTGTACTTCAGCCGGGCCTTCGTTGCCTCGTCCTCATGGCAGCGCTTGAGGATACTGCTCTGCCGCCGGAAAAAGGATTTCAGTTTTAAAGATGTCGCCACAGGTGTTTGAAAGTTGAAGTGAAACGTGCGCAACCTAGGTGTCTGCGCCCGTTAAGCAAGAAATTAGCGGAACGGTTGGAAGGCTCCAGATTGGTTCAGCAGGGAAAATGAAACGAAATAAAGGAATCGCTGTTCAAGGTGATAGCATTAAAAAGGCCATAAATGGGAAATAATCAGCAAAACTCTGGCAAACGACGTCTCTTTGAACACCAGGACCTGCTCTTTCGTTTCACGATCCGCCAAATTGAGCGCCAGACCAAGGGCAGCTGGCTCGGGATGGTCTGGGTCCTCCTCAATCCGCTCCTCCTTCTCGGGCTCTTCACCCTCGTCTTCGGAATGATCATGGGGGGGGATTTCGGGATTGTCGATAATCCGGGCCCCTACGATTTCCCCCTCGGCATCTTCATCGGGCTCACCGTCATGGGGCTCGTCACCGAGACCATGGCCCAGTCCCCGGTCATCATCCTCTCCCACCAGAATCTCGTTAAAAAAGTCGTCTTTCCCCTTCACCTGCTCCCGGTGGCCACCGTCGGATCCATTTTTTTCAAGACGTTCATGAGCAGCCTCCTTGCCCTCGTCTTCATCCTTACCGTTGGTCCGGGACTCACCCTCGACGCTCTCTGGTATCCGGTGATTCTCTTCCCCATGCTCCTCCTCGCCCTCGGCCTCTCGTGGCTCCTTTCCGCCCTCGGGGTCTTCTTCCGCGATTCCCAGCAACTGATGGCCTTCCTCGGAACGGCCCTCTTCTACGCCAGCGCCGTCTTCTACCCGAGCAACCGGATCCCACCCGCTGTTTACGATTACCTCCGCTTCAACCCCGTCCTCCATGCCATCGACCTCTCCCGCGATGTTCTCCTCTGGGATATTCCCCTCGACCTGAAAAAGCTGGCTTACCTCTATGCCGCCGGCCTCGGAACCTGCCTCATCGGCATCTTCTGCTTCCAGCGCCTTCGCCACGGCTTTGCCGATGTGCTTTGAAAAGGGTTTCCACAAAGGCCTGCATGTTGACCCGCGCATCGAAATTGTCTTCCGCCCACCGGCGCGCTTCCAGGCGGATTCGCCGGTAATCCGCGGGACTGCTTAAAAGCGCCTCCACCTTTTCAGCCGCTTCAGCCGGATTCCGGGCAATGAGGCCGGTCTGCCCGTCGAGGATCCCCTCGCCCACCGCGCCGACCGGTGTCGCACAGACCGGAACGCCCCAGGCCATCGCCTCACCGATGGCGTTCGGGAATCCGGCCCGGTCGCCGCTCCGGGCGATCACCCCCGTAAAGAGGAAAAGATCCGCTTCCCGGTAGCAGGCCTCCACTTCGCCATAGGAAAGGCCCCCCGTGAAATGGACGGCCTTCTCAAGGCCAAGGTCCCGACACCGTTGCCGTACCGTCCCGAGGAGGGGGCCGCACCCGACAAGCTTGGCCCGGAAAGGGATCCCCGCCCGCCGGAGCCGGTGGAGGACTTCCAGAAGGACGTCATATCCCATTTTCTCCACCATCCGTCCAACCGCGAGAAAGGCGAAGGGGGCGGTCGGCATTACCCGCTCCGGAAAGGACGGGAGTTCCGGCAAGCCCCGCCGGATCACCATCAGACGGCTGGCCTCGGCCCCGAGTTGAAGCCAGCGCCGGAAACCCGCATCCGTCGAGGTCCGGATAAAGGCCGCCTCCTTGAGCTTCACCTCCAGCCAGCCATCACCCCCGTCCTCATAGAGGTCGTAGGCATGACCGGCCATGGAATAGGGAAGGCCAACCAGTTCATGCAGGGCCCAGGCCGCCGCCGCCGGGGCCGAAGCCCAGACGGCGTGCGTGTGGGTGTAACGCTTTCCCATCGTCCGTGCCCGCACAAGGGCGTAGCCCAGTCCAAGCAGGTTCTCGAGGAAATTGACCGGGTTCGGCGCCCGGGCGGTCAGGATGCTCTCCGCTATGCGACGCATCGCCCGCGGCTTCCGCATCGCCCAGTAGGGAATCCACCAGAGCAGGAACAGAAGGTGCCCGTAACGGAAGGTGTGCGTGGCGCGTTGCTCGGCCGGCGCTCCATGCAGCGGCCAGAGGGCAAGGACGTCCCAGTACCCGCCAAGGCCTTTCAGGGCCTCCACTTCCCGATGCAGGAAGGTCTCTGTCGGAACCGGGTAGCGCGTGAAGAGCAGCGCCACCCGCGGGTCCGGAGTCGCGGCCGCCTCCTCCATCAGCATCAGCTGCGGGTCCGCCGCTCAATTGTCAGGCGACCCTCGCTAACCTCGACCGATTCAACCTCTCCCAGAGCCTCCTCCAGCCAGCGGATTGCCTCGAGCTCCTCAAACTGACCTCTCAGGAAACCAAAGAGAATGTCGCGTGAAACCGGAATCGAGCCAAGCGGGGCCTTCCCGAGGTTGCCGCTTTCCGGCTTGAATACGAGCCCGTCTGCTCCCGCGTCAAGCCGGCCCATAGTCTGATAGATGAATCTTGTCTCCGGCAGGAGACCCGGAAAGCCAACTTTCGTGGCAAGCTGGACGCGGTCCTCCAGAATGCGGAAGTCAACCGGCGACACACTTGTTTCGAAAGCATCCAGCCAGCTTGTATCCGAATCCTCCTCTTCCCCGGCAGGGGCATTCTCCGGAAGAAGGCGTTCCCGGCTCCACTGGTTGAGCTCGCTTTCCGTGAGGATCAGCCGGTCCACCTGACCGGACTTCCAGACTTCTTCCTTGGCCCGCCAGGCGGTCCGCCCGGACCGGTCACCCCGGATGAAAACCACTTCGCCCGGTTCCAGTTTTTCCGGGTCCGGTGCTGTCCGGTGGGTTGTCACCGGCCGGCTTATGAGGCTGATCGTCCCGAGGACCGTCCCGAGGATAAAGGTGGTCAGTCCCAGCAGCAGGACGGTGGATAACGTGGGCCCTTCGGATTCTTTCTTGCGCGCCATGAAGTAGTTTCCCGGTCGGATTTATCTGTCTCAGGAAAAGGGTCTTAAGGCCCGCTGCCCCGTCTGGCAAGCGCCGATATCCCCGCATCCGGTCAGGTGCCTGCCGGGGCCTGGCTCTCCTTTGCGGAAACGTCCTTTTTGGCGGGAGTCTCGGTTGTCGCGGGACCTGAATCCGTTCCGCCCTCCTTGCCCTTGGAGGCTTCCGTCTTTTCGCCACTCTCTCCGGAATGGCCCTTGCGGTCCTTGAAATCGGTCTCGTAAAACCCACCACCCTTGAAAATGATCCCGGCTCCGAGGCCGATTTTCCGCTTCAGGGTGGGGGCGGTGCATTCCGGGCAGACCGAGAGCGGCTCGTCCGACATGCGCTGAAAGGCTTCGAGGTTGTGGCCGCAACTGAGGCAGGCGTATTCGTAGGTTGGCATGATCGTTGTATTGAAAAGGGAAGAGTGGTGGATACTCACTTTCAGCCGGAATTCAAGTCCGGATCGGTTTATCCCGGAAATCATCCGCTTCACGTCCGGAGGGAATACCCCCGGGCGGGCCCTTATTCCGGATATTGTCCGATCACCCGGAGGAAGCCCGCCCAGGTCTCCGGATCAAACGTGAAACGGATTTCCTCGGAATCGGCCACGACGCGCGAATCGGAGTGGGAGGTCCACTCGGTGGACGGCTCGAGGGAAGGGCTATGGACCAGTTCATACTGGACGCCGGGTTCTACCTGCAGGCTGATTTCAATCTGTCCGTCCGGCAGCAGACGCGTATCCCGCAGGACAGGTTCCGGCGGGGTAATGCCGTCGATATGGAGGGAGGCAATTTCCTCCGCCGAAAGGCTCCGGTTGTAAAGGCGCAGGTCATCCACCGCCCCGGCAAAGCCTTGTCCCCCCGTCGACGTGTTGGCCACCTGCAGCGGTTCACCGGCATGGGTATGGGCCCCGTAGGCACCGCTGGCGACCAACTCGCCGTTGATGTAAGCGGTATAGTCGCCATTTTCCCAGGTAAGGGCAAGATGAGCCCAGCTCTCGCCAAGGGATTCCCCCGCGCTGATGCTCGTCTGGTCGCCGAGGGCAAAGCTCAGGAATCCCGTCGACTTGGTAAGGCGTATCCCCAGACGGCTGTCCGGGTCCGTGGAGGAGCTTTTGTCCACGATCGCCTGCCGGCGCGCGGAGCCCTCGCCAACACGCTTTGCCCAGATTGCCAGGGTTCCGGCCTCGGGGTCCATTTCCTCCATCGGCACCTCAAGGCGGGTGGAATCCCCGTTGAAAGTCAGCCCGCCCGCAATGCGGCCGGACGTCCACTCGGCCTTCCGGGACAGGACGGCCGCGTTGCCCTTCCCTGAATTATCCGCTGCCGTCAGGCCCCCGTCGTCGTCAAGTTGCCAGTGGCCAACCAGTGATGGCTGGAAAAGAAAGCTCAGTCGGCTGATTGCACTCGTATTCGGGGTAGCCGCACGGTCCCGCACCGGCTCGATAAAGAGGGAATAGGCATTGCCGTCTACGAGGCCCTCGACAGAGAGGACGACGGTCCGGTCATTCTCCTGAAGCTCCGCCCCGAGGACGGTTCCTTCCGGGGAGAGCCGGTAGCGGAGGGGGTCTTCGCTTCCCCCTTCCTCCATCCCGGCGGCAACCGGCTCGTCAAAGGTCACCGAGAGGGCCTCCTCTCCTATGGCGGCCACCATCAACACCTCGGGCGGATCCGTGTCCGGAAGCACCATTACCTCGGCCGTTTCGGTAATGGCCTCCCCATGGGCATTGGTCGCCCGGACATCATAGAAGCCCCCGTCCTCCAGCCGGGTACGGGCAAGGGTGTAATAATAGCTGTTGGCCCCGGTGATCACGGTCCCGTCCTTTCTCCACTCAACCTCCGGGGCCGGAGCCCCCATGAAATTGGATTTCAACTCCAGCGGCTCACCTTCCACAACCATGAGCGTGGCGGGATCCTCCAGGACGGTGGGAGCCATCGCCCGGAAGTCATCCTCAAGGGAATACGAAAACATCCACTCCGGCAAATGGAAGGACCGCAGGGTGAAACTATGATGCCCGATATCCTGCTGTTCCCAGAAACGGACGTGCTCCGCGCCCGCCTCCACCAGATCCTGATAGACCCGGATGTACCGGGCCGATCCCTGCCAGGGGTCCTGGTTGCCGATCATCATCCAGACCGGGACCCGGATGATCCGTGAAGCGTCCGAGGATCCCGGCGGAAAAGGCCCGCCTCCGGAATGTGGCACCGCCGCGGCGAAGAAATCAGGGCGGTCCATAAGGTTGCGCCAGGTCGTCCGCCCCCCCATCGAGAATCCCATGACATAAATGCGGTTGCGGTCAATCGGCTCGCTGTCGATCAGTTTGTCGAGAAACTCCATCGCCACCTCATAAGCGGGCTCAACCGTGGTTTCGTGGCGCCCGGAGGGCGTTGTTACCCGGTCCTGTGGATGCCATCTCAGGACGTAGGCGGGGTAATGTTTCCGATGATACGGGCTGGCCCACTGCGTGGCACTCCCAAGACTGGAGGATAAACCGGATTGCCCGATTGCACCCACCCCCGGATTGACGACAATCAGCGGCCAGCCATCCTCGGGCTCCCGGGCATCCGATGGGGGCCTCAGGAGGGTGTATTTCATCAGGCTGCCATCACCGACATCGCGTGCCGGATCAAACATTCCCAGCATGTTGGAAAGCAGGTTCTCGCTGACCTGGCTCGGCCCGGACCCCATCGTGATGACCCAGGGGGAAAGGGTCACTTCCATCTTCAAACGGAAATGGCCGTAATCGCTGAAGGGGTTTCCCTGATTCACGGTCGCCTGGAGCAGTTCCTCATCATACGTCGGCAACGGCAGCTGGACATGGGTCGAGAGGGGCTCCGGGCCACGGGTCGGATCACCGAACATCGACGAGGGATTCTCCGGCTGGGTATAGGGTACCGGAAGGGTCGGATTGATCGCCTGGGAAAGGGTCCCCGGAAGAAGGATCAGGGTCAGCAGGGAAAGTCGGTAACGAGAGGAGCGGGGTTGTTTCATCGGTTTTCGGGTAGTTCAGGTTCTCGGAAAGGATAAAGAGCCCCGAAGGCTCGGCGCATCCTGAAGGCACGCTGCAACAGCGCCGCCCCAAAGGGAGAGACGCCTGCAATGACCACTTTAACCGATCCCGGACCGGACGCCTACGTCATTTTGAGAAATTCCCTTGCCCGATTTGCGACAGGGCCGCCTTCAGGCCTCCGGGCGGACATTCCGGAAAACCAGGACAAGCTGGGCAAGGAGGGGCAGGGCCGCCAGGAATCCGGCAAATCCCGCCAGCGGCCAGCCAAGGGCAAGGATACCGTAAAACTGGAAAAGGGGGAAAAGACAGGAGCGAAGTCGGCGGATCACCTCCCGGAAAATGCGCGGAACATCAAGGCTCTCCCGGATCGCATCCGTCCGGTAGAGGCGAACCAGGGAAAGGACCATCGCCGGAGGTGAGAGAACCGCCACCAGCGCAATGGGCAGCATGCTCAGGGTGGGAGCGAAGAAGCCAAGGTGCAGGAACTCAAAAATCCCGAAGAGCGACCAGGACAGGAGTCCGGCAATCAAAAGGGGGACAAGCAGCCACACCAATGCCGGCAGGATGACCCGGACCAGTTCTTCAAGAAGGGGACGCCCTTCACTCCATTCCGGCAGAGCCATCCCCTCCTGCCGGACAAGACGGGAAACCCAGCGCCCGTAATACCCCAGCAGGAGCAGGTTGACCAAGGGGATGTAGGCAATGATCCCGCCAATCAGCAGAGCCCGCCCCATTCCCTCGGTCTCCCAAATTTTCCATGTAAGTTCCTCCCTGTTTGTCATCTACCTGTCCTCCTGCTTTGACTTTCCCTGAACATTTGGGAATTTGCTTTGGATCTCAATGACAATCAGTACCCGCATGGAGTCTTCCCACCCTACCTACGACACCTACCGTCTCCGGGTCGAATCCGGTCTCGTCGACCTGCTTCCCCCTGAAACCGAGGAACCCAAGGCCATCCATGCGGCCATGAGCTACTGCCTTTCCGCCGGGGGTAAACGCCTCCGGCCCGTACTCCTCCTCGGTGCCGCCGACCTCTACCCTTCCCGGGCCGATCCCCTCCCCGCCGCCGTCGCTGTGGAATGCCTGCATACCTACTCCCTTGTCCACGATGACCTTCCCTGCATGGACGACAGCCCCCTGCGCCGCGGCAGGCCCTCCGCCCATGTCCAGTTCGACGAGGCCACCGCCGTCCTTGCCGGGGACGCCCTCCTCACCGAGGCCTTCCGCCTCCTTGCCCGCCACTACAGCGCACTTCCCGAATGCTGCGTTGCCCTCCTCGGCTGTCTCTCCGAGGCCGCCGACAGCCGCCACCTGATCGCCGGCCAGGTGGTCGATACCCTCTCCGAAAATCGCCGCATCGCTTCCGCCGAACTGGATTTCATCCACCGCCACAAGACCGCCGATCTGATCACGGCCTCCCTGCGTATGGGTCTTTTGCTGACCGAGGCCCCGCCGGGGGCCCATGAAACCCTGGCCCGTGTCGGACGGTCCCTCGGGCTCGCCTTCCAGATCGTCGATGATATTCTCGACGCCACCTCCTCCACCGAGATGCTCGGGAAAACCGTCGGCAACGACATTCGCCAGGCCAAGAACACCTATGTCTCCCTCCACGGCATGGAGGCCAGTCGCAGGCGGGTTCATGAGGAAACCGCCCGGGCCATCGAGGCCTGCCGCAGCCTGCCCGGAACCAAGGCCCCTTTCCTGGAAGACCTTATCGAAAAACTGGAATTCCGGCTCAAATAGTGAAAAATTCCATTGTCAACCTTGCCCATTCTGATCTTATCCCCAACTTTTCCCTATGCAATTCGCTCCCATAGCCAACGACGAGTCCAACGAAAACGATGACCAGAAGAAACTTCCGCTCACCGAAATGATGCGGCGCAAGTTCCTGAAGGAGCGGAAAATCTTTTTCTGGGGAGAGGTAAACGACGATTCCGCCCGCGTGGTCACGGAACAGTTCCTCTACCTCGAGTCCTCCGATCCGGGCAAGGAAATCACCTTTTACCTCAACAGTCCCGGAGGTTCCATCACTGCCGGGATGGCCGTCTACGATACGATGCAGCTCATCAGCAGCCCCATCAAGGTCATTGTCGTCGGCCTCGCCGCCAGCATGGGTTCAATCTTTCTCTGTGGCGGCAACAAGGGGAAACGTCTCCTCTATCCCCATTCCCGGGTCCTCATCCACCAGCCGCTGATCATGGGAACCATGCGGGGAGCCGCGGTGGATATCCATATCCAGGCCCAGGAAATGGAAAAACTGCGCGAGGAAATGAACCGCATCCTCGCCGAGGCCAGCGGCAAACCCATCGAACAGATTCAGAAGGATACCGACCGCGACTTTTACCTCAATGCGCAGGAGGCTATCGATTACGGCCTCGCCGATGCCATAGTCGAAACCATAAAGGACTGACACCGGGTACAAAGGGGCATGTTTACGTCTTGTCAAAGAGGCCACCCCTCCTCTAATAAAGAGGGGTTACCACGGAATTGATCCCCCAGTAAGAAAGCAAAAAAGGAATACATGGCGAAACCCTACTCCGGCGGCCGCAGGCGAAATGATCGCGGCAATTATGTCCGAAAAAATGAACGTATACGCGCACGTGAGGTGCGCCTGATTGGAAGTGATGGCAAGCAGATCGGGATCGTTTCCCGGGACGAGGCCATTTCCGCCGCTAAAAAAGCGGGACTCGACCTGGTCGAAATATCCGCCAACGCGCGGCCGCCCATCTGTCGCATCCTTGAATTCGGCAAGTACATGTACGAGCAGTCGAAGCGGCAAAAGGAAAACCGCGCCAAGGCCAGCTCCTCCTCCAAGATCAAGGAGGTCAAGTTTCGCGTCCGGACCGAGGAACACGACTACTTGACCAAGCTTCGCCATGCCGAGGAATTCCTCTACAAAGGCAGCAAGCTCAAGCTAAGCCTGATGTTCCGCGGCCGCGAAAACGAGCACAAGGAACTCGGGATTGAAGTACTCGCCAAAGCGGCCAGGGATCTTGATCACGTCGGCCAGGCCGACAGTGAGCCGCGGTTGAGTGGCCGGCATGTCAATCTGGTCATGTCTCCCCTTCCCGCAAACCGCCGCCAGCTGAAATACAACGAATCGGTCACCCTCCCGGAGGACTGAGCGACTCCTCCGCAATGGTGCGCATCTTGCCGCTAAGGGCCTCCCCATGCAGGCGGGTCAGGCTGTTTGCCCTCTGGGTCCTATTCGCGGGAAGCTTTTACCAACCGGCACCCCTGGCCGCCGTCCAATTCAACGGAACGGCACACACCGATCTGCGGCGGATCGCCGCGCAGCTGGGCATGCAGACCCGCTGGCTGGTGGAGGGCAAGCGGATGGAACTCCACTCCGAATGGACCCGGATGGAATTCACCCGTGACCGCCGGGAAATCCGGATCAACGGGACTCAGGTTCACCTCGGGTTTCCCATCGCGGAACATCAGGGACGCCTCTACCTGAGCGACAACGATTTCCAGCATCACTTCAGGCCCATCCTCACACCCCAGGTTTTCGGTTCACCGCCGCCTCTGCGCCACATCGTTATTGATGCGGGACATGGAGGGAACGATCCCGGCGCCGAAAACAGGGCCCTCGGCCTGCGCGAGAAATCGCTTGTTCTCGATCTTGCCCGGCGCCTTCAGAAACGCCTCCTCGCCGATGGTTACCGGGTCAGCCTGACCCGACCGGACGATACCTTCCTTCCCCTCGGTGAACGCTCCCGGATGGCCAATGCCCTCGGTGCCGATCTCTTCCTTTCCCTCCATTTCAACGCCTCCGTGAAGGCCGATGTTTCGGGCGTGGAAACCTTTGCCTTCACGCCCCCGTACCAGCCGTCGACGGCCCGTGCAAACCTCCATTCGAGTGACCGGCGGCGCTATCCCGGAAATGCCGCCGACCCCTGGAACACCCTCCTCGGGTATTATGTCCAGCGCAGCCTCACAGAAGCCCTTCCGGTACCGGATCGCGGCCTCAAGCGGGCCCGTTTCTCCGTTCTCCGCGATCTCCGGATGCCGGGTCTCCTCATTGAGGGAGGTTTCCTCAGCCATGCCCGCGAAGGGCGTAATGTCGGCTCCGCCGCTTACCGCGACCGGATTGCCGCCGCCATCGCCGATGGCCTCGCGGTCTACGCCCGCACCGCCTCACGCCTGAAAAAGGATTGAGGATGCAACCCCCCCGCCTGAGCCTCCGGGACTGCCTCGCCATCGGGCTTGGGGGGATGCTGGGATCGCTTCTGCGCTCCTGGATCGGAACCGGTTTCGAGGGATCCTTTCCCATCGCCACCCTCCTCGTCAACATCCTCGGCACGGCCGCCCTCGGGATCCTTCATGCCTCCCGCCATCGCCTCGATCCAGGGGGACGCTACCTCTACATGGTCGGCTTCTGCGGCAGCTTTACCACCGTCTCCCTTTTCTCCCTCGAGACCCTTTCCCTCCTCCGCGAGGGACACCTTGCCCCTGCCCTTGTCCATCTTGGGCTTCCCGTTCTGGTCTCCCTTCTTCTCGTCATCTGGATCATCACCAAGGTTGATCCCCGCCCCGGAAAAGACGCCTCATGAGCCTCCTGACCGCCATCGCCATCGGGCTCGGGGGAGCCGTCGGGGCGCTCGCCCGGGCCCTGGTCGGAAGGCTCCTCTCGGGCCCCTTTCCCATCGCCACCCTCCTCGTCAATGTTCTCGGTTGTTTCCTCCTCGCCGCCTTCACAGCCACCCTTCCCGCGGATTCAACGTTCACCCATGCCCTCCTCGGTTCCGGGTTCTGCGGGGCCTTTACCACCTTTTCCACCTTCATCCTTGAAACCGTCCTTCTCTTCCGGAGCGGACAACCCCGCCGCGCCGTGGCCTACCTCTTCCTCACCCTCTTCCTTTGTAGCCTTGCCTCCTGGTTGGGGATTTCTTTAGTGACCTGAGCCATGCCCGTCTCGATTCCCAAAGCCCTCCTCCTCCTCGGATGCCTCCTTGTCCTCGAATGCCTTCCTGGCCCCGGTCGCCTCCTGGCGGCGAAGGGTCCCGAATCGGTGGTCGTGATCGCCAACAGCACCGTCCCCGAATCCCTCGACGTTGCTGAGAGCTACCTCGATCTGCGGGATATTCCACGGAAAAACCTGATCCTCGTCGAAACCGCCTCCGGGGAGGGAATTTCCCGGGAGGCCTATATTTCCCAGATCCACAATCCGGTCCTCGAGACCCTTCTTGAACGCGATCTCATCAACGCCCTTGCCGGCGAATCCGACCGCTTCGGCCGGAAGACCGTGACCATGATCTCAAGCCGCGTCACCTACATGGTCCTCTGCTATGGTGTACCCGTCCGCGTCACAAACCGTCCCGTCAGCGAAATCGATGATCTCGCATTCCGTAAAAGCCTCTTCACCGGTTCCCAGGCCGGACTCGTGAAGCGGTTCTCCGAGGGGAGGCTGGCCAGGAATGTCGCCTCCGTGGATGGGGAACTGGCCCTCCTTCTGCGCCCGCAGATGCCCCTTAACGGCTTTGTCCCCAATCCTTACTTCCGGAATACCAGCCCCGGCGGAGTCCGCGACGTCCTCAAGGTCACGCGCCTTGACGGGCCCTCGCCCGAGGCCGTGAAGCGGATGCTGAGCAACAGCATCGAGGGCGAACGCAAGGGCCTTGTCGGCCGCGCCTATGTCGACGAGGACGGCCGCAAGGGCGGCTATAAAATCGGCAACGAGTGGCTGGCCCGCACGGCCCGCATTTTCCATGAGCTCGGCTTTGATCTCGAGCATGACACCAAGCGCGCCACCTTCCCGGAAGATGCCCGGTTCGACGCCCCCGTCCTCTACGGCGGGTGGTATGCGCGCTCGCTCAACGGCCCGTTCACCCTCCCTGGGTTCCGCTTCCCCCCCGGCGCTGTCGCGGCCCATCTCCACAGCGCCTCCGCCCGGCCCCTGCGTTCAACTTCCGCCGGCTGGGTCGGGCCCCTTGTGGAGCGCGGGGTCAGCGCCACCTTCGGCAACGTTGCCGAACCCTACCTCGCCTTCACCCATCACTTTGACCTCTTTTTCGAGGGCCTCGCCAAAGGCCTCAATTTTGCCGACGCCGCCTACCTCGCCCTCCCCGCCCTCAGCTGGCAGGCGGTCTCCATCGGCGATCCCCTTTTCCGCCCCTTTGCCCTCCCGCTGGAGGAACAGGCCGCCGGTGCCGGCGACCTGCTCGATTCCCTCCGCGACCCGTACATCCTCCTCCGCAAGGTCAACCGCCTCGAACAGTCCGGAGATGCCGAAGGCGCCCTCTCGCTCGCCGGCAAAGGCATGCGTCAGAGTCCCGGGCCGGCCCTCGCCCTCAGGCAGGCCCAGCTCCTCGTGGAAGACGGCAAAGACCGCGCGGCCCTCCGCGCCCTCGCCTACCTTTCCGAACTCGCTCCCACCGAAAGCGGGGAATGGGGCCTCCATGCCCGGCTTGCCGACACCCTCCACGAACTCGGCGACCCCGCCTCCGCCCTCCTCATATACCGCCGTTTCGAAAATCTTCCCATGCCCGAGGAACTCCGGCTTGCTTTCCTCAAACGGGGAATTCAGGTTGCGAAGGACGCCGGGGAGCACAAGCTTGCCGCCGATTGGACTGCAGCCACCACGCCTCCTCCTGAAGACCCGCCTTCACCGCCTTCGGAGGATACCGGCAAAAGCGACTCATGATCCCCCTTTTCAGCCATGGCTAAGCTCAACGCCGAAGACCGACACAAGCTCCTCCGTACCATGCTTCTTTCCCGCAGCGGAGATCTCCGGGAACAAAGCCTCATCCGTCAGGGCAAAGGATGGTTCCATGTCTCCGGGATGGGCCATGAGGCCCTTTCCGTAGCCGGATACCTCCTTCGTGAGGGCGATTTCTTTTCAGGCTATTACCGCGACCGCTCCATTGTCCTCGCCCGCGGCATGGAAACCGCCGAAATTGCCCTGGCCTTCTTTGCCAAACAGGCCGGGGCCAGCGGCGGGCGCCAGATGCCGGCCCATTTCAGCAACCGCAACCTCGGAATTTTCTCACCGGCCTCCGTTGTCGGTTCCTCCCTCATTCCCGCCGCCGGCTTTGCCTGGGCCATCAAGCTCGACGGCCGCCCCAACCTTGCCCTCGCGACCATCGGTGATGCCGGCGCGCGCCAGGGCGACTTTTTCGAGTGCATCGCCTTTGCCCTCGAGAAGTCCCTCCCGCTCGTCATTCTCGTCGAGGATAACGGGATCGGCATTTCCACCCTCACCGAGCGTATGAATCCACTCGGGCTCGAGATGCTCAATAACCGGCTCTGGAAAGTTGTCGACGGCTGTGACGTCGATACCCTCTTTGAGTCCGTTCAGCCGGCCTTCGAGGCTGCCCGCCGGGGAGCTGGCCCCCAGTTCCTCTGGTGCCGTACGGAGCGGATCTCCAGTCATTCCAGTGCTGACGACCACCGCAAGTACCGTTCCGCCGAGGAGCTTGCGGCCCTCGACGGAAAGGATCCCATCAACCGCCTCAAGGAGAGGATGATTGCCGACGGGGACCTCACCCATGCCCGCTTTGAGGCCCTCAAGTCCTCCATCGAACAGGAGGTCCGCCAAGCCTATACCCGGGCCTGGGAAGAGCTTGATCCCCAGCCCGACGACTTGATGAAGGGTGTCTTCGGCAGCACCGGCAAGGCCCCCGTCCTCTCCCTTGAACTGGAGACGGATTCGCCGCGCATGGTCGACACCATCAACGCCACCTTTCATGCCGCCCTCCGCGAGTCCTCCGAGGTCGTCTTTTTCGGCCAGGATATCGAGGATCCCAAGGGGGGCGTCTTCAGCCTCACCAAGGGCCTCTCGACCCGCGCCCCGGAACAGGTCTTCAATTCCCCCCTCGCCGAAGCCACCATTGTCGGGACCGCCGTGGGGATGGCCGCCTATGGCAAGCGTCCGGTCTTTGAAATCCAGTTTACGGACTACATCTGGCCCGGATTCAACCAGCTCGTGACCCATCTTTCGACCCTCCATTGGCGCAGCAACGGCGAATGGTCCGCCCCGGCCGTCATCTATGCCCCTTACGGAGCCTATCTTCCCGGAGGCGCCCTCTGGCACAGCCAGACCAACGAGTCCGCCCTGGCCCATTTTCCGGGGCTCCAGATTGCCATCCCCTCGACCCCTGAAGATGCTGCCGGCCTTTTCTGGTCCGCGCTTCACAGCAACAGCCCCTCCCTCGTCCTCATTCCCAAGCACCTCATGTGGCTCCCGCGTCAGCTCAATGGTCCCATCCAGCCGGTGCCGTTTGGAAAAGCCGCCCTGCGTCGCAACGGGGACAGCCTGACCCTCGTCTCATGGGGCAACGCCACCGAGGTCGTCACCGATGCCCTCGAGATCCTTGATCATCCCGAAGGAATCGAGGTCATCGACATGCGGACCGTCGCTCCCCTCGACATGGCCACGGTTGAAAACTCGGTTGCCCGCACCGGACGCCTTCTCATCGTCCAGGAAGATGGTGAGTCCTGCTCCGTGGGACAGAACATCCTTTCACGGATAAGTGCCAAAGGGGAACTGTTCCGCCTCCTGAAGGCGCCGCCAACCCTCCTCGCGAAACCGGATGTCAACATTGGCTACAATCCTGTCCTCGAGTACGCCGCGCTCCCCGACAAGCATCAGGTTGCCCGCCGGATACGCGAGCTCCTTACCCTCGAATGGTCCCGCCACGCCCCCGCCCCCGACGGCGCTCTCCCCCCAACCAACCCGGCCTTCGAGAAAATGCGCGAAAGCCTCTCCGATAACGGGGGGTCAACCGAACCCACCACCTCCGTCCGGGAAATGAAAGTCCCCATCCTCGGGGAAGGTATCACCAATGCCCGGGTGATCAGCCTTATCGCGCAACCGGGCAACACCATTGAGGCCGACGACCCCCTGTGCGAGGTCGAGACCGACAAGGCCCTTTTTCCTGTTGAATCCCCTGTATCCGGTCGCCTCCTCCGCTGGAAAATCGCGGAGGGCGATGAGGTAGCCGTGGAGCAGGTCATTGCCGAAATGGAAATCGAAGCCTCCACCGGGACGGATTCCCGGGTAACCCCGGGCACGGGTACGGAACCCTCTGCTGAAGCTCCCGCTCCGGCAGGCCCGGAGCCGGCCCTGCGCCCCTCCGAGGGAGGCCTTCCTCCCCGGGTCGTGGCCCAGCTCAAGAACGTCGTCCCTGCCCACATGACCGTCAAGGCGGGTTGGGCCGCCATCCGCGCAGCCCGCGTCAAGGCCAAAACGTCGCTCGGACCGAACGCTCCCTCCCCCACGGTCATGATTGCCTGGATCCTCGTCCAAGCCATGGCCCGGCACCCCGTTTTCCGCTGCACCATCAATCCCAACGAAACCCTCAGCCACCACGAGGCCTTCGACTTCGGGGTTGCCGTCGCTCTCCAGAAGGACGCCCTTGAAACGGCCATCATTCCCCGTGCCAGCGAGCTTCCCGGTCCCGCCTTCATGAAGGCCTACCATGAGGCCGTGCAGGCCGTACGGGATGGCCGCTCACGTTCCAAGGCCGGCGTGCCCCTTATTCTCACGAGCATGGGCGGGTTCGCCGTCCGCGATGCCCAGCCCCTTGTCGTTCCCCCCGCGATCGCCACCCTTTTTCTTGGCGAGGCCCACTTTGAGCACACCGGCTCCGGGGAGCTTTTCGAGCAGGTCGCCCTCTGCCTCAGCTTTGATCACCGCTGGCTCAACGGGGCCGCCGGCGCCCAGTTCCTCCAGGACGTGAAGCAGGGAATGGAGGCCTTCTCCATCGAGTCCCTCATGGCCTAGGGAAGGCGTGTGACTCCCGCACGATTGTGCGTTATTCACACGCGCCGGCTTCCGGATCTTTGCTAAACTGGCGCCTGTAAACGGCGCACCATGAGAATTGTCCTCCGCAAAGGGGCTAAGAATGCTTTCGGCCCGGCCCTCCGGCGGGCCCGCGAGCAGTCCCGGTTGAAAATGACCCAGTCCGATCTCGCGGAACTCATCACCTCCATGGGCCTCCCCATCGACCGCTCGGCCATCTCGAGGATCGAGAACCAGGAAAAAAGCCTCTCCGACCTGGAACTGCTCTACTTCGCCGCCGCCCTCCGGACAGACATCCAGAAACTCTATCGCCTCTGGCTTCTCGATCCCGCCGTGGTCCCTGCCTACAACGACTTCAAGGCGGACGATGAGCTGGTTATCCGCGTCGCCGAGGACCCCTCGCATCCTGCGTCCTGAGCCACAGGGCCCGGGGTTGCCTGAGCGGAAGTCAATAGGGTTGAACTTCCGGGCGCACATTATTTAAGGAGAGGCCGGAAAATTAATGAAAAACACCATTGTCACCCTTGGAGCCTCCGCCGGAGGCCTTGCTGCCCTCGAAGCCTTCTTTAAATCCGTTCCCCCGGATTCCGGATATTCTTTTGTCATTGTCCAGCACCTCTCGCCGGATTTCAAGAGCCTCATGAGCCAGCTGCTCGCCGCCTACACGGAAATCCCCATCCGGGAGGTACGCTCGCGCATGGAAATCGAAGCGAACCACATTTACCTTATCCCGGCCGGGAGCCTCATGCGGGTCAAGGACGGGCGTTTTGATCTCGAGCCGCGGGATCCCGAGAAAATGCCCATCAACATTTTCATGAAGTCGGCCGCCACTGAATTCGGGGCCGAAAGTATCGGGATCGTCTTCTCCGGAACCGGTTCCGACGGGACCGAGGGGTGCCGCGCCATCCGCGAGGCGGGCGGCCTCGTCGTGGCCCAGTCCCCGGAATCATCCGAGTTCGAGTCCATGCCCAAAAGTGTTATCTCCAACCGGCTCTCCCATGCCGTGGCCGCTCCCGGGGACATGTGGCAGCTTCTCGCCGCCTACAGCGGGGATCCGGATAGCCTCCCCAAGGCCCCTTCCCGGCCCCCGGAGGAGCCGCAGGATGAGCTCCTCGACGAGCTCAACATCGGGTACCGCCAGCTCTTCTCCTTTCTCAAGCGCCTCTACGAACTCGACTTTTCCGAATACAAGATCACCAGCGTCAGCCGGCGTATCCAGCGCCGCATGGAACAGTGTTCCATACGCGAGATCGCCGATTACCTCCAGCACCTTGAAAACGATTCCCGGGAGACGGACGCCCTCTACCGTGATCTCCTTATCGGGGTGACCGCCTTCTTCCGCGATTCCGGGGTGTATGAGGTCCTGGCCCGTGAAGTCATCCGGCCCGTCCTCATGGAGGCGACGCAGAAACAGGAGGAGTTCCGCATCTGGGTGGCCGGCTGCGCGAGTGGCGAGGAAGCCTATTCCATCGCCATTCTGACCGATGAAATCGCGCGTGAATGCGGCTACACCGGAACCATCACCCTTTTTGCAACCGATATGCACAAGGGATCCGTGGAACGGGCCGGCGAAGGACTCTACACCGAAAAAGAGCTTGCTGAGCTGGATGAATCCCGGATCAACCGTTATTTCAAACAGGCCGACGACGGGCGCTACCGGGTCCGGCCCGAGATCCGCAAGCGTGTCATTTTCGCCCAGCACAACCTCCTCAATGACCCGCCCTTCACACGCATTGACCTCATCACCTGCCGCAACCTCCTCATTTACCTGAAACCGCAGGCCCAGGAGCTGGTCCTGCGTTCCTTCCACTATGCGCTCCGCCGCGGCGGCCATCTTCTTCTGGGCTCCAGCGAAAGCCTCGGATCCCTCGAGGAGAATTTCAATAGCTGCGCCTCCCGGGAAAAGATTTTCCGGAAGAAAGAGGGGCGTATCGGTGCCCTCCGTCCAAAACAGATGTTCAAGAGTCAGGAACGGCTCCCATCCACCCCTTTCATCCCCCCGGAACCGGCCCGCACGATCAGTATCGAGAAGGATCTCCTGCAGGTATACGATGAGCTTCTAAGCCGCCATGCTCCGAGCGGGGTCCTCATCACCCCCGCCCGCCAGGTCAAGCACTACTTCGGGGACAGCTCCGCCTACTGCATTCCCCGTTCCGGACGGGCCGACAACGATTTTCTCTCCATGCTCCAGGGCGATCTCAAGCTGGCTGTTTCCACCTCCATCCAGCGCGTCCTGTCCGGGAAAAAGCCGGTTCAGTCGAAGGGCATCCGCTGCGGTACGCGCGGCAAGGACCTCATTGTCGACGTTTCGGTCGAGCCCCACAAAAATGACCAGGAGGATCCCACCTTTCTCCTCGTCACCTTTACGCCCCGCGCCCCCGTGGCGCCGGAATCAGTCCCGGAGGAAACCGGCGAAACCTCCTCCCCGGGGGATTTCCGACCCGCGGAGGAAACACAGAGCCGGATCCTCATGCTCGAGGACGAGCTCCGCTCGACCAAGGAGAACCTCCAGGCGACTGTCGAGGAGCTCCAGACCAGCAACGAGGAGCTCCAGGCAATAAATGAAGAGGTCCAGGTCTCGAACGAGGAACTGCAGAGCACCAACGAGGAACTGCATTCGATGAATGAGGAGCTCTATACCGTAAATGCCGAGCTTCAGCAGAAAAACCAGCAACTCATCGAGCTCAACGCTGAACACGAGAACCTCCTTTTCAACACCGAGGACGGCGTTCTCTACGTCGACCGCGAGCTGCGCATCAAGAAGTACAATCCGGCCATCAGCTTTGCCTTCAACCTCCTTCCTCAGGACGTGGGCCGCCCCGTTGAACACATCGCCTATACCCTCCAGAACCGCGATGAAATGCTCGCCGACCTGCGCGAGGTCCTCCGCACCGGCGTGCGCCGCGAACGCGAGGGACGCACCAGCGACGGCACCGTCTTCCTGCGCCGTTTCACGCCCTTCCTCGACGAGGACGAAGCGGTTGCCGGCGTCATCCTGACCTTCACCGATATCACCGAAAGCTCGCGCATGCGCGACCAGCTGGCCCGCGCCATGCGCACCGCCTCCATGTCCTGGTGGGAATGGGATCTGACCACCGACAAGCTGGCTGTCCACGCTGAGGGGGACTGCATCCTCGGTTACGATTGCGATTCCCTCGACGGAACCAGTGCCTACTGGTTCAAGCGGGTTCATCCGGATGATCTGGCGGAGGTCCGGAAGTCCCTCCAGCTCTGTATCGACGGCACGTCCACCGAATGGGTCTGTGAGCACCGTTTCCTCAACGCTTCAGGATCCTATGAATGGGTTTTCAACTCCGGCAAGGTCATCCGCTGGACCCGCGAAGGCCAGGCCCTCGAACTCACCGGGACCACCATGAACATCCATCAACGCAAGGTGATGGAACTTGACCTGCGCGCCTC
>JAWLGH010000128.1:0-4417 GCA_041685165.1 Oceanipulchritudo sp. | reverse complement strand
CTCGACGACAACCTCATCGCCGAGGACGACGAAGCCTTCCGCGATGACGACGATGATGACGATGGCGATGACAGCCACAGTGAACCGCTCTCCCTCGATGACGCCATCGACCGCCTCCAGCAGGGGTGGGACGATGCCACCATCTCCGTCGAGGGCACTCCGGTGGCCCTGATTGACGAGGACGACTACCGCTTCGCCATCGGCGAGACCGAGGTCATTCTCGAACTCTGGGACGACGACATTGTCCTCACCATCGGGGAAGCCATCCGCGTCACCGGCGAACTTGAGTATGCCGACGATGACGACCAGGCTACCGGCCTTCTCTACGAACTGGATGCGATGTGGATCGAGGATCTCGCTGGAAACCGGATCGGCGATGACGATGACGCGGACGACGACCGGGAGGATGACGACCTTGAGAAGAGATACGGCAACCGGGCTGAGGGAACCCTCGCGGAACTGGTGGATCTTCTCGAGTCGCGTCAGGATGACGACCTCAATGTCCGCACAAGCGGCACCCTCGGCGAACGCGTCGGAGACCTCGACGATGATGATGGAGACTACCTCTTTTCCGATGACTCCGGTGTCACCGTCATCCTTGATCTGGATTCACGGGCCGAATTGAGTTTTGCCCTCACCCCGGGCATGGAGCTTGAAATCATCGGTGAACTCGAGCGCGTGGATGACGATGATGAGATTCCCGCCGGTATCACTCACGAACTTGATGCGGTCTGGATCCGCCTTGCCGACGGGACCTCCCTCGACATCGGACAGCTGACCCCGTTCGCCGGTTCAACCATCTCTGACTGGATCGGGTATTTCTGGAAACTCGATGATGATGGCTGGTACTATCATCCGAGCAAGGGGCTCCTCTTCAGTGAAGACACCCTCGACGATGATGACTGGTTCCTCTCCCTGAACCGGGAAGACTGGATCTACGTCAGCCGCGAATCGTATCCCCTCATCTTCTCCAATTCCGGGGGATGGCATTACCTCATCGGGAGCGCCTACGGCGAACTCCAGCACGGTTACAGCTACGACGAGGACGAATGGATACTGGATTTCTGGCGCGAAGGCCCGTAATCCTCCCAAAGCGTTTTCTTCCCATCCCCTGTCGGCCCATCCCGGCAGGGGATTTTTTTTCCAACGCGGACCGACTCCCCCCGCTTGAAAGGAACTTCAGGTCGCGGGAATGATGGCCACGGTGGTTTCCGGGAGATCCTTCCTTCACCCGACAGGGCCAGATTCCATCTGAACCCCGAGTATCCCGGCCAGGGTTTCAGCATCGAGGGTCCATGAGTCCCCGGGAAGGCCGTCAAGTACCTGTTCAATCAGGTGCCGTTTCCGTTCCTGCAAGGCAAGCATGCCTTCCTCAACGGTGTCCCTGGCAATCAGCCGGTGAATGAACACCGGCGCCTTGCGGCCGATGCGGTGGGCACGATCGGTGGCCTGGCGCTCGACCGCCGGGTTCCACCACGGGTCGTAGAGAATGACGGCATCCGCAGCGGTCAGGTTCAAGCCGGTCCCAGCAGCTTTCAGGCTCATCAGGAGCAGGGGGACCTCACCGGATTGGAAGGCCTTGACCGGTTCGCGGCGGTCGGAGGACTGACCCGTGAGGGTCCGGAATTTCCAATCCCGGCGCTTCAGTTCCTCCTCAATAAGCTCGAGCATCTGGACAAACTGGGAAAAAACGAGGATGCGGCTTCCCTCCTCCATCAGTTCCTCAAGCAATTCAAAGAGGCGCTCGAATTTCGCCGAATCCTGCCCGCAAAGATCCGGATCGCCGTGGCTGCCGATTCGCGGATCGCAGCATGTCAGGCGAAGCCGGGTCAAGGCTTCAAGGATGTGTATTTGGGATACTGCGAGGGTCCGGGTTTCCAGCAAGGCACGGATATCCTTCACCATGCTGGCCCGCACCGCTTCGTAGCGTTGAGCCTGCACCGGGGCAAGGTCCACACGGTGGTTGATTTCCGTTCGTTCAGGGAGTTCGGGGGCGACAGAGGCCTTGCTCCGCCGCAGAATAAAGGGCGAGCAGCGGCTGGCGAGCAACCGCGAGCGCTCCTGCGCCTCACGACTTGAATTGCCCAGCCCAATCGGCCGCACGAATTCATCGCGGAACTGCTCCCGGCTGCCGAGGTAATCGGGCATCAGAAAATGCATGAGGGCCCACAATTCACCGAGGTGGTTTTCCAACGGTGTGCCGGTGAGGCACAATCGCCGCCGCGATGACAACTTCCGGGCAGCAGCAAAGGTCTGGGATTCCGCATTCTTGATCGCTTGTGCCTCGTCAAGGATCACCATGTCCCAGTCAAGGGTACTGAGTAAGGCCACATCCTCCCGCAGGCAGGGATAATTGGTGACGATGAGGTCAACCTCTCCGTCGAGGACGTCCGATCCGCGCGCCCGTCGGGGACCGTGATGCCGGCCGGTTTTCAGCCATGGGACGCGACTGGCGGCCTCCTGCAACCAGTTGTCGATGACACTTGTCGGGCAGATCACCAGGGCGGGCGGCAGGCCAGGGTGGGTCTTGCGCCGGTGGCCAAGATAAGCGAGCACCTGGAAAGTCTTCCCGAGACCCATGTCATCGGCAAGGATCCCGTGCGCGTCGACGGTGTCGAGAAACTCCATCCAGCCGATCCCGGTGCACTGATAGTCCCGCAGATCGGGAAAGGCCGCTCGCGGATCATGGTTGGGAACAAAGGGGGCTGAGCCGTTGCACAGGCGCTCGCGCAAAGCTTCCAGATCGAGTCCTGCAGGACCGATTTCGCGCTCGCTCGCAGCAGGGTCCAGAGAGGCCAGTTCACGGGCGCGCCACCGGTTGACGCGGAGGCGCCCGGAGCGATCCAAACGTCGCCGCAAGCCCAACTCAAACAGGGTATCCACAAGCGGCTGAAGGAGCTTGCCCGGGATCACCAGCCATTCACCGTCATCGGTCGGGATCGTGAAGGAGGTGGACTGGAAGACATCGCGCAAAGCGGCGTTATCAAGGTCCCGGTGTTGTTTGAGAAATTCCTGCAGGAGGGGAAGAACCGGTACGTTCTGGCCATTGTGGGAAATACTGGCCGCAAAAGTGTGCCAGCCACTCTTTTCCGGCTCCAGTTGCTGGACTAATTGACCCGAGTTCACAGCCCGCAACGGCAGCAACGGATCCTCGGTCAATTCCCAACCGTCCGCCTTCAGAGACGGAAACACCTCCAGGAGCAAAGTGGCCCAATCCCCCCCGCTCTCCCGGTTCAGTTCGAAGTCAAAAGCATGAAAATCAAAAGCGCCGGGTCGGCCTGCAGCTTTCTTGCGCAGCCCGATGGAGAACAATTTCCCGAGGCACTCCTGCTCAAAGGCGCTTTGCCGGGGCACAATGCGGGTCGCTCCCTCATGACGGGTTGCCACATGTTCGCGGTCCTCCTCCCAGCGCACTTTCCTGTCTCCGTAGCGGAATTCCAGCCGGACGAGGAGCAGATCCTCAAGGGAGGGCAAGGCTGGAAGTCCCGTGCTCGCATCGTTGCGAAGCAGACGCAGGATCGGCACAGGCTTCAGCGGATCGCCCGCGAGGAGTGGCTTGTCCGGACGTTCAGGCGGCTTGATACTGGGATGGCGATGGACAAAGCGTCGCAGAAACGCCTCCAGATCGTCGACATCCGCGAAGTGATGCCCCACCCATGCCCCGGCCGCGTGGGCATCCCAGCGGGTCTTCAACGGACGGAGGCAGTCAAACTTACCCTCCTGCGTGACGGCGCACGGAGGGGCCGTGGCAAGAATGGCTTTCACCGGGATGTCCAGTTGCCAGACAGGCTGCGCAACCCCGTTTTTCGCGACTTCCCAGACGGGTTCGGCCGCGACCGGTTTGGCCCACTTCAGCCGCAATTGATTTCCTCGCTCGAGAAATGCCCGGCCCGTACTCACCATCTGCTCCAGCACCTCGTATCCTTCCCCACCCATCAGCAGGGCACCCGTGAACTCACGGCTTTCGTTCTGGATCAACCGGACCACAACCTTGCGGTCCTCGGGAAGCAGCTCAAGCCCGTTGGATTTTGTCAGCAATTCCCGCACGGACTTGATACTCAGGGGCCTCATCGCTTTCCAGTTTAGCACCGCCGCAGCCATGAAGGTGCATTGAACCCTCCCTGAATCCTCCCAGTTCAGCATGTAGATCAGTTTTTTCCCAGCCTTCGCCATCCTGGATCAGCAATCCGACTGTCCGCTCCGGTGTCAATTCCGTAGAGAGGGCCGTCTTTCCGCTTCCCCGGAAAGGTGCGTTCACTCCCTTATAGCAGGGGATTCAATCGTGCCACAATTATGTCACTGGTGAGCCCAACCACTGGGATTGAATTCCATCCATGAATCAGCCCTTGGTTGGAGTATTCTCGTTGCCTGGAGGGCCGGGGTCCGGCAATCATGGGATCATGAAACCGATTTCACT
>JAWLGH010000060.1:0-18124 GCA_041685165.1 Oceanipulchritudo sp. | reverse complement strand
GTGAAAGAGACTTTCAATAATGAGAGGGGTCAACCCAAAATATTCCCAAATCCTGGTCCTTGGCATGTTGATGCTGCTGCGGGTCCTTTCCGGCGAAGAGGCCGTCATTGAACTGGATCCCTATGCGGTGGAGGCGACTGAACGGATGCGGATGGCGGACCTGGGAGGCAGTGGAGCGGACAGTTTTGCCTTGGAGGACCTGGGTCGGGGGAGCGCGGGAACGCTGGGGGAGTTGGTTGCGTGGCAACCGGGGGTTTCCTCGAGCTTTTTTGGTGCGGGGTCGAGTCGTCCCGTGCTCAGAGGGCTGGAAGGCCGACGGGTGGGCATCTATGAATCGGGAATGGGGACAGGTGATTTCTCGGCCTCGAGTCCGGACCACGCGGTTGCGATCGAGCCGCTTTTCATCCGGGAGGCGACCATCCTCAAGGGATCAGCGGCGCTACTGTACGGAGGTGAGGCAATTGGGGGAGCGGTCGATGTGGAGCCGGATTATATTCCTGTACGCGGGCAGAACGGTCGCGCGGAGCTGGATGGGGGGGTGCAGTACGGGACAGCGGCCGAGGCGTGGACGAGCCATCTCCGTGCTGGACAAGGTGGAGAGCGCTGGGGCCTTCGGATGAGTGCGCTCAAGCGGGATCAGGGGGACATGCGGATTCCGGGGCTTGCGCGGACCCCGGAGTACGACATCAACAACCGCATCCGCCTGCCCCCCGAAGTGCAGGGAGAGGTTGGACCGAATCCGGAAGGAAGGGTCCCGAACACCTTTGTTGAAACGGACGTACTGGGAATCGGTGGGGCCTGGTTTGGAGACGGGGCATCGGTGACCCTGGCCTACCAGAATTATGGAAGCCGATACGGCGTGCCTCTTGACGGACATACCCATGGAAATCCGCCCGGGGTGCCGGTCCTTGTCGGACCTTCACCGGCGGACGGGGTTGAAATTGATCTGGAGCAGAACCGCTTCACCTTCGAGTCGACCTGGGATCCGGGGAAGGCGCTGCCCGGGGCTGTCCAAGTGAAAGCGGCTTTCATTGATTTTGATCAGAAGGAATTTGAGGGCCGTTTCCCAAGCAATGATTTTGCCCGGAAAACGGGAGAAGGCCATCTCCTCTACCGTCACGGGGAGGGAGCCTGGCAGTCCTTTATTGGGGCGGCGGCGGAGGGACGGGATTACCGGAACCGCAATATCAGTTACGCGGCCGGCCGTGCTGATGCGGACCTGCTTGAGACGCGTTCGCGAATGGGTTCGCTTTTCACGCTGCAGGAATTCAGGCGGGGGAAGTGGGGCTTCCGGATGGGGATGCGGGGCGAGTGGCAAACGGCCCGGCGACGGGACCGGGTGGGATTGGAGCGGGAGCACACCGGACTGAGCGTGGCGGGTGAGGTCCTCTTCAAGGTGACGGACGCGGTAAGGCTGGTCCTTGCCGGGCATCAGTCGAATCGGCTTCCGACCCCGGAGGAGCTGTTCATTGAGGCGCCCCATGGAGCGACAGGTGTCTTCCAGTTGGCCGATCCGGATCTTGGAAAGGAACGTTCCCGTGGGGCCGAGCTCTCCCTTGAAGGCCGGTTTTCCTGGATTGAGGGCCGCTTGAGTTATTATTACAGGCAATTCAACAATTTCATATTCCAGGAGAACCAGGGCTTTGAGGTCGAAGGCTTGACGGCCTACGCCTTCGTGCAGGAAGACGCGACCTTTGAAGGGGCTGAGTTTGAGATTGGGGGAAGTCTCTGGCGGACGGGGAAAGGTCGGGGAAGCCTGACCATTTTTGGGGACTGGGTGCGGGCGGAGACGGTTTCGGAAGGCGAGCCGTTGCCACGAATTCCCCCCGCACGCCTCGGCACGCGGCTGGAAGTTCGCGAGGGGGCCTGGCGGGGCGGCATTGCGGTTCGCCATGCCTTTGCCCAGAAACGCGTTCCACAGTCCGTTTTCGGGACCCTCAGCTACCAGAGCCCGACTCCGGCGCACACCCTTGTTTCCGTGAACCTATCAAGGAAACTGGATTTTACCGGCTGGCGTGCGGAAGCCGGATTCGCGGTCGAGAACCTGTTTGACGAGGAGGCGCGGCAGCACACCAGTTTCCTCAAGGACGTGGCCCCCCTTCCGGGAAGAAACCTGAGGCTTTTCCTGAAGGCGGCATTTTAGGAAAGGTGAAGCACCATCGGCTTCAGGGTTGACGGGATGCTTCGCGGAGAAAGCGGGCAAGGGCCTCCTTCTGGCGGGCGAGTTCCTTTTCAACGGTGTACATCATATGGCCGGCCCGATAATAGGAAGTGGAAATATTGGACCGGAGCTCAGGTTCGATAAAGAGCCGGTCAAGCGTATACTCGGTGGCGAGGTAAGGGGTGGCGAGATCGTAGTAGCCGCTGCAGACATGGACTTTCAGGAATCGGTTCATGACCATGGCTTCGCGCAGGCGCCGGCTGACATTGACGTAACGGGCGTCGAATTCCTTGCCGTAATCCCATGGGCGCACGCTGGCAATGACCTCGTATGGGAGCTCACTCTCGTAGCCGAGGCCGCGACGGACATAATCATTGAAGGCGGAGCTGTAGGCCCCGTAGATCTGGGCATAACTGGGATCGTAAGCGCTTCCGGTCCGACCCCGTTCCCAGGGAAGGGGCGCAATGCCGGTATAGCGGCTGTCAAAGCGGCCCACGGTCCGGTTCTGCTCTTCCAGAAGGGTCGGGAAAAAGGTGAAGGCATCGAGACGGAGACGCCGGTTTTCGATCTCCTCACGGGGAATCCCGGTGAAGTCGGCGAGTTTTTGCGCGACCTCCTTGAAGGTTTCATCCGGGAGACTGTCCCCGGCAAAGAGGGCCTCCCGGTAGGGGCCGGTGGCGAAGGCCTCGGCCTGCTTGAGGAGTTCCTTCAGGGGGAGTTCCTGGAGGGAATGGGGAAGGCGTTGATGATATTGGGCGCTGGCTGCGAGGGAGGGAAGGAAGAGGACGTACGGGAGGTCATTGTCTTCGCTGTAGCGAAGCGTGGCAAAGTCGAGGACGCTTGAGACAAGCATGATCCCGTTAAGGTACATGCCATGACGTTTCTGCAGATGAAGGGAGAGGGCGGCCGCGCGGGTGGTGCCGTAGCTTTCCCCAATAAGGAACTTCGGGGAGGCCCAGCGGGTATATTCGGAGACATAACGGCGGATGAATTCACCGACGGCCTCGACGTCCTGATCGAGGCCGTGGAATTCCTTCTCTTTTTCCGGGTCGAGGGGACGGCTGAAGCCGGTACTGACCGGATCGATAAAGACGAGATCGGTTTCATCCAGGAGGGACCAGGCGTTGTCGACCAGTTGATGAGGCGGGGGGAGGGCAAAGCCGTCCTCGTCGAGAAGGACACGCTTGGGTCCCAGGAGGCCCATATGCATCCAGACGGATGAGGATCCGGGGCCACCATTGAAGGAAAAGGTCAGGGGGCGTTCGTCCGGACTGGATTCATCCATGGTGTAGGCGACAAAAAAGACCCCCGCGGTGGGTTCGCCCGTTTCATCCTTGAGGATCAGTTTCCCGGCCCGTGCCGTGTAGGCAAGGAGGGTCCCGTCAATTTCAATGGAGTGGTGAGTCTCGACGATTTCGGGCGGGTCAAACTGCGCCTCAGCGGAGGAAGCTTCCCCGTCGGGGGAGGATTCCCCGCCGGATTCGGGAGGGGCTTCAGCCATCCCCTGAAGCGGGATCAGGAGGGCGAGAGAAAGGGCGCCAAAAAAGGTGCGCAAGGGATGGCGGGAAGAGGGGGATACAATCGTTTCAAGCATGGTTTGAGGGATGAGGCGGCGTTTCTTTGTGACAAGAGAAAATAGACAGTTTTCCGGCTTGAAAAGGGGCTTTTCAAACGAAAGCAGGGTTGTAAGCTGAACGTATTCATGAAGAAACGGATGCTAACGGGACTGGTTTTCCTGACGGGAATCCTGCTGGGGATGGGATTCAATCTGCTCCATCCGGAGAAGGAAATGGAGTCGATAGAAGGCACGGCTTTAGGCGTGGCCGGGGAGGCGGAAAGGGGCGATGGTTCCACGCTTCTGGCCCGTATCCGGGAGCAGGAGAGGGAGATCATGCGTTTGCGGGCCGAATTAGCCCTCACGGGAGAGGGGGAGGTGGCGGAAGAGGATCAGGAAGCGCGGTCGGAGGAGGATTCGCGGCCGGGGTTTGTCCGCCGAATGGAAGAACGGATGTCCAGCCGGGTGGAGCAGTTGGTTGAAGCTTACGGACTGAATGAGACCCAGCATGGGCAGCTCCAGGAAGCCTTCATCAAGCAGTTTGAGACCTTCCGTGCGCGGCGTCGGGGCGAGGATGTGCCCGGATACAACCTTGATGAGGCGGTGGCGGGGATCCTGACGGAGGATCAGTTTGAGAATTACCTCGAGGATTCCCAGGAGGAGATTTACAACCGGGCCGAATTGATGGCGACGAGCCAGTTGGTACGCCTGAACCAGACGGTTCAGTTGCAGCCCGGGCAGGAGGATCTGGTCTATGACGCGGTTCACTACACGGCGCAGGAGATGATGGTGGCGCGGCAGACGGGCGGGGATTTTCCGATGCGCGATGTCCTCGAAGAGCGCCTTGGAGACATCCTGACCTCCGAGCAGATGGAAAGCTACCGGAACGCGGGGAGCGTACGCGGGCGGGGACTCGGTCCCTGAAATGGGGCGAACAAGTGAGGTTGACTTGAGCCGGCCTGAAACGTCAAGGGATGGTGGCCCGGATCAGGTTGGATGAGGCCGATCAACGCGGCTTGCGCATGTAACGGAAAAGCTGGTCCTGCTTGTAGGCATTGAGGGCATTTGTGCGGACGGGGCTTTCGTCGAGGGGGATCCGTTGCAGGGTGTCGGTTTCCGGATCATAGAGGTCGATTTGCAGACGGGGATAAAAGGCGGGCCGGTTGAGGAAGTGATGGAAATCGAGCATGTTGAGCGGTCCGGTGTCATCGAGCCAGGCTCCGAAGACATTGAGGGTAAGGTCCATCCAGATCCATTTCCCCGTGGAGCGGTCAAAGACCTCGTTGGTCGTATGGCCGGTTGCCATGAGAATCTCATAACCCTCCTCTCCTGTTGAAGGGGGTGGATAGAGCTGATGGCGCATGATGATGAAGCGGGTCGGGATCCCGAAAGCGTTGCTGGCGAATGAGAAAATCTCGGAGATGTTGGCGCACCAGCAACGATCCTTGCCGGCGATGAGGCGCCTGTACTGATCAAAAGGGCGGAGGGAATCCATGGCATCGGAGGGTGTGCCGCGGTGCGGGGTGAGCTCGGCCACGAGCGTTTGCGCGAGAGCAAGGGCATTGGCGTAATCGGAACGGTTGGGATCAATGAGGTGGCCCCATGTTTCGCGGGCAAAGGCAATGTCGGCTTCCCCGGGTTCATCAAGGATCCAGTCGCCGAGGTCCGAGGTCGCCATCTGGAGGTCGGTTTCACGTATGTGGATGCGGCTGTGCCCGTCCTCAAGCCGTCCGCTGGCCTGATAGCGCTCGGAGGGATAAAAGTTGGTCTTGAGGTAGTTCGGGCTGGAGCGTTGGCCCTTGGAATCCACGCTCCAGACAAGGAGCTCGATCCTCTCGGTGGAATGGTCTTCGAGGGTGTGGTTATCCTCAAACTGGAGGCGGATCCGCCCGTCGGCGGACTTCATTTCAGGACCGCTGTCGAGGGTATAGAGAAAATGGCTGAAATCAGGCCGGTCGGAACGGAGAACGAGCTCGAGTCCGACGGCATCCGGAAGGGGCCGAATGGTTTCAATGACGGTTGCTTCTCCCCGGGGATAGAGATCCCAGTAATTGGAGACAAGGTCCTCGTAGGCGAAGACTTCCGGATTAGAGGAGTTCCATTCGGCTGGCTGATGGGTGGGTTTCGGGTCGGTCCCGGCGTTTATGACGAGCGGGACAAGACAGGCAAGGAGTCGGGCAAAGGGACCTTTCCAGAATAACAATTGCTGCATAGGATTTTATTCTGGAAGCGTGCGCCAATCCGGCAAATGGAAAAATGGTTTACAGTCTTCCATGGAAAGGCCTTCTGACCCAGTATTAATGGCGGAGCCAGGTCCCGTCACGGTAGCTGTAGAACCAGGAGGGATCGTTGGTTCCTTCCTGATAGAGAAGCCATCCCTCGGAGGGGCTCCAGAAGGTGGGGAAGTGGACCTCCGAGGAATAGAGCCAGCCGAGGCCGGCGGCGTGAAGCCAGAATCCTGAATCCGCGGTGGCTTCATCGAGGTAGAGCCAACCGAGGGAGGTATGCTCGAGCCATGGCCAGCGGTCGGCGCGGAAGCGCCCGATGGCGGCGCTTTTCCACCATCCGTCAGCGTCGAGGGAGGCGTTTTCACCGAAGAAGGCGCGGACCTTTTCGGGATTGGGACCCGTTGAGGCGGTCTCTTCGAGCGGTTCCGGTTGGGCGACGCGGCCGAGGAAGAGGAGGCTGCCGCTGGTGGTGTCGCGGATGAGGAAGAGGAAGGGCCGGCTTCCGTCAAAGAAGGGGCCGACTGAGACGAATTCCATCCCGATGCCGGTGGCTCCGGCGGCCTCGGTTCCCTCCTCGCGCACCTGGAGAAAGGTTTCATGGATGACCCATGAAATGAAGATGTCCGGCTGCCCGAAGATTCCCGAGAAATCGGCCTCGCTGGGACTGAAGGCGCGTTCCATCCCAAGGGCCCGGAGTTTGTCGGAAAGCATACGCTTGTCGCTGAGGCCAAAGCGGGGGATCCGGACGGTGACATTCCTGGTGGAGCGCTTTTCGAGCCACTCCTGGAGCCGTTTCGGGGTCAGAGCTGATTCCAGTCCGGTGATGGATCCGCCGCGTGGGGAGAGGAGCACAGCTTCAAGGCGATCATCGTGATAGGGAAGGGTGACAAGGGTGACGGTGGAATCCTCATAGAAGGGCAGGTCCTCCTTGAGGAACATCATCGGGATGTCGATGGAGCTGCCGTCAGCGGCATTGAAGACGTCCTCGACGGTTTTTTCGGGATCGAAGAGGGTCTGCCAGGCACCCTTGAAGTAGATGGCGTTGGTGAGAACGATGGCGGTATTGGCCGCGAGCATGCCCTGGGGGATAAGATCAGGAATGCGTTCCGCGGTCTTATCGGAGACCCATTCGTTGATGTGTTCGCGGGACCCTTCGGTATCGTTGCGGAAATCGAGGGATTCGGCATGCGCCCCGTAGTAGGATTGCAGGATTGAGGTGTACTCGGGAAGAACCTCGTGTCCGGCAGCCGGCCAAAGGGCATTGGCGGTATGGAGGACAAGTTTTCCGTCTTCCTGAAAGGCATTCAGGTTGTCGATAAGCTCCCCGAAGAGGGGATGGGTCGCGGTTTGATCAAAGGGAAAATGGAGGGCCTGCGCCATTTCCTCCGCGGTGGGTCCCCGGGCCCCTGCCCAGGCCATGCCAAGGGCGGTTGAAAGGCTCCACGGGGAAATGAAAATATTGGCCTCCGAATCCGCGACGGCCAGGTCGCGGTAAAGTTCAAGGGCGAAACGGGTGTTACCTTCCACGAGGGAGCGGGCTTCGGCGCTGATCCCGTCCGATCCCTGCAGGATGGCGGGAAGAAGGGAAAGCTGCAGGCTGAAAGCTATTAGAGTAGAGCGTGATTTCATGATTCGGACTCCTGTTTTGGCGATAATTCCCAAACTTTAATACAGTTTGTTTCCCGCTTCAATATCTAAACGCCTCCCTGACCTGTATTGCTTGAAGGCCTGTAAGGGCATCAGCCTTTCCGGGAAGGGGAAGACTCTTGCAATCGGGCCGGGGCCTTTTAGAACCTCTGGGTGATGTCGGATCCGGAAAGTTCCCAGGAGCCAGGTCATGGCAAACACGATTTCACGGGAGTCCTCCTTCCGGTCAGCTTCAATGAACCCTTGGGACGACTGAAGGCGCTGGCCGAGTTCATGAAGAAATTCGGCACTACACGGGTTGTGCTTCTGCATGTGGTTTCCTCCGGATTGGAGCGATCATCCCGAGTGGCCCGGCGTATGGAAACGCTGCGGGGGGAATTTGAACCGCTCTTTGAGGAAATTGAGGACGTCGTCAGACAGGGGAGTCCCGCGCTCGAGATTTGTCGGATGGCGCAGAAGCGACAGACCCGTTTTATCGCCATTCCCTGGAAGAAGAAGGATTTTCTTCAACGGACCCTTCTGGGGAGCACCACGCAGGATGTGGTGCGGTTATCCCTGTTGCCTGTCTTTGTCTACAAAGGTGAAGTCTCCGGAAAAAAACCGGGCGACCTGCGCAACATGTTGTATGCGGCAAACTTCGATCAATCCCACGAGAGGATCATGGATTACCTGCGGACGCGCGACATGGAGGCCACCAATCTATACGCGGTGCATGTCGGGGAGCGGGCCCCCGATCCGATGACGGAACAGGCCCGCCGGGAAGCCGTCTTCAACCGCCTCAACGACTTGCTCGGGGAATGTGCGGACTGGTTTCATACCCTGGAGCCGGTCTCCCTTGTAGGCAATCCCAGGCGGGAGATCTTGAGGGCGGCCAGGAAATACCGGGCCGACGTGATTATCATGGGGAAATTCAGTCATGGCGGGACGATGGAAAAACTGGTGGGCTCGACGGCCGAGGCGGTGACCCACAAGGCGCGTTGCTCGGTCCTGATCGTTCCGGGAACAGAACATCCCCAATAGAGAGGACACCTGATGATCAAGCGCAATGCGGTCTTTATCCTCTCCCTTCTTCTGAGTCTGCCTTTTATTGTCATGGGGCTCTTCACTCCGGGGTTCCTGAACCGGCTTTCCTCGATAATTCACGCGGCGATCATCAGCCATTTTGGATGGGGCTACCTGCTCTCGGTCTTTTTCTTCCTCGTGTTTGCCCTTTATCTGGCCTTCAGCCGGTACGGGAAACTCAAACTGGGAAAGGATTACGAGAAACCACAGTACAGTTATTTTGGCTGGTTCAGCATGCTCTTTGCCGCCGGAATGGGAATCGGATTGATTTTCTGGGGAGTGGCGGAGCCGCTGAGCCATTTTTCAAATCCTCCGGATTATCTGTCATCGGACTCGCGCAGGGCTGCCAAGTTTGCCATGCAGCGCAGCTTTTTCCACTGGGGTCTTCATCCATGGGCCGTCTACATCACTATGAGTCTTTCCATCGCTTTCTTCTCCTTCAGGAGGGGAATGCCCCCGCTCATTTCGAGCTGCTTTTTTCCTTTGCTGGGGGACCGGATTCATGGCTGGCCCGGTTATTCGATCGACCTCCTGGCAGTCTTTGCGACGGTCTTCGGGATTGCGACTTCCCTCGGCCTGGGGGCTTTGCAAATCACAAGCGGGATTGCCGTCGTCACCCCCCTGACGGAGTCAATGGGCCTGACGCTTTCCATTATCGGCGTGGTGACGATCCTTTTCATGCTCTCCAGCGCGACCGGACTGGATACCGGGATCCAGATCCTCAGCAAGGCGAACATCCTCGTTGCCGTTATCCTCCTCGGATTCATGCTCGTGGTGGGTCCCACTTCCTACATCCTGAATATCTTCACCTCCACCCTCGGGGAATACGGATCGGCCCTGCTGACGATGAGCCTCAGCACGAATCCCTTTCTCGGCTATGACTGGACGAAGGACTGGACGCTCTTTTACTGGGCATGGTGGATCGCATGGTCGCCTTTTGTGGGGCTCTTCGTGGCCAGTATTTCAAGAGGACGGACCGTGCGGGAGTTCATCCTCGGAGCCCTCCTCGTTCCCACCCTGCTGACCTTTATCTGGTTTGCCGTCTTTGGCGGGGCGGCCTTCCATCTTGAACTGGAACGGGGCATTGCCCTTTCCGAAGCGGTCGGAAACAATGTCTCCACAGCGCTCTTTGAGCTCTTCGAGCATTATCCCCTGACCCCCCTCCTTACAACCCTGACCCTCCTTTTGCTCGGTGTTTTCTTCGTTACCTCGGCGGATTCGGCAACCTACGTCCTGAGCATGATGACCTCCAGGGGAAATCTCAATCCGCCGCTTTCCCGCAAGATTGTCTGGGGGCTTCTCCAGTCGGCAACGGCGGCGTCACTGATCTTTTCCGGCGGCCTTGAGGCCCTCCAGAAAATGGCCATTGCGGCCGCTTTGCCGTTTGCCATCGTCATGCTTTTTTTGAGCCTGTCCCTTATTCGTGCAATGCGCTACGAATGGGTGCACGAACGTCCCCATGAAGCGGATGGGGAGAAAGCGATGGACGAGGGCAGTCCGGCGGATGGGGATAGCCTCGAATAAAGCTGCTGGTCTCTCACGCCATCCTTATTGAATGGGATACCACTCCCTTGAGCGTCCAACAGATTTCAGGGAATCGAGGATCCGGGTCGACTTACGCCCTTCTTCGCCCGGACAGAAAAGGGGTTCGCCCTCCATCAAGTGCCGGTTGAAATTCTCAAAGAGACCCCAGTGGGTATATGGCAGTCCGCCACACTCAATCCGTTCAGTGGTACGGTTTCGGGTCAGGTCGAGGGCGCCTTTCTTCAGATCCAGAAGATGGAGCTGCCCGGATTCACCTGTCAGATGGAGCGCTTCCGGCATTCCCGATTCAGCCCATGCGGGCATCATCCTCGCAATGCCCCCGTTCGTCAACTGGAGTTCAATCCTGTCCAGGGTCGCCTCAAATGAATAGGGATCGTTGTTTCCAGGAAGAATCCTGGCCGCCGAAATGCCGCCAAAGAGAAAGTGCAGCAGGTCGAGTCGGTGACTGGTCGGAAATTCATTGTTGATGGCCACTGTCCGGATGCCCCCGATAACCCCCCCGGCCAGTAACTCCGCCAATTTCCTGACTGCCGGGTATCCCCTCCGATAATAGGCAACGCCCAATGAACAGCCTCGTCGGTGCGCCTCCTCAATCATGATGTCACATTCCTCAGTTGCGACAGCCATCGGCTTTTCAACCATAACATGCTTACCGGCCTCCAGGGCTCTAAGCGTATGTTCCTTGTGAAGGGTATGGGGACTCGCCACATAGACCGCGTCAATGGCCTCCGAGGTGACCAGTTCCTCAATGCTTCCCACGTAACTGCCATGGCCGTGACGCTCGACAAAGGAACGTCCCAGCTCCTTGTCACGCCGATGAACCAGCACCAGCGATGATCCCTTCAAGCGGTAGAGGGGAGGACCGCCCTTGTGCTCGCACACGTTTCCCGCCCCGATGATACCCCAGCGGATCTGCTTTCCTTCTTGCATGTGCCTCTCTTAACCCGGCTGCTTTCCATTGGAAAGCCTTCTTTTGCAATCCTCTGATCAATTGTTTCCTCCGGTAGCAGCCTTTATCCCTTCCTGTGGAGCGGCAAAGAAAGGCTTTTTCGAAATAAATCTGGATAGAGGGGAATAAAACAGACCAGTCTGTCTCATGTGGGGGATACGTTATTCTAACTTCAAAAAGAAAACCAGATGAAAGAAAAGAAGACAAAGAAACAAATCGTGAGCTGGGTCCTGCAGATAATGCTGGCGGGGCTCTTTTTAATGGCTGCGGTCCCGAAGCTTACGGGCGACCCGATGGCGGCGGCGATGGTGGCGAAGCTTGGGCTTGGCGGCTGGGCTGTTTATGCGATTGGGCTCACGGAGCTCGTGGCGGCAGTTTTGCTGGTGATCCCGCGCACGGTGGCCTACGGGGCCCTCCTGGGTCTTGGGGTGCTGGGGGGAGCGATCCTTTCGCATGTGACGGTGCTGGGGATTTCCCTCGGTGAAGCCGATGGGGGAGCCATGTTCATGATGGCGACCGTGGGATTGGTGATCGCTGGAATCATCACCTATCTTAAGCGCCGCCCACTGATGATGTTGATAGGCAGGGAGGCCATGTCGCACTCATGAAAGGATTGAAAGACAAACTGCTGCTACCCGTACTCCTGATGACAGGAGTGCTGCTCTCGGCTGAGACGAAAGTTCTGGTCCATACGGATGACAATGGCGTTGCCGTGAGCGGCTATGACCCGGTAGCCTTTTTCGAGGATGGGAAGCCGTCCAAGGGGCATGCGAAACACCGGGTCGTCTATCAGGGGGCGCTCTATTTTTTTGTGAGCCGTGAGAATCAGGAAACCTTTGTGGCGAAGCCGGAAAAGTTTGAGCCCCGATTCGGGGGTTATTGCCCGGTGTCGCTTGCGGAGGAGTCCCTGAAACCGGGCGACCCGCAGAACTTCCGGATAGTGGACGGAGAGCTTTACCTGTTACACGATTCGGAGGCCGCGGAAGAATTCCGGTCGGAGCGGATTTCCTTTGTCCAGCGGTTCTGGGACAAACAGGTAGAGGAGAACGGACTGGTTTACGCCCCTGCACGTTCCTCACCCTGATTATAAAGATAAGTAAAGATAAGGGACAAAAGATAAGGGACAGGCTGTTATTCAAAGAGGCCTCAAGGAGTCCGCGTCTTTGCTGAAGGCGCGGGCTTTTTTTGTGCGCCGGGCATGGCGCGCAGCGTCATGAACGGCGCTGCCAAATGAGAACGAAAGAGCCTGTCCCCATTTTACTGAAAACCGAAATTTACGGTCTGCTTCGGCTGGCCGGGAGAGGATTTCGAATTGCGGATGGAAGAAGAAGTGACTAAAGTTCTTTATTATGGGAAACTATACTGCTCTCTACTCCATCCTTTTGCTTCTTCTGTTCGGCGGGACTTCCTTTGCGCAGACAGGAAACCATTCCCAGACATCCCCGCTGGAAGGCACTTGGGAAGTTATTCCAAAACTCAGTCCAGGGGTTGATCGGCATAGCCGCCGCCTTTCGATGGAAATCGAGGTGAACGGGGACCGTGTAAACCTGAGGAAGAATTGGGGCCGGCGTGGTGAACGCTCGGAGGACCTTGACCTTGTCGCGGACGGAAAGGCGAGGATTTTTCCGGTTGAGGGCCGCTTCAACTTGACGACGGTCTATTCAGCCCTGCATGTCCGTGCGGGGGACGAACGGACGATCGCTGCCTCCCTCGATGAGGATGGGCGTAAACTGGTTCTGGATATCGAGTACCCGGTGGATGTGGCGCAGGGGCGGGCCATGCTTAAGGAGACACAGGTATTCCGTGCCAACACGGTTGAACCGATGTTGGATTACACGATTACGCGCAAATCCCGTCCCGCCGAATCGGAAGAGACCTACACCTTAAAGGCAGCCGGTTCGATGGAGGCCTACGTGGTCTACCTTGACGATAATTGGGAAGTGGCGGGAGATCTTCAGCGACAGGCGGCATTGATTGCTCTTCAGGGACTGGCGAACCGGGATGGACCAAACCTCTACCTTGTCTATCCAGACACGTGGCAATTCAATTATTCTGGAAGGCTGATGGATTGGTACGAGGAGGAGCGGGGCTACGGCTTTACCGAATTGGAAGGGCTTGCGGAGGCGCTTGAGATTTTCCGGGACAAGCTAGATGGCTATGTGATCTGGGATAAGGCGGTGCGTAATTCCCTCAATGTGGCCTTCACAATTGCCGGACTGGAGAATGCCGTTCCGGTCACCGAGGAGCAAATCGGACTTGTTGAGGCGCTTGGGCTCGAGCCGGTGGCTGATCTGCGAGGACTATTTACCGGAATGACGGACGCGGAGCTGTACAGCTGGGCACGGGACCGTTACTGGGACCGGTGCAGCCGCAAGCATTTGATCTGGATGGGCGGTCACTCGGGTCGCGTCATGAAGCCGGGTGTTGCCGACTGGGGTGTTGCTCAGCGAGTCTTTTTCCAGGATCTTTCCTGCAGGGCCAGCGACACAGAGGAATTTCAGATGGCCTCGGAATTGCTGGCCGACATGGACGAAGATGCCCTTATCATGGGGTGGCATTCCTATGCAAAGGACCGGGAGAGCGAGCATGTGAGCCTTTGTTCAAGTTTCGGATTGCCCGTGCTGGGGCTACACAGCAACCCGAATGTCAGTTTTGAGAACCAAATAGGTTTTTCGGAGGGATTCGTCTTTGCCAACAACCACAATGTGGAACCAGACGAGGTGGTGGTACCGGAAAACAAAGTCTACCTGGCGGCCATCCAGACCGACAGCATCGGCATCGGGGCCTGGTTAAAGCCGGGACGAGGGGAAATTCCTTATGCCTGGGAAGTGACCATGAATTATAGCTGGCTGGTTCCGAGCCTGCTTGAGTTTTTTTACAGTACAGCAACTCCAAACGATCACTTCGTTGGTGCGCTCTCCGGTCCCGGGTATATGTATCCGAAATCAGTGCCAGAGGAAAAGCTTCCCGGCCTTATACAGCGTGCCAACGGCCTCATGGAATCCCTCGACCTGCGGGTTTTCGATATCATGGATTACTCCATTTCGGCACCGGAAGACGAGTGGGCGGATTTGACACTCCCGGTCATCGAGGCCTACTACGAGAATATGCCCGAGGCCATCGGCTTTGTGAACGGCTATGTTCCAGCAAATACCTATTACCACAAGGATGGACGGGCGATGGTTTCATTTGAATACTATCTCTCGCCCATGGCGAGCGAGGACGAGGCCGTGGCTGATCTGGTTGAGCTTGGAAACGTAAACCGGGAACGCCCTTATTTTCTCCTTCTACACATCCGTGAAACGAACACGGTCGCGCGTGTAAAGGGTATACTTGACCGTTTGCCCGACGATTACGAACTGGTGCCCCTCGATGTTTTCATGAAAATGGCTGGTCATACACCCGGTTTCACGGAACGTTTCGTAGGCAGCGATTGAGTTGGGGCCCGGATCCTGCTCAGGGATAGAAGAGCGGGGAATCGGGTCCAAGGGGCCAGCCGAAGAGAATCCAGAGAACGAGGGTAAGGGTGCTGAGAAGCCCAAAGGCGATGGAATAGGGAACCATGAGGGAAATCAGGGTGCCCAGGCCAACCTCCTTGACGTATTTCCGGGCGAATATGATGACGAGAGGGAAGTAGGGCATGAGTGGCGTCAGGATATTGGTGAAGGAGTCCCCTACGCGGTAACCGACTTGAGTCAGTTCCGGGGAGTAGCCAAGAAGCATCAGCATGGGAACGAATACCGGGGCCATAAGGGCCCATTTGGCGGAGGCGCTTCCCACAAACAAGTTGATGGTGGCCGAGAGAAGGACAAAGGAGACGATGAGGGGGATGCCGTCGAAGCCAATGCCCTTCAGCAGGTCGGCTCCACTGACGGCCACAATGAGACCGAGATTGGACCAGTTGAAGAAGGCAATAAGGTGCGCGGCAACAAAGGCCAGGACAATGTAGGCTCCCATGCTGGCCATCGCCTCGGTGGACATGCGAACGATATCCCGGTCGCTCTTGATTTTTCCGGTTGCGATTCCGAAAGCGATGCCGGGCAGCAGAAAGAGAAAAAAGATCAGAGCAACAAGGCTCTGATACAATGGATCAAGACTGCCGTCGGGACCGCGCAGGGGGGCACCTTCAGGAATAACAAGGAAGCCTATGACAGCCAGGGAACCTGCTGCCACTCCGCCGGCCCAGCGGTGTCCGCGTCGGACCAGAGGTGTTATCCCCTCGTTCATGGACGCCCCGATTTCGGCGTCGGGAATAAGGTCGTATGCGCCGAGACGGGGTTCCACGATTCGTTCGGTCACAAACCAGCCGGCAAGAACAAGAACTGGGACGAGCGTAATCATCAGATACCAGTTGGCGGCAACATTAATAACATATTCAGAGTCAACAATCTGAGCCGCGGGTTCGGTGAACCCGACAAGGAGCGGGTCAATGCTCGTCAGCAGGAGGTTGGCACTGAATCCGCCTGCGACACCCGCAAAAGCGGCTGCCAGCCCGGCCAGGGGATGCCGGCCCACGCCGTAGAAGATAACCGCCCCCAGGGGAATCAGGACGACATAGCCAGCGTCGAGGGCAAGACTGCTCATGATGCCCGTGAAGATGACCGCAGCCGTAATCAGTGAACGGGGGGCTCCTTGGACAAATCGCTGGAGAACGGTGCTCAGGAGACCGGTTCGGTCCGCTACCCCAATGCCCAGCATCACGACAAGGACGAGTCCCAGTGGAGGAAATTCCGCGAAAGTACGCGGCATTTCGCGCAACATCCTCTGGATATTCTCGCCACTAAACAAGTTTACGGCCCGGACTTCTTCACCGGTTCCCGGATGGGTTACCGATAGTCCAGCCAGATCTGCGCCAAGCGAAGTCAGTAAAACACAGGCGATGATGATCATAAAGACGCTTACCGGGTCCGGGAGTTTGTTTCCAGCCTCTTCCACTCCATCAAGAAAGCGGTTGAAGAGGCTTTTCCGCCCTTTTTCGGCCGATTGGCTTTTGTCCGCTTCGGACACGTTGACTGGATCACGCGGCGTCTTCAAAATCCTGAAAATCCTGAGGCCTTTGAGGGGCGTCAATTCTATTCTCCCAAGGTGCCAGGGCCACCCGTGCATGCCATTCATGCAGAGGGCAGGGCTTCCATCAGGAGCAGCCTTGACGAAGTTTGAAATTTTGATTATAAATTATGAATAATGTTGCATCAAAATAAATTAATGCCTATTTTTAAGCTATTATATATCCTCTTAAATCACCAAATTCATGCATAAAAAATACTCCCTCACCCTGGTTGTTCTTTCGGCAATCCTGATGCCGTTTTCTTTTTCAGAAGCTTCCGAGGCCCACGTGGCGATTTACCAGACAACACGTGAAGGGGACAGGCTCGCAGAGGTAGAGGGCAAATCGAAAAGCAAGGAAGAGACTGCCTTTCGTCTGGAGATCAATCCGGGACGGACCTATCAGGAGTTTCTCGGCATAGGTGGTTCTTTTACGGAATCGGCCGCAGCCGTTCTATATGAGCTTTCTGAGAAGCGGCGTAAGGAAGTTCTGCGGGCCTGTTTCGGACCCGAGGGAGCGCGCTATTCGCTTACGCGTACCCACATTGCGAGTTGCGATTTTTCGATGCGAAACTTTACCTATGCACCGGTTGCAGAGGATCTGGATCTGGAGCACTTTTCAATTGAGGCTGACCGCACCTGGCTGTTGCCGATGATCCGGGAGGCTCAAGAAGTGAATGGGGCGGATTTCCGTATCCTGGCCTCGCCTTGGACCGCCCCTCCGTGGATGAAGGACAACCAGACGTGGAACGGCGGCAAACTGCTTCCCCATCATTACCCGGTGTTTGCCGATTACCTCGTCCGCTACTTGAAAGCCTACGAGGATGAAGGTATTCCAATCTGGGCGATTACACCGATGAATGAGCCTCATGGGAATGGATCAAACTGGGAAAGCACCCATTTTTCAGCCGAAGAAATGCGAGTCTTTATAAAGGACTACCTCGGTCCGGCCTTCCGTAAGGAGTCCATTGAGTCGCTGATTTGGATTTATGACCAAAACCGGGGAAAAGGTCTAATCGAATGGGCCGACACCATTCTGGCCGACGAGGAAGCTGCCTCCTACGTGGCGGGAACGGCTGTACACTGGTACGATAGCACAGTCAGTTCTCAGCCAGCGTCGCTTGATTACGTTCAGGAACGGTATCCGGAGAAGCAGATTATCCATACAGAGGGTTGCATTGATGCCATGGGTGATGACGAACCGATCGGCGCCTGGCTTGAGGACGACTGGTACTGGCGGGCCGAGGCCACCGACTGGGGATACCTCTGGGCGGATGAGGAAGACAGGCACCGTCATCCACCATACAGGCCGTTCCATCGTTATGCCCGGGACCTGATCGACGGCTTTAACCACCACCTTACGGGCTGGATTGATTGGAACCTGCTTCTGAACACGCGAGGTGGGCCAAACCACGCCCGTAACTACTGCCTTGCGCCGATCCTGGTGGACAGTGGGAAGGATCATGTCTTCTACACCCCCCTTTATTATGCCATCGCCCATGTGAGCCGCTTTGTCAGGCCCGGTGCTCAGCGGATCGGGCTTGACGGCATGAGCCATGGGTGTATCGCTACCGCCTTTCGGAATCCGGACAATTCGATCGTCGTTGTCGTTTTCAATCCCGGTAGCGATGACCAGTCCTATTCCCTGAAGACTCTAGGCCGGGACCGTGCCCTCATCGTCGACCTGCCTTCACAGGCCTTACAGACCGTTTTCCTGAGTCCAGATCCTTCCCAATCCCTGGAATAAGTCCGGAGAATTTTTCGATTAAACGACTGAGAGGGGACTAAGAGGGGACAAGACTGAGAGGACTAAGAGGGGACAGGCTCGACTGAGACTGAGAGGGGACAGGCTCGCAAAGAAAAAGCGTAAAGAGAGGCCAGCGATAAGAGGGACATACAGAAAGGGACAGGAGCTTTAGAAGGAAAACAAG
>JAWLGH010000059.1:0-18141 GCA_041685165.1 Oceanipulchritudo sp. | reverse complement strand
CGGCGGCACATGCTCTCGCAGGTGTGGAAGCAGACACGGGCACAGATGGCCGCGAACGGATTGCGTTCCCGGTGCAGCTTGAGCGCCTCGGCGTAGCGGCGCTCCCCGGTGAGGGAGACAAATCCGGGAACATCCACATTGGCGGGACAGCCGCACTGGCAGGGTGCCCGCACGAGGGCGGCACAGGCGCCGGCCCGGCAGAACTTGTGCTCGATGTGTTCCTCATACTCTTCCCGGAAGTGGCGGATCGTCGAAAGAACCGGGTTCGGGGCCGACTGGCCCAGCCCGCAGAGGGAGGTGTCCCTGATCCGTTCACCCAGTTCGAGAAGCTTGTCAATGTCGTCCGGCTTTCCTTCGCCGGCGCAGATCCGCTCGAGGATTTCCAGCATGCGTTTGGTCCCGACTCGGCAGGGAACACATTTCCCGCAGGATTCTTCCTGCACGAATTCGAGGAAAAAGCGGGCCACGTCGACCATGCAGGTATCCTCATCCATGACCACGAGGCCGCCGGAGCCCATGATTGCGCCGAGATCCTGGAGCGATTTATAGTCGAGGGGCGTGTCCAGATGTTGAGTCGGAACGCACCCTCCGGAGGGGCCGCCAATCTGCGCGGCCTTGAACGGCCGGTCGCCCTTGGTCCCTCCACCGATGTCATACACCAGTGCGCCGAGGGACGTGCCGATGGGAACCTCGACTAATCCGGCGTTGCGGATTGAGCCCGCCAGGGCAAAGACTTTTGTCCCCTTGCTCTCATCAGTGCCTCGCTGGGCATACCATTCACTGCCGTAAAGCAGGACGGCCGGAATATTGGCAAAGGTCTCGACGTTGTTTAAAAGCGTCGGCTTTCCCCAGAGACCTTTGTGAACCGGGAACGGCGGCCGCGGACGGGGTTCACCCCGTCTGCCCTCGACCGACTCGATAAGGGCCGTTTCCTCACCGCAGACAAAGGCACCGGATCCCATCCGGATTTCCAGGTCAAAACCGAATCCGCTTCCCAGGATGTCGTCGCCAAGAAGGCCGCGTGAACGGGCTGCCTCAATGGCGGCCTGAAGGCGCTCCACAGCGAGCGGGTACTCCGCACGGACATAGACATATCCTTCGGCTGCCCCGATAGTGCAGGCCCCGATGGCCATGCCCTCAATGACCGAGAAGGGATCCCCTTCGAGGACGCTGCGGTCCATAAAGGCTCCGGGGTCGCCCTCATCAGCGTTGCAGAGGATGTACTTTTCCCCACCCTCCGCGATTTGTGCGAGGTGCCACTTCAGCCAGGTCGGGAAGCCGGCTCCACCACGGCCGCGCAACCCCGATTCCTTGACCGTCTCCACGACACCCTCCCGGTTCCCCGCCTCGAGAACGCGGGCTAGGGCCATGAATCCCTCCACACTGATATAGTCCTCAAGGGAGGTCGGTCGAATACGGCCACAATTGCGCAGGACAATTTTGTCCTGGTTTCGAAAGAAGGCGATGTCGCTTTCCCGCTTTGCCAGATGCCCCCCGGACGCGCTCTTCCACATGAGCTCATCGACCGGTTTTCCCTGCTTCAAATGCTCTTCGACAATCCGGTCGACATCTTCCGGCTGGACACCGCGGTAGAATACCTGCTCGTGCCCGACCGTCATCACCGGGCCGCTGGCACAGGGCCCCATGCAGCCGCATTCAATGATCCGAACCCGCGACTCCATCCCGTGCTTTCGAAGGCTTGTCTCCAGCGCCTCAAGAATGCCCGCTGACCCCGAGGAAAGGCAACCGCCCCCGGAACAGAGGCGGATGGGTTGATGGTCAACGCCGTCCGCATTCCGGCGAGCTGAAAGGATCCGTTCGCGGGTGGCCTGCAGCTCTTCAAGGCTGCGAATGGGTGCCTTATGCGCTGCCTGTATCATGGTGCTTGCCCTTCATTTCGGTTTTATCCAGCTCACGGTACGGCTTCAGAAGCTCACGCACCCTTGCCGGCTTGACACGCTGGTGGACATCCACGTCCGCCATCACGACGGGGGCCAGCCCGCAGGCCCCGAAGCAACGCCCCACTTCAAGCGAAAAGCAGCGGTCCGGTGTGGATTCCCCAATCTCCACGCCCAGTTCACGTTTGAGGGCCCCTAGGACTTCCTTGCCGCCCCTGACATAACAGGCCGTACCAAGGCAGACCCGGACCTGGTGCCGGCCCTGGGGTGTCCGGGAAAAGAAGGAATAAAAGCCAACAACGCCCGCGACTTCACTGAAGGGAATGCATAACCCCTCACTGATTCTCATGAGGACGGGATCGGGCAAGTACCCGAAAAGGCCCTGTGCCATCTGCAGGACGGGTATCAGCGCTCCCGCTTTGTCCCGGTACTCCTCAATCAACCCGTCCAGTTGAGTGAGCATTTCCTTTTCGCTCATCTCTTCGGGGGGATGAGGTACGCTTGCTGCCTCGGCGACTGGCAGTTCCATGCTTATATCCTCTCTTTTTTTACAACCCCTAAGGGTGTCGGGGTAATTCAAATGCCCTCTGAGCCACGATCATGGGGAAGGGGACGGTGACCGTCAAGATAGTTGTCCGCAAATCGCAGGCAGATTTCCCCGTTATTTTCTCAGGGGTTCATCCATGCGGCCAGGACGGGGCTCCAGTCTAGGGCTTGTTCCCCGGTCCGGTGTCGGGGGAATTTTTGTAGAATAATTTGCGCTACATTGGATCCCAGCATGGGGGGGCAGGACGCTCTTTTTCCCGGCGTCTTCAGGGGACGGGGGTATCCCGGCCGAGGGCCTGGTCCCGGTGGTCCTTTATCATCACATCGACCAAAACAGGAAGATGGTCGGAGGCCACCGGTTCCTCCACCACGACCTGCTGCAGGATCTCATAGTGAATGCGTTCCGTCTCCAGCCCGAAAATGTAATCAATGCACCTCGTTGGCTGGTCGCTGCGGAAGGTGTGATCGTCCGCGCTGAGCTGAAGCCAGTTTTGAGAGAGCAAATCAAGTGTGCGCGAACCCGGCGTGTCATTGAAATCGCCGGCGAGGATTACGGGCTTTTCAGATTGACCTGCCTCGTAATCGATAATCATTACGGATGTATGCCTGTCGACTTCCTGCAAGGCAACATAGTCAGGATTGATGGAGTCAATCACGCCAGCTATTCTGTCGAAATCGACCTTCCCGTCCATGCCCCGGCAATTCCGGATGTTGTAGGTCAAAATGCGGATTCCGGCCTCATGCGGCCTTGCATACCGGGATTTCTTCCCTCCTGTTTGCGGTAGGGGGGACGTTTCCGCGGCAAAAGCGGAACCGCCACTGAAGGCGCAGCAAAGGACTAAAAGGAGGAAGGTGTTTTTTTTCATTCCTGGCTTTAAAATGAGTGAAAAACAGGTCAACTTCCAGACGAAGCTGCGGCAAGGGACAAATGCGACCTGCACCGGCAGCGTGACTGGGTAAATGATTCTGAAAACCGACAATACGATGCCATTCAATATCCGCCTGATCGCCACTCTGTTCCTGCTCCTTGCGTCCCTGCCCGCGCCGGCCGGGATGAAAAAGGCCTCTTTTGTGGAAATTGAGGGCGTCGCCTACGGCGCGCAAGCGGATGAACGCGGACCGATCGGTGGCGGTGCCGGCTACACGGATATCGTTCCCTCCGGGGACCACACTGTTTCCGACCTCGATTCGCTCCTCGAGGCGCTTTCCCGGGCCCGGGCGGGTGAGGTCGTGTTCATCCCCGGAGAGACCGAGATCGACCTCACGGCGCGCATCTACATCGAGGACCTTGTCCTCGAGGTGCCGGCCGGGGTCACCCTTGCCGGAGATCGCGGTCAGGAGGGATCGCAGGGGGCCCTGCTGACCAGTGACGCCCTCGACACACCCGAGATGATCCGCACCCTTGGCCCGGGGGTACGGATCACCGGGCTGCGCATCCGGGGACCCAACACGAAACGGTACCTTGACCATCATTACCGGTCATTCACCCGCAATGAAGCGGACGGTGGATTCCTTTACCACGAAGGAGAGGGTCCGCGGGGCGGCCATTCCTACTACTACCAGTTTCCGGTCCAGCGCGGCATCAGTACCAGCTATGACGCCCTGCGCGTTGATAATTGCGACCTCTCCGGATTTGCTCATTCCGCCGTCAGCCTGCGCAAAGGAAAGAACCACCACATCCACCATAACTTCATCCATCATTGCCAATATCAGGGCCTGGGCTACGGCATTTCCCTGACCGAGGCCGTTGCTCTGATTGAACGCAACCGGTTTGACTGGAATCGCCACTCCATCGCCGGCTCGGGACTGGCCGGGAGCGGTTATGTCGCCAGGCACAACCTTGAGCTGGGGACTTCCCTGAGTCATTGCTTCGACATGCATGGCGGGCGCGACCGAAAGGATGGCACGAATATCGCCGGCACGGCTATTGAGATTGCCAACAATACCTTCCGGGCACCGCAGACGCCGATCGTCATACGGGGGATTCCGGAAAAGTCCTGCCGGGTTCACCACAACTGGTTTCCCCGGCATCGGAAGGCCTCCGAGGCTGTCCGGGCAGAGAAGGGGACCACCGTTGAAAATAATGCCTACGGGGACCCTCCGGTAGTCCTACCAATCGTCCGCGAAGGTGTTGAGGATGGCTGAGACAACGGCACACTGGGCCCCTATGCGGTTGGTCAGGTTGAGCCGGCTCGGGGTCTCGGTGGTGAACGTGAAACGGGCCCCGTGGTGGAAGTGAAGCCGAAGGGCCTCCGGAAGATCGGTTCGCTCGCGCGTCAGGACGGACTCCGGGGGGGACATGAGTCCGGCACGCGCCGGCATGTCGTCAATTTCCTCCCGCGGATCAATTCCGGTCCACGGTTCCGCGGCCTCGAGGGCGAGGGCAGGGTAGTCATGGGGCGCGGGCTCCTCGAAGTGGGCATAGAGATAGAAGCCTTCGCCGTCATCGTCCTCGTGCAGGCAGATGACGAGGTCGAAGCACTTCTTCCCGATCCAGGCCAGCTGGGCCCGGGTCTCGGCGGAACGAGCGGCAAACCCGTAGTCGCGGTTGAGGTCGATGCCATCCCCGTTTTCCCGTGTTCCGGCAGTCAGTCCGATTGGATTGACAAGGGGGAAAAGGACATAATTCAGGCCCTCGGGAAAAGCCCTCCGGCGCAGAAGCTCAAGCAGGGCCATCGGTCCCGCAGGCTCGTTCCCGTGAACTCCCGCGGAAAGGTAGATCTCCGGCGCGCCGGTTCCGCCACTGGCCCGGACAAGGACGGGCAGCGCGGTTTTCCCGACCGTTCCGTAGATTTCGGCCCTGAAGCCGGCCAACCGCGCCGCTGCAAGGAGCCGTTCGTTGTAGGCATCAGTGTTCACGGGTGCGGATATAAGCAGTGGATCCGCCTTGAATTCAACTGCAAAGGCCCGCACTGTGAACGTATATGTCTGAAGTAAGAGTACGCTTTGCCCCGAGCCCGACGGGCTTCTTTCACATTGGAAGCGCGCGCACGGCGCTCTTCAACTGGCTCTACGCTCGTCACATGGACGGCACCTTCGTCCTGCGCGTTGAAGACACCGATGCCGCGCGCAACACCGCGGAGGCCCTCGACGTCCTCCTCAAGGGCATGCGCTGGCTTGGGATTGACTGGGACGAAGGTCCGGAAATCGGAGGCGATTACGGGCCCTATTTTCAAAGTCAGCGGGGCGACATCTACCGCGAATACCTTGCCCGCCTGGAAACCGTGGGGCGTACCTACGAACAGGAGGGTGCGGTCTATTTTCGCCTCGAGGGCGAGCGCTATACGGAATTTGACACCTATCACGACAAAGAAGTGGAAAAGGTCCGCGCGGAACCGGTGGAGATCGAGGATGCCATCCGGGGCAAAGTTGTCCGCGCGGAAAGCCGTGATTTCGTGATATTCCGCTCCGATGGATCGCCGACGTTTCATTTCGTGAATGTCGTCGATGACATCTGCATGAAAATCACCCATGTCATCCGGGGCGAGGACCACCTCAGCAACACGAGCAAGCATGTCGAACTTTTCCACGCCTTCGGGGTCGAGGCACCGGTCTTTGCCCATCTTCCCCTTATTCTCAAGGATCCGAAAACGGGGAAGGGGAAAATGAGCAAGCGCGACCGGGGGTCCCTTATCGAGGAATACCAGGAACGGCATTTTCTCTCCGGGGCAGTCCGCAACGCCCTCGCACTCCTTGGCTGGAATCCCGGTGGCGACCGGGAAATCATGGACATCGGTGACATCATTGAAGCCTTTGACATCCGTGACATCCAGAAGGGAGCGGCCCGTTTTGATGAGGCGAAGATGAGTCACATCAATTTCCAGTACCTGAAGGCCCTTCCGGTCGAAACCTATTCCTGGTTTGCCCGGCCGGTTCTCACCGGAGAGGGACTCATCGGGGAGGACCATGACGAAGATCATCTGCAGCGCGTCCTTGCCCTCTGCCAGGACAAGATCACTTCGCTCGAGGAATTGCCGGCCTTCTGTGCTTATTTCTTTACCGACGACTATGAGGAAAATGAAAAGGCGGCGAAGAAACTTCTCAAGAAAGGAAACCCGCCGGAACTGGCCGCCCAGGTGCGGGTGGCCCTCGCTGACACTCCCGAGGCTTCATGGGACGTCGCTTCCCTGGAGGAGGCTTTTGGCGCCCTCGCGCGGCAGCATGGAGAAGAGAAACCCTTCCGCTGGTGGCCCCTGACTCGTTTTGCCGTGAGCGGAACCTCCAGTGGTCCGGATTTCCTGCCCATGCTCGAGGCCCTCGGGCGCGATACGGTACTCCGGCGGCTCCAGCGTTTTGAAGTTGCCCACAGTGCCTGAAAAAGCGCACTTGACCCCCGCCACCCCGGCTTCATTGATACGCCATACCTATGTCAGACAGCAACGGCCAACGCACCCTTCCCACTCTCGAAGCTCTCGTCACTCTCTGCAAACGTCGCGGATTCATTTTCCAGTCGAGTGAAATTTATGGGGGTTACGCGGGATTTTTCGATTACGGCCCCCTCGGATCCGAACTCAAGCGCAACATCAAGGACGCGTGGTGGAAAACGATGGTTCACGAGCGGGAGGAAATTGTCGGGCTCGATTCGACCATCATCATGCATCCCGAGATCTGGAAGGCCAGCGGCCACGTTGAAGGCTTCAATGATCCCATGGTCGATTGCCGTGAATCGAAGAAACGCTACCGGGCCGACCAGCTCTTTTTCGCCCCGGTACGGGTGGACGGGGAGACGATTGGGTACGTTTCGGTAGAGGAATCCGGCACAATGCAGGCCGAGGCGGAGGAGAAGGCTGCCGAACTGAAGCGCAAACAGGCGGTGCAGGGAACGCTGGAACCCCTCGAGCTGCGTGACTACACCGAGGCCGAGCCCGGGGAATACGAGCGCATTCCCAGTCCGGCCACCGGCAAGCCGGGTTCCCTGACCCCGCCACGGCAGTTCAATCTCATGTTTGAAACGCGCGTCGGGCCTCTTGCGGATGCCTCCGCGGTCTCCTACCTCCGTCCCGAGACCGCCCAGGGGATCTTCCAGAATTTCAAGAACGTCGTCGATACCGGCCGGGTCAAGATCCCCTTTGGGATTGCCCAGATCGGGAAAGCCTTCCGCAACGAGATCACGCCGCGGAATTTCATCTTCCGTTCCCGTGAGTTCGAGCAGATGGAAATTGAATACTTCATCGATCCGGACGAGGAAACCTGGCCCCGTGTCTACCGCGAATGGATTGAGGCCTGCAAGAGCTGGCTCGGCAGTATCGGCATTCCCGCGGATATGGTCGGCGAGGATGTCCATCCGCCCGAAAAGTTGTCCCACTATTCAAAGGGAACCACCGATCTTACCTTCACCTTCCCGTTCGGAACCCAGGAACTCTGGGGAATCGCCTGCCGGGGTCAGTTTGACCTCTCCCAGCACCAGAAACACAGCGGGAAATCAATGGAATTCTTTGATGAGGCCCGGAAGGAGAAGTACATCCCTCATGTAGTGGAACCTTCCCTCGGTGTGGACCGTACCGTGCTCGCGGTCCTCACGGCCGCCTACTGCGAGGACGAGATCCCCAATGACAAGGGGAAGCCCGAAAAGCGCGTCCTCCTCAAGTTCCATCCCCGTGTCGCCCCTTTCAAGGTGGCCGTTTTTCCCCTTCTCAAGAACAAGCCGGAACTCGTCGAGACAGCGCGCGACCTTTATCGGAAGCTGCAACGCAAATGGAACGTCGCCTGGGACGTCTCAGGGGCCATCGGGCGCCGCTACCGCAGGCAGGATGAAATCGGCACTCCCTACTGCGTGACGGTCGACTTTGATACCGTCGAGAAGGACCATGCAGTGACAATCCGGGACCGGGATACCACCGAGCAGGTCCGCATCCCCCTTGATGAGGTTGTCGCCTGGCTTTCGGACCGTATGGAGGCCTGAATTTTTTATTCGCCTCCTTGTCCGCCGGCCCCTAGGAGAATTGATTCAGCATGAAGATTGTAAAGTGGCTTATTCTCCTTGTGGCGGCGTTGTTCGGCCTTTTCCTGATTATAACCTTTTTTCTCCCGAAGGATTATTCCGTATCGCGTTCCACCCGGATCGAGGCCCCGGTACCGGTTGTCTACAGCCAGGTGGTCGACCTTGAAGCCTGGCAGGAATGGAATCCGTGGAACGAGGTCGACCCGGATATCGAGATTATCTACGGCGAACGGTCAGAAGGTACCGGCGCGTCCTATTCATGGGAGAGTGATATTGCCGGAGACGGCGAAATGCGGATTCTCGAGGCCGTGCCGAATGAGTTTGTCCGCTACGAGTTGATCTTTGAAGGCTATGAAGACCTTCCCTCCTACAGCGAAATTGAGATTGAGCCAGTGGACGAACCCCAAGGGACACACGTCACCTGGACATTCGAGGGGAATGTGGGGAGTAATTTCTTCGCCCGCTGGATGAGCGTCATGGTCGATAGATTTGTCGGGTCCAGTTACGAGGACGGGCTTGAGGCGCTCAAGGAACGCTGTGAGGAACTGGCCGCTGAGGACCGCTGACCTCTCTGAAAATCCAGCTGGACGAGCACGGGAGTCCCCGACCTTCTCAGTTCCGCCAGTCGAGAAGGGTAATCCGCGGGGTCCGTTCCCCGCGCCAGACATTCCACCCGAAGCGCACGGCCATATCAATCGGGCTCCCCAGGGGAGGAGGATTATCTTTTCCGTTCCAGGCCATTCCCTCAAGGGGAAGCCGGCCATTGGAACGCTTCAGGGTAAAACGCAGATGGAGCTTACCCATGGGGTTAAGGCTGGCCACCTCGACACCCTTGAGGGCAAAGACCGGGTCCGGGTTTCCCTGCCCGAAGGGGGAAATGAGATCCAGTTCGGCAAGGAGTTCCTCGGTGAGTTCCTCGGGTCGGGCCCAGGTGTCGACCTGCAGGGAGGGTTCCGGTAATCCCTCCGGGAAGAGGGCGTCAAGGGCGGTATTGAAAGCGGTCCGGAGACGGGACACTTCCTCTTTGGCCACTGTCAGCCCGACGGCCATCGGATGACCGCCCCATTGATGAATGTGTTCGGAACAGGCATTCAGAATCCCGACAAGATTGACCCCTTCCACACTTCGGCCCGAACCTTTCAGAAAGCCCTCGTTTTCCGAGCCAAGGACAAGGGTCGGACGGTTGAATTTACGGGCCAGCCGGCTGGCGACAATGCCGACAACACCGGCGTGCCAGTCTCCCGAGGCCACGGTGATGCCGGTGTCCCCGTAAAATTCCTCCGTAACGGCCTTCTCCGCCATCAGGACAATGCCCCGTTCGATTTCCTGTCGTTCGCGGTTGAAGGCATCCAGCTTTCGCGCGACCCCTTTGCAGAACTGGGAATTCTCCTCCAGGAGAAGGCTTATCGGGAGGGTTGCCTCATCAAGGCGGCCACCGGCATTGATCCGGGGCCCAAGCCGGAAACCGATATCAACCGGGGTCAGGTCGTCCCCGAGGCTGAGGCCCGCGGCTTCGATAAGGGCGCAGATACCCGGGCGGCGGCAACGTTTCAGGTGGCGCAGTCCCTGCCTGACAAGGATGCGGTTTTCTCCATCCAGGGGAACCAGGTCTGCCACCGTCCCCATCGCGACCAGATCAAGGTATTCGCGCAAATCCGTCTTTGCCGCAAGAGGATCGGCTTTGGAGCGCATGACCTTCAGGAAGGCATGGCAGAACTTGAAGACAAGGCCCACCGCACAGAGGTTCTTCCAGGGAACGGTCTCCGGATCATGAACATGGGGATTGACGAGGATACAGTCCTCCGGAAGGGATTCCTTGGAGGTGTGATGATCGAGGATGATGACGCTGATCCCGCGTTCACGCAGCCAGGCGACCTCAGCCGAACTGCCCGTCCCGCAATCAACGGCAATGAGGAGGTCCGGCTTGCCGTCCTCAAGGGCTCGCTGTAGTGACTCAATGCTGAGGCCGTATCCCTCCTCCAGACGCTTCGGCACCACGTAGCGCGGATTCAGGCCGAAGCGACGCAGGAAATGGGTCAGGAAAACGGTCGAGGTAACCCCGTCGACGTCGTAGTCACCAAAGATCAGGACCGATTCCGCACGTTTGAGGGCCAGCTCAACCCGTTCCACGGCCTCGGTCATGTGCCCGGTGTGGAGGGGATCGGAAAGGCTTCCCAGGCCCGGGGAGAGAAAGGCCGCGGCGACCTCGCTGGAACGGAAGCCACGTCCGGCAAGAAGCCGGGCGGTCACGTCGCTCAGTTGGCACTCACGGGAAAGGTTCCTGACCGTCGCGTCGTCGGGGGATGGCGTCAACCAACGCATCCAGGACCGGTTCAGGCCTTTGATGTTTCAACCTTTTCCGCCGTCCAGTCGTAACTGGGGAGGATTTCCCCTTTTTCCACCGACTTGCGGTCACCCTTGTGATACCAGAAGAATACCGGGCTGGCGATAAAGACGGAGGAGAAGGTCCCCGTGAGAATTCCGATCATGAACACGAGAGCAAAATCCTTGATCACGCTGGCCCCGAAAATGAAGAGCATGAGCGAGGCAAAAAGGGTGGTCAAGCTGGTCAGGACGGTCCGGTTCAGGACGCGGTTGATCGACTGGTGAATGACCTTGCGGAGGTTCATTCCCGGATTCAGGTCGAGTTCCTCGCGGACCCGGTCAAAGACCACAATGGTATCATTGATTGAATACCCGACGGTCATCAGGATCGCGGCAATCATTGGTCCGGAGAACTGTCCGCTCCCAAGACCGAGAAATTCCCCGAGGGTGATGAAGATCCCGACGGTCATGAGCATGTCGTGAATCGTCGCCACAACCGCCCCGAGGCCGTATCCGATTTCAAAGCGCAGGGCGATGTAGAGCAGGATCGCGAACAGGGCCACGAGGATCGAGAGGAAAGCACTGCGGGTCACTTCATCACCCACGGCGGACCCGATCTGGGTCATGCCGATCTCTTCAAGGCCGGCTTCCGGGTAGGCCCCCGCCAAGACCTCAAAAAACTGATCCCCCTTCTCGGGCTCAGTCTGGACAACCATGATTTCCTGTTCCGCGCCAAGAGGCGTCTGGAAGAAGATATTCACCTCGCCGAAGGGCTCCTCTACGCCTGCATCATCGACAAAGGTGCTGTCCGCAGCAACCGAATTGACTTCCTGGGAGGTGAGGCGTTCTTCATAACTGATTGTGACTTCGTCACCGCCCGTGAAGTCGATTCCGAAAGCCTGGTCAAAGTGCATGATGAAGGAGACAACCCCGATGATGACCAAGGCCCAGGAGGCGACAAAGGCCCGCCGGGCGTAGTTCAGGAAGGCAAAGCTGGTGTTCTGGAAGAGCTGCAGGCGGAACGGGTTCTTGAGCAGGCCCATTTTGACGATACTCTCCAACAGGAAGCGGCTCGCAACCAGGCTGCAGAAAACGGTGGCGAGGATCCCGGCGCTCAGGGTTACCCCGAATCCCCTCACGGGGCCTGACCCCAGCCAGACAAGGATGAGGGCCGTGATGAGCGTTGTGACATTGGCGTCGATGATCGTTGAAAAGGCTTTTTCGTAACCGGCAACGACGGCGTTGTAGACACTCTTTCCGAGTTTGAGCTCCTCACGTATCCGCTCAAAAATGAGAATGCTGGCATCAACGGCCATCCCGATGGTCAGGACGAGGGCGGCCACTCCCGGGAGGGTTATGGTTGCCCCGAAACTGGCCAATGCACCGATCACGAGAAGCAGGTTGAGCACAACCGTCAGCATGGCCACCAGTCCAGCCAGGCCATAATAGATAATCATGAAGGCAATCACCAGCAAGCCGCCGTAAATTCCGGCGCGGATACTGGCGTTGCGCGCGTCCTTGGCGAGGGTCGGACCCACTTCATACATTTCCGCCACTTCCATCTCAACGGCTAGGGGATTGTTGAGCGCGTTTGCCAGCTCAAAGGCTTCCCGCTGGGTGAAGGAACCCGTGATGCGGGCGGAATCGCTGTTGATTCGCTCCCGGACCGTGGGCGAGGAGACCAGTTTCCCGTCGAGGACGATGGCCAGCCGCCCGATCTGTCCCTGGGTGTTTTCCGAGGCAATCTGCCCTGTGACCTCGGCAAACTGTCGCCGGCCCTCGGAGGTAAAGTCCATCGTCACTTCATACCCACCCGTCTGGGTAATCTGCGGATTCGCCTCGCTGATAATCTCCCCGGTCATGACCGGGATGATCTTCACGTAGACCGGCTCCTCGCGGACTTCCCCGGTCTCGGGATCCTCGATTTCCTGCGTCTTCACCTCATATCCGATGGGTGCCTCAGCCCCCGGCCGGGGTTGTTGCCTTGGGTGCACCAGCTTGAATTCAAGAAGGGCAGGGGCCCCGATGGTGTCGGCGATGTCGGGATTGTCCTGGGTGTTGACACCAGGCATCTGGACCTCGATCAGGTTGTCATCCTTGATCCGTACCACGGGCTCCGCGACACCAAGGCCATCGACACGTTCAAGGATTACCTGGCGGGCATCCTCAAGCTGGCGCTGCCGGAAAAACATATCATCGGAGAGGCTGGCCTCATCGATTTCAAAGGTAATGGCAACACCCCCGTTGAGGTCGAGCCCGAGACTGATTTCCCCCTTTGAGCGGCGGAGCAACTCCGCCATCAGGATCCGGTTTCGCTTCTCCAGGTTTTTAATGTCCTGGATGCGGATGTCCCCGAAATACTGAGTGAGGTCGATCGACTCATCCTTGGCGATCTTGATCAGGGCGGTGTAAAGCGTGGCGTACGGGGATGTGGCATCGCCCTCGGCTTCATCAACCCGGTCCTGGGCACGTTCGAGGAGGGCATTGAACTCATCCAGGGCTTCCTCCTGGGTCCTGTCCGTTTCACCGTTACCGACCGGGCTGACGTGTGACCGTATATACTCCTCAAAGGGAGTGCTTGTCGGCGGGACCAACTCGGTTACCGCCCATGCGGTGACCAGGATTGTGACAATCAGCCTGAAAAGGTTCGTTCCGTTCATGCAATCTAATCTGTTGTTTGGTTTGGGGAAGCGGCCGGGATCGTGAAATTATCGGGGATCTACTCAGCTGTGTCGCGGGCGGTTATCGAGCCCTTGAGGACGTCCACCCGGGTGTTGTCGTCAACCTTGAGCTGAAAACGATCCTTTTTGACATGGGTTATCGTACCGCAGAGGCCACCGGCAGTGATGACATGATCCCCGGGTTTCAGTTCAGTGATCATTTGTTGATGTTCCTTCTGCTTTTTGCGCTGGGGCTGGATCAGAAGGAACCAGAAACCGACCATGAGGAGAATGAAGGGGAGCAACTGCATGAGCATGCTGCCTTGTGGAGGGCCATCGCCCTGGGCTAGTGTAAAGAATAGAGTTTCCATAAATTGCTCTCTTGAAGATGGTAAAAAACCAGCAACTGTGGGCCTATGGGGGCAAGAATCAAGAAATTTGCGTGCCCCATGGACAATTCTGGTCCTGCGGTCCCTGCGGAAGGCAAAGGGAAGGGCGTTTCACCGCCCTAGTCGACAATCTCACCGTAGGCCGCCGCGTCCATGAGTTCCCCGCTGTCCTCGGCGTTGTCGGGCTTGATACGGAGCATCCAAGCCTCCCCGTACGGGTCGGAATTGACCGTTTCCGGGGTCTCGGCAAGGGCCTCGTTGACCGCCACGACCGAACCGGAGACCGGCATGTAGAGATCACTGGCGGCCTTGACCGATTCCACCACACCGAAGGCGTCTCCGGACTCAAAGGATTCGTCCAGCTCGGGGAGCTCGACAAAGGTGACATCACCCAGGCTGGATTGGGCGTAGTCGGTGACACCGACCGTCAGGGTGCCGTCCTCTTCGACCCGGACCCACTCATGGTCCTTGGTATACTTCAGGTTTTCGGGAATCAAACTCATCCACCTGTTCAAGAAAGTTCCCGGGGCTCTGACAACCGGAAAAAGCTCCCGGCCGGAAATCAGCTCGAGGGAAGGCTCTTGTGAAGCGGCGGACGGGCAATATGGAGCCTGCTGCGGGTGTTACGGATCTGGACGTACAAGGGCGCTTCCGGTTCGGTGGATCCTCTCGCCGGGACGAGGGCCGACCCGATGGGTCGTCCGGTCATGGGCGACTGGGTGCCCGAGAGGACGCTCCCGCAGACCTGGTCGGCCTCATCCACGACGGGTGTCCCCTGGCGGGCGATGCGCCGGTCATCAAGACGGAAAAAGACAACCTTGCTGGGCGGACCACTTTCGCGAATCCGCAGAAGGGCCTCCCTGCCGACGAAGTCGCTGTCCTTGTTGAATTTGACAACCCAGCCCAGGCCCCCCGTGAGAGGGTCGATACGCTCGCTGATCTCATGTCCGTAAAGGGGATAACCTGCCTCGAGACGGAGACTGTCCCGGGCGCCCAACCCGACAAGGCTCAGTCCGTGATCCTTTCCAATTTCGATCAGGCGGTTGGCAATCCGGGCTGCGTCCCCGGCCGGGAGGTAGATCTCGAGTCCATCCTCGCCGGTGTAACCGGTCCGGCTGATAAGGGCATGGGTCTGCATGAAGGATCCCTGGACGAAGCGGAACCGCTTGAGATCGGAGAGATCGTCACCGGAAACAAGACGGAATATTTCGATGGCCCGGGGGCCCTGAAGGGCAAGCTGCCCGAAATTGTCCGAAACATTATCGATGAGGCAGTCGAAGGCTGTCGCCTGCTTTTCCATCCAGGCAATGTCCTTTTCCACGTTCGCGGCGTTCAGGCAGAGAAAGTACTCCTCGTCTCCGACCTGATAGACAATGAGGTCGTCCACCACCCCGCCGTCCCTGTCACACATCACGGTGTAGATGGCCCGTCCGACTTCAAGGCGATCCATATCATTGGTGAGGAGGTGATTGAGGTATTTCCGTGCACCGGCGCCATGAATGCGGGCTTCCCCCATATGGCTCACGTCGAACAGCCCGGCAGCCTCCCGGACTGCCCGGTGTTCCTCGAGGATGGAGGTGTACTGGACCGGCATTTCCCACCCGGCGAAGGGGACGAGACGGGCCGAATGATCAATGTGAAAGGCGTGCAGGGGCGTGCGCTTGAGAACTTCTTGCATGGTGATCAATTTAGACAGAGTTGCCCCGGATGCCAGTAAAACCCGGGGAAGTTTTCATGAATTCATGGAGACTCCCCGCCAGGATTGAACCGGTGGAGGAGATGCGAGCATCCTTTTCCTGCCGGCGAGGGCGATGAGCGGAAGAAGGGCTTTCATGGAGAAGCAGGACCTGTTTCCGGTTTCAGGTAACCGCTTCCCTGATGAATATCGAGTTCTTCCAGAAGAGCCTCAAACTCGCGTCCAAGGGCATCGAGGCGAACGCCCCAGGAGGGTCCAATCGCAAACCCGGGCGGTGCATCCCCCGCAATCCGGTCAATATGGAGCTCCGGCGAGATACGGGTGAGCCAATGAGCTACCGCCGTCAGGTAGGCCGTTTTTTCCGGAAAACGGAAGGCTTCGGGGTGGTTGGCATAGTAGGACGCGAGCGGGGTGTCACGAAAAACATGCAGCTGATGCAGTTTCACACTGTGGAGCGGAAGCCGGTTGAAGCGCGCCACGTTGTCAAAAAAGCTTTCCCATTGCTCGCCCGGAAAACCGAGGAGAAAGTGCCCTCCTGCCGGGAGGCCACGGGCGGCGATCCTCGCAAGGGCATCCTCACTCTCCTCAATGGTATGTCCGCGATTCATGCGCTGTAGGATGTCATTCGAGAAGGATTCAATTCCCAGTTCGATGTAGACGGGTTTTTGCGCGTCCGCAGCCTGAAGCCAGTCGAGGAGTTCATCGGGCAGGCAATCGGGACGCGTCCCAATGATGAGCCCGTCGAGTTCCGGGTGGGCAAGGATGCGTCCGTAGAGATGGGTCAGTTCCTCGATGGGCCCATGCGAATTCGTGTAGGCCTGGAGGTAACCGAGAAAGCCCCGGGCGCGTGGATAGCGCCGCTTTTGAAAGGACAGGCCCGCTTCAATCTGCACTTCAACGGATTTTGCCTCGTGGCAGTAAGCCGGGGTGAAGGCTTCATTGGAACAATACCGGCAGCCTCCAGTGCCGATGGTTCCATCCCGGTTCGGACAGGTGAATCCGGCATGGAGGCTGACCTTCTGAACCCTCCCGCCTTTGAGGGCTGTCCAGTAATCCTTGAGCCGGCGGTATCGTGGGGAAGGCATCGAAAAAGCAAGCAACTCCGCTCTCAAAGCTCGTTTGTCCCGGGCTGGAGACCCTCCCGGCGTCCAAGATAATACAGGGAACCAGGCACCGGGGTCTCGATCGTTCCGGAAACCCGGGTTCCGGCAAAGCGCAGGTCCACGGAAAGGAGGCCTTTGGGATGGGGCAGAGAGGCCTTGATGTGCTCAAGTCCGGCCGGTTGGGGCGTGATGTGGACTTCGTGGAAGCCGGGTCCTGCTGGCCGGATTCCCGCCAGACCGGTAAGACAGTGGTAGAGCGGATGCGCTCCCCAGCCATGGCAGTCGCTGCGGGAGGGCTCGGGTTTTTCCACAGTGGTCAGGAAGCCCTGCCGGGGCAGGTCCTTCCAGAAGGAAAAGCGCTCCAGGAGCGCATCGACGCGACCGGCAAGCAGAAGGGCCTCATGCACATAGTAGCTGAAATAGACGGATGCCGGGGCCATGTCCGGTGTCGGATTAACAAGGGCATTGGTCAAGGCGGCCCGTCTATCCGGATCCAGGGTTGGACTGGCCAGAGCGAGGGCCTGGGCATGTTCGCTCCAGGCAGTGGCCTCGCGATCATCGGCGAGCATGTTCCGCCGGGGATCCCAGAAGGCCGTCATGATTGCCGTAAAGGCATCTGCCGCATGCGCTTTCCAGCGCCGGGCCATGAGCTCTTCCCCGCAGGCCTCCTCTATCTCCGCGGCCGCCCACAAGGCAAGTGGCAGGTGGAGGGCAATCGGCGCGGTGAGGGCCTCGGTATGTCCCCCGGGAACGCCTTGCTTCCAAAAGGGACGGGGCACCCAGTCGACAAAAAGCCATCCGGGGAGAAAAGATGGCAGGCCGTCCTCATCAAGGCTGGCAAGGGCATGTTCAAGGGCGCTCCGGGTCCCCGGAAGGAGGCTCCGGATAAAAGCCCGGTCGTCGTTCCAGAGCATGAAATCGCGCAACATGAGTGGTTGAATAAGGCTGTAAGTGCTGCTCATCTGCGGTTCCCGGGTCGGGCAACGCTCGGCGACAAAGCCGTTCACCCAGCGCGAGCGGTCAAAAAGCTCAAGAGCCCTTCGGACCGGTGCCGGATCCCCGCTGGCCACCCTCCAGACCAGGGCCTGGACACGGGTGTCACCCACATACTGCATCTGTTCATAGTAGGGGCAGTCGACAAAGGTCTCGTGCACAGAGTTGAGGAGGCCGTTTTCGCAGACCGTAAGCATCGCTTCGAGGGAGGCGTCAGCGGAAAAGCGCCAGCCGCGGCAATAGGGGAAATGGGTCCGCAGCGGTCGGGCATCATGGATCAGAAGGGGCTCCTTGCCGGTTTCAATTTTAAGACGCAGCCAGCGCCCGCTGCGCCACCAGAGTGGCTCAAACGAGGCTTTGCCTCCGCTGTGCCGGATGCGGTCCCCAAAGCCTATCCAGTGCTTGCCGAGGCAGGCGGCGCGGTCCCCCTTGGGGCTTCGGTCACCGTGACAGCCACTGTTGTAGAGGGATTCCGCCCATTCCACCTCAAGGATGCTGCCGGTGCCCTTTTCCAGTTCAAGACAGGCGTAACCGCAGACATAGTCCTCAAAATCCCAGAGGATCTGCATGCGGGAGTGTGCCGGGATGGT
>JAWLGH010000127.1:0-4436 GCA_041685165.1 Oceanipulchritudo sp. | reverse complement strand
ACGGAGGCCCTGCAGACCTTCATCCTTATTTTCGGGTCCGCTCTGGTGACCATTTTCGGACTCCGGGCGCTGGGGGACGGCAGTCTGCCTGGCGGATGGACCAACCTCCGCGAAATTGCCGGGAGCGAGATGTTCAACCTCTGGAAACCGATTGTCCGTGCGGGCGCGGAGGGCACCTGGGCACCCGTGCGCGAAGTGAGCGCCAGCGGGGAGATCATCCGCGAGGCGTGGTATTTCAACAGCAACTACCCGTGGCTTTCGATGCTCTTCTGTGCCCCCGTCATCGGCCTCTGGTACTGGTGCACGGACCAGTATATCGTCCAGCGGATGCTCGGGGCTGCCAATGAGCAGCAGGCCCGCCGGGGGACCATCTTCGCCTCCATCCTGAAGCTTCTCCCGGTCTTCATTTTCATCATTCCGGGGATGATTTCCTTTGCCCTTGCCAAGAGCGGAGCCGTTCCGGAGCTGGCGCGGGAAATGATTGACCCGGCCACGGGCGAGGTCATACGCGAGAATGCCCAGGCCGCCTTCCCGCTTCTCGTGCAGCATATTCTCCCGGCCGGATTCCGTGGGATTGTCGTCGCCGGGCTGCTTGCCGCGCTCATGAGTTCCCTCGCCGGGGTCCTCAATGCCACCGCCACCCTCTTCACGATGGATTTCTATTCCCGTCTGCACAAGGGGGTCAGCCAGGAGAAGCTGGTCTGGATCGGGCGCGTCGCGACAACGGTTCTGGTCGTGATCGGCCTCCTCTGGATCCCCGTCATTCAGGGAGCCCGCGGGCTCTACGATTACCTGCAGGGAATCCAGGCTTACCTTGCACCGCCAATCTTTGTCGTCTTTTTCTTTGGTATTGCCTTCCGCCGCCTGAATGCCCCTGGCTGCCTGGCAACCCTGCTGGTCGGCTTTGCAATGGGGTTGTTCCGGCTTGCCATCGACACCCCGGTCTCGCTCATGGGACATGTCTACGAACCCGGATCCTTCTTCTGGATCGTGAACAACATGTTCTTCCAGTACTATTCGATCCTCATCCTGATCGTCTGTATCGCTGTTTTCTACCTTGTCAGCTATGCCACGAAAGCACCCGACTACGAGCAGATCACCGGGCTTACCTATGGCACCGTCACCGATACCCATCGCAGCGAATCCCGCCGCAGCTGGAACCTCACCGATGTCTTCTGGAGCGGCGTGACCCTTGCCGGGATCCTTGCCGCCTACCTTTATTTTCGTGGCTGATTCCGATTCGGGAACCCCTTTTGCCTGCCGCCCCAGGCCAGGCATCCCCCTTGGCCGGCAGGATCAGCCAGAAACATCGCCTGCTCCTCTCCTTAAATTCCTCCTCATTGGCAAAGATAGTGTTGACAGCCCAAATTCCCTTACCTTGCTTATGCCCTTCTTTCCTGCACCAGCCAGGTCAGGTTCTTTAATTGCTCGGTAGCTCAGTGGTAGAGCAGGTGGCTGTTAACCACTTGGTCGCAGGTTCGAATCCTGCCCGAGCAGCCATTTTGAAGCACAACGAACCTCAACCCGAAGTGGTTAACACATCTGGGGCATTTTTCAGGCATAACCTGCTGTAATTCGGGAATTTAATTTGGTCCGACCCCCACTTCACCCCGACTTCCCAGGAGCGAAGGATGGGGCCAGGCCCTCCTCTCTTCGGGGGACTTTGCTACAGCTCCCGAAGTCGCTGGTAGCTCGCCTGCGGCTCGCGCACGCGCACTCGCTTCGCTCGTAGACCGGCCCATGCCCAGTCAATTTGACTTCAAAACAAGGTGCGATGGAAAAAACCTTCCAGCCATTTCCGGTTCTCAGGGCTTTCAGAAAAACTGCGAATGGGGACATCGTTGATTTTCGGCAGGACCCCACCGGGTTTGCCCCAGAGGACCTCAGTCGGTTCATCCGGTTTCGGGGCCCAAACCAGTCCCGATTCCGGTTGCGTGTACAGGCAGCCTGCCTCGTGGGCGGGCCGCTGTGAAATCCATTCCCGGGCGGAATGCAGGGCGGATTTCCACTGCTCATGAAGGGCTGCCGGATTCGGCGTCTTCTTTAAATCCAGGCGGCGAACCTCTTCGGGAGATACGCGACCTTTCCGTTGCAACAATTCCAATAGCATCTGCGGATTGAGGCCCGGATCTTTGCCGACGGCCGCCCAGACAAGGGCCCCCAGCGGAATCACTGATTCGTGCAGGTAGAGTGTATCGAAAAAGTCACGTGGCTCATCGCGGCCGACCAGGGTCAGTACCTTGTTGACTGCAAGGTCGACCGGATGCAGCACCCAGCCGACTCCCTCCAGTTGGACAGGCGGAAAAAAACGCCAGATGGAATCCCGGGCCCAGTCGATCAGGAGGCGGTTGTTCCCTTTACTCACCTGCGCACGGATAAAGCCCGGCTGGGACAGCAAGGGTTTTATCGCGAAACTGTTTTGTTCCAGGCACGCCGAGTCCTTTGCGTAGGCTTGAGCGACCGCTTCCTCGGTCGCGTGGAACAGGTCCAGGTCATGGCTGTAGCGGCTGGTTTTCGGTGAGAGATGAATGCCGGTTGCGCCCGCCAGATGACTTTCCGGGGAACGGTTGTTGGCAAGCAGGCCAAGGATTTTCGACTGGATCGGGGTTAACGGCATAAACGTTCCGCCCTTTCCCAGCCGCTCCGCCCCCCATGGCGGCGCAACTGCCCGATGACCCACGGCAGATCCTGTTCCATCACCTGGAAATCCGGAGGGCTGCTCCAGAAACAGCGGTCATGAAATTCCCGAAAGGCCCGGCGGGCCTCCCGGATACGCACCATCTGGCGCGCCTGGGCACGGTCGAGCTTGCGCCGGCTCGTGCATCCGCCCTTACGGCCGATCTCGGCCATGTATCTGGAAACCGTTTGATTCACCATGCCCTATACATCATCATAAGCGGCTTAAGCTTACAAGGGACAATTTCCGCTTAGAAACCGGAATCGGACCAAATTAAGTCATTGTTGTATAATGGTTTGCCTGTAAATTACCGGCTATTTCTGCCATTAATCCGGTATTTTAGGAGGCAAAATGGGGCGGGCGTGCACCCGTCAGGTGTTTGCAGCGCGGTTCCTGGAAATCCAGCGAGCGAAGGATGCCCTCCGTAGCAAGGAAGCGCAGCGAGACGCGCAGGAGGGCCCGTAAAGCAGGTCTCCCGTACCTGAAAAAAGGTAAAATAACGGCTTTCCAGGCTTTGGCTTACAGCATCGACTGCTGCACATGGAGTCGAACCGCAACTGGTCCTACGTCTACCGTCTCCAAGGCATTTCCCCTCCCGCATTTGGCTACACCGGCCTCACCTCCAATCTCCATCGTCGCCTCCTGCAGCACAATCGCGGAGATCATCCCTCCACCGCAACACACGCACCCTTCCGGATCGCTTTCGCCGCCGCCTTCCCCGACAAGCAGCGCGCCCTCGCCTTTGAGGCCTATCTCAAATCCGGGTCGGGGCACGCTTTCGCAAGAAACGGCTCTGGTAAGCGGGGCGCCGGCATTCCATTCCAATCGTCGGGGGTGTTTGGAATGAGGGTTATATTAAAGGCAAGATGGAGGGAGACGGGTATGGGTCAGAACTTCCGCACCAGCCCGACGCTAAAGCGTTGGTAGTCCAGATCAATCTGGGTCCCGACATCCTCCACCCAGACGGCGTCCAAGCCGACGTTCACGGTCCATGTCTCGTTGAGGTCATGGCCGAAGTGCACGCCGAAAGAGACTCCGTCTCCATCGCCGAAGTTGAGGTACTTGGCGAAGAGCCCCACCCGGCTGTCGCGCCAGAAGCCGAAGCTCAGGCCGGCTTCGGCCGATGCGCCGAAATCGTCGCCCGAGCGGCCGCTGCCCGTTCCGTCGAAGTCCGGGTCGGTCACATAACCGTCAAGGTCGAAACTGCGCGCATACTCCACGCCGGCCTGCAGGTAGCCATCAAGATTCCAAGCGTCCGCTTCCGCGAGTGACCGGATGATCCCGATGCTGGCATTCGCCTGTGCCAGCTCGCCACCGCCATCAAGGCGGGAGAGGTCGGCCACGCCACGCGTGTACCACGCTTCACCCAGGAGCAAATGCCCCTCGAGGCGCAGACCAAACATGTCCACATCCTGCTCGCCCCCGTCCGGCATGGCGGTCACGGCCGGCCCCTCAAGGCCGGATGAACCCGCATACAGGGAAAGCCCCAGATGGTCGTGCCGCCAGGGATTGTCGGCATACGCGGCGGTGCCGGCGGCAAGGGTCAGGAAGAGAAGGGTGATCAGTTTGGTGGTGTTCATATCATGTTATCTGGTGCGAGGTTATGTTGAATGAGGAGCCCTCAATGCGAAGCGGTGTAGAGGTGTCAACCAGTTTAAGAACTGGCAGGCAAAGTCCCCTGACGTGCTAAAATTCTGAGGGGGTTTACCGCCCCCGAGCGACCATGCTCGGGGGCTTTTCGAGAGCTATGCAAGGAGGG
>JAWLGH010000058.1:0-18234 GCA_041685165.1 Oceanipulchritudo sp. | reverse complement strand
GTCGTCTTCTGTCCCTCAACCTCAAAGTCGAGTTCAAACCAGTCCGCCTGCGTCAGCCCGAGGCGAAGCTTCTCGGCGTTGGCGCTCACCTCGTTGTAGTCGACGCTCAGGCCGGTATCGACAATGATCTGGTTCAGCCCGTGCAGGGTGGCACCGCGGAAACCAAACTCCTTCGCTTTCGCCGTGAGCGGTGCTGTAGCGGAAAAGCTCGATACAACGAGGACCATGTCGTAGTTCGGGTAAATGTCCTTGTCGAGGCTGAGCTTGTTGCCCGCGACATCGTAGCAGTCATCATCCATGTCGAGGTTGCTTCCACCGGTTTCCCTGTAGGCGTAAAATTCGCCCCCGGTGTAGTTCATTTCCTCGAGGCCCCCGTTCTGGAAACCCTGGTAGAAGACCTTGTGGCCGTAGTTCTGGATCGAGAGGCGCGGATTTTCGAGAAAGGCAAAATCCTTCACCTCTGAAGGATCCGGAAGGTCGATCAGGACGCAGAGCCGCTCGCCGGAGCCCTTGCCGAAACACGTCTCCATGAGACGCTGGAGTGAAAATGGGGGGAAGGTTCGTTTACTTGCATCGAATTCCATAAAAACACCCTATTCACAGGAAAAGCTCCTGTAAAGCAGCGAGGAAAATTCTCCCCCCGGGAACCCGCTGGCCGGTCCTTTTCCCCGGATGAATGGTCCTGGGCACTCAATCCTGGTCCTCGAAAATCCCGTCACGCATGTGAAAGGTATGATCACAGGCCCGGGCCAGCTCGAGGTTGTGCGTGACGACAAGGATCGTCCGGTTCAGCTCGTGGGCAAGGTTCTGGAGCTGGTCAAAGAGGGTTTTCGAATTGGCAAAGTCGAGGTTTCCGGTCGGCTCATCGGCGAGGATGAGGTCGGGATCATTGGCGAGGGCGCGGGCCACCGCGACGCGCTGGCGCTCCCCGCCGGAGAGCTGGTTCCCCTTCCGGCCGGCCTTGTCCCCGAGGCCCACCAGGCGAAGGAGGCCGTCCGCCTTCGACGCCGCTTCCTCCCGGCTCAGCGGAAGGTGCTTGAGCATCGGCAACATCAGGTTCTCGGCCGAGGAAAACTCCGAAAGAAGAAAGTGAAACTGGAAGACAAAGCCGATCCGGCGTCCGCGGATACGCGTCCGTTCCGCTTCCGGAAGGTGATCCACCCGTTCCCCGGCAAGGTGGATCTCCCCCCGGTCGGGACGGTCAAGGAGGCCGAGGAGGTAGAGGAGCGTGCTCTTCCCGCAGCCGCTCGGGCCGACAATCGCGTAGGTGCGGCCCCGCTCAAGTTGCAGGTCAAGTCCGCGGAGTACGTGGACCGAGTCGACCCCGTCGCCAAGGGTGCGGTGCAGCTGGCGCGTTTCGAGGACAGGTTCTCTCGCCGGCGTCTTCATATCAGCCCCCTGTCCCCCGGATGACGTCGCCCGGTTCAGTGCGTGCAGCCCGCCGGGCGGGAATCAGGGCCGCCACAATCACCACCACTCCCGCTACAAGGGCCGCCGAGGCGTAATGCCAGAGTGACCAGCTGACGAGGAAGTGGTCTGTCGAGAAAATGCCCCGGATACGGATCGGGAGCCGCTCGGCCCCCGCGGTCAGGACAGCCGCGAGGACAAACCCGATCAGGGTTCCCATGACATAGACGATCATTCCCTGGAAAAGGAATATTTTCAGGATATCCTCCCGGCTGAATCCGTAGGACCGCAGGACGGCGATTTCCCGCGACCGTTCCATGACAATGATCGCCAGGGTGTTGAACATCCCCAGTCCGGCAATGAGGATGATCGTCGACATGGAGAGGGCCGAACTGATGCGCAGGACACGGAAGACCTCGAGCCATGATTTCTCCCGTTCCTGCCAGCTGGCCACGGAATGCCCGAGGGCGTATTCCATCTGGCGGGCCGTCGCCGGGGCCTTGTCCGGGTCACGCGTCATCACCTGGATGTAACTGACGCGCTCCATCTGGTTGAGGAGGCGCCGGGCCTCCGGCAGGTGAATGAAGACGTGCGTCTTGTCGAAAACGTCGATCCCGGTCTCGAAAATCCCGCTCACCCGGTAACGCCGCGAGACCCCGAGATGGCTCAGGAGCATGAAGCTTCCCGGGTTCACTTCAAGCCGCTCCGCGAGCCGGCGCCCGACAAGGATCCCGTCGGGGGTCTCCCCGAAACGGCGCAGGTCCCCGTAGACAATCTGGTATTCAAGATCCGATACTTCAAGGTAGCTCACCGGCTCGATCCCGATGGCCCGTCCACTTTCCGTCCGGAAGCCGCTCGAGATCCGGATGTCGCCCCGGAGGACCGGGGCCGCCCCCTCGACGCTGTCAAAGCGGTTGATCGCCTCAAGGAGCTGGTTCGGGTTGCGGATTCCCGGGACGTAGCTGCGTCCTTCGCGCAGCGGTATCTCAAAGGGATCACGGGTCTCATTGCCCTCCACGACCATGCTTGTGATCGTGTTCTGGAATTCATCCTGGACCCGGATTGTCCCGTTTGTCCCGAGGATGGTGCGGATGAAGAACGACTCGAAGCCGGCCGTCTGGGCCTGGGTGAAGATGAAAAAGGCCACCCCGAAGACAATCCCCGCGAGGCTCATCAGCATGGCCCGCTTCTTGGCAATGAGGAATCGCCAGGCAATGAGGAGGTTCTGTCCCATCATTTCCTAGCGCGGCACGGACGGTTCGATCCCGACCCGCTGACCCGGCTTGAGGAGGTTCTGGTCCTCGAGGACCACAAGGTCCCCTTCCTCGATTCCCTCGATGATTTCCGCCTTGTTCAGCCCGAGATACCCCGGCCGGACCCGGCGGACGTCGACAAGGCCGTCCTCCACCACGTAGACAAGGTTCCCGATGAGGGCCCGCCGCGGAATGAGGACCGCGTCCGCCCGCTCGTTTTTCACAAGGTAGCCCTCGCCCGTGAGCCCGGGCACGAGGACCGAATCCGGTGCCTCCACGTTGACGACCACGTTGCGCGTCTTGTTGTTCGCGTTGGCGACATCCTCCAGCCGCGTCACCGTTCCCTCGAAGGTGCGGTCCGGATAACTGGCCAGCCGGAGGGTCACCGGCTGTCCGTCCTCGACCCCGAAGTAGTCCTCCTCCGTCAATTCCATGAGTATGTAGCGATCATTCGATACCAACCGGACAAGGTCCTGCCCGGCGTTGACAAGGTCGCCCTTGAAGGCGTGGAGCTGGGCGATCGTCCCCGCAAAGGGGGCCGTGGTCGTCATCTTTTCCTTCTGCAGGCTGAGCTGGGCCAGCTGGTTCGCAAGGAGTCGCCGGCTCTCCCGTTCCTCGATTTCCTCCCGCTTCCAGAGGACCTCCTTTTTCCGGCGTTCCCGCTTCAGGTTGTCGAGGCGCGATGCAGGAGCCTGTTCCAGCTCGACGGCCAGCGCCACGCCTTCCAGTTCCTCGTCGAGTGATTCAAGGTCAATCCGGTGGGTGCTTTCGAGGCTCTCCCGCGCCTCCGCCGCCTCGAGGCGGATCCGCACCTGTTCCATGCGCAACTCGAGGTCTTCCGCCTCCTGGACCGCGACCACGTCGCCGGCCTCCACCGCGTTTCCCGGCTGGACGGGATTTTCAAGAAGCTGGCCCCGGTGCTCGGCCTTCACACGTATATCCATGAAGGCCAGGACTTCGACCGTGCCGGTCACGGCGTTGACCGCCGTCCCCGTTTCAGCGGGCTCCACGGGAACCGTCAAGGCCAGCTGGCGGCTCAGGAACCAGATGGCCCCAAGGAGGATCAGCAGGGGGAGTCCGAACTTCAATAAGAGCTTCATCGTTCAGGGTCGTAGTAGCGTGCGGCCGGGTCCATTTCAAGCAGGAGGCCGATTTCCATGAGGTTGATGAGGTAGGACACACGGGCCTCCATCAGGCGCCGTCGGACGTCGAGGTAGTCAATTTCGCCCTCGATCAGTTCAACCCCGGTAATCAGGTCCCTTTGCGCCTGTTCCCGTAAAAGGGTCATGCGGCGGTCGAGGAGGCGTTCCCGTTTGCCCCGGGCCTCAATCTGGCGAAGGTTCAACTCGAGGTCGGCCAGCAGGCTTTCCGATTCCCGGCGATTGTCGGCCTGCGAATCCGCCTTTCGCAGGGCGAAGGCCTTCCGGCGGGCAAGGGTGCTGAGCTTGCGGCCCTCTGTCTGCCAGCTGTCGAAAATGTTCCAGTTCACCTGGACCCCCGCGAAGTAGCGCACCCGCAGGACGGAGTCCGCCTGGTTCACGGCGTCCAGCCGGTCCGAGTAAATCCCCGCCACGAGGTCAACCATCGGCCAGTGCTGCTTTTCAAGGGTGGCCAGGCGCTCCGTCTCAATCGTTTCCAGTACGTCGTAACGCTCCATCTGGGGATTATTCAGGGCTTCCCCGCGAACCTTTCGCTTCAGGTCCCGGAAAGCGCTTTCCGGCATGGGCTCAATGCGCGTGAGGGAGTCCCCCTTAAGGGTATCGGGATCAAAGTCCGGTCCGGCAAAACGGATAAAGCGGTGCCGCAGGTCCGTAAGGTTATTTTGCACCCAGGAAAGGCTTTCCTTGTTCTCAAGAACCCGGGCCTCCATTTCAAGGACGTCCTGCTCGGAACTCCGGCCCGCGGCGACGAGTTGCTTGCGGGCCTCGACAAAGCGTTCCGAAAGGGCGATCGACTGCTGGAGAATGGTCTCCTGTTCCCGCATCAGAAGCCAGTTCAGGTAGGCCCGGCGGATTTCCATGAACTGCCGCGCCCCGCTGGCCTCCATCTCGATTTCCTCAATCTCAATCCGTCTCTCGGCGATGGCCTCCTGGCGCTTGAGGTTGCCCCATTGGTAGAGGGGCTGGGACACGGTCAGGTTGGCGTTGAGTTCACCCCGGAAGTCATCCGGGATGTCTTCCCGGGTCTCGTAACTGCCGATCACGCGTCCATGCAGGCGCGCGCTTGGACGCCGCTGCCCCACCGCGACATCAAGGTCACCGGCCCGCTCCTCGATCCGCAGCTCCCGCAGCTGCAGTTCCGTCGATGCGATCGCGGCCCGTTCCATGAGCGCCCCCAGTTCCGGGAACAGCTCCTCGGCAAAGCGCACCGGGGTCTCCGCCGCAAGGGGTCCCCAGAGAAGGACCCCCAGAAGCCCCACCAGTCCACCCGGGCCAAGGCCCTTTCCTCTGCGGTTTCCCGTCTTTAGGTGTCCGGCCTCAATATCGGGCTTGGGGAATATATCCACGGTTGCGCTTCTTCTTTTTTGGTTTGCCCAGTTTCTCGAAGAGAGGGGACCAATTGTAGGAGAAGGATTCCAGCTTTTTCTGGGGTATCTCCTTCCCGATAAAGCGCTCGATGGCCCGCAGGTAGTCCATTTCGCCGGCTGTCAGGAGGGTTACGGCGTCCCCGCTTTTGTTCGCCCGGCCAGTTCGGCCGATGCGGTGGACATAATCTTCCGCGTGCAGGGGTATATCGTAGTTCACGACGTGGCTGACGTCGCTGATGTCGATACCGCGGGCAACGATGTCCGTCGCCACGAGGATCTCGATCTTGCCCGACTTGAAATCCTTCAGGCAGGCCTCGCGCTCACTCTGCTTGCGGTCCGAATGCAGGACCCCGATGGGCCCGTGCTCGGTCTCGTTGAGCCAGCGCGCAATCGTGTCCGCCCCCACTTTGGTCCGCGTGAAGATGAGGACGCTGTGGTAGTTGAGGTCCTCGAGGAGGGAAACGAGGAGATCGAATTTCTGGCGGTCGTCAACCGGATAGATCGCGTGCTCGATGGTTTCCGCCGGTTGCCGGCCGCCCCCGATGCTCACCTGGACGGGATCCGTCAGCATGCTCCGGCTCAGCCGCTCGATCTCCGGAGGGATGGTTGCCGAGAAGAGAAGGCTCTGACGCTTTTTCGGGCAGGTCTTCACGATCCGGCGCACATCGGGCATGAACCCCATGTCGAGCATGCGGTCAGCCTCGTCGAGGATGAGCACCTCGACCTTCGAAAGGCTTACCAGACCCTGGCCGATATGATCGAGGAGCCGCCCGGGAGTGGCGACAACGATGTCGACGCCGTTCTTGAGGGCTTCCTTCTGCTTCCCGTAACCGACCCCGCCGTGCAGGAGCACGTACTTCAGGGGGCGGTACTTCCCGTAGGTCTCCAGCTGCTCGATGACCTGCTGGGCCAGTTCGCGCGTCGGCTCGAGGATAAGGACCCGCGGGTCCTTCTTGTTCCCCTCAAGCTGGGTCAGCAAGGGGAGGGAAAAGGCCGCTGTCTTGCCGGTCCCGGTCTGGGAGCCGCCGATGAGGTCGCGTCCCTCCATAAGCTGGGGAATGGCCTCCGCCTGGATCGGCGTCGGGGTCTTGTAGCCCTTTTCCTCGAGGGCGCGGAGGACATCCGGATGGAGGTCCAGTTCGTTGAATGCCGGGAGGCTGGTCTCGCCTTCCGGCTGGATTACGTCTGTTTCTTGCATGATCTTCGTGGTCCCTTCCAATGGTCCGGCCAACAGGGCCGGAACGGCTAACCACGAACCTACAGGGATGCTCTTCGGATCAGGAATTCCCGTCAAAGGGCATTCGTGTCCATTCGTGGTTAACCATTGAAAGTGAGCGTAGTATCGCCCAAGCTACGCCGGATTCAAGGATGAAAATGCCGCAGCAGCCGGGTACAGCCGACCCCACCGCCTATCGTGGCCGCCTGGCTCCCACGCCCTCGGGCTGGCTCCACCTCGGGCACGCCGTCACCTTCAGCGTGGCCTGGCAGCGTGCCCGCTACCGCCACGGCTCCCTGCTCTACCGCTGCGAGGACCTTGATCCCCACCGCTGCCGCCCCGCTTTCTCCGCGGGAGCGCTTGAGGATCTGCGCTGGTGGGGCCTTGACTGGGATGAAGGCCCCGATTCCGGCGGGCCCTGCACCCCCTATGTCCAGAGCGAACGCCTGCCCCTCTACCGGGACGTCCTCGCCTCCCTCATCGCCTCCGGTCATGTCTATCCCTCACCGCATTCCCGACGGGAGATTGCCGCCGCCCGGCCGGCCCGCTCGCCCGTCGACGGGGACATCCTCTTCCCCGCCGACCTCCGGCAACCGGAAACAGCGCCCCAGCCCAACCCGGAGGAACCCCCTCCCGGCCTTCCTTTCCGGTTCCGGGTCCCCGATGGACGGATTGTCCGCTTCACGGACGGGCATTCCGGATCACACGCCTTTCTCGCCGGGAGGGATTTCGGGGATTTCCTCGTCTGGCGCCGCGAAGGAGTTCCCGCCTACGAACTGGCCGTCACCGTCGACGACCACTTCATGGCCATCACCGAGGTCGTCCGCGGGGAAGACCTCCTCCTCTCCACAGCCCGCCAGCTTCTCCTCTACGAGGCCCTCGGATGGATGCCGCCGGCATGGTACCACTGCCCCCTTGTCATCGATCCCGCCACCGGTAAACGGATGTCCAAGACACACCGCTCCCTCGGACTGCGGGCCCTTCGCGAGGCCGGTTTCCCTCCGGGCCTCGAACCCGCTGCCTATTTGCGCCGCCTCGCCCCCGGTCCCTGAGACCCCAGCGTGGCCCTCAGGGCCGTTCCACGTTTAACCTTGCCGCAACCACGGAGCTGTCTACCCGTAAGTCACATGCCTGAATCCGCCCGCGAAACCTGCCACAAGGTCCGCCTCGCCTTCTGGGAACGCTGGCTTTCCACCCGGTCGCCCTTCCCGGAGGCACGCGCGGAACGCTTCCGGGAGAACCGGCCCCTTCCCGAATGGGCCTTCGACTGCATCCCCGCCGGGGCCGACCGGATCCGCATCCTCGACCTCAACGCCGGCCCGGTTTCCGCCTGCGGGACGGTCGCCGAGGGGATTGAGGTCGAGCTTGTTCCCGTCGACGAACTGGCCTTCGCCTATGACCGTCTTCTCCGCGAAGCCGGCCTCGTCCCACACGTCCCCACGCGCTTCTGCTCCGTTGACGACATCCTGCCCACCTTCGGCCCGGAGGCCTTCGACCTCATTTTCTCCTTCAACGGGCTCGACTACACCGCGGATCCCGTCGCCGTCTACCGGAACCTCCTCGAGTGCCTCAAGGGTCATGGGAAAATCATTACCTTCAACGAGTACGGGCAGGATGAATCAAGGATCCACCGGGAATGGTTCCGCCATACCCACAGCCTGCGCGGCGAGCGCCCCGTCATCCGGCAGAAGGGCTACCAGCGGGACCTCGCGGATGCCCTTCCGGAGGCCGCTGTCGCCTTCTCGCACGAGAACGGCCTCCTCCGGCTCGAGCTCCGCCACGTCCCCGCCCCTCCACGCGCCGTCCTCCCGGACCCGGTCCGGGCCGGTCCGGAAGAACCCCTTCCGCTCCTCATCAGTATGCACATCCCGAAAACAGCCGGATCCTCCTTCCGGGCCGTCCTCGACGGGCTCTACAGGGAGCGTCTCCGCCCGATGTACACGCTCGAGGAGACGGCCCCCCGGTACTACCACCGGGTCCGCCTCGATCCGCGGACGCGTTGCCTCCACGGCCATTTCCAGGCTGACGGCTTTGAGGACCGGATCCCCGGCGCCCTCCGCATCACCTGGCTCCGTGATCCCGTTGAACGCATTGTCTCCAGCTACTTCCAGTTCCAGCGCCACCCCGAAAGCGCCCGCGACTCCGAATTCAATGAACGTATCTTCGCCGAGCGCTGGAGCCTTCTTGAGTTTGCCCGGCGGGAGGAAATGCGGCGCCAGGTCCGCTGGTATTTCAATGCCGTGCCCCTCGACGATTTCATCTTCATCGGGATCTCCGACCGCTTTGAGGACTCCATGCGGCTCTTCCGTTACCTGTTCCGCCTCCCGGCCCCCGCGTCGGGTCCCGAATCCGTCAATATCAATCCCACCAAGGATCCTGCCCGCCGCTACGCGCTCCCCCGAGCCCTCCGCCTCGAAATTGAGGCCCTCTACGATGAGGAACGCCATCTCTATCAGCTCGCTGAGGAGAGGCTTGACCAGTTGCTCCAGCTCCTGCCCGACACCAAGAGCCTGTCCCCCCGATAAACCGCTCAAAAACCAAGAGCCTGTCCCTCGAAAACCAAGAAAAACCAAGAGCCTGTCCCTCAAAAACCAAGAGCCTGTCCCTCGAAAAACCTGTCCCTCGAAAACCCCAGGTTACCCGTCATGTCACTTGCCCCGGCCATGCGAGCCGTTTGAGGATTTCCCAACGTAGCCGAAACCATGAGGTTTTGGTCTCTGTCTCTGTCCTGTATTGCCGCCAAAACCTCACGGTTTCGGCTACGGATAAACCAAGAGCCTGTCCCTCGAAAAATGCCTCGAAAACCGCGGATAACCTGTCCTCTGACCAAACTACTCCCGCCCCGAGGCCAAGGGCCTGTAAGGCCCGCCCGATCGTAGCCGTGGCTGATGTCCCGCGGAGCGGGACGAGGCCACGGTCCTGCGCGCCCCCCGGCACATCCAAGCCGCATCGCGGCGTCACGTCACCGGCGGTCAGGCAGACATGTTAAGGCCCTTACGCGTCGCGGGCTTCCTGCCGCCGGCGAAGGGTCTCCACTGTCCGCCCCATCTCCATTTCCTCGAGGAGGGCGACCGCCCGGGCGGGATCCGGGGCGGCGTGGGCGGTGTCGTCGATCGGGACGGAGTCGTCGAGCCGCGTCATGCGGAGGTTGCGGCGAAGGTTGTCCGCCTCCGCGTGCACCAGGCCCTGGAAGCGCTTCGGCTGCAACTCCCCGCAGTGGGCGATGATTTCCTCCACCGAGGCATACTGGTTGAGCCACTTGGCCGCTGTCTTGGGCCCCACGCCCCGCAGTCCCGGGATGTTGTCCGAGGTATCCCCGATCAGGGCAAGGTAATCGGCAATGCGCTCCGGCCCGATCCCGAATTTGTCCCTCACCGCTGCCGCGTCGAGTTCGCGCCAGCCCAGCTTCGGGTTTGCCGTCGGGGGCGGCACCAGCTGGCGTACGCGGTCCGTCACCAGCTGGGCAAGGTCCTTGTCCGCGCTGATGATGAGGACCTCGTGGCCTTCCCCGGAAAATTTGCGGCTGTAGGCGGCGATCAGGTCGTCGGCCTCGATCCCGTTCTCCTCCACCCCGACGTAGCCGGCCGCCCGGGTCCAGTCCTTGATCACCGGGATCTGCTTTTCAAGGGCCTCCGGGGCCTCCACCCGGTTGGCCTTGTAATCCTCCCGGATCGCGAGTTGACGGGTTGCCCCGCCGAGGTCGAAAAAGACCAGCATCCGGTCGCAGGCCACGTTGTCCTCAATGTACCACAGGGTCCGTACCCAGCCGTGCAGCGCTCCCGTCGGGAATCCGTCCTCCCGGGCCAGCTCGGGCATTCCGTAAAAGGCGCGGAAGGCAAGGTTGAATCCGTCAATCAGGGCAATTTTCATCGGTCGTTCCTCAGGGTTAACCATCTTATGATTTCGGGGAAGGCTTAGAGCCGACAGGTACGGATTTCCTGGGCGATGATACCTTTTGCCCCGAGGGCGTTCAACTGGTCGATGATCCGGTTCAGGCCCTTGCTCCGGACCATCGCCGCCACGGCCATCCAGTCCGGCTCGCTGACCGGGGAAAGGGTCGGGCTCTTCACGCCCGGGGTGATCGCGCAAGCCTCCTTCAAGACCGTCTTCGGGGCCACATACTCGAGAAGGACGTAGGCCCGCGCGACAAGGATTCCCTCCAGCCGCCGCACCAGCAGGTCCATCTCTTCCCCCGGCACGTCCCCCTTGCGCTGGATCAGCACCGCCTCCGACTTCATCACCGGCTCGCCCGTGATCTCCAGTCCGGCCTCGACGAGGGTCCGGCCCGATTCCACCACGTCGGCAATCGCGTCCGCCACGCCCAGCTGGATCGAGATCTCCACCGCCCCGTCGAGGCGCACCACGGAGGCCTCGATGCCGCTCGCTGCAAGGTCCGCCCGGACAATGTTCGGGTAGCTGGTGGCAATCCGTTTTCCATCAAAGGCCTCCCGCCTCAGGCCGCTGCCTGCCGGTACGGCATAGCAGAAACGCGACTTTCCAAGCCCGAGGGAAAGGCGTTCCTTCACTTCCGCCTGCGAGTCAAGCGCAAGGTCCCGGCCCGTGATGCCCGCGTGGATCACCCCGGAACCGACGTAGACGGCAATGTCGCGCGGTCGCAGAAAGATGAATTCCACCTGGTGCTCGGCGTCGCGCACCACCAGTTCCCGGCTGTGACGCCGGCAAAGGTATCCGGCGTCCGCCAGTATTTTTACAGCCCCTTCAGAAAGGGATCCTTTGTTCGGTATGGCTACTTTGAATAGGTCCATGTCCGTCTACAGGTAGCGGTAAATGTCTTCCAACTCGAGGTCGTTCGCCAGCATCATGACCTGCGCGTGGTACAACAGCTGCGAGATCTCCTCCGCCGTCTTCTCCGGGCCTTCATACTGGGCCGCCATCCAGACTTCGCCCGCCTCCTCGACCAGCTTCTTCCCGATCGCGTGCTTGCCTTCCCCCAGCAGCTTCACCGTCCCCGATTCCGGGTCAGCCCGCCTCGCCTTCTCCTTCAATTCCCCGAATAATGTCTCGAATTCTTTCATGAGCGCTTCAACAAAACCCTTCCCGCTCCTCCCCACAATGGAAATTTCTGGCCATGAGAAGATTTTTACATTTGTAAAATCGACGCGAATGATTAACGGTCTGGAAAAATTCACCCGTAACCCATCATGGCAAAACCGAAACCCCTCATCCTCATCGTGGAAGATGACCCCGAGCTGGCCCATCTGATTTCCGATCAGCTGGAGTCCTCGGGGATGCTCACCCAGGTCCACCACCGGGCGGCAAATGTAATCCGCTACCTCCAGAGCAACTTTGCCAACCTGATGCTCCTCGACGTCACCCTGCCGGATCATTCGGGCTTTGAACTGGTCGAGAAGCTCAAGGGGGAGAACATCGATGTCCCCATTATTTTCCTTACCGGAAAAGACAGCGAGACCGATCGCGTCAAGGGGCTTGAAATGGGCGGCGACGACTACATCACGAAGCCCTTCAGCTTCACCGAGCTGGTCGCCCGGATCAACGCTGTCCTCCGCCGGGCCGAGACCTCCCACGACAACCGCATCACCAAGAATGCCGCCGTTTCCGAGGAACCGTTCGCGTTCCAGGGAGCCACCGTCCATCCGGAACGCATGGAGATCCGTTTTCCCGACGGGAAGAGCGAGAAGGTCGGCCGCAAGGAACTGGGAATCCTTTCCTACCTCCACGCCAACCCCAACACCGTCATCACCCGCCGCACCCTCATTCACGGGGTCTGGGGGATCCATGCCGATGTCCGCAGCCGCAGCCTTGACCAGTACATCGTCAAGGTGCGTACGATGTACCAGAAGCACGGGCTCAGCCTTGCGGCCTTCAAGACCATCCACGGGGTGGGCTATATCTACAACACCGAGCCCGGCGAAACCTGATCACGCCTTTTCCAAACTGACATGGAACTCAGCTCCATCGAAGAACGGGTCCTCGGGGCGCTCATGGAAAAGGCATGCACGACGCCGGATATCTATCCCCTCACCCTGAGGGCGCTCGTCAGTGCCTGTAACCAGAAAACCAGCCGCCATCCCCTGACGGACTACGACGAGGACGATGTTCTCTCCGCCCTCGATTCCCTCCGCGAAAAGCACCTCGCCATGCGCGTCGACATGGCCGGTTCGCGCACGGCCAAGTTCCGGGAAAACGCTTCCCGCCTATGGGAACTTGAGCGCGAGGAATACGCCCTCCTCACAACCCTCCTCCTGCGCGGGCCCCAGACCCCAGGCCAGCTCCGGCAACGGTCCGAGCGCATGTTCCTCTTCGCGGAACTCCCACAGGTGAACGACTGGCTGAAGCGCATGCAGGACCGCGACGAGGAGCCCCACACCCTTGTCCAGTCGCTCGGGCGCGAGCCCGGGACGAAGGAAATCCGTTATGCCCATACCCTTGCCCCCCTTCCGGAACCCGGCATCCCCGCTGATGCAGCGTCATCCGGGGAGGAAGCAAACCCCGTTCCCGATCCGCCCCTGACCCGCGACCGAATCACCGCGCTGGAGGCCGATGTACGCGACCTGCAGGAAAAGGTATCCAACCTCGAAAGCATGTTGAATGAGCTCACTTCCTGATTCCCCTTCACGGATTGTCTTTGATCCCTCCGCTCACCCGGGCGGCAGCAACGGCACCCTTCTCTCCCTCTTTCCTGTCGAAACGCCCGCCGGGCCGGGCTGGCTCGGCATCGGGGATGATCGCGTCGCCTGGCTTTCCTTCGGTTCCCTCGACCGGGAGGCGGTCGAGCAGTACTGGCAGGGACCGGTGGACGAGAAGGAGGTCTGCCCCTTGTCCAACGAGGAACTGATGGAGGCCGCCATGGGTCATGTTCCCCTGACCCTTGCCCCGGCGGGGACGCCTTTCCAGCTCAAGGTCTGGCGCGAGCTTCTCGAAACGCCTTTCGGCATTACCCGGACCTACGGGGAAATCTCAGAGGCCATCGGCTCCCCCGGGTCAGCCCGCGCGGTCGCCTCCGCGGTCGCCTCCAATCCCATCGCCTGGCTCATTCCCTGCCACCGGATCCTCCCCGCCTCCGGCGAGATTGGTTCCTACCGCTGGGGTCGCCCCGCCAAGCAATCCCTCCTCGTCTGGGAAAACCTCCGCATCGCCAATCCCTCCAAGGATTTTGTTCCCGAGAAGCGGGAAAAACTCGAGTCCATGCTTCTCAAGGCACAGCGCTTCGAGGACATCGCCAAGATGGCCGGCGACATAGCCCACGACCTCAACAACCTCATCGCCCCCATCCGCATGGCCACGGAATTGCTCAAGCAGAAGATTGAGGACGATTCCCTCAACCGCTATGTCAGTATCATCGAGTCAAGCACCGGCCGGGCCCGTTCCGTCATCCAGGAAATTCTTGCGTTTTCCCGGGAAACCGAGGGCAACGAGAAGGAGACCCTCCACGTCAAGCCGCTCATCCGGGAACTCGAGACCATGGTCCGGGAAACCTTCCCGGAACGGCTTCAACTGGTCTTTGATTACGAACCGGAAAGCAACCCCGTGATCGTCCGTATCGATCACACCCAGCTCCACCGGGCCATCCTCAACATCCTCGTCAATGCCCGCGACGCCATCAAGGGCGAGGGCCGGATCGGCGTCCGCGTGAGCAAGCACGAACTCAAGATCCAGGTCTGTGTCGGCGAACGCTGCCTCCTTCCCGGCAGCTACGGATGCATCTCCATCTCCGATACCGGAAGCGGGATCCCCCAGGATATCCGGGATCGCATCTTCGATCCTTTCTTCACCACCAAACCCAAGGAACAGGGAACCGGTCTCGGTCTGGCCTCCGTTTACGGGATCATCGCCCGCGCCGGCGGCTTTATCGATGTGGAATCGGACCCCGGAAAGGGCTCCACCTTTCACGTTTTTCTGCCCCAGATGGAAGCGGTACCCAATGAATAGGGCCTTCAGGCCCTGTTCATAGAAAACCACGCCCCCTCAGCTTGAGGAGCCTTTGCCCGCGGGGGCTTCCCGGGGTGCCGCCGTCTCCTTTTCAGAATCGGATTCCTTGCGGGCTTCAGTCTTTGCCTTCTCGCCGGAAGCCTTTTCCTTCTCGCCAGAGGTCTTTTTATCCATCTCGACGGAATCCATCGCTTCCTGGAAATCGTCCTGTACTTCCTGGGTCGCTTTCTTGAATTCCTTCATGGACTTCCCGAGCCCCTTGGCCAGCTCCGGAAGTTTCTTTGCCCCGAAGAGCAGCAGGATGATCACGAGGATAATGAGCAGTTCGGGACCTCCGATCCCCTGGATAAAAGCGAGTTGAGCTGAGTTCATTTCCCTCTACCCTAAGCTTTCCTCAGCCGCTGTAAAGGTTTTGCCTTCATTCTTGCAATGTCCGCCCTTCAGATTGAACCTGAGGCTGACTTTTTCAAAGCCATGAACTCGCCTTTCGACGTCATTCAACGCACTCATCTCGACCCGGCCCCGATGCGGGCACTCAAGCAGGCGGAAGCCGCCCTCTCCCGCAGTTGGTGTCCCCATTCCCATTTTCATGTCGGGGCCGCCCTTCTCCTTGGCAACGGAGGCGTCATCACGGGAGTCAATTACGAATCCGATTCCTACGGGCTTACCCTCTGCGCGGAGCGCTGCGCCATCGCCCGCGCCCAGGCCGAGGGCGTCATCAATTCCATCCAGGCCCTCTTTATCTGCGCCAGCCGCAAGGTTGACCCGACCAACGGGCCGCCGCTGACCCCCTGCGGGGCCTGCCGGCAATGGCTGGCCGAACTCGCCCTCCGCCTTGAACGCGATGTCCCCGTCTACAGCTTCCGGGAACAGGCTCCCCAGGGGATCCGGACCTCTGCCCGGGATCTTCTCCCCGGAGCCTTTTCCCTCCCACAGAACTGACCGCCGGCATACCTTTCCGCCATGAAACTGACCCAGGCGGCCGCTGTCGCCATCCTCATCACCTTTACCTTTGCCATCCTCACCCTTGGCAAGGACCTCATCATTCCGATGGTCCTCGCCGTGTTCATCTGGTACCTGATCAACATCCTCGCGGATTCCATCCTCCAGCTCGAGTATCGCGGCTACAAGATCCCGCGCCCGATCGCCTTCATCCTCGCCCTCGTCATCATCCTAGGCGCCCTCGTCCTCTTCATCAACCTGATCAGCAACAGCGTCAACAACGTCATCCGCACCGTCCCGTCCTACCAGCAGAATATCAACAAGCTCCTTGACCAGGGCGCCGTCCTCCTCGGTCTCGAGGAATCCCTCCAGCTCAACCAGCTCCTGCACCGTATCGACTTCACGCGGATTATCCAGGACCTCGGTTTCACCCTCGCCAGCTTTATCGGCAGTGCCGGCCTGATCCTCATCTACACCCTCTTCATCTTCCTCGAACAGAAGGGTTTCCTCCCGAAAATCGACAAAATGGCCGGACAGGAGGAAAAGAGACAGAAGGTGCGCCGCATCCTCCGGCTCATTTACGACGACACGAAGACCTATATCGGGATCAAGACGTTCACCAGCCTCCTCACCGGCTTTGTCAGCTACTGGATCATGCGGAGCGTGGGACTCGATTTCGCCGTTTTCTGGGCCCTCGTGATCTTCCTTTTCAACTACATCCCCACGATCGGTTCCATTGTCGCGACCTTTTTCCCCGCCATCCTCTCCCTTGTCCAGTTCCCCACCCTCGGGCCCTTTTTCGTCGTCGTCATCGGGGTCACCGCTGTCCAGCTCGTCGTCGGCAATATCGTCGAGCCCCGCCTCATGGGAAACACCCTCAATCTCAGCCCGCTCGTGATCCTCCTCTCCCTCGGTCTCTGGGGAAGCATCTGGGGCATCCCCGGGGCCATCCTCTGTGTCCCCATCACCGTCCTCATGGCCATCATCTTCAGTAATTTCGAGAAAACCCGCAGTATCGCCATCCTCCTTTCCCGTAACGGCGAGATCCGCCCTGACACCTGAACCCGCTTCCGGGAAGGAATGCCCATATCATGACCTCTTTGCGCACCCTTTTCCCCCGAGTCCTCCTCGCCGGCCTGCTCCTTCATCCGGTCCTCCTCAAGGCGGCCCTTCCCGATGGCTACGACCGCCTCATCCTCAGCCGTCAGGCCTCCCCCGCGGTTCATGAGGCCGCCGTTGAGCTCGCCGACCTCCTGGAACGACAGTTCGGGGAGCGCCCGGTGGTGCGTCCGGACCCTCTCTGGGGAGAGCCCCGCGGCATCCGCATCGGCCCGGCCCCGGAACATCCCGTCTTTGATGACGATCCCCTCACCGACGAGATTCTCGTCGAGCGTACCGACCGGGGTCTTGCCCTCCACGGGCAGGACAATACCGCCACCCGCTTTGCCGTCTACCGCTTTCTTGAACACTTCCTCGGCTGGCGCCGCTATCAGCCCGGCCCCCTCGGGCTCGAGCGCCTCCAATCCTCCGGCGCCCCGCCACCCGCATCCGGCGAACCGACCCTCCTCCTGCATGAACGGGCCGGCTTCTTCAGTCGCCATCCCTCCTTTGGCGGGGATCCGCAGAGCCGGCACTGGCAGGCATGGCACGGTGTGCGCGAGCGCTTCCGCTACAACCACACCCTCCACAGGGTCCTCCCTCCAAAGGTCTTCGACTCCCGGCCCGAGCTCTTCGCCAAGGACGCCTCCGGCGAACCCACGCGCCCGCCCTACTACCCCGAGGTCCACGGCTATAATGATCATCCCGACCTGACCCATCCCGGCGTCCGCAACCGGGCCGTCGAGGCCGCCCTCGCCGCCCTTGAGCGCGATACCGCCTTTTCCCGTCCCGCCACCCGCGCGGATTCGCCGTCCAGTCCCCTCCGCGAGGTACAGCAGTCGCCGGGGATACGTTCCCTTTCCCTCAGTCTCGGCGATTCCTTCGTCTTCGGGCATTTCCCTGACACCTATCCCTGGAAACCAAAGGGCTATTTCCGCCGTTGGCCCGACTGGAGCAACCATGTCTTTGCCTACACCGCTGAGGTCGCCGACCGGATCCTCCAAGGCTGGGAATCCGGAGAGTGGCATTCCCCGCACCCGCGTCCCGACCTCTACCTCGGGGCCCTCGCCTACCTCACCTGGGAACAGGTACCTGAGATCCCCATCCATCCCTCCGTTGTTCCCTACCTCACCTTCGATCGCAGCCAGTGGCACGATCCCCGCGCCCGCGCCGACGATCTCCGCACGGTCGCCGCATGGGACCGGACCGACGCCCCTTTCCTCGGGACATGGGACTATCTCTTCGGTTACGGGTTCCTCATCCCCCGCTCCCTCAGCGGGATTGTCTCCGAATCGATTCCCGCCCTTCACGAGCGCGGCGTCCGGGCCTATTATTCCCAGGTCCTCCCCGTCTGGCCCTTCGATGCCCATACCAACTGGCTCACAACCCGCCTCCTCTGGAATCCAGACCTTTCCCCGGAACGCCTCCTTGATGAATTCTTCACCGCCTTCTACGGACCCGCGGCCGATTCCATGCGGGCCTTTTTCGAATCCGCCGAGTCGCTCTGGATGGACCAGGAGGGAAGCGGCTGGTGGCTGCGCTACTGGAAGGATCCCTGGCAGGCCGCCCTCTGGGACACCGCCGACCTCGAGCGCCTGCACGACCTCCTCGAGCGCGCGCTCGCGGAAACCAAACCCGATCAAGAGCCCCTTTCCAAGAGCCTGTCCCTGGTTTCTGACCCGCATTCCAAGAGCCTGTCCCTTGTTTCCAGCCCGCCGCAGAGGCCCCTTTCCAAGAGCCTGTCCCCAGACCGGTTCCATGATCGCGTGCGTCAGGTCCACAGGACTTTCGCGCTCACGCGCGCCTTCCACCGCTACCAGGAGGCCGCCTGGGCCCTCCAGGCCGGTTCATGGGAATCGGCGGGACGCGCACGCCTCGAG
>JAWLGH010000057.1:7500-18397 GCA_041685165.1 Oceanipulchritudo sp. | reverse complement strand
CGGTCAGGAGGGTATAGAGGGTGTGAGTGCGCGAGTCGGGAATTGTTCCGGAAAATCTTTCACGGGGGTGCGTTGACAGGGGGCATACCGGTTGAGATACTGGGGTTTTTGTCTGATTTACAGGAACGTTGATGTTTGATGTAAGGGAAAAGCCCAGAATGGTCGAGCGGGCCTACGTTATCGGGGTCGCCGGCCCGGGCATGAGTGACGGGGAATGCGCGAGCCTTCTCGGGGAACTGGAGGAACTGGTCCGGACGCTGGGCATCGGCATCGTCGGAAGGGAAGCGGTCCGCTACCGCGAACCGCAGGCGCGGTACCTTCTGGGGGCGGGAAAAATGAATGCGTTGATTGAGGCGGCCCGGTCTCTGGAGGCGGATTGCCTCGTCCTCGACGCGGAACTGACGCCCGCCCAGCAGCGGAACTGGGAATCGGCAAGCGGCCTTTGCGTGATCGACCGACAGGAGGTCATCCTCGATATCTTCAGTGAGCGGGCCCAGACCCGGGAGGCCGTCCTTCAAGTGGAACTGGCGCGGGCGGAACATTCCCTGCCGCGCCTGAAGAATGCCTGGACGCACCTCAGTCGCCAACGCGGCGGCGGGGGCGTGACGCAGCGCGGCGAGGGTGAGGCCCAGATCGAGTTGGACGCGCGGATGGTGCGGCAGCGGATTGCGCGGCTGAAGCGGGAACTTACCGCGGTGATGCGCCACCGGGACACCCAGCGCAAGCAGCGCCAGCGGGTGCCCGTCCCGACGGCGGCGATCGTGGGTTACACGAACGCCGGAAAATCGACTCTCTTGAACGCCCTGACGGGTGCCGAGGTGATTTCCGAGGACAAACTTTTCGCGACCCTTGATCCCACGACCCGGCAGATGCGCCTTCCCTCGGGACAGAAACTGCTCCTTACGGACACGGTGGGCTTTGTCCGGCGATTGCCGCACCAGCTTGTGGAGGCCTTCAAGGCGACCCTTGAGGAGGCCCTCCTGGCGGATTTCCTGATACATGTGGTGGACGTGAGCAACCCCGAATTCGAGGAGCAGCAGACAACCACGGTTGCCGTCCTCAAGGAACTGGGTGCGGAAAGCCAGCGGATGCTGACTGTCTACAACAAGATTGACCAGCGCGTTACCCCGGTATTGGCGGATCGTTCCTTTGACCGTGCCATTCCGGTGAGCGCTTTGAGCGGGGAGGGGTTTCCGGCGCTGGTGAGCGAGTTTGAGAAACTCCTGGAAAGCCGGATGACAACAATGGAGCTGCTGATTCCTTTCGACCGGTATGAACTGGTAAGCCGCCTGCACGAGCAAGGGACCATCAAATTGGAAAAACCGGTGGAAGGCGGGCTCAAGGTGGTCGCGAACGTTCCCGAACGCCTGGTCTTCGACTACTCCGGATTTGTCGTTACCTGATTGTAACACCCTTTTCAATTGTCATTGAAAATGCATCTGCTCTAGTCCTGCGGAAACATTCCTGCAGCAATGACAGAAGTAATCATGATATTCGGGTTCATGCTGGCGGCATATGCGATCGTCGGCAACGACTCCATCCAGACTCTGGGGACGTTCCTTTATTCCAATTCCCACCGCAAGTGGTGGATCCTCTGGCTTTACAGCTCGACGATCATGGTCGCGGTGATTCTGTACGGCTGGTTCACCTACGATCAGGATCCTTCCTACAACCGGCTTAACAAAGTCTACGAGAAGTCGGTTTCCATTGAGGAGACACTGGAGGCCCTTGAGACCGCCCGTGCGGCTGTGGTGGCGGATCCGGAACAGGAGGATATCAGCAGCGAACTGACGCGACTGGAAGCGCAGCTTGTGGCGACAAAGAAGATCTTTGTGACCGACCCCAAGGGCTTGGACGCGTCAATCGGGCAGCTGGAAAGGGAACTGGAAATGCTTGCGGAAATGGCGGAACAGCCGGGAGTGCCGAATGCGCAGAGAGTGACTGTCGACGTTGTCCTGAGGAAAGCCGGGAACCTTCTTGAGCGGATGGACGAGCGTCGGGACGTGAGCCAGTTTATCAGCTGGAAGTACCTCCTTCCACCTTTTGCGCTCCTGTTGCTGACCCGCTTCGGCTTTCCGGTAAGCACCTCCTTTCTGGTCCTGATCACCTTCCAGCCGGCGGTGCTGACCAGCATGCTCACCAAATCCCTGATGGGGTACCTTGTGGCCATGCTGGCGGCCATTGTCATCTATTTCCTTGTCCTGAGGGCTGTGGAAGCCAGGTGGCGGCGGGAAGGAGAGGGCGGAATTCATCCTGTGTGGACGGTTTTCCAATGGGGCTCGACGGCTTTCCTGTGGTCCATGTGGCTGATCCAGGACATGGCGAATATTTTTGTCTACCTCCCGCGGATGCCGGATTTGAACTGGCTCATTTTTGCCATTATCTGGATGGTCTCGGTCCAGGCCTTTATCTATTACACGCGCGGGGGGAAAATCCAGCGGGTGGTGACGACGAAGACCAATACCCACGATGTCCGCTCAGCGACCTTCGTCGATTTGATCTACGGTGTTGTGCTCTATATTTTCAAAATACACAGCAACGTGCCGATGAGCACGACCTGGGTGTTTCTTGGCCTTCTTGCCGGCCGGGAGATTGCCTTCGCTCTCTCGCGTTCGGAGGGAACCACCTTTAAGCATGCCTTCAAGCTGGCCCGCAAGGATATGGTCAAGGCCGGCTTCGGACTCGGGGTCAGCGTGGCTATCGCCTTTGTCATCAACATGGTCTGAACGGATGCCGTGAGGCATTCCGAGGCGGGCCGGGGATGAGCCCCTGTTCAGGAGGCCGGGGGCAGGATAGCCTTGAGAAGGTCGACATAATCCTCGGCGGAATCCGGGCGGTAAGCATGACGGAGGACTTCCGATCCATCGGGGGCGATGAGAAGAAACGTCGGATAGCTCTTGATGTCGAAGTGGATGACAAGCGATTGCAGCCGCGCGATTTCGTCCTTGGCAAGCTTCGGGGAGCGCCGGGCACGGACAGGACAGTAGACGAGATTGCTCCGGGCAAAGTCACGGAAGGTTCCGGTTTCCAGGATGTTGCTGGAAAACCGGTCGGAGGCTACGGACCAGCCCTCGCCGATGAAGGCCACGTAAAGATGGGCACCCTTTTCCTCAGCTGCCGCGAGCGCGGAGGACCAGTCTTCCCTGAGGAGGTCGATGGTTTCCCCATGAAGCCCGGCGTAGGGCGAGGCGAGGAAAAGGGCAATCGCGAGGCGGAAAGGCTTCACTCTGCAGCAGTGGATGAGGCGAGAGCCTCGAGAATATCGGAGGACTGCGTGGAGGGGGATGCCTTCAGGTCTCTCCAGGCGACCGTTCCATCGACAACAAGGAAGGACTGGCGTTTGTAGGCCATGCCGGCATAGCTGCCGACGCCGAAGGCCTTTCCGAGAGCCTTGTCGGTGTCGGCGACGAGGGTGAAGGGCAACGCGTATTTCTCCTGGAATTGGTTCTGGCTTTCGACGCTGTCGGTGCTGACCCCGAAGACGTTAATGCCTTTCCGGCGCAGGTCGTCAAAATTGTCGCGGATATTGCAGGCCTGTTTGGTACAGCCGGGTGTGTCGGCCTTGGGATAGAAATAGACAAGGACCGGGCCCCCGGCATAGGCCTCACTGAGGTTGACGGTCTCCCCGGTGTGGGTGGTGACCGTCATTTCCGGGGCGGGATCCCCGACCGTAAGGGCGTTGCTGGCAAAGAGACTCATGGGAAGAAAGCAGATCAGGGTGAGAAGGCACGTGTATCGTTTCATAGTCGGTTATCCAATGGCAAAAGCCGGGCAATGGCAAGCGGGGAGCGGTGAACGGTCTATTTGGTCGACCAGAGCGGATTTTCCCGGGCGGTGTCGATCAGTTTCTGGGTTGTCCGGTCAAGGCGGCTCGCGAGGGTGCGGATCAGCTTGACGGCAATCTCGGGATTCGACGACACCAGGGCATCGAGTGAATCGACGGGGTAATAGGCAATGGTGGCGTTGTTCTTTGCCTTGACGGTGCAGGTCCTGGGACGTCCGAGAATATCACCCATTTCGCCGAAAATGGTCCCGGGATACATGACCACGGCAAGGAGGACATCATCCTTAAAGACCTCAAGGGTTCCTTTTTTCAGGATAAAGAAACCGGAACCTTCCTCCCCCTGGCTGAGGATGGTTTCACCTGGTGAGACTTCAATTATCTGCTCCATGTCGGGGAAGGGAACCGTTATCGGACTGGGAAAAGCCTATTGGATCAAACGGTGGTTTGGCAAGACCGCTTTCCGGATCAGGGGGCAGCTTCCGCTTCCCGGAGGGCTTCGAGAACAACCCCGGGAGTGAGAATTTCGGGCAGAACCCGGGGGGAGTCCGTGCCGGGACCGTAAACGAGGTTAAACGGTACGGCGGAACGCCCGTATTCCGCGAGGACTTCGCTGATCCGGTTGTCCTGGTTTGTCCAGTCGGCCTTGAGGGCCACAAGGGACTCATCGGCGAAGTGTTCCCTGACTTCCCTTGAGGAAAAGATGGTCGCCTTGTTGGTCTGGCAGGTAACGCACCAGCGGGCCGTAAAATCGACGTAGACCACCTTGCCTTCCCCGGCGAGGCGTTCCGCCTTGTCCGGTTCCCATTTCTGCCAGACGATGTCGGTTTCCGGGTTGGAGGATTTCTGGACGGCGCTGAAGCCGGTCAGGAGGGAAAGGCCAACCGCGATTGCGGCGGCTGAAGCGGCTGCGAGCCGTACTGGTTTGCGGCGGTGGTACCCTCCCCAGCGGCCGAAAATCCAGAGACCGAGGGCGAGAATGACGAGACTGAGGAAGACGTTGAGAAGACTGAAAGCTCCATATCCCCCGAGGTCGGTCAGTTGGCCGGCGATAACCCAGAGGAGAAAGGCGACCGTTGCGTAAAGGAGGAAGCTCATTAACTGCTTGAAGGTTTCCATCCAGGGACCGGGGCGGGGAAGCCTGTCAATGAGGCCGGGGAAGAGGGAGAGAAGGAGGTAAGGGGTGGAGAGCCCGGCCGCGATAAAGGTAAAGACGAGGAAGGAGGAGGCGGGTGGCAGCGTCAGGGCGGCTCCGAGGGCGGGAGCAAGGAACGGGGCGGCACAGGGGGTGGCGACCACGGTGGCCAGGATGCCACTGAAAAAGGATCCGGCAAAGCCGCTCTTTGCGGTCAGGTCGGAGCCGACGCCGACGGCCGATTGTCCGAACTCGAAAAGGCCGCTCATATTGAGGGCGAAGGCAAAGAGGAGAAAGATGAGAGCGAGGACAAAGGCGGGCGACTGAAGCTGGAAACCCCACCCGAGCTGGTTGCCCCCGGACCGGATGAGGAGGAGAATGGCCGCGAGGAGCCAGAAGGAAATGAGAACGCCGGCGGTGAAGGTGAGGCCGTGGGCAACGACCTTTGCCCGGCCCGAGCCCGCTTGACCGACAAAGCCCATGATCTTGATCCCGAGGACAGGGAAGACGCAGGGCATGAGGTTGAGGATGAGGCCTCCGAGAAAGGCAAGAGGCAGGATTCCAGCGGAGAACGTGCCGGCCTGCGTCTGTCCGGAGGGATCGGCCCGGGAAACGGGAAGGTCGATTTTCATTCCCCGTCTGTCGTCGAGGCCGGGCCACCCACTGGAGGCTTTAAGGACGCCGGTGAGGCGCGGGGGAACGGTTTCCTCGGTCTCGGCAAGTTGGAGTCTCAGTTGCGCCGTGCTTTCGTCCACGCTGCGGAGCTTCTGCTCCGGAGTGGGTTTCACAACCGCCTGGTCGTTAAAAAAGTAGAGCGAGGAGGGGAGATCCCCGCTGATTTCAAGGAAGAGGGTCCGGCCGGAGTAGGAAGCTTTGACGGAGTAAGGACCGGGATCGACCGGGAGGGAGCTGTCTGCCTGGGAGAATGCAGCTTCCCATTCGGGAGACGGATCTGGAGGAGAGGCCTTAACGGGAAGGGCTATGGAAGATTCCATGCTTCCGGGGATGCAAATATCCTCGCACATCAGCCAATCGGCCGCGAATCCGATTGAGACGGAATCGGATTCGATGGAATCGGGCGGGGTCAGGGTGACCATGAGCAGGGTTTCCCCTTCGTAAACGTAGTCCGTCAAACCCTGAAAGGCATAGACCTTTGGGGTCGGCCAGCTGAGATCACTGACCGTGAATCCTTCCGGCAAGTCCCATTCAATGGAAGTGGGATAACCGGTCGCAGAGGATTTCCAGTAGGTGTGCCAGTTCTCGTCATGCTGGAGACGAAGGCCGAGACGGTAGGGGGTTCCCGGCTGCAGGTGGGTCATCTCCCCGATGAGGGTGGCTTCGACGTGCTCCACGCGCACGGTTTCACTTGCCTGAGGATAAGCGGAAAGGGCTCCTCCAATGACAACAAGGGCGGAAAGAAGGGTTTTCTGGAAAGAGATCATCTATGGCATTGAGAGAGGATTCGGTCCTTGAATATTCCTGACTCTGGCGCTGGGACAAGCTCCATGTTGGAAAAGGCATTGCCCGCCGCCGGAATGGCCGGTTGGCTCGATTCCATGGAACCTGTCCTCAGGCATTCATCGGGAATTTCGCTCCATGTCCTGCGCGCGCATGAGGCGGGGACCCTGTTCACCCTGATCAACCGGAACCGGCAGCATTTACGGGAATGGCTGCCCTGGGTCGATGCCTCGCGGGATGTGTGGGACACGCGCCGCTTCCTCGAAAGGAGTTATGGAAGCTACCTTCGCGGAGGCGGGTTTTCCTTTGGTATCCAGAGGAACCGGGAATTGGTGGGCGTCATCGGGTTCCACGGTTTTGACACCGTGAACCGGGTGACGAGTCTCGGGTACTGGCTGGCTGAAGAGGCTTGTGGGCAGGGCCTGATGCGGGCCGGGGTGGACGCCTGTGTCAGCTATGCCTTCGGGGAGAGGGGCATGAACCGGCTATATGTCCGCTGCGCAACGGGGAACCTGCGTAGCCGGAAGGTGGCCGAAGCGCTGGGTTTTGTCCATGAAGGAACCCAGCGTGAGGCCGAATGGCTTTATGACCACTTTGCCGACCTTGAGGTTTACAGCGTCCTGGCCCGTGAATGGCGGGAGAGGTCCTCCGGGGATTCCCTATGAATCGCGGTTCCGGAATGTCTTCCGCATCCAGTCTTCAAGCAGGGTCGTCTCGTAGAAGAAGTGCAGGTAGCGGTTTCTGATCGGGGCGATGGAGTTTGTCTGGAAACCGAGATCGCTGATGGATGCCTCGTCCTCCATGACGGTTTCACCGGAGGCGTCCTTGAGGGCGTAGGTGAACTTGAGGCGCGGAGGGTAGACGGCCTCAACGTAACGGATATCGGCGTTGTTGGTATTGCGCCAGGGCTGGATGTCCCCCGCCATGTCGATATCGGTGAAGCGGATGGTGAGGGTCTCATCCTCATCAAGGTACTTATCGGCGAGATCCTCGAGGACGGGCTCCAGCTCGGCCTTGAAGATCCGAAGGGTTTTCGATTCAGAAAGCCCGTAGACGGAGAAGTCGCTGAATTCCTCGAAATCCTCGAATTCCGCCTGCACGGTTCCGGCATGGATGGCCAGAGGCAGGAGGGCAATCATCAAGAATGGGGTTACAGAGCTTGCTTTCATGATCATAGATTAAAACAGATCCCGGAATTAAGCAATTGTTCCCATTTTTTATGCGGGAAAGCGTCTTGCGGGGTGGGGATCACCTGTCCCATAGTATCGGCATGATCCGGTTACTGGTGATTTATCTGCTTCTTGCCGCCATTGGCCTGAGCTTCTGGCATTCCTACCGGGTGATCCGTATCTCGAAGGAGCCGGGGGCTTCAGTGAACGCCATTCTTCAGGCGCGGCGGGAAAAGGGGCTCCTGCTTGTCGGCGGGTCGGTGGCCTTCGCCTACAGCCTGACGATACTCTTTTTCTCGATCTTCTGGGGGATGTTGACGCCGTTGGTTATCCTGACGCCGTTTCTCTACCTTGCGGGCTGGAGCCTTCCCCGTCTTTTTCTGCACTCGATTGGCTAGAGGTAACCGAGAAGACGCAAGGCTGCCAGAGCGAGGGGCAGGACGATGAAGAGGGCCATGCAGGCGATGATTATCCGTTTGTGTTTGGCGGCCCGGACCTCTTGAGAGCCGGGTCTGGAGTTGTCTTCGGGACGGTCGTTCATGATGTGCTCAGTCGGGCAATTGGACGGTGAAACGGAACCCGATGTAGCGGTTCCGTTCATCGGGGAAACGGTTTTCCTCGGGAACTGCGGCGAGGCGAAGAAGATCCTCGCGGGCGGAACCGCCGACGGCGATGACCCGCCGGGGATTATCGGTATCGGAATCGATCCATTCGGAGACGTTTCCAAGGAGGTCATGAAAGCCGAGTGGATTGGGCTCGGAGCTCCCGACCGGCTGGGTGGTGCGGGACGTGTTTCCGCTGTTCCAGGTCTGCCTTTCAAGGTTCGGGACCGTGGCCTCTCCCCGCGCACTGGCAAGGATGGCCCGGGAGGGGAGGGCGGCCTTGTGACCGAGGATCCAGGAGAGGCGGTCGACAAAGAGCCGGGCCTCCTCCCAGGTAACCGAATCAACGGGAAGACTGGGGTTTTGCGAGCTGGACGGATTTTCGTCGTTGACGAGGGCGTAGAGGGACTGGGGCACCTCGGTGGTGAAGAGGTGGCGATTCCGGTGGCCGGGAACCGGCCTGAGCCCGGCATGAACGGTGGCCAGAATTCCGGGAATTACATCCCGTTTGCGATGCAGAAAGGCGGCTTCAGCCTGGTGAAGCCTTTCGAGGAAACGGCTTTCGGGATAGGTGCGGACAAACCGCTGCAGGGCCCGTTGCCAATCAGAAACAGCCTTGCGGAATGGCTCCGTATCGCTTGAGCGGAGCATGTCCCGGACAGATTCGCGAAGGGACTGAATTTCCTCAAAAGCGGGAATGCTGGCGGCGGTGTCCTTGAGGGTGAGGATCCGTTCCGAACGTTCACGGGCTTCCCGGGCGAGGGAGGGAAACCGGCTCAGGATGCGGTTGTTGAGGGCCTCCGCTTCGGTAGCCTGGGCCAGAGCCCGCCCGGACTGGTCGGTGACAAGGGCGGACTCTGCTTCATCGATGAGACGGAGAATCCGTTCCCTGTCCTCCGCGACCTGGATTTCCGTCCAGCTGTTTTCAAATTCCCGCAGCCGGGCCATCGAGGCATATCGGGATTGGCGGTACGCTTCGTTGAGTGCCTGCTGGAGCTCCAGAGCCTCCTTCATCGTGTTCCGTGCGGCTTCGTGGCGGCCTTCCCGGGCCTTTGCGAGGGCTTCCCGGCGAAGGGTGTCAGCCTCCTCCGCCATCGGGCGGGTCTGCCATGCGAGGACGCGTTTATCCAGCCGGTAAAGCCGCGAGGGGTCTCGCCTGCTGGAGCGTGGATACTGCTCGTTCACCTCTTCCTGAAGATTGCGCGCGCGCAGCAGCAGCTTGAGGGCTTCCTCGTCGTCTCCCGCTTCCTGTAGTCCCGCAGCCCGGGATGCAAGGCTCTCAGACTGGGCGAAAAGGAAATCCCCCATCTCTTCATCATACTTCGTGAGAAGCTTTTCCAGCTGCTCAAGATCCGCTTTTGGAGCAATGTCGCTGCCGCGGAAGCGGATCACTTCACGCTGGTGCCGGATGGCTTCGCGGAGGATGTCGAGGTCTTCCAGGTCAATGGGGCCTTCCTCCAGGCTTTTCTCAAAATCCTTTGAGAGGGCCTCGACCTCGGCCCGGCGGAGGATGAGTTCCGGATTGTTCATGGGGTCACCGACATTGGCGGTATCGGGAAGACTGGAGGCGCTGGCATCATTTAACCGGGGCCGGAATTTGGCGATAATGATCATGCCGGCAAGGAAGAGGATGACCGCGGCCACGAGGCTGAGGCGAAAATAGATTTCCCGGCGGGCGCGCCGGATCTCAATGGACCGTGTCCCGTACTTGTGTAGAAATTTCATTGAGGCTTGGGCATTCCCTTATTCAGATACCGCGATGTTCTGAACTCCCTTTTCAGAATGCAATCTCCAAGCGCCCCGGGGAACTGACTTTCAGGATTGGACGGGTTTCGCCACAGGAGGGAAAGAAATGAGTTTTCACGCCCTGGAAGAAAGGTCATACCAGAAGGGTGTTTAATCAAATGACAGTACTCGGCCCGGGACTCCTCGGGGCCTCGATCGGGATGGCGGCCCGCCGTTACGGTGTCGCCAAGCGGGTCCAGGTCTGGGCGCGGCGACCGGAGACGCGGCAGGCATGCGAGGCCTCGGACTGGTGTTCGGCGGCCTTTGATTCTCCCGCAGGGGCTGTCGCGGGGAGTGATCTCGTCGTTGTCTGCACGCCGGTTGACCGGATAACGGAGATGGTCCGGGAGATTTCTCCCTCTCTGGAAAAGGAATCCCTTGTCACGGACGTGGGTAGTACCAAAAGCCGCCTTTGCCGGATCTCCGCCCGCCTTGTTCCCGACTTTTCTGCTTTTGTCGGGTCCCATCCGATGGCGGGTTCGGAAAAGAGCGGAATGGATCATGCCCGGTCCGATCTTTTCAGGGGACGGGCCTGCCTGGTGACGCCGACAGAGGAGGCTTCCCCGGAGGCCGTTGATCGCCTCGTCCGTTTCTGGCGCGACCTCGGGATGGAAGTCACTTCCCTGAGTCCTGAAAAACACGATGAAATTGTGGCCCACCTGAGTCATCTTCCCCATCTCCTGGCTTCCCTTCTCTGCCTCCAGCTGAGCCGGACTCCCGTTATCTGGAGACCCCTTTGCGGGAACGGTCTTCGGGATGCGACCCGTATTGCCGCCGGCAGCCCGGATATTTGGCGCTCCATTTTCGAGGAAAACCGGGAGGAACTGCTGCGGGCGCTCGACGGGTTTGAGGCGGAACTGGCCCGGATGCGTTCCCATCTCCATAACGGCGAGTGGATGCGGGTCAGGCAACTTCTTGAAAAGGGCAAAGCCTACCGCGAAGATCTCGACTGATGCTTCCGGATCCT
>JAWLGH010000126.1:0-4517 GCA_041685165.1 Oceanipulchritudo sp. | reverse complement strand
CCATTGGGCCTACTTTGAGGTAAATCTGCGAGAATAGAGAAAGAATTCACCTACTCCCGAGCAGGGCCAGTCCAGAAAAGCGCAATGGTTCCGTCACCTGGCTTACCCGGGCTCCCCGCAGCACCAACGGGCCCAGAATTGGAGGAGGCTACACCCGTTCAGTATCCTCCGATCTCTCAGGAAACCGGGTCCACTCTCAGCTCGCGCATGACTTTGAGCCGGCTATCTGGCCAGCCATGGATCGCTCGGGCTCCTGATCTTCGTTTTTCCCCGAAGTGACTCCGGTATTGGGCAAAAACTTCTTCAACAAAACGCTCCGAACCCAGTACAAGGCCTTCGCTAAAGTAACGAAGCCGCAGCCGGATCAATTCGCACCTCGGCAGATGTCCTCCTTTGCCGAGCACCTCAAGCAATTGTTCCCGGCTCACTTTGCCCTTCTTCCCGGCAACCGCCACATGGCCACGCTTCATCACATAAATACGGTACTGCGCGGCGGCCTCTTCCCAGTTATCAATGCCCATAACACGCTGAATACCACGGCAACAGCGACGGTCCCCTCCCATCGCAGCCCCGTAACCACAAAACCGATACCTTGCCGGATCCTCAACCATCTCCGCACGCAGCGGATTAAGGTCGATGTAAGCAGCCAAAATCTTCCGCAAATGAAGCGTATCTTCCACCAGCACACTCCCAAAACGTTCCATCCAGAGGGTACCCTTCCGCTCATTCTGGCGATTGTACCACTTGGAAAAGCGTTGCTTGAGAACTTTCTGGAATTCCGAAACATCGCCCATCCGCTTAACATGAAGCTTTCGAATACCCTCCAAATAGTCACCACCAACACCCAGGGCAGCTTCGAAACGGCGTACTTCCGGGCTCCTCGGCCCATAGTGTTTGTGCAGTTTCTCCAACAATTGTTCATCGCTCAATTTCACCTCCCCCGGCGTGCACACCAACTGGTGGTAGTGATTGCTCATTACAACATAATCCAAAACTTCAATACCCAGAAAATCCGCTTCCCGCCACATCATGCGGACAAACACCTCTTTTTCCTGTCCTCCCAAAAGAAAGGCCCCTCCAACGATACGCGAAGTGCAGTGATACATACCATCTGTCCCTTCCGCTGCTTTGATCCGCGGTGTTCGCATATCGATACCTTGCCCACCGCCACTAAAGAAACCAAGAGCCGCGAACACCCAATTTATGCTGAAAAAAAGGATTGACCTCTATTGTTTTCCTTTCCCTCGGAGTTCTTATAGTTTACCTTTCACCCACTCTTCCCTAGTTTTCCTGTCCCTCACTCTTTGTCCCTCACTTCTGCTACTCGCCCTTTATAATTCCATTAGTTGAAGTATAAGCTTCCCTTAATTCCGGCATTACCGAAAATACAAATGTGATACCGTCTCAGCCAACCGAACGCGAGTGCCTCTATTTTAGTGTGGACACGAAAAGGGCGTATTTTTTCCCATGACCCCATGTTGTTTTTAAAGCGCAATTTGTCTCCTCAGTCCGGCACCATCCCATTGATTTCGCCATCGCCCCATCAATCCCGCCTGCGAGGGACAGTTCAGTGCGCCAGCATGGCCTTCGGCTTGCTGCTGCCGTTTGCCTCTTTACAAGGTGCTGTGGTCTACTCTCAGGATTTCGACGGTGCATCGCTCTCCGACACACTCGACGAGGAAAGCGGAAGTGGCGTGGATGAGATCAACGGGGGCTATTGGAACACCCTTGCGGGAAGTGGCCTTGATTTAAGCAACGGAGATAAAGACGATTTTCCTGGAAATACCCAGGACGATCAATATGCGAAGGAATGGCGCGGCTTCAATGTGGCGAGCGTTTCCTTCTGGGAATCCACGGACGGGAACCAGGGCCGCCCAGGTGTTTTCAACAATGATACCGGAAACAACATCGTAGCCGTTGCGGACTCCGATGAGTTCGCCGATTCCGAAAACGAGTTTCCCGAGAGTGGCGATGGAGCACAAGAGCAGGAAGACGAATTCAACGTTTTCCTCCAAACAGGTTCGATCGACCTCGCCGGCTATGACCCGTCGACGTTGAGTCTCAGCTTCCTCTCCTCCTTTCGCCCTGAAGAGGATGAAACCTCAACCGTTCACGTTTATTTTGATGGCAACTCGACGGCAGCAACCAGCCTGACCGTTTCCGAAGCTAGCACTGAGCCCTTCACGGCAGTTGAAGAAACCTTCGATGCCGGCCAGCTCGGTGCCTCCGGCAACGAAACAAGCGTCCTCCTTGAATTCGCCCACGAGAATGCGGACAACAACTGGTGGTGGGCCATCGACGAAATCCAGGTCGAAGCCACCGCCGTCCCCGAGCCCGCTTTCACGAGTTTTTTTACGGCCCTTTGCCTCGTCTTTCTCTTGGGCGCCCACCGCCTGCGAAATCGCAAGGTATAACGGGAGCCACGGAAACACCACTTGGACCGAGAAATCTCAAAACCGCTAAAGGGGACAGGCATTTCTTTCGTTTCTTTCGATTCTTTCGGGGACAGGCTCCGCTTACATTTCGGGGACAGGCTCCACTTACACTTACAGGTTCCTCTTACACCCTACCCTGCGCTTAACCTCAAAGGAAAAGAAGGGGAACCAGGAAAACGGATCCACGAGGCCAACTTTCTGGCCATCATACAGACGCACAACGTCAGCATTTTAAAAAGGGACAACCCAACCAATACTGCCAGCCGTCAGCCAGGATCCCGGTGCGGCCCGAAGGACCAGCGTGATCCAGCAAAGCCATTCCTCAGGGCCGGGGGCGATCGCGGCTTCACCAGCCTTCCTGTTCATCGGAAATCCCGTTCCCAATGGGCTATTTATGGGGCGTGGCCTTCCAATAAGAACCGCATAAAACTGCTGGCATCCTCCGGGATGGGCACCTCCAGCATGGACCCGTTCCCTTCGGAAAAGCTTTCGGTTGTGATTCCCAACTCGTGAGGTTCCCATACTTTCAGATCGCGGGATATTTCGGCCCTCAGGCGGATGCCCCGACGTCCCGGAGCCTTTTTCAGGAGAATCTTCGTGCCTTCCGGCTGCGAAAGGATCTGCATGACCTCCGATTGATCCGGAAGGTGCGGATTGCCGCCTGCATAAAACTCCAGGGCATTCGCCAGACCATCGCCATCGACATCGGCTTGCCAGCCCCAGAGATCATCCTCTAACGCCGGATTACTGAGATCCTCATGGTCAAAGTGACCCGCCAGCCAGTCTTCGTAAGTGACCGCTTCCACTGTCGGAACAAATGTGGCTTCAGCGGACGCCGCCTTGGTTTCCACCTGTCCAAGGGCATCGGTTGCGATAGTGTAGAAGGCATAACTTGTTCCGATCTGCCCGATATATTCCGCACCGGTTGCCATGGTGGCATCAAGCCAGGTTTCAAACGGGCCCCCATCCACGGAAACAAGGACATCATAGCCAGCGACACCGGCTCCGCCCCGATCATCGCCTGTCCATGTCACATCAAATGATGTAGCGGTTTCCTCACCCGGGGCATCCACGATGGAAATTGGTGGCTCGGTATCGATGACATTGGTCACAACATTGGTGATAATCGGTTCATTTTCATCAAAGAAGATTTTCGCCTGGTTTTCGATAACCGTTCCATTTGTGGCGCTTTCCGCGGTCCGGATGCGAAACCGGATATGGCCCTCGCCCCGCCCGGTTTCATCATTCGGGGGCAGGAAGCCTGAAGTGGGTTCCGTTGGAAATCCAAGCGTGAGCGGATCGGCCGACCATAAACGTGCCCGCAATTCACCTGTCCCCTCATCCAATTGAATATCGACGATAACCGGGTTGGGATCCGTGCTGACGGTTCCCATCATGGTGACCTGCTCCAGTCCCTCCGGTACATTCAAGGTTTCATCATTGAAAGCGACCTCTTGAATCTCCAGCGAATCCCAATCAAGCTCCCTGCTGAGCATGTCGATGATAATGACTTCCTGGGCCGGCAGGGTCGCTGTGGGCAGGTTTTCAAAAAAGATCGTGTAGTTGATCCAGTCACCTGGCTGTACGGCAAGATTCGCGCCGACACCCGAGGAAGCTTTCTCGTTGGGATCAACCGAAGACCCCACAGGAAAGCGGCCCTCCCCTTTCAAGCGCCAATACGCTTCTCCGAAGACCGATTCATCCGCTACATCCACTTCGTACCACTTCTCCATGGCTTTGGTGAAGATCGATTGAGATCCGGCATCAATGCCATCCACGATTTTTCCTCCAAAGGGGATTCCCGCACCGCTGACAACCAGCTTGGCCAGCAATTTGCCTCCTGCATGAACCGCATCAACGTTCGCCATGGGATCTCCCCGGATAATCCGGTTCCACAGACCATTTTCGCCGGTCTGAGCGGCCCCAAATTCATAAAAGGCACTGGCAATGTCCATGACCTGTCCGAATCTTGCCAACTTGTCCGCCTGCATCACCGTCTTTGAATACTGCTCCAGCTCTGCATTCGCAAAGGTCTGCCCGTATGCTGAAGCGCTTTTGAGCCAACTGCCCATCGTGTAGTTG
>JAWLGH010000003.1:0-122763 GCA_041685165.1 Oceanipulchritudo sp. | reverse complement strand
ATGCGCTGGCCATCCCCGAAGCTGACGAACTGGTCATTGGGATATTGGAGGAGGTAGTCCTTTGAAGCGGCTTCGAGAATGTTGGGATAGGTCTGGGCAAGATCGAGGTCCGGATAGAGCCGATCGAGGATCGTCATGAGGTAGATCGAGAAATTGGCCACGTCGCGGGAGTATCCGAGGGATTCAGGCCAGATGTCACCCCGGTTCGGATAGCTTTGGGCGACGGTGCTGAGGGGGTCCTGTCGATCCGACTGACGGTCCAGGTAGTAGGGGAGATAGGCCTGGATTTTCTCCTCGCTGTCGAAGGAGAGGAGATTCCCGAGAAGGGAGGAGGATTCAAGAACGCTCCAGTTTGATCCCGTGTGGCCGACCTCGATGGCCATGTCGACATAGGTCTGAAAGGTCTTCTGGGCATCCTCCGCGGGATAGGCCCGTTCCCCGCCGGTGACGAGGTCGTAGACGCGCCCACCGTTTCTGACAAAGGGCTGGACGAAATCGCAGGCTATGGGGACCTGGGCCCCGATTATACGCGCCTCCTTCAGGTGGTCCGAGGGGTAAATCAGGCCGCCATTGACAAGGCTGCCGCTGCGCTCCATGCGGGCCATGGCGGAGACAAAGACGCCCATGATGTCGGCTGCACACTGGCCATAGCGCTCCTCCTCAGTCAGGTAGTGGAGGATGCCACAGTCGATCGCATCCTGCAGATAGGGCATGAGGATGTAGCGGTCGCTCTCGTCGTCCGTGATCCTGCGGAAGGTCGGCTGCTCCGAGGTGCCCTCCGACCAGTCGAGGGGCAGGGCCCGGAGAAACCCCTCGCGGTCGGCCTGGTGTCGTGAAACGGCCTCGTCGGCCCGTTCCTTGAGTTGCTCGAAGAGGTCGGCCGCGTAGGCATGGGTCTCGATCTTTTCGAGAATGGCGGCGCGGTCGGCGGGCGTGACCCAGATTCGCGGGCGTACGAGGTCGCCCCGGGCAGCGTGTCCCGCCGAGAGCATGACCATGGCGATCAGGCACAGGCTTCCGAGCGGTCTCAAAAGGTGGGAAACAATCGTGGAGGGGGTGAAGAATGGTGTCATAATCGAGGTTCTTTTTATTTTGGGACTCCTGCTTGAGAGGGGAATGGCTGTATTCCCTGCCATCAGGAAAAGGTCGCCGGATTCAACGCGGGCGGCGGATTACACGCCGCCCGGATTCTGAGGTGCTTAGGGGGATCATGTTACATCTTGATCATGAAGGTATGGGAGCCGGGCCCGGTTTTCAGGGCGGTCCGCTCCCCGTATTTGAAGGCCACATTCTCGACTGTGCGGCCCTGCCAGAGGATCGCTTCCGTCTCACCGAAGGGAAAGACGACCGTTGCTGACGCGCCCTCGGGGACAACCGCCTCCATGACCAGGGTCGCCTCCTCGAAGCGCCATCCGGAGGCGACTGTTCCCCTGGCCGTGGCCAGCTCGGCCCGGGCCCAATCAAGGCCCCCGCCCGGTTGGGGGCTTACAAAGAAGTGCGTGTATCCCGGGTGTTCCGGGTCGGGCTCCAGGCCCGCGACCGTCTCGTACATCCATTGCCCGATTGCCCCATAGGCGTAGTGATTGAATGAATTCATTTCCGCGTTGCCGAACCCGTCGCTGTGGCTGTAGCTGTTCCACCGCTCCCACATGGTCGTTGCACCCTGGCGGATGGAATAGAGCCAACCGGGATAGGTTTCCTTGAGTAGCAGTTCGTAGGCAAGATCCTCCCGCCCGAAGCGGGTGAGCGTCGGAGCCAGCAGGGGTGTCCCGACAAAGCCCGTGCGCAGATGGCCGTCGGCCTCATTGATGAGGCGCAGGAGGTGCTGGAATGCCGCGGGGACGTGCTTTTCAGGCAGCAGGTCAAAGGCCAGGGCGAGGAGATAGGCGGTCTGGGTGTCGGAACTCAGGCGCCCGTCGTTGGTCCAGAAAGCGTCGGTGAAGGCCTTCCGGACATCGGCGGCGAGGCGCTCCATCTCCGCGGCCTCGCGGGGTTTGCCGAGGACCCCGGCGACGCGTGCGGCAATGCCGGCGGTGAAGGCGAAGTAGGCCGTCCCGATGAGGGAGCGTTCGGTGTCCCCGCGAAGCTGGTCTTCATTTTCCTGGTATGGCTGTAACCAGTCGCCGAAACCACGGTCGGCCCGGACAAGGTCCGGGGAGTCGTTCTTCTGGAAAGCGATCCACTTGCGGATGGCGTCGTGGTTGTCCTCAAGGATGGTCATGTCGCCATACCGTAAATACACCTCCCATGGAACAATGGCCACGGCGTCCCCCCAGGCCGGGCTTTCGCCCTCCCCGAATCCGTCAGGAACGACGAGGGGAACGAGGCCGTTTTCCTTCTGGGCGTCCCGGACGTCCTTCATCCACTTGTGGAAAAAGGCGAGGACGTCGAAATTGAAGGAGGCGGTGGGACAGAACACCTGGGCGTCCCCGGTCCAGCCGAGGCGTTCATTGCGCTGGGGGCAGTCCGTCGGCACCTCGAGGAAGTTGCCTTTCTGGCCCCAGACAATGTTGCTCTGGAGCTGGTTGAGAAGGGGGTTTGAGCAGGTGAAGGAGCCGGTAGGCTCGATGTCGTTGTGAAGAACGACACCCGTCACCCAGGACTCATCCGGCTGGACGTCCCGTGGAAGGCCGCTCAATTCGACATACCGGAATCCATGAAAGGTGAAGACAGGTTCCCATTGCTCGAAGCCGCCCCGGCCATGGCAGGTGTAGTGATCGGTCGACTTGGCGCTGCGGTAGTTTTCGGTGTAGAGGGTTCCATCCCTGTTGAGCATTTCAGCGAACCGGATGGTGATTGTGCGGCCTTCCTCACCCGGCACCATTATCCGTGCCCGCCCGACCATGTTCTGGCCGAGGTCGAAAATCCAGCGTCCCGGTTCAACCTCGTCGATATCAAGCGGGGACCGTTCCTCAATGACCCGGACCGGCTCGTGCTCCGCCAGCTCGATAAGCGGTTTTTTTCCAACCGGTCGGGTTGCCACGGCCTTCCATGCTGAATCATCGAAGGAGGGAAGATTCCATCCGGGCAGCTCTTTCCGGGCGTCATATGCCTCGCCATCATAAATATCGGAATAAAGAAGCGGGCCCTCGGTTGCCTTCCAGGTGGCGTCACTGGCGAGAAGCTGTTCCGTGTCCCCGGCGGTCTCCATTGACAGCTGGAAAAGGAACTCGGGATGGTCGCCGTAAAACCGGCGGTCATAGACGAACATTTTACCACAATACCAGCCGTCCCCGAGTTTTACCCCGATGACGTTTTCACCGGGGACAAGGAACCCGGTGACATCATATTCCTGGGCGGGAACACGGGTGCGGTAGTCCGTCCAACCAGGCGCCATCTGGACATCGCCGACCCGACGGCCGTTAATCCAGACCTCATAGAGACCAAGGGCGGTCACCCTCGCGGTCGCCTTTGTCGGCGGGCTTTCCAGCACGAAGGCTTTCCGGACGTAAGGGCCCGGGGCCGGGGCCTCGTCGCGCTCTTGTCCGGGAAGATGAATCCAGTCAGCTTTCCAATTCATAAACGCGTCACTACAATGCAATGTGAACAGTGGCCATCATAAAGACGGGAACCTGAAGATCGAGGAAGAAGGGGGTGCATGCGGCTGGAAGGGACCGGGGCCGGGTTCAGTTCCGGAAAATGTAGGCCCAGGATCCCGTTTCGGGGATGGAGGGGGATTCCTCGATGTAGACCCATCCATCAAGGGCCGGGCTGTAGAGAAGCGGACTCGCAGATACCTCCATCCAGCCCATAAAGCTGCCGGTATCGGCCCAGTTGCCCCCGTCCCCGGCTTGGACCGGAAAGCCGGACCATGTCGTGTCGGGATCGGAGGCCTTGAAGTAGTCGGCCATTTCTATGCCGGCGAGGATGAGGGCCCCATATCCATATTCGCGCTCGTCGGCCCCGTCGTCCACCGGCCCGGGTTCCTTGCCGACAATCTGGATATTGGAAATGGTGCCGTCAGCGTTGACATAGTTGGCCATTTCCAGCCACCCCCTTTCGGTGACCGGGCCGTAGGTTTCTTGGTCGAGGAGGCCGTTGTTGAGGCCCCATGCCAACCCGTAGACGAAAAAAGAAGTGGCGCTCATTTCGGTCTGGAAGTTGTAGCGCTCGGGATAAAGGAGACTGGAGGGCCAGCCACCGGATTCCATCTGCAGGGAGACGAGCTGGTCAATCATTTCGAGGTAGAGATCAACGTAATCCTGCCGGCCCTCGTAGTTGCCGGGCAGGTACTCGAGCAGGCGAACGAGCCCCCCGATGACCCAGCCGTTTCCCCGTCCCCAGAAAGTGGGCCTGCCGTTGGCCTCAAAGGAATTGAAGTAGCTCGCGTCGCGATAATAGAGCTTCCATTCCTCGTTGTAGAGGAAATCGGTCGCATCCCACCAGAGGCGGTCCAGTTCCCTGAGGTAGGTGTCGTCATTGTTCAGAGCGGCCAGCTGGGCCCAGACCGGAGGGGACATGAAGAGGGCATCACACCAGTCGTAAAGTTCCCGTCCTGGCCAGGGTTCGGCAATCATCCGATCGAAAATTGAGTTCACGTGGGCGACCTGCGAGGGATCCTTTTCCCCGTCCTCAATATGCAGGTTGATGAAGGTTTCGCCAATGAGGTGGTTGTCCGCATGGCGCCAGCGTGCCTGGTTGACCTCGAGCATGGTCCAGTCGTGTTCCGCGGCAATGCCGGTGAGGAGGTCGAGGTAGGCGGGATTGCCGGTGGCCTGGTAGAGCTTCATGACCCCCGTGTAAAAGGTGGCGTGCTTCCAGCCGATGATACTCTGGTTGTTGTGGGGCTCGAGGTTGCCGGCCTGCCATGAGTAGACGAGGTCGAGGATGGACAGGATGTCATCCGGATCGGTGAAATCCCCTTCCGGCCGGGGTTTGTTGCTGGTCCGGGATGCCTCTAGGGCATTGAAGGCGGATTCGTTGGTTTCCTTCCCCGTGGTCGTGCTGGCGAGGCTGTGGCGGGCGGTCTCCCAGAGGATCAAACGGTCCACCAGATGATCCTTTGAGTGGACGGACAACTCCAGTGCGTATTGGCCTCCGGGTTGCAGGACCCATGAAAGGGAATGCGGGTCATTGTCCTTGTTGGAGGCCTGGTGCGACCAGGAACCGTTGACGTTCATGTAGACCTTGTACCAGGAATCCGAGGTGACGACATTCTGGTTTGGAACGGGTTCGACTGGATTTCCATCGGCGTCCACGAGGCGGATGAAGGAGCTGTTGGCCTCCGTCGTGCCTGTGCCGCGTCCAATCCGCGAGCGAAAGGCGAATTGATAGGTGCCGCCTTCGCTGACGAAGAAAGGGTATGTGACCTTGGAGAGACCGCCAAGGTTGGGAAAGTCGAGGTTACCGCGGAAATACCCTGTCCCCTTGTAGCCGGGTTCATTTCTTTCAATATCGAAGCGTGAGCCCGGAGACTGAGACTCGGCTTCGATGACGAGAAGGCCGTCAGCCTCATAATACACTTGGGCAAGGGCCGGGAGGGCAACACCCAGGATCATCAGGGAAAGGGCTTGTTTCATATGGGTTTATCTTTGGGGTTCAAGGGTGGGACAGGGGCAATCCCTGCGGTCGGGTAAAGGTGCAAAAGCGGTCCTTGCGGGTGGACTGATTGTCGGGGGCCTCTGCCATGAAGGCCCCCGTATCAGTCACCATAGAAAAGCCGTTCTTCGAACTTTTCCGCAAAATCCGGATCGCGGGGGCGCTTTGGAAAGGTGAAGGGACCGATTGCCTCCGGAAGGCCCTCTGTTTCGTCCTGGTAGAGAAGTCCCTCGTCGGGATTGCCGGCGAGGTACCGCTGGCGCAGGGGCGGATGCTTTTTCCATTCGAGTGTGCCGCCGGATTCCTGCACGGCCTCGGTATCCCCGGATGACTTGAGGTATTGAAGGAGGTCCTGCCTGAGGGTGCGTCGGATACCGAAGGTTTCCGCGTCACTGGCGGCATTACGGGATTCGAGCGGGTCGTTTGCGCGGTCAAAGAGGATTTCCTTTTCCTCCCCCGCGGAGTAGATGTACTTCCAGTCACGGCTCGCAATCAGGTAAATGGCGTTGCGGCCTTTCCCCCATTGGGAGAAGACGTGTTTCCGGCCGCTGGAGCCTCCGGCAACCGCTTTCAAGTCGCAGCCATCGAGGTCCGGGGCCTCGATGCCGGCGGCGGCCAGCATGGTGGGCATGATATCGACGAGGCTGGCGGGTTCCTCGCAGACGGTCCCTCCCGCGAAGCGCCCGGGAAGCCGTGCAATGAGCGGCACACGGGCGGAGGCATCGTGCATGCTGCGCTTGCCGTAGCATCCGTAGTCGCCGAGGTACTCCCCATGGTCGGAGGCAAAAAGAATGAGCGTTTCATCGAGAATCCCCTGAGTCTCGAGGGTCTCGAGGATGCGCCCGACCTCGTAATCGATGTAGGAAATGGTCGCGTAGTAATAGGCGCGGATGGTACGGAGCAAATTCAGGTCTGTCCCGTTGTCGCGCCATTTGTAGCGGTTCTGGGTGCGGTTGATGTGCGTCAGGAGGGAATCCGCGTGCGGGGGCATGTGGGGACCGGGCATCCGGTGCGGCGGGTAGAGCTTGGTCCATCCGCGGGGGGGAGTGAGGGGCGGGTGGGGGTGGATGAAGCTGCTCATCAGGCACCACGGTTCCCCGCCTTTGGCAAACTCCCCGATCGTATCAAGGGTCCGCTCAGCAATCCATCCGGTGGGATGCCCTTCTCCGGAGAATCGGGAAGGCTGGGGGATATAGTACATCGGGCCGCGTTCCCCGTGGGCCTCAACCGGATCCAGATCCTTGTCGATGAGCCACTGGCGGTAATCGTCCTCGTCATATTTCTGAATCTGTTCCTCCTGGGTGATGCGGCTGCCGAAGCCGCGCCTGGCCAGACGGTCCGGGGTGAAGTGGCATTTTCCGATGGCTGCCGTGCGGTAGCCGCCTCGCGAAAGAACTTCCGGATAGGAACGGCCGTTGTCCTCCATCATGCGCCCGTTGACGAAGAGTCCCGTGCGCTGTGGATAGAGCCCGTAATGCATGCAGCAACGGGCCGGTACGCAGACCGGGGATGGGGAATAGCACCGGGTGAAGGCTGTTCCCTCATGGACCAGTCGATCAAGGTTGGGGGTTTGGATAACGGGATTGCCGAGGGCGGCAATGGTGTCCGCCCGCTGCATGTCGGTGAAGAGGAGAAGAATGTTGGGTTGTTTCATCAAATGTCGTTTCCTTTATCCCTCGACGTCATGACTTCCCCCTTGAAGGGCCAGCAGGGAACCGGGAATGTTTCAAGCTTGTCCAGAGGCGGGAGCACCCCACAATTCCGGGGCAATAATTATTGTAGGATTTAGGTTGCCGGGTTCGGGCCGCCTGAACAGGATCAGCCTTTCCGTATTCATGCCCCCCAAGAAAAAGACCAATCCTGAACCGGCCAACCACCGGCGCGTCACGGTACGCGACATTGCCGAGGAGGTGGGCCTTCACTTCACCACGGTTGCGGAAGCCCTGCGTGGCTCTTCGCGGATCAAGGAGGCAACCCGATTGCGGGTGGAGGAGGCGGCCCGGCGGCTGGGCTACCGGCCGGACCCGATTCTCTCGGCCCTTTCGGCCTACCGTTCCTCCAACATGCGCAGTTCCTTCCAGGGTGTCCTTGTCTGGATCAACGGCTTTTCCGAGAAGGACTTCTTTAACCAGGACCACACCTTTTACGGTGATTGTTACCAGGGAGCCCTTGAACGGGCGAAGATGCTGGGATACAAACTGGAAGTGTTCTGGATAGGCGAGAAGAGGATGAGCGGAAAGCGTGCTTCCAACATCCTGAAGGCCCGGAGCATCCTCGGAATCATAGTCGGGCCCATGCCGGAAATGACCACCAACATCGATATCGAGTGGGAGAACTTCAATTCCCTGCGGATTGGCTATTCCCTGAGTGATTCACGGATCACGAATGTTATCTCGGACCAGTTCGCAAACACCCAGTGGGCCTTCCAGCGTCTGATGGATGACGGCTTCAGGCGGATCGGGTTTGCCTGTCCGCGATATCTCGACAACCGGGTGAGCAACAAGTTCTCGGGGGCCTTTATGAGCATGGTCCACCGGCATTTCCGCAAGCCGCCGATACCGATGTTTCTCGATGACAAAAAGGAGGGTGACCCGGAGGCCTTTCTTGCCTGGTACGAGACGTACCGCCCGGAGGTCATTCTGGCCGGCGGGCGCTCGGCTTATTACCGGGTCCTGATGGAGGCGGGGATCAAGGTTCCGGAGGCGGTCCAGTTTGTCTCCCTGCATTCGGAGTATATACAGTTGCCGGTGGCGGGTATTTCACAGAACGGGAAGGCTGTCGGAACTGTGGCTGTGGATCACCTCGTCGGCATGATCCAGCGCTTCAAGGTTGGCCTTGAGTCCCATCCGAAAACAACCATGATCCTGGGCCGCTGGGTGGAAGGGGAAAGCTACCAGCCCGAGCTTTTAAAACGGGCCCAGCAAGGGCCCTGAAGCGTATCCCCTCTTCAATCCTACAATTAGTACAGGTTGTCGGTTGAAGGGGGAGTGAATCCCCGATCTAAAACGCCCATTGGTTTACCCTATTGTGCTTCCTGCCAACCCCTGTCATGACACTTGAATATATTACCCTTGGCCTCTACCTTCTCGCGCTTCCCTTTCTGGGGCTCCTTTTCTCCAAGCTGAACACGAACCTGAGCGACTTCGTCAGGGGTGGCGGGCAAGGGGCCTGGTGGCTGGTGGGGACGAGCATCCTGATGTCCCACACGAGCGCGTTCACCTTTACGGGAAACGCCTCGGCGGCCTTTGAGGCGGGCCCGACGGTCCTCGTCATTTACGCGGCCAACGTGGTGGCCCTGCTCATTGGCGCCTGGTTCCTCGGGGCCTGGTTCAGGCAGACCCGTGCCTACACGAAAACGGACGTGGTACGGCAGCGCTTTGGGAGGCTGGTGGAGCAGTTCAATGCCTATACAATGGTCATCCTAAGCCCCTTCGCAGCTGCGATCCAGCTTTGGGCCCTGGCCGTGTTTGCCAATTCGATTTTCGGGTTCCCGCTGCAGGGCAGCATTATTGTGATCGGCTTGATCGTTATCTTCTATTCCACGACCGGGGGGAAATGGGCGGTCATGGCGACAGATTTCATGCAGAGCCTGATCATGATTTCCATCACCCTTCTGGTGGCGGTCCTGGCGATTATCAAGATTGGTGGATTCGGGGAATTCTTCAGCTTCTTCAGCCAGCCTGAATTTGCCCGGGACTTTGCCTTTGTGAAGGAACCCGGGGCCTTTCCAACGGACCGGTTTTCCCTGAAATGGATCTTCGTCATCTTTTTCATGACCATTTACGCACAGATATCGCTGAACGGGGCGGACCGGTACCTGGCGGTACGGGACGGCATTGGGGCGCGGAAGGCAGCCCTCCTGGCGGCCCTTCTGATGGCCTTCGGGTCCGTGATCTGGTTCATTCCACCGATGGTGGCGCGTTTCCTCTACGGTGACGCGATCATGGCCCAGGACGTTGCGAATCCGGCCAATACCTCTTATGCCTTCATTGCCCGGGAACTTTTGCCGAACGGTATGATGGGGGTCATGATTGCGGCCATGTTTGCGGCCACCATGAGCGCGATGGATACCGGGCTGAACGTACAGGTCGGGGTTCTCGCCCGCAATATTGTCCCCCCCCTGAGGCGTTTGTTCGGGCGGACGGAGGAAATGGCGCCCAAGACGGAGGTCGTGATGTGCAAGGGCTTAACCCTTGGTCTTGGGGCGATCATCATCACCTACAGCATTCTCTTCAGCCTGAACAAGGAACTGATCCTCTTTGACGCCTACCTGACGGTGAACTCGATTATCGGGATTCCGCTTGTCTTTCCCCTTTTGATCGGAATGTGGGTGAGGAAAATACCCAGCTGGTCCTATTTCTCGATCTTCGGTTTCTGCATGATACCGTCCCTGTTCTCCCTGTACATGAAGCTCGCACACGATGTCAGTCACACGATTCAGGACCGGGCTCTCTGGATCTTCATCTTTGGATTGATTGGAACCCTGGTTTCGATGCCCTTCTACAAGCGCAGCCCGGCGGTCTACAAGGAACAGGTGCGTGAATTCTTTGTGCGGATGCATACCCCGATTGATTTTCTCAAGGAGATCGGGGTTTCGCGCTCCCATGTCCAGCTGATCATCCTTGGCCGGGTCTCGGTGGCCACGGGATTGGTGCTTTCCCTTCTTCTTCTGGTGCCAAACACCATCTGGGCCCGGGTGGGCGTTTTTTCCGTGGCTGGCTTTTCAGCCTTTATCGGGGTGCTCCTTTTGCTTGGGGCCAAGGCGGAAAAGCGCCGGGAAGATGCCCTGATTGCCCGCCTTGAGGCGGAGAAGGAAAACGCCGGTTCGTGAAATGAATCCGGCAAATTTTACAGGTTAGGATTCCGGAATTAAAGGCCTCCTTGAGGGAGGTACCTCTGAAATCGGGGGGACCGAACCTTTTTCTTGGCTACAGGCGACTCCTTTGCGTTACTTAGCGCCTTAGACTATGGAATTCGACCTCAAGAAGACCTTACTGGCGCTCCTGCACTCGACGAGCGAGCCCCTTTCGATCAAGGACGTGCAGGCGGTGATCACGCGCTTCCATGAGCGGGCGGACGAGATGCGGGAGGAAAGCGAGGAAGGTGAAGCCGAGGGCGACGGACAGGAGATCATGCAGGACCTCCTCGACCAGGTGCCCTCCCTGCTGACCTCGGCCCAGATCCGCGATGCCATGGAGGCCATCGCGGAGGACCTGACTGCAGGGGAATCGGTCTACCGGGTGCATGAGGGCCCGGGCGGCTACCGCCTTGCGATTGCGCCCCAGTACGCCGACTGGGTACGCCTGCTCCGGGATGAACCGCGTCCGCAGCGGCTGAGCCCGGCGGCGATGGAGACCCTCGCGATCGTGGCCTACCGGCAACCGGTGACGCGTTCCGAGATTGAAGCCATCCGGGGCGTTTCCGCCGACAGCGGACTGAACAAACTTCTCGAAAAGGACCTTATATTAGTGGTGGGCCGGGCGGAGCTGCCCGGTCGTCCCCTGCAGTACGGGACAACGGAGGGATTCCTTGAGTTCTGCGGGCTGAAAAGCCTTGAGGAGCTGCCGGCGAGCGACGTCCTTGCCCCGAATCAGATCACGGAATGGATCCGTTCAGCGACAATGCCGGAAGAGGATTTGTCGGACCGGGACGTCGGACTTGCGGAAGAGCCCGGGCCGGAAGTGGAGACGAAGGAACAAGGTTGACCGGGAGGCGAATTGCCGACGAACAGAAAAGGAATAGTGATGGATCTCGATGCTCTGAGAAAGGAAATTGACGGAATCGACCAGGAACTGCTGGAACGTCTCAACAGGCGTGTCCAGCTGGCGCAGCAAGTGGGTCATTACAAGCTGGAACGGGGGATGGAAGTCTATGTCCCGAGCCGTGAAGAGGAAGTCTTTGGCAAGCTCACAGCGGGCAACAAGGGACCATTGCCGCCCTCGGCGGTGCGGGCCATCTACCGGGAAATCATTTCCGCGGCGATCGCCCTTGAAAAGCCGCTCAGAGTCGCCTACCTGGGTCCGGAGGCCACCTACACCCACCAGGCGGCGAGGAAGAATTTCGGGACCAGCATTCCATTCCAGCCCTTGAGCTCGGTCCCGGATGTCTTTACGGCAGTGCGGCGCGGCGATGCCGACTACGGCGTGGTACCGGTGGAGAACTCGACACAGGGGACCGTTATCAGTACACTCGACATGCTGGTCGAATTCGAGCTCACGATCGTTGCCCAGATCTACCTTGAGATAGCCCACTGCCTGATTTCGCATTCGCCACTGGAAAAAATCCGCAGCGTGCACTCGAAAGACAATGCTCTCGGGCAATGCCGGCAGTGGCTGGCGCGGATGCTGCCGGGCGTGGAACTGGTCGATTCCCCGAGTACGGCGGCCTCGGTGGCCTATGCACGGGAGCATCCGGAGGCCGCGGCGATCGCGAGCCGTATCGCGGCGGACCTTTACGGGGTCCCGGTTGTCGAGGAGAACGTCATGGACCGCACGGACAATGTGACCCGCTTTCTTGTTATCGGCAAAAGCCCCACGCCGATGCTGGGAGGCGGGCGTGACAAGACCAGCCTTGCCTTTTCCCTGCATGATGAGCCGGGCACCCTGCTGAAGGCCCTTGAGCCCTTCAGCAGGCGGGGAATCAACCTCTGCAAAATCGAGTCGCGCCCAAGCCGCCGCAAGGCATGGGACTATTATTTTTATGTGGACATCATCGGCCACCGGGAGGAGCCGGAAGTGCAGGAGGCGCTCGGGGAACTGAAGGCCTTCTGTCCTGTCCTGAAGTGGCTTGGGAGCTATCCCGATGCCGGACGCTGAGGGATGGGGGAGCAGCTGAGAGTACGGGTGGTCCCCAACGCGAGCCGGGATGAAATCAGCGGATGGCAGGGTCCTCACCTGAAAATCAAGCTCCAGGCTGTTCCCGAGGGAGGAAAGGCGAACCGGGCCCTCTGTTCCCTCCTGGCAAAAACCCTCGGATGTCCCAGACGCGAGGTGCGGATCGTCTCGGGGGAGAAGAGCCGCGAGAAGGTACTGGAAATCGGCGTGCCTTTACCGGATACCTTGAAAGGGCAGTGAGAGGATCTCCAAAAGCCCGGGGACCGGTCCCGATGGGTGTGGGCCGGACCCTTCAGGGACGGCCTCAGATGGGGGCGACTTCTTTTTTGGCGGCTTTCATGAGATCCTTCGGGGAGAGCCGGACAGAATGGTCGGGATTGCTGTAGTGAAACTGGACACGTCCCTCCTTGTCGACAAGGTAGACGGCAGGGACAGGAAGGATATAGTGATCCTGACCGGAGGCCTTGTTGAGATCAATTCCGTGGTTGGCGTACATTGTACGGGTCTTTTCATCGACTTCAAAGGCCAGTCCGAAAGCCTTGGCGGCTTCGGCGGAGCTGTCGGAGAGCAGCGTGTAACCGAGCTTGTTTTCGGTCGCGGCCTCCTTGAGGCCGGCGGGCCTGTCCGGGCTGACCGCGAGGATGCGGTAGCCGAGATCCGCCAGATCATCTTCAATGCCGGCGAGGGCCGAGAGGTGCCGGTTACAGTAGGGGCACCAGCTTCCGCGATAAAAGACGAGAACGCTCGGTTGCCCGGCGGTCAGGCTGGCAAGGTTCCTGGACTCCCCCCCGACGGTTTGCACCGTCACCGAAGGGATGGTTTCGCCGAGGCCGAGGGGGGAGACGTTCTTCGCTTCCCGGGGAAGCGCGCCAAGCATGCTGGCGGAAAGGAGACAGGTGAGGATCGCGGGTATTGGTTTCATGGGAACAGGAGTTTTCGCGACGGCAAATATTCCGCTGGCCGGTAGATCCATGTGGAATTTACGGACAGACCGGTCTTGCAGCGGGGGGGACAATGGCCGAAACTGGAAGGATGAAGAAGGAAACAGGGATAGGCTTTGTCGGGGCGGGCAACAACACCCGGCTGCGGCATCTGCCGGGGTTCGCGGAGATCCCCGGAGTGAAGCTGGTGACGGTGGCAAACCGGAGCGAGGCCAGCGGCCGGGCGGTCGCGGAAGCCTTTGGAATCCCCGAGGTCGCGGGGAGCTGGGAAGACGTGGTGCACCATCCGGAAGTGGACGCGGTCTGTATCGGGACCTGGCCCTATCTCCACGCCGAGGTGACGACGGCGGCCCTCGCCGCGGGGAAACATGTCCTGACGGAGGCCCGGATGGCGGCGGACCTCGCGGGGGCGCAGGCGATGGTGGAGGCTTCGCGGGAGCATCCCGAACGGGTTGCCCAGATCGTGCCCTCGCCCTTTACCCTCGACCTCGACCGCACCGTGATGGAATTGATTGGAAGCGGAAGCATCGGAGCGATACGGGAAATTTTCATTGAGCACGCCCATGGAGGGCTGGTCGACCCGGAGGTTCCCCTTGGCTGGCGCCAGGATCGTCGCTACAGCGGAGTCAACATGCTGACAATGGGGATTTACCATGAGGTGATTGTGCGCTGGTTTGCGGATCCGGTGACCCTGCTTGGCGCGGTGGGGCGTACCTGGGTGAAGGAACGCGTGCATTGGGAGACGGGCCGGCGGACCCCGGTGGAGCTTCCTGACAGCCTGCACATCCATGCCCGGCTGGGCGAAGAGGTGTTGCTCAACTACTATTTTTCCGGGGTTGAGACGGGCCCGGAACGGAACCAGATCCGTCTTAACGGATCATCCGGTTCCCTGAGGGTGGATGTCGGGTCCAACACCTTGTACCGGACAGGGGACGACGGTACTGAAGCGGAAGTCGAGGTGCCGCAGGAGGCCCGGCGCGGATGGCAGGTCGAGGCCGACTTTATCGGCAGCATCCGCGAAGGCAAGCCCGTGGAGCTGACCTCCTTCAGGGACGGGCTCCGCTACATGGCCTTCACGGAAGCGGTCTTTTCACATATCCAAGGGCAATGATCGCCAGCTGGGAGATAATAAAGGCGAGAAGCCAGAAAAAGGCTGAATCCATGAATCCGTAGGAATGGAGGCCGACACCGAGCATGTTGGTCCCGAACCAGGACCAGGCGGTGATGATGTTTCCGACGATGGCCAGCTGCATGATACCCATTGTGGAGGCCACCCTGGCCCATCGGGCATGAAGGATGAGGGCGTTCCAGAGGACGATCATGAGGGCGCCATTCTCTTTCGGGTCCCAACCCCAGAAGCGGCCCCATGACTGGTCGGCCCAGATGCCCCCGAGAACCGTGCCGACAAAGCTGAAGAGCAGGGCGAAGCAGACCGCCCCGTAGACCATGCCGCTGATGACCTGCTCCATCTTTTTATCCACGCCCCCGAAGAGGGTGGCCCTGATGATGTAGATAAAGGCGATCAGACCGGCAAGGAAAGTCGCGCTGTAGCCAAGGGTGACCGTCGGGACGTGGGTCGCGAGCCAGAAATTGGAATCAAGCACGGCCCGCATCATCTCAAGGGTGTCTCCGGAGAAGCTGAGGTGATGGGCGATGATGAGGGTGGCGAACCCCATGAGGGCCGCCGCGGCGGAGGCGATGCCATTAAAGTAGCGGCGTTCCAGATACAGACAGAGGGGAATGGCGGCCCAGCTGACGAAGATGGCCGAGGAATAAAGGTTGGTCACTGGGGGCCTTGCCTGGATGTAGATGCGTGCGCCCATGCCGAAGGTGTGCACGGCGAAGGCGATCAGGAGAAGCCAGAAGGCGGTTTTGGCGAGGGTGCGCGACCAGCCCATCCATGAGAAGGCGGCGATGATGAAGATGATTACATACAGCTCCATCGAGTAGTAGAAGGGCGAGAAGGTATTGAAAAAGTATTCAAAGCCGGTCTTCGCGGCGCGTTCCCCGGAGCGTTCCGAATAGAGCCCATGCAGGGAATCCATGGCCGCGTTGAAGGAAGGGGCGTCGCCGTTTCGGAAGGCCGTTGAGGCGTCCGCCCAGGAGGTGAGGACGGGATCAAGGGTTCCGGATTCAAGGGCATCCAGGAGTCCCTGGCCGAGGGACTGCCACGCCATGTCATCCTCCCCGGGGCGGGGCGGGATGGCCTGGACGGATGATGAGCCCGCGAGCTGCTCGAACTGGCCGGTGAAGAGTTGGAGGGCGTTTCGGGCATTGCGGGCATCCTCCGCTTCCGGATCGGCGGAGGCTGCGTCACGGAGCACCCGCTCAACCATGGCGTAGGTCTGCTCGGCATTGCCGAATACGGGGGGCGGGACAAGGATATAGGCGGTCCGGTCGTAGAGGGTGAGGCTGTTCTGCAGCTTGGCGAGGGCTTTCTGGTAGGACGTCCGGAGGCGGGATTCCTCGGGGACCTCGGCAAACTGTTCGCGGAGGCTTTCCAGATGGGGGGCAATTTCCGCGAGGGAGAAGTATTTGCGTTTTTCGTTCTGGAAGCCGATAAGTCCGACGAGATCCGGATGGTCTATCCGGAAAACCTCCCTCCGGGAGGCCTCCCGTGGATTGAGGACCAGCTCGGTAAACCATTCGACGGCATCGTGGCTGCCGCCCTCGGCATCCTGGTAGGACTGGCGGCCGGCAATCATCATCAGGGAAGTGCGGGCGATCGTGTCCAGAGGCTTGATACGGCCACCTTCCTGGACCGGGATGCTGGCCAGCTTTCCCAGGTCCCAGCCGTCCGGATAGGAAGGCGGGAGGAGGTCCTTGACGAAGAGGGCGGCGGCGAGGAGAAAGACGCCGCCAACGACCCATTTGCGGGTGCTTTGCATGGAATGCGGTAGCTTCATGAGGTGGTCCTCCTGCGTCCGGCGTGGAAATAGAGACTGACGAGAAACTGGAGGAGCAGTCCGACGGTGGTGACGGCGGTGGCGATGTAGGGAATCCAGCGGGCGGGATTGCGCACGACCTGGAACATGGACATGGTGTCGTTTTCCGCGAAGGAGGCCTGGTAGAAGGTCAGGCCGGCGTAACGAAGGGGATGATTCATGTAGATGAGGGTGTCGCGACTCTGGGAGGAACCCTTCTCATGAATGCGGACATCACTGGAAAAATTGTAGGGTATATCGGTTCCGGGGTACCGGTCGTGTTTGAAATCGAGGAGTTCAATCTCGGCAGGGAGGTATTTGCGCTTGAAGCGGAGGGCAATTTCATAAGAGCGGCCATCGTGCTCAAAAACCTGCCGCGGGAACGGATCCCGCATGGGCATCGACTGGCGGAACAGATTGGAGACGAGCCATGTCCCGAGGGGCCCCTCGCTGTCCCGGAGGCGGACAATGGCTGAAGTGGCGTTGCGTTCGCCGTCGGCGTAGGTGGGGGGTTGCTTGAGGGCGACCATGTCCTGCCCGGCCCCGATTCCCCGGTCGACCGGGAGCTGTGGAAACTGGTTCCCGGACTCGGGTGGCCGCGGGAAAAGGGCGGCGTTGCGGGCATACCAGAGGACCTCCACGGTGAAAGGGAGGCTTTCATGGGAGAGGCTGGTTCCCTCTTTCCGGAGGGCCCGGCTGTCCCAGCTGACGATCCGCCTGGCGGAGGGATCCGTGATGTCAACAAGGACAAGCTCGTCGTAGTGGAATGATTCCACGAAGTTGCTCTGGCCGCCCTCGGGAAGCCAGAGGAAGTATTCCTTCTGCTGAAGCTGGGTCCACAACTGTCCCACGAGAAGGAGGACAATGCCACCGTGGATGAAGGGAATACCGATTTTCTTCCACGAAGGCCGGAAATACCGGAAATGGGCGCAGGCGAGGTTCAGGATGAGGAGCGGACCAATGAGGTAGCCGCCGGGCATGGGAAAGTGAAGCCACTGCAGGCTTTCCCCTCCAATCCATTGCAGAGGATAGTCCCAGATGACAAAAGCGTGCTCAAAGTATTTCTGCTGGGTGAAGTAGATCCCGAACTGGACCTGATCGAGGGTCCCGAAGAAAATCAGGATCACGCTGGCCGCGAGAAGGAAGAGGGTCAGGCGGATCGAGCTGAAAAAGGCGTAGGCGGCGGAGATCATGGGCGTTGAGACTTCTTCCCGCGAAGGTGCCGCAGGGCAAGGGGGGTGAGCCCGAGAAGGGCGATCAGGATGGTGCTCGCGGCGAGGCCCGGGATATCCTCGACGACGGGAAAAATCCAGCCGGAGAGACCGGCAAAGCCGAACATGTTCGCGATCAGGATGAGCCATCCGCAGGCAGCGAGGACGAGGAGGAAAATTACCGGCTGAGGGATCGGCCGGGATGCTGCCTTCCGGGTTTTCCGGGGGGTTGAATCAGTAACGGCTTTCACAGGTAAAGGGTGCCGGCCAGGTTCGGACCGGCGTTTGTCGGAAGGATGGATATGACGGGAGAAACAGGCATTAGGATATCGTGGCGCAAGATAAGGTGCGCTTAAGGTTCAACAGAATATCCGGGTTGCAAGACAAGCTGAATCGAAATAAGCCCTCATATTAGAAGGACGAATAGCGTACATCAGTTGGTTTTATTAAACCGGAACTCCACCACATCGCCATCCTTGAAGACATAGTCCTTGCCCTCGATGCGCAGCCTTCCGGCCTCGCGGGCGGCGGCCTTGCTCCCGGCGGCGATGAGATCCTCGTAGGCGACGACCTCGGCCTTGATAAATCCTTCCTGGAAATCGGTGTGGATGACCCCGGCGCATTCCGGGGCCTTCATGCCATGGTGGAAGGTCCAGGCGCGGGCTTCCTTCTCACCGGCGGTGAAGAAACTGGCCAGCCCGAGAAGGCTGTAGGTGGCATTGATAAGCTGGCTGACCCCCGAATCGGAGACCCCCAGTTCCTTGAGGAATTCCCCGGCCTCCGCGGGATCCATTTCACTGAGTTCCTCCTCGAGTTTGGAACAGATGACGCAGGAGGCGGCACCATGGTGCTCCCGCACGCAGGCTTCAACCTCCTTCACAAAGGGATTGCTGTCTGGATGGGCGAGGGATTCCTCGCGCACATTGCAGGCGAAGATAACCGGCTTGGTACTGAGAAGAAAGAAATTACGCAGGCGGGCCCGTTCCTCCCCGGGAAGATCGAGGGTGCTGGCCGGGCGGCCCTCATTAAGGTGCTCCCGGACCCGTTCGAGGAGGGCAACATTGGCTGCGGCCTCCTTGTCCTGGCCTTTGGCTTTGCGCGACTGGCGCTCAAGCTGGTTTTCAACGGACTGAAGATCCGCGAGGACGAGTTCGGTGGTGATGATGCCGATATCGCGAACCGGATCGACGCTGCCCATGTTGTGAATGATGTCCTCATCCTCAAAGCAGCGGACAACCTCGATGATGGCGTCGACCTGCCGGATATTGGCGAGAAACTGGTTTCCCAGGCCTTCGCCGCGGGAAGCCCCTGCCACGAGGCCGGCAATGTCGACAAACTCTATGGCGGCCGGGATGATGGTCCGGGTTCCGGCAATTTCGGCCAGCGGGCCGAGACGTTCCTCCGGGACCTGGACAATCCCGACATTCGGTTCGATGGTGCAGAACGGGTAATTTGCCGCTTCCGCCTTACGGGTCCGGGTGACCGCGTTGAAAAGGGTGCTTTTCCCCACGTTGGGGAGTCCGACGATTCCTGCCTGCATTTCGATTCGGTTTCTTTGGTTGGATTGAAAGCCAAAGGGGATGTCCCAGAGCCTCTGGTTGGTCAACAAGAACTTGGGCCGGATAACCGATAACGAGGGTGATTTTGTGGGGAAGCAAAAAAAAGTCCCTTCCGCGGGAGCGGAAGGGACCGGCAGGAAAAACGTGCCCGGGTCCTGAAAGGACGAACCCCAGGCTGGAATCAGCCTTGCTTCCCGTTCTTGGGAGCAGGATGCGGGGTGAATTTTCCTTCCCGGTAGATTTGTTTAAGGACGCGCTGGCCCCACTTCGTATCGGTCATATCGTAGACAAAGAGGCTCAGCAGTCCCGATCCCGAGCGAAGGAGGAATTTGCCCAGTGTTTCGGTCCATGTATTGTTTTGTAACATGCCCGTAACGTAACTGTCACAATTGGATAAGGCAAGCGTTAAGTGTCATTCAGGAGCGCTTATCCCGTATTCATAGGAAATCAGCTCGGGTTCCGGATAGAGGCGGATGGAGCCGGAGGCCACCGTCTCTTCATCCTGGAGGAGGGTAAAGGAGAGGACGGGTGCTCCGGGGGAACTGGTGACACGGGCCTGGATGGGGCTCTGGCGGGCGTCCTGTAGAATCCAGAGGAGGGAAGTGGGGTTCCGGAGCATTCCGTCGAAGCGGACCTGGGGCGCGGGCAGGCGCTGGTTGTAATCGGGGCTGTAGAAACCGGCGATGCGTGGCGACTCGACGCCGGTGAAGGTTTCCGGGCCGGGACCGTTCTCCGGGGAAAGCAGACGGATGAGGCGTGGGGCTTCCCCGGGATCAACCTCCGGATGAAAATGCCAGAGGGCCACAAGATCGCGGGTCTGGAAAGAAACAAGGTGATCCGCGACGAGGACAAAGCCGCGCTTGTCGAGGAGGACGGCCCGGGTCCAGGGGACAGAGGGCCCGCCGCGCGCGATGATGGAGGACGCGGAATCCGGGAAGACCGACTGGGCGGCGGCAAAGGCATGGGTCGCGTCCTCCTCGAAGGAGAGGGGGAGGGGACGCCGGACCTTGCGGGGACCCTGACGGGGCGGTTCCCCGTCGAGAAGAAGGACGTTATGACTTTCGGGACCCTGGAAGTAGTCCTTCCATTTTCCGGGCTGGTAGGTGTAGCGACCGGTATCAACCAGGAGGGAACGGCCTCCGAGGGAAGCGCTGAGGTGGAAGTGGTCGACGTGCTGATGGGCGGTTCCGTAGGGCCCGGCATCGAAGTAGACCCAGTCGGCGTCACGGTCCCAGCCATTGCGGAGGATGGCCTGCCCGGCCCAGGGAAAGAGGAAGGACGGTCCCGAGGCGGGGGGCTGGCCCTCAGCGCCGCGGGAAGCGATATAGAGCCAGTCGGGCCGGTTGAAGAAGGGGGCAGCCTTGCGGAGGAAGAAGGCATTTTGCTCGAGGTCGGAGGCGTTGTTGAGGGGACCGGAGCCATCGGGGCGCATGACGCCGGCGAAGAAGTCCCACATGGTCTCGATGCGTTGAATGACAGGACGCTGGCGATAGGCGGGATCAATGTGGGCGAGGAGCCGGAGAAAGTACTGCGCATTGACGAGGACAACCCGCTGGTAATGGTTGCTCAACTCGCGGTAGCTGCCGTCGGGGTAAGTCTGCTTGAGGAATTGGCGGGAGAGCTCGTTGCTGGCGTAGGCGCGCCATCCGGTGGCGGCCTCGAACTCGGGCCAGGCGACGGCGAGGGTGAGGAGGGCCAGCTTTTCGGAAATGAGGTGATTACCGCCCCAGAAGGAAGCATGCTCGCGGAGGGCGTCCCCATGATCAAGGACGGAAGCGAGGACAAGGAGACGGGTCGCGGGATCAAGGACCTCGTAGCCGTAGAAGAGATGGACCCATGTGTTGAGAATGCGGCGGGCGACCTCGAGGGCCCGCCAGGGAGGGGAGAAAGTGAGGCGGTCGGGATAGGGATTGGCAAGGATCCAGTCCTGCCAGAGATGATTGAGATGGTCCCGGTAGCGAGCATCACCACTTTCCCGGTAGGCCATGGCGAGGGCGGCAAAGGCGGTGTGCCGGTTGAGCATCCAGGCACGCTCCTTGTCGTTGCGGCTTCCGCGGTGGTGCCAGTCGAGGCGGCCCTCCTCGGAGGGGACAGTTTCCCAGCGGTCGAGGAGGAAAAAGCGGTTCTCGAGGGCAGCTTCCGCGTGGCGCCCGTGTTCCGCAGGCAGGTGAAGCGGCTCCAGAATGTCGAGCGGAAAGGATTTTTCAGTGAAGTACCGGGAGAGCCGGCGGGCGGCGGAAAGCCGCTGCCCCGCTTCCCACTCCCCCCGGATCGGCCCCGCTTGGGCGTGTCCGGGGTCGAGCTCGTTGAAGAGCTTTTCGAGGAGGGCTCTGTGCTCGTCGACAAAGGCCTTGTCCACATCCGCTTCGAGGGGGATGGCGAGATAAAAGAGAAGGCCCAGCGTCCGGAGACAGGCCCGGAGGCACTTGCCCGGGATCATGATTCTCCCGAGGTGAAGCCTGCGCTGAGGCGGCGGGCAAGGCCGGTCGAAAAACGAAGGAGGAAGCCTCCGGAGAGAAGGAGGAGGAACGGCTTCAGGACCGTCTGGAGGAGGAAGGAAACAAGGTAATTGGGATCAAAGCGGTACCATGAATCGAGGACCTGTAGAAAGAGGTCGAGACCGCCCATGAGGATGAGGGCGACCGCCATGAGGCGGAAGCCGGCAAAGAGAAGACTTTCAGTGAGCACCTTCCTGTCCATTTGCATCAATCTGGAAGGGGTCACGCGTGAGCTCAAGGCAAACCTGACGCGCTCTGGCCGCAACAGCGGCATTGCTCTCGTTCCAGACCGGATCGTCGGGGAGGATGGCACGGAAGGGAAGGTCAATGCGGGCAAAGGGAAGAGGAACGAGATGGCGGTCCCAGGTGCGCAGGCGGCATGCGGCGCGGCAGTTGGGGACGGGAAAGAGCAGGGGTACGCCGGCCTTGCGGGCGATGGCAACCGCGCCCTGCTGAAAACTGTAGAGGGGACCCGAGGGGCCGTCGGGACTGATGCCGATATCGTTGCCTTCGCGCAGGAGTTGAAACATCTCCCGGACGGCCTGGATACTCCGGCGGGTCGTTGATCCCCGGATGGCACGGAGATGGAACTGCTTGAAAAAGGCAACCTCCCAGGCGGCCATCCGGCTCGGACTGATAAGGCAGGCAATGCGAGTGGGATCAAAGAAGCGACGGAACATTTCCGGGGCCACCAGGCTCCGGTTATGCCAGATGACAAGGATCCGGGGCGGGGGGATAGCGCGCAGGAGCTCTCTGGACCCAGGGTCGAGGCGGAAACGCAAAGAGCGGAAATAGAGCTGCAGACTCCATGCCGGGGGATAAAAGACAAGCCGTCGCCAGCCCCGCAGGTCATGCACCGCGGGTCGATGGGTGTTGAAGGGATCGTGGTTGGATCGGGGGGCCTTCACGGGGGGAGGCGCGTTCAGGAAGCCGAGAAGATGGCGTCACCCGTCCATTTCAGTTTGTTGCGCAGAACATAGTAATGGGAATAGCTCTCGGGCTGGACGAGTTTGAAGGAACGTTCCGGTTGAATCTGGACCTCGATCGGGAAATCGGGGATGCGGCCAAAGCGTTCCCTCCCATCGGAGGCGATCTGGACATCCCCGGCGTCACCCATGAGCGTGATGCGAAGGATATGGGAATCGTCGAGGACGATGGCCCGGGTGGAGAGGGTGTGCGGATTGATGGGCGTGACGACCATGACCCCGGCGGAGGGGTGGACAATGGGCCCGCCGGCGGATAGGTTGTAGGCGGTCGAGCCGGTGGGGGTGGCGAAAATGAGGCCGTCGGCGTGGTACGTGTTCATGTGCTCCTCTTCGCAATGAACCGCGAGGCGGATGAGGTGGGAGGTCCGGGCCTTGATGACAATATCATTGAGGGCATGGGCCCGCTGGCCGTCCGGGCCTGTGCAACAGAGAACGGAGAGGGTGCGGGAACTGAAAGTCCCTTCGAGGAAGCGGGAAAAGGTTTCCTTGATGGTTTGGGGGCTGAAACTGGCCATGAAGCCAAGCCGGCCGAGGTTTACCCCGATGACCGGAACGTGCCAGCGGCTGGCGGCCCCAACCACCCCGAGAAGGGTTCCGTCGCCCCCGACGACAATGCAGAGGTCGACCCCCTCGAGGCGTTCCTCCTCGAGCGGGAAATGATTCACGCTTTCGGTTTCGCAGCCGTTCTGGCGCGCCTGACGGCTAAGATCCTCCGCGAGGCTGTCGGCCCCCGCCTTACCACTGTTGACCACGAAAAGGATCGTTTTCATCCGCACCATGGCGGCATTTAAGGCCCTGACGAAGAATAAAGTCAAGAGCCGCGCTCGGGGAGACGCTCCCATCCGGCGAGGTACTCGACGTTGCCGCTGATGCCTTTGACGGGCGACTCGCAGGAGCCGACTGGAGCGGCTCCGGGAAGCCGGTCCCGGGCAAAGCCGAGAATGTCCTCAAGGATCCGTTCGCGGATCCCCGGATCGGTGATGACGCCCCGGAATCGGTCCGCCTCTTCCTTTCCCGCTTCGAACTGCGGCTTGACGAGGGCGATGATGCGCCCGCCTTCCTGAAGGAGCTCCCAGGCAACGGGAAGCACCTGCTTCAGGGAAATGAAGGAGAGGTCCATCACAATAAGAGGATAATCGGGATAAGGAAGCTGGCCGGTCTGGAGGTAACGGGCATTGAGACGCTCCAGGTTGCTGACCCGAGGATCCATGCGGAGGCGGTAATGCAGCTGCCCGTGGCCGACGTCGACACAGATCGCTTCAGCGGCCCCCGCCTGAAGGAGGAAATCCGTGAAGCCGCCTGTCGAGGCGCCCACATCAAGGAAGCGAATCCCCTTAAGAGGCCAGGGGAAACGGGAGAAAAACCCCTCCAGCTTGTGGGCACCGCGGGATACATAGCGGGGCGGGGCCTCCAGTTCCAGTTCCAGATCATCGGGAAATTCCTTTCCCGCCTTGTCGAGGATCCGGGTTCCATGCCGGATCTTTCCCCCCATTATAAGGGCTTTGGCCTGGCTCCGGCTTTCCGCCAGACCCCGGGCAAGCAGGATTTCATCAAGCCGTTTTTTCCGGTCCCCCATGGTTCCTATCTGGCCCGATCCCCCTTCTCCTGTCAATCGCCCGCGCGCAGAAGCCGGGTTCGCTCCACATCCCCCCTTCTCATGGCTTTCTTCCGGATGTGTGCAAGTTCTTCAAAGGGTCGCCCACAGCCCCTTGACGGCGCGGGTCGGAAGGGTGGGCAAACAGGTTCGATATTTCATAAAATGCTAACAATAAGCGTTTTATGTGATTATTTTTCGGCCTTCTGGGGAGCCGGGACACCTTCCTGAAGTCGTGAAATTCCGTCTCTCAAGGTGTGAACAAGCGGTGAATAACTCAAGTAACCGCCTCGTTTAGAGAAAGTTACGAAAAATAATTAGAGGAAAAACCGGAGATCAGACTTGACCGAAATGGGGCATAATGGCAAAAAATGGGTGAAAGTGGTGAGGAAAGGCAGAACAGGCAGGAGATGAGCGTACCGGGGCAGATGATGGCATACGTGGGCGAATTCGTGCATCAGCTCGATACGCGCAACCGTGTCACGGTCCCTTCTAGCTGGCGGGTAACGGGAGACGACGGCAGCTATTACCTGGCCTGGCCTCACCCCGAAGGCTGTATCGTGGTCTACCCGCCCCACATGCAGGAGCAATTGATGAATAAGGCCCAGGAGGCGAAACTCAGCGACGTGCGCAGCCAGAAAATGCTCCGGAAACTTTTTGGAAGGGCCTCCCAGTTCGGCTGCGACAAGCAGGGCCGGATCCTCATTCCTGATTCGCTGAAGGGTCATGCAGGCATTGAGAAGCAAGTCAGCCTCGTCGGCCTGGGCCATTATTTTCAGATCTGGGACGCCCGCCTGCGTGAGGCCGAGGAAGAGGATTTCAACCTTCTCGAGGCAATGGCGGAGATGGGCATTTGAGCAATGGAAACACGAACCGGGGACAGCATGAAAACGGAACGACTGATGCAGAGTGGAATCCTGAATTCGGGGGAACCCCGACATTACGCGTCATGGGAGGCTCCGCGGATCCCTCGGCTGGACGTCTCCTTTCGGGGGAGCGTGGGAGAAGCCCTGAACCGTCGCCGGCAGGCGGCGGGACCCCAGCGGGAACGCCCGCGGAAAACGTTCCGGACCTTCCTGCAGGCACTGGGCAAACGCTGAGAGCATTGATGGAGGAATCGCACAGCGGCCACGTGCCGGTACTGCTGGAACCGGTGGTAAGCGCTCTCACGGAGGGCGGTCCGGGGCGTTACCTTGACGCCACTTTTGGCGGGGGTGGGCATACCCGGGCCCTGCTCGAGCGGGACGCGGCCAACCGGGTGGTGGCCCTCGACTGTGATCCGGAGGCGATTGAGCGGGGCCGTGCCCTCGAGGTTGCCTACAAGGGGCGGCTGGTGCTGCGTCAGATGAACTTTTCGGAACTGGGATCGCTCGGGAAAGAGCCATTCAAGGGAATCCTTTTTGATTTTGGGGTAAGCTCCTACCACCTTGATGATGCGGAGCGCGGATTCTCCTTCCGCCAGGATGCCCCCCTTGACATGCGGATGAACCCGCAGGGGGGGATCCCCGCGAGCGAATACCTGAACAGGGCCGAGCATGACCAGCTGGTGGAGGCCGTCCGCAATTTCGGTGAGGAACCGCGCTGGCGGAAAATTGTCCGGGCCATTGAGGAGGCACGCGGGACGGGGCGCCTGGAGCGGACCACGGCCTTTGCGGAACTGGTGGAAGCGGCTGTCGGGGGCCGGCGGCACACGGACCGTGTCCATCCCGCGACGCGGACCTTCCAGGGCGTACGGATCGCGGTCAACGGGGAGCTGGCGGCCATTGAACGGGCCCTCCCGGAAGCCTTTGCGCGGTTGACGGTGGGCGGGCGCCTGGCGGCAATCAGCTTCCATTCCCTGGAGGACCGGCTCGTGAAGCGCTTTTTCCGGCGCATGGCGGGCCAGTCCGAGCATGCCCGTGACCGGATGCCGGACCAGTTCCGGACGCGCCGGGCCCGCATCCTGACCCGCAAACCTTTGACGGCTGATACGGCGGAGACGGTGATCAACCCGCGTTCGCGATCGGCGAAACTGAGAATCCTGGAAAAGGAAAGGGACGCGGCATGAGTGCGGCAATACGGGAAGAAGCGCGGCGCTACAGACAGATTCTGGGGCTGCTTGGTTTGCTGGCAGTTGTCACGGTGGGCGGGTGCCTGGGCCTGTTATGGTTGCGACAAAAGATTGAGTTGACGGCCCGGGCCACCCGTTCACTGGAGACCGAGATTGTCAAGGAGGAGCGGCGGCTGCGCTACATCGACACAAAGATCGCGGAGATCCACCTGCCGAATTACCTGGAGCGTCAGATCGAGCGCTTTGGACTCGACCTTGCCCCGCCCCGGGAGGACCAGGTGGTGTACCTACCGGGAAACCCGGTGCGCGAAGTGCCGGCTCCGGGGTTCCGGGACGGGGAGGAGGAAAAGCCTGAGAAGGATCCCTTCCGGCATTCCATTGACCTTGCAATCATGGACGTTCTTGTTCCGCACGACTGATGTCCCGGGTATGTATAACGGGCACACGCTTTCATTTCTGCACGGTTGTCGTCGTGGCGGGCTTTCTCGTGATCTGCGCGCGGCTCTATTTTCTCCAGGTTCTGGAGGCAGAGACCATTGCGGCCGAGGGGCACTCGGTCCGCAAGCGGCTGGTGCCGATGGAGCCGAAGCGCGGGGATATTCTTGACCGCAACGGGACCCTTCTGGCGGGAACGCGTTCACGGATTCTGCTCGGGGCGGATCCCGCGGTTGTCGACCTCGAGGAGACGGAAAAACTGGCCCTGCTGGCGGGGATGCTCGATGTCGGGTTTTCCAGCTTGAAAGCGAAACTGGCGCCCCGCGAACGGGATGGACGTCCTGTCCGGTGGGTTCCGCTGGCGGAGATCGGGGAGGACCTCTACGCCTCCGTGGAGGCTGTCGGGCTGGAAGGCGTGTATGGAAACCGCCGTTACCACCGGTACTATCCGGGAAAGGAGATGGCCGCGCACCTGATCGGCTTCATCAACAAGGAGCAGGTTCCGGTGATGGGGGTGGAACGGGCCCTCAACTATTACCTTGAGGGCCAGCGCGGCTGGCTGGAGACGGAGGTGGACGGGCAACGGCGCGAGATGGCGGCCTTCCGTGAACGCAAGGTGGAGGCCCGGGACGGCCTCCATGTGCGCCTGAGCATCGATCTTTTTGTGCAGTCGGTCATCGAGGACGCCCTTGACGAACTGGTGGATGAAATGGAGCCCGAAGGGGCAAGCATCATTGTTTCCGATCCTGCCAGCGGGGAAATCCTTGGCCTGGCAAACCATCCCACCTTCGATCCGAACAGCTTCTGGGACTATCCGCTGGGGAACCAGCGCAATCGGGTTGTCTCGGACCAGTATGAACCGGGTTCCACCTTCAAGATCGTTCCGGTTGCGGCGGCTCTGGAGGAAGGACTGGTGGATGCGGACAGCCTGATTGACTGCAGCCGGGAGCGCGTATTCTTCAACGGGGTTAACATTCCGATGCCCCGGGACCATCGGGATCTGGGTACCATTCCGGTGCGGACGGTGGTGAGCAAGTCGAGCAACCGGGGGGCGGCCCAGTTGGGAATGCTGCTCGGGGAGAAGCGCCTCTTTGCCTATGCCGACCGATTCGGATTTGGAAAAGAGAGCGGCTGGCCCCTTGGCGGCGAAGCGGGGGGTGACCTTCCGGAGGTCGAGGCATGGGACGGCTACACCATCAGCCGGCTGCCGACCGGATATGCGGTGGGGGCCACCCCGATGCAGGTGCACCTTGCCATGGCAACGCTGGCCAATGACGGGGTGTGGATCAAGCCACGCCTCCTGGAGGCGATTCTGGACAGGGAAAACGTGAAGGTCCTTGATCTGGAACCGGAGAAGCGGGAACGCGTTGTTTCGAAGGAGACGGCCCGCTTGATGAAGCGGATGCTGAGCGGGGTTGCGGGTCCCGAGGGAACGGCCCGGCGGGCGGCAATCCCGGGATACGCCGTGGCGGGGAAAACGGGAACCTCCCGCAAGATCATGGAAGGCCGGTACAGTTCCCGGCACCATGTCGCTTCCTTCAGTGGATTTTTTCCGGCGTCCGAGCCGGAAGTCGTCATCACGGTGGTGGTGGATGAGGCAAAAATCGCGGGTCCGGCCTATGGCGGACTTGTGGCGGCCCCGGTTTTCCGGGGGATCGGGGAGCAGCTAATTCCCCATCTGGGAATCCGCAAGCCGGAAGAATGGGAACCCTTTATTGTATCCAATGACTGAAATTAGTGCGAATCTTCTGCGTGCCCCGGCACGCCGTACGCATCACCGTGCCGGTGTCCCGGGATGCCGGGATGCGGGAACGGCCATGCTCCTTCAGCGAGCCCTTCAAGGGAGACCTATGACGATCAGCCTGAAACAGCTACTGCAGGGAATGCCCGGGATTACCACCATCCGCGGAAAGGATACCGTACGGGTTCATTCCATCACCACGGACAGCCGCCGGGTGGGACCCGGGGCGATGTTCTTTGCGGTTCCGGGCCTGAGGACGGACGGCCATTTTTTCATCAACGAGGCCATTGACCGGGGGGCCCAGGTGATTGTCTGCGATAAGGACTGCTGGGTTCCGCCACAGGTGACACAGGTGCTTGTCAAGGACCTGCGGGGACTGATTGGCCGGGTGGCCTCCCGTTTTCACGGCCATCCGGAAAAACACCTGGAACTGACGGGTTTTCTTGGCACGAGCGGGAAAACGGTGACCTCGACCCTGGTCCGCCATTTCCTTGAGCAGGATGCGCCGGTGGGCCTCCTGGGGACGATCCATTACGCGGTGGGCAACCGGACCCTCCCGGCGCACCGGACAACGCCCGAACCGATCGAGCTCTTTGGCCTTCTCTCGCAGATGAAGGAGGAGGCCTGCAAGCGCGTTCTGATGGAAGTGAGCGCACACGGCATTGACCAGGGCCGGGTGGAGGGCCTTCAATTCCGTAACCTCGTTTTGATGAACCTGACCCCCGAACACCTTCATTACCATGGTTCGCTTGAAAACTACATTGCCCTTGAGGAGGCCTTCATAAAAAAACAGGGTGGTAAGCTCAAGGCCCTGGTGGCAGGAATTGATGATCCCGAAGTCAGCAGGGTTCTCGCATCGATTACCCCGGTCATCAAGGGAAGGGTGGTGACCTTTGGCTGCTCGCCGGATGCGGATATCCGGGCCGAGGAGATCCGTTACGGGTCCGCTGATACGCGCTTTACCCTCTGCTGGCCGGGTGGATCGGTCAAGCTGGTCAGTCCGCTCCTTGGGGCCTTCAATCTCCAGAACGTCCTCGCGGGCATTGCCTGCGGCTACCTTGAGGGGCGGGACCCTGTGGACATGGGGGCGTCCCTCCTTTCCTTCAAAGGCGTCCGGGGACGCATGGAGCGGTTGGAACAGGGGCGCGACTGCACCATTCTGGTGGACTACATGCATACGGAATCGGCGTATGCGAAGGGGCTCGAGATGGTGCGCAGCCTGACGAAAGGGCGCCTGATAACGGTCTTTGGATGCGGGGGGAACCGGGACGCACGGACCCGGCCGGTAATCACGGAACTTGTCTCGCGCCTCAGCGACGTGGCGATCGCGACTTCGGACAATCCCCGCAACGAGACGATCGGGGCCATCTTCGACGACATGCGCGCGGGGAATGAGACCCGTGACAACCTGAGCTTTGTCGAGGACCGTCGCCGGGCCATCGCGGAAGCCATCGCCCAGGCCGGTCCCGGGGACACCGTCCTGATCGCGGGCAAGGGGCACGAGACCTTCCAGGAATTCGGAGACTGTGTGGTGCCCTTCGATGACCGCGCGGTGGCGCGGGAAATCCTCCAGAATCGCAAATGGCATAATCCCTGATGGCCCGACTGGAAGCAGAGCAGGCGGCAACAATTACCGATGGCTGCTGGAGGGGGGGATACCCATCCGGCCCACTGACCTCCTTTTCAATCGATACCCGGACCCTTCAGCCTGGAGAGACCTTTGTCGCCTTGAAGACGGACCGGCGCGACGGGCATGCCTATCTTGAGGAAGCTGCCCGGCGGGGAGCCCTGGCGGCCCTTGTCCAGACCCCCTTTGAGGGAATCGAGCTGCCCCAGATGGTGGTTGACGACACCTGGCGGGCGTTGCAGGCGCTTGGCGGGCTCTGGAGGCAACACTTCCAGGGGACAGTGGCGGGAATCACCGGCAGTTATGGCAAGACAACCGTAAAGGAGTTTCTGGGGAGAGTACTTGGATCGCACTGGTACCGCACACCGGGGAATCTCAACAACCGGCTCGGGGTTCCGCTCTGCCTCCTTGAACTGGACCGCCGAAAGCATGCGGGGGCCCTGATTGAGGCGGGCATCAGCGGCCCCGGAGAGATGGAAGTCCTGGCCGGGATGATGGATCCGGACCTTGCCATTGTCACAGCGGTGGGCCCGGCCCACCTTGAGGGACTGGGCAGCCTTGAGGGGGTGGCACGGGCCAAGGCCCAGCTCGCGCGTGCTGTGCGCCCCGGGGGGAAGGCGGTTTTTCCGCGATCGCTTCTGCAGTATGAGGCATTCCGGGACTTGCCGGAAGGGGTGACGGCCCACGCGGTGACGGTTTTCGATGAGCGAGCAGGGGGACGGGAAGGAGGGTTCCCGGTGGAAGACGGATGCCTCGAGGCCGACTACACCTGGAAACCCGATGAAATTGATGAGGGCACGGGTCGCCTCGTGATCCCGGGACAGGAGGACAAGGGCCTTTATTTTGCGGCGGGAAGTCCCGGCATGATCTCAAACCTTGCCCTTGTCGTTCATTCCGCCCGGCTTCTCGGGGTACCGATGGAAACCCTCCAGAGCCGGATCGACGGCTGGCGTCCCTACCACCAGAGGGGTGAGATCTACGCAGACGGGCCACGACGCTTCTTTGCCGACTGCTATAACGCCAGTCCCGGATCGATGATCGACAGCCTCCGACGGTTCCAGAATCTGTTTGCCGGTGAGCCGAAGTTCCTTGTCATCGGCAGCATGGATGAACTGGGAGCGGAAAGCGAATACTGGCACCGGTGGACCGCGCGGGAATTCGCCCTTGAAAAAGGGGCCATTGTCTTCCTGAAGGGGAGAGGCAAGGTGTGGATGAAGGAAGAGCTCGAATCGAGCGGACACCCAGCGGGCCATATCATCCTCGGTGAGTCGGTGGAGGACGCCCGTCGGCGGTTGCAGGCCTTTGAAGGAGCTGTTTTTCTCAAGGGAAGCCGCAGTCATGGCCTGGAATCCCTTATTCCGGAGGATGCCGAGCGATGTTGACCCACCTTGCCGAGTTTGAATCCCTCTGGGGCCCCCTGCGGCTCTTCCAGTACATTTCCTTCCGGGCCATGGGGGGAGCCGCAACCGCCCTCTTTCTCGGAATGGTTCTCGCCCCGTTCATTATCCGGCAGCTCAGCCAGATCAAGGCCCGCCAGGTGATGCGCGAGGCGGGCGAAGTGGGCCGCCTTGCGGACCTCCACAACAAGAAACAGGGGACCCCCACGATGGGCGGGCTGATTGTCTTTGTCTCCGTCCTGGCGAGTACCCTCCTTTGGGCGGAATGGAACATCTACATCCTGACCGCCCTGGTCGTTTTCTCGGGCCTGACCCTGATCGGATTTAGCGATGACTACCTGAAAATTTCAAAGCGCACGAGCAAGGGTCTTCCGGGCCGCTACAAACTGCTGGCGCAGGGGCTTTTGACGGTTCTGGCCCTCGGATTGCTGCTCGGAAGCCCGGAGAGTGGTGATTTTGTCCGTCAAATCTGGCTTCCTTTCCTGAAAAGCCCGTTGATAGCCTACACGCCGCTGCCGCTGCTGGCGGTTTTCCTTTTCCTTGTCATTGCCGGGGCGAGCAATGCGATCAACCTTACCGACGGCGTCGACGGGCTTGCCATCGGGTGCACGATCACGGTGGCGATGGCCTACGGCCTGATGGCCTACGCGACAGGAAACGCCATTTATGCCGATTACCTGCTGGTCCCCTTCATGCCCGGAACGGGGGAATTGACCATTTTGACAGCCATTCTCTGCGCGGCCTGCCTGGCCTTTCTCTGGCACAATGCCCATCCGGCGGCGATTTTCATGGGCGACACTGGAAGCCTTGCTCTCGGGGGACTGGTGGGCATCATAGCTTTCATGATACTTCAACCGATCACCCTCGTCATTATCGGGGGGGTCTTTGTCCTTGAAGCGGCCTCCGTCATCCTGCAGGTGGGCTCCTACAAACTGCGTGGCAAGCGGATTTTCCGGATGGCCCCCATCCATCATCACTTTGAACTGAAAGGCTGGGCCGAAACCCAGGTGGTGATCCGCTTCTGGATCCTTTCCCTCGTCTTTGCGGTCATCGGCCTTGCGACCCTCAAACTGCGATGAGCCTGCGTGAATACATACCGGATGCCTACCGGGAACTGCTGGCCTCACCGGTTGCCATCCTCGGAGTGGGTGCCAGTGGCAACGCCGTACGGGACCTTCTTGGAAAGCTCGGGACCAAGCACACCGCTTACGACGAACACAGTGGGGAAGACGGGGATGTGCGGCACCGTTTCGACGAGGCGGAGGCCAAACGGCACCGACTCGTCATCCACAGTCCGGCATTCTCCATCGGGCATCCCTGGCTGGCGGTGGCGGAGGCCGCAGGATGTGAGGTGGTGAGCGAGATAGATTTTGCCCAGCAGTTGCGCAGGGGACCCACCATTGTCATCACGGGAACAAACGGAAAGACAACCCTGCAGGAATTCATCACCTTCAGCCTGAAGCGGTCGGGGATCAGTGCCATGGCGGTGGGACACAACCATTACCCGCTTTCGCGGCTGGCGGTGCGGCCCGACCTCGAGGGCGTGACGGCTGTCTGCGAGCTTGGGCCACGCAGTGCCGGACCCTTGAAGGCCTTCCGGTTCGATGCTCTTTTCTGGACCAACTTCCACGAGGACCACCTCAATGACGAGGAGGCCCGGCAAAAAGCCTTTGCGGAGCTCCTGCGGCTGAGTTCCCTGAGTCCGGAGGCGCTTCTTTACTTCGGGGATTCCGTTTTTGCAGCCGGCCGGGAAATGGGTTTCACGATGCCGGCACGGGCCCGGCGGCTGGAACCGGAGGACTATCCCCGCTGGGAGCTTCCGGAGAGGACGGCCTTTGCGACCAACATCCATCGGCCGGCATTGGCCCTCTATCGGCGCTACTGGCTGGAGAAAGGCTATTCGGATTCCCTCCTCAAAGGAGCGGCTGAGAATTTCGAGGTGCGGGCGCACCGGCTGCACGTGCTCACGGTCATCGGCAAGACCGTCTTCTGGAATGATTCCAAAGCGAGCAATTTTGCCGCTACAGAGGCGGCCTTGAGCAATTTTGCGGAACCGGTGGTCTGGATTGGCGGGGGGCATTACCGTGGCGGCAACCTGGAGGCCTTCGCGGAGCGCCTTCTTCCCTCCTTGCGGGCAGCGGTTGTCATCGGTGACGTGCAGGCCCGCCTGAAGGAGCTGTTCGAGGAAAGGCATCTTCCCGTGGCATCCGTGGCGGACCTGCGCTCGGGGGTCGATTCGGCCTTTGCCTTTGCCCGGGGAACGTCCCCGGTGGTGTTCAGTCCGGGCTTTATTGCCGGGGAGGAATATGGTAACTTCATGGAGCGGGGAACCGCCTATGAAAATGCGGTTTTTGGTTTGAAGCACCAAAAGGGGAGCGTCTAATTTCAATCATTTGGAAGGTCTTATGAAAATCTGGTCAGTGTTCAGTCTTGTTATCCTTTTCCACGTCTTCATCCTTGGAATCCTGCTCCTGCAGCCCGGCTGCCAGAGCCAGTCAGGGCGCGATCCGGCTCCGGCCGAGACCGCCTCGCCGGCGACCTCGGCCTATGCCGAGCCGGAGGAAAGCGGTGAGCTGGACTCTGCCTTCAACGCTGGAATCGGAGACCGTTCCGAGTCCACCCGGGGACTGAGCGAACCACGCCGGCCGGAAACGACCCGGGAAAGTTTAGCCGGCGATGACGAGAGCGGGCTCCTCGAGCCAATACGGGATCCGGTACGGGACAGCTTTTCGCTCCCGCCGGTGAATCGCGAATACACCGTAAAGGCCGGGGACACGCTGAGTGGCATTGCCCGGAGCGAGGGGGTCGCCCTGGACGATTTACTTTCGGCGAACGAATTGGAAAAGGCCTCCACCATCTACGTGGGACAAAGCCTGCTTATCCCCGAATCGGCCCCGGAAGAGGCAGTCGCGGAAAGCGAGGCGGAGCATGCCGGGCATCCGGTGACGGTCCGTCGGGGAGACACCCTGAGTACGATCGCCAAGAGGCACGACACCACGGTGGCCATCCTGAGGGAACTCAATGACCTTCGGGGGGACACCATTTACGTGGGACAGGAGCTTATGGTTCCCGGAGAGGCCCCCGGTCAGAGCCGTGGTGCAAACGGGGAACGGTCCTCGAGGGAATCCCGGACCTCCGGAGGCGAGAGCTACACCGTGCAGGCGGGGGACACCCCCTCATCCATTGCCCGGCGTTTCGACCTTTCGGCGGCGGAACTGATGCGGGCAAACAACATCATGGACGCCCGGCGGCTCTATGTTGGCCGGGAACTGGTGATCCCCGGAGGATCGGGGAACGGCCGGCGGGACCAGGGGGAGGCATCGGAACCGGAACCCGAGGAGGAGCCGGAGGAGCCGGCAATGCGGGAGACGACAAGCCCCGCTCCGGAAGAGGAGGAGGAATCCGGGTCCGATGAAGACGACGAGGCGGACGCGATGTCCGCCCTCGAGTCCCTTGACGACGAGGACCTTCCTTTTGTTGAAGTGGAGATGCTTGAGGAAGCCGGCGAACCGTCGAATTGATGCAGGGGAGCGAAAGCCAGAGGATCTGGAGCTACACGGTGGGCCGCCGGGTACCCCTGGTTTTTCTTGGGCTTTCGGTGCTTTTCCTGAATGGACTGGGGCTTCTGGTCCTGCTGAGTATCGGGCGTGCCCACGAAGCGGGCATGGGCGGCTTTTTCTACCGGCAGTGCCTCTGGATCGGGATTGCCCTCACCGTTTTCGCAGGGGCCCTTTGCATTGACTACGGGAAAGAGCGCCGGGTTTCCTGGTGGCTGGGGGCGGCCTCGATTCTCCTCATGATCCTGGTGCTGGTGCCGGGAATTGGAATCAAGGTAAACGGGGCGCGGCGTTGGATCGACCTCGGTCTGATGAACATGCAGGTCTCCGATGTCGCGAAAATCGGTTATATATTCTGCCTCGCGCAGTATTTCTCCCTTATCCAGCGGGAGCGCGAAACCCTTCTGAAGGGTTTTCTGATACCCCTCGGCCTGATCGGGTTTTTCTCGGCCCTCATCTTTTTGCAGCCGGATTTCGGGACAGCCTTTCTCTACGCCCTTGTCGGGGGGATTTTGATGTTCCTGGCCGGAGCCCGGCTGGGTTACCTGCTTCCGACAGGGCTTCTTGGAGGGGGGCTCTTCGCCTTGGCCATATCCCAGGATCCGGTGCGGATGGGCCGCATCCTTTCCTTTCTCGATGTCGAGGGGAACCGCAGCGGCGGGGCCTACCAGCTCTGGCAGGGAATCATCGGGTTCGGCGTCGGCGGTGTCAACGGGGTCGGACTGGGGAACGGCCGGCAGCAATTCGCCTTTCTTCCGGAAGCCCATACCGACTTTATTTTCCCGATCATCGGGGAGGAACTGGGCCTGTTATTCACCCTCGCAGTGGTCTTTTCCTTCGGCATTTTCTTTCTTGTGACCTGGCACCAGCTGCAGAAGGCACCCAGCCTGCACCAGTTTCTCCTGGTCTCGGGGGCCCTGCTTTTCATCACCCTCCAGGCGATGATCAACATGGGAGTATCAACGGGTATCCTGCCGACGAAGGGGATGTCCCTTCCCTTCATCAGCTACGGGGGATCAAACCTTGTCGTGACCTATTTCCTTTTTGGCGTCATCTGCCGAAGCCTCTGGCAGTGGGGTGATCCGCCGCGCATTCAACCGCGGGAACGGGGATAGCAATGCCGGGCGGGATTATCATTGTCTGCGGGGGAACTGGGGGACACCTTTCCCCGGGGATAGGGACGGCCCAGCGACTGCGCGAGGGGGGGCACGAGGTGGAGCTTGTCGTGAGCGAGAAGGAAGTGGACAGCCGGATCCTCGATGTGTATCCGGAATTTAATTACAGGCAGACAAAATCAGCTCCCTTCCGCCTCTTTCCGCCGGCGCTGTTCCGTTTTCTTTACCGCAGCCTGCACGGTTTTGTCACCGCCCTTGCCGCCCTCAGACGGGAGCGTCCGTCGGTGGTCCTGGCCTTTGGGGGGCACACCAGCGTGAGCTATGTCATCGCCGCCCGGGTTTTGCGGATTCCGGTGGTCCTGCACGAGGCAAATCGGTTGGCGGGGCGATCCATCCGCTTCCTTTCCCGGATGGCGGAGTATGTTTTCCTTCCCGAGGGGGTGGGGCTGCCGGGAATTGAACCGAGACGGATCCAGCGATTGGGGATGCCTTTGCGGAGGGAAGTAACGCATATCCCCAAAGACAAAATCCGCCGCGAACTGGAGATTCCCGGGTATGCGAAGGTCCTTGTTGTCGTCGGCGGGAGCCAGGGAGCTCAGGTGCTGAACGAGTGGGTGGCGGCTCATTACCGGTCGCTGGCGGGGGACGGGATCTGGGTCATCCTGGTGGCGGGCCCGGGCAAGAACACGCTGCCCGGGGTCGAGGTCTTGAAATCGGACCAGGGTGAACCCGTCGAGTTGCGGACATCCTCGTTCCACGACCGCCTGTATGCCCTTTTCAGCTGCGCGGACCTGGTCGTGAGCCGGGCGGGGGCGGGGACCATTGCCGAACTGGTGGCCTGCCTGACGCCGGGCATCCTTGTGCCCTATCCGTTTGCGGCCGATGACCACCAGTTTGCGAACGCCCGCCATCTCGAGCGTCGCGGAGGGGCCATCCTGGTCTGCCAGAGCGAAATCGGGAGCCTTTACCGCGAAGTCCTCGACCTGATTTTCAATGACTGGCTTCTGGACCGGATGCGCTCGAACCTGCGGACCCTCAATCGCGGGGATGCCTCGGCAAGCCTTGCGGGTTTCCTTGAGAAACACTACTGTCCCGAAGCAGGTCCAAAAAAGCGCGAACTGGACCCGGTAACGGAGATTCCCCATGGATAGCGTGAGGGAGATCCGGAAAAGAGGCTACCGGGTGGCCCTTTTGAGCGGGGGAGGAGGCTCGGAACACGAGGTCTCCCTTTTATCGGGGCAATCCGTGCAAAGGGCTCTGGAAACCCTTGGTATTCCCTGCGAATCCCATATCCTTGAGAGACCGGCACTTCCCCAATCCCTTCGGCCGGACCGGCACCTTGTGCTGCCTTTAATCCATGGCTGCTACGGGGAAGACGGCCGATTGAGTGCCGAGCTGAAAGCCGGCGGCTTTGCCTATGCGGGATCGGACCAGGCCGCGAGTGTCCTTTGCTTTGACAAGCTGGCCTGCAAGGCAATCGCCGCCCACGCGGGCCTTCCGGTGGCACGCGATCACCTGCTCCGGAGAGGCACGCCCCTTCCGTATGCGGCGGTGCGGGAGCACCTGCGCGAGCCCATGATCCTGAAGCCGCGCTGTGACGGGAGCAGTGTCGGGCTTTTCATCGTTGATTCGGAGGAAACCTACCGGAAGGCAGTGAAGGCGGTTGCCTCTGCCGATTACCTTGCCGAGGACTATATCGAGGGCATTGATCTGACGGTGGGGATACTGGACGGCGAGCCGCTGGGGGTCGTGGCCGTGCATCCGGAAGGGGGACTCTACGACTATGCGCACAAGTACACCAGCGGGCTGACCCGATATGACGTGCCGGCCCGGATTGACGAGCCCCTGCGGGAGGAGCTTCACCGCTGGTCGCGAAAGCTTTTCGCGATCTGCGGCTGCCGTGATTTCGGGAGGATTGATTTTCGTCTGGGAGCGGAGGGAACGGTTGTTTTTCTTGAGATCAACACCCTTCCGGGGATGACGCCGACAAGCCTGCTTCCGAAGACGGCTTCCTGTTCGGGGATCGGTTTTGAGGAGCTTGTCCACCGCTTTGTGGCGTGCGCCCTTGGGCGGATGCAAACCGGAGGGAGGGAATGAGCCGGAAAAAGACCGGAACCAAGCCGGCCCGGACATCGTGGCGGGACATCAAGCAGGGGAATCGCCGCCCGGGACAGAGCCGGATCACGCGACAGCGGAAGCTGATCCTTGTTTTCAAATTATCCCTCTTTGTCCTGGTCGCGGGGGCTTTCGTCTCCGGTCTCCTGGGGTTATACTACCTCCGGGAAAACACCTTTGAGGAACGGAAAACCCTCGTCCGGGAGCGGGAGGCCCGGCTCGATTTCTCTTCCGACGGGGTCCTGGGAGCGGACTGGTTCCGCGGGACCTTCGGGGAAGCGTTGCGCATGGACGTGCGCGAAATCGACGTTACCGCCCTCAAGAAGGCCCTCGAGGAGGTGGGACAGGTGGAATCAGCATCGGTAACGGTGCGTCTCCCGGAAACCCTTGAAGTGCGGGTGCGTGAACGGGAACCGGTGATGCGGGCCCGTATCCGGGACGCAAACGAGCGGGCCGTACTGCTCCTCCTGGCCCGGGACGGCACCCCATACCGGGGCAGGGGTTATCCGGTCGATACCCTCCGCCGGCTGCCGGGGGTCGCCGGTCTGAGGATACAGCGGTCCGCAGAAGGGGACTTTGCGAGGGTGGCGGGCATCGAGGCGGTCGCGGACCTGCTGGAAGCCGCGAAACGACTGCTGCCGGCCGTGTACCGGCACTGGCGGATAATTGACCTGCGCGACTGGGATCCGGGCCGGGAGTACCGGCCTCCGCTGGTACGGGTCAAAAGCGCGCAGATAGAGGAGATTGTTTTTTCGACCGAGGGCATCGTGGAGCAGTTGCGCCGGCTTGGGGAGATCCTCGATCACAGCCAGCGGTATCAAATGGGAAAGCCGACCTACATAGACTTGTCATATTCCGGGGAAGCCGTTATCCGCTACGATTAAAACACGCAAAGGGATGAAATCGGGTACATGAGTCGGTCAACGATAGTCGGGGCAGTGGAAATCGGAACCTCCAAGGTGGTGGTTCTCGTGGCGGAAATGTCCGGGGGACGTTCCATGAATATAATCGGCCGGGGACAGTCGACGAACATCGGCATGAAAAAGGGTGAGATCATCAACCTGCGGAGCGTGAGTGACTGCACGCACGCAGCCATCCTGGCCGCCGAGCGCTCCTCCGGGAGCAAGATCGAGCACGTCTACCTTTCCTTTTCGGGGAGCCATCTCTGGGGGTTCCGCCATGCCGGAACGACCTCGATCAGCAGCAACCGGAACCTTGTCCGGCCCGTGGATATCGAGCGGGCTGTTGAAAATGCGAAGAGCCGGGCCCTCGAACCCGGTGAAGTCTACATCCATCACATCCGAAACGGGTTTCTCCTCGACGGGAAACCGGTCGAGGATCCGCTTTCGCGGCAGGGTTCGCACCTGGAAGTGCTTTACTGGCATGTGGTCGCGGACGAGCAGAAGGTGAAGGACCACATGACCGTTATCAACGGCTTCGGGCTGGAGGTGAATGATATTGTGGTTTCCTCACTGGCTTCCGGGAGTTTTCTCGCCTCGGAGGAAGAGAAGCGGCAGGGCGTCCTTGTCGTGGATATCGGCAAGGGAACGACGGACTATGTGCTCTACCGGGGCCGGCGGGCCGTCCAGACCGGGGCTATCCCGGTGGGGGGCGAGCACGTCACCAACGACCTCGGACTTGGCCTGCGGGTCAAGAGCAAGCTGGCCGAAGGGCTGAAGCGTCGGGCTGCGAAGGCCCTTGTGCAAAAGGAGGACCGGACCAGGAAAACGCCGCTGGTGGGCGATTTGAGTATCGGGGACAGCTTCCATTCGCAGTTGACGATCAACAAGATCACCCATGCCCGTCTTGAGGAACTCTTTATCATCCTGAAAAATCAGCTCGGGAGCGCCCTTTCCCGGACCGGCCTGCCAGGTGGGGTGATCCTGACCGGCGGGGTTTCCAAGACCCCCCTTATCGCTGATCTGGCGGAAGTGACCCTTGACGTGCCGGTGAGTCTCGGTCAGAGCCCGGACTGGGTCCGGCACGCGGAACTTCGCGAACCCGAATACGCAACGGTGCTCGGATTGCTCCTCAACGCCCTTCATGACCAGCAGTCCGGGGAAAAGGAACAAGAGGCCAAGCCACAGGGCCGCTGGTTGAGCAGAGTGGCCGGCTTTTTCGGCTGAAAAACGGAGACCCGACGGACATGGAACAACCCGCCTTCTTTCCCGAACAGGACCCCCTCGTGGAGGACAGACTTCCCGAGGGAGGACTGAGGATCAAGATCATGGGCGTCGGGGGGGCGGGAACTAACGCCGTGGACCGGATCAAGCTTGAGAACCTCGAACAGGTCCATTTGACGGCTGTGGACACGGACAGCCAGGTCCTTGCCTCCTCCCCGGTGGACGAGACCTTTCTGCTCGGGAGGACCGTCACCCTTGGCAAAAGCACCGGTGGATCCGTCGATAAAGGGCGCCTTGCCGCGGAGGCTGATGCGGATGAATTGCGGCGTCTCCTGCGCAACATCGATCTTGTCTTTCTTCTCGCCGGCATGGGCGGGGGCACCGGCAGCGGGGCCGCACCGGCAATCGCCGAAATGGCGGTTGCGGAAGGGGCGGTGGTGATCGCCTTCTGTGCCCTGCCTTTCCAGCGCGAGGGAACAACACGGGCGGCCCGGGCCAAAAGCAGCCTTGAGCAAATGGAGGGCAAATGCCACGCCGTCATCAGCCTGCCGAACGACCTGATCTTCGGACAGGTGGATGCATCGGCGACCCTGATGGAAGCTTTCGCGATGGCCGACAAGTGGATCAAGCTGGGGGTTCATTCCATCTGGTCGATGCTCTTCAACACCGGGCTTATCAATGTTGATTTTTCGACTCTCCGGAGCGCCCTCTCCGAGCCGGGAGGGCGGACCCTTTTCGGTGTCGGCTACGGAAAGGGTGACGGGCTGGTGGAGCAGGCCCTCAGTGACCTCGACCGTTGCCCCCTTCTGCACCTTGCCGAGAACGGGGTTGTCAGGGATACCGACCAGCTGATTGTCAACCTGACAGGCGGACCCGACCTGACCATGGCGATGGTGAACCAGGTCATGGATGCCGTCTCGACGAAATTTGGATGCCGCAATTCGATTGTCATGGGGGCCGCCATCGACGGAAGCTTCTACAGCCAGTTGCGGATCATTGTTTTTGGAACCCTTCGCAGGTCCCCGAGGCCCCACAAGGGATTCGACCCTCTGCCTCCCGCCGGCAATCCCCCCGATTAGCCTCCTTCCGGGTCCGTGCCGGCGCCTGAACCCGTCTCCGAGACCCGCAAGCCTCCTCCCCCGGCAGGGCAACCGGTGAAGCGCAACCAGCGCGAATTCGCCTTCCCCCGACAGGAGGAAAATCGAGGGGTCTTTGAAAAAACCCAGCGGAACATCCATGAAGGGGTCGATCTCGATATTCCCACCTATGTCCGTCGCAATATTCGGCTGCATCGCCCCTAATTGTTAGCCAGTAAATTTTTTTTAATTAACAATTGCCTTTTGTCGTCCTTTATCCGGAAAAGATAAAGGAATGATGAAGGGCTTACACGGATTTTTCGGACTGATCGGGCTTCTCCTTGTGGTGAGCGCCACGGCAGAGGAGACAACAGGCCCTGAGGTCCTTGATCTGGGGGCCTTTCCGGTCTATGCGGGATCATGGGCTGAGGAGGGGATGGATACCGGGGGACAGTTGAGCGAGCGAATGGAACGGGAAGTACGGGTGGACCTGCAGAGCCGGGGAGGAAGCCGTTACCAGGCAGACATTTCGATCCGCGGGGGGATTTTCGAAGGGACGGGCCTGATGGTGGGGGGACTGGCCCTCTTCGACCCACAAACGGGGCATTATTTCTCGGAAATTCCGCTGGACCCGGTCTTTTTCAGTGGGGCGCGGCTGCTCACGGGAGTGAACAACGCCCTTTATGGATTTAATGCAACGGCGGGAAGCATTGACTGGGAATGGGCCGGCATCCGGGAAGGAGGGGGCCTTGGGTTGGCGCTGGGAACGGACCGGATGTGGGGTTTTTCGGCTTACCAGGGAGGCGCCCTTGCCGGGGATGGAGGCTGGCAGATGGCCGTGCAGCGGGAGAGCGGGGACGGAAGCGTGAAGAACGGGGATTTCGACTTGAAGCGGATCAGCGCCCGATTTGAGTGGCAGGCGGGGCCGGGAGTCCTGAGGATCTTTGGCGGGTTTGTGGACAAATTCTATGGGTGGCCGGGAATGTATACCGGTATCGCCGCCTTGAACGAGACGGATGCCTACACGGTGGGACTGGCGGGTTTCCAATGGGAACGCCGGATGGAACGGGGACACCATCGGATTGGAGGCTACTGGCGGCAGCTGGATAATGACTACGAATTCAACCGGGAAAACCCGAACCGCCTTTTCGAGCACCTCACGGAAGTCTGGAGCCTGCAGGGGGACGGCTTGATGGAGGCCGGGACCCTCGATATCGCCTACCGCTGGGCTTTGCTGAGGGACCGGGTTATCCGGAGCACAAGCCTCGTTCACGGGCAGTTCAACGAGCGGGACTATGCCGAGGGAGCGTTCCGGGTTGAGCGTCGGCAGGAGACGAAAGCGGGTGAGCTCACACCCTATGCGGGATTCGGGATAGACACCACGAATGAGGAGGCAACCGTCCTTCTGCCGTTGGCGGGCCTGCGCCTGAGCGGCGCCACTGAGGCGGGATCGTGGCAGGTTTACAGCGCGTATTCGCAGGCGAGCCAGGTCCCGGGATACACCGTTTTGAACTCGGCTCCGGAAGGCCTTTTCGGAGGCAATTCCGAGCTTGGACGGGAAAAGGCGGAGACCCTTGAGGCGGGTGTGCAGCTCGAACGTGGACCGCTTAGCGGGAGGGCGGTCTTCTTCCGCCGGGAGGATACGGACCTTGTCGACTGGGTTTTCGAGCAGGGCTCGCCGAGTGCCCGCGAGGCTTCAGCGATGGACAGCACGGTCGACGGAGTGGAAGCGGGCCTGCGCTGGGACGGGGAATCCCTGGAGCTGGAGCTGGGCTACTCCTACCTTGACAAGGAGCAGGACTATGCCGATGCGGGCGGGAATGCGAGCTTCTACGCCCTCAATTACGCGCGCCACCGCCTGCTTGCGACGGTGGAGTGGTTTCCGCTGGAAGGACTGGCGTTGCGCCTTGAAGGTGAATGGCGGGAACAGCGGGAAAATCCCCTGCGGACGGGACCGGACACCCTTTCCCAACTCAATCTCGGGGCAAGGTGGGAGGATGCGATGGGGTCCGGATGGGACCTCCTGGTGCGGGTGGACAACCTGAACAAGGTGGATTTTCAGCGCATTCCGGGGACCCCGGGACCGGGGCGGGAGGCACAGGTCATGTTCCGGCGTCTCTGGTGAGGCTTTTCCGGTGGGCGTACTCCGCCCAGCCGAGGGCAACGAGGATGAGGATAACCCCCGGAAGGAGAAGATCGAGGCGCGCCTTCTCGCCGAAAACCACGATGGAGACGAGGATGGCGACGGGAATTTTCAGGTTGTTGAAGACGGCCAGGGAGGCCGGATTGACCCGTGTGGCCCCGGCATTCCAGAGGAAGAAGCCGAGGCCGGAAGCGACTGTGCCAAGGTAGGCGAGAGCGGTCCACTGGGAAGCGGAGAGGCCGGCCAGTTCGGCAATGGGATCCTGTGGCAGGGCGAAGGGAAGGGTCGCGAGAATCCCCCCGAGGTAGAGAAGGGCGTAAAGGTCGCGGTGCGTGCTCTGGCGGAGGGGGCGGTAGAAATGCCGGTAGAGCATCTGGCCGGCGGCAAAGCAGAGATTGGAGAGCTGGACGAGAAGGATGCCGGAGGCTTTTCCGGGGAGGCTCCCGCCGGGCAGGAATATCCAAGCTGCCCCAGCAACCGCAAGGAGGGCGGTGTACCAGAACCAGGCGGGTGGAAAACGGCGCTTGATGAGAGCATGGGCGAGGACCACGTAGAGGGGAGTGAAGATGGTCAGCAGGGCCACCTCATGCCCGTCGAGGTAGCGGAAAGCGTTGAAAAGCGCGACGTACATGAGTCCGTACTGGAGGGCCCCGGTAAAGATGAGTTTGAGGGCAAGGGCATCAAGGCGGCGGAAACGCGGTTTGAGGAAGGGAAGAAAGCAGGGAAGCGCGAAGAGGAGGCGGGCGAGGGCGAGGGTGGCTCCGCTGAGGCCGGCAAACTCTGCTTTGACAAGCCCGAAAGAGAAAGCCCACAGAAGGGAGACCGCGAGCAGGTGGAGCATGACCGACCGGTGACCGTTTTCCCCTAGGCCGAGGCAGACCCCTGGACGGAGGTGGTCCGGTTTCGAAGGTCCAGCATATGCAGGTAGAGGCGCCTGCTGACCCAGGCGTCGGTGGCGGCATACTGGACCTGGGCCTCGGAGAGTTCACTTCGGGCCCAGTTAGAGACCTGGGCGCGCTTCGAGATGCGGAAATTGAGGAGGAGCCCGGCAAGGCTGCGCAGGCCGGTGTTGAGAATCCCGGCTTGCTGGGTGAGATCGGCGATCTCGACAAATCCCCGGGGCTGGAAATCCTGCAGATCCTTGAGTTTCTTAATATCATCGGCGATGGCGACACCGGCCTTGATGATATTTCCGTCGGCAAGGAGGTCCCAGAGCTCATCCAGCGAGGGCAGCTTCTTGATCTGGAAGAGCCAGACACGGGATTCCCCGGCCAATTGAATAAGGGAGGCCTGATAATTCTGGCCCTTTTTAAAGGCGGGCCGGGATTCGGTATCAAACCCGAGAACGTATTCCTTTCGGAGTTCCCTGAGGGCGGCGGCGAGGCTGGAGGGACTGTCTACGAGGGCGACAGGGCCTTCGTAGGCTTCGAGGGGCAGTGAGTTCACCTCCTCCTTGGTAATCTTGATTGATGGGGACATAGGAAATTCACGGACCGCTGGCAGACGCGGCAGGGTTTTTGGTAAATCACGCGGTCCGAAATTGCAAGGGTGGGGATTCAGGCGGACTGATTTTTCCAGGCATTGAGGGAATCGAGAAGGTCCTCCGGAAGGGGGGTTCCGGAGAGGCTGCCATCGGGGTTGCGCGAGGCGCAGGCGGTGGTCATGGAGCCGGTGGCGCAGCGCCGGCCGTCGGAGTTGCTGAAGGTGAAGCGGTAAGCAAGGCGACCGGAGAGGATGCTTTCTATGGAGAGTTCGGTGCGGACAACCTCGTCAAAGGCGACGGGGAGCCGGAACCGGCACTGGCAATCGACACGGGGGAAGCCGAGGGAGGTGTTGCCGGTGTGCCAGAGGAGGGGGTGTCCGAGTTGGCGGAAGAGATCGGCCTCGGCGACCTCCATAAAGAAAAAGTAAGTGGAAAAATGCATGATGCCTGCGGCGTCAGTCTGGGAGAAGGCGACACGTCTTTCGAGGGCCAGGGGAGAGGGAGGCAAGGACATGGAGCAGAGTTTGAAAGCGAACCCCGGCATGGCAAGGGCGCACTTTAAAGGGCGGAAAATGTCCTCAAGGCTTGATCCGGCCACGGGGAATTCTTCAAATGGTCGTTTTATCTTTACGGATGACGCAACGCACACCGCAACGCAGTTACAGTCCCCGGGCCATTGAGACCTGGTTCGGACGCCTGAACCAGGACTGGGAGGTATGGTTCACGAAGGATGAACTGTACTGGGGCCGGGAATACTACCGCACGGGGGACGTCCGTTCGACGGAACTCCTTGAAGGCAGTGCGATCATTCACTTCAGGCAGGGCAAGGAACCGGTCTATGTGATTGTCGACTGGGACGGGAAGGCCCCTCATTTCCGTGAATCGCATCCGGGCCTGGCCCCCGGAAGAGGCCTCGGCGTGGCTGGAATGTATGAGCTGGAGGAACTGATTGCGGATGAGCTTCCCCCGTTCGAGGAGGCCGGGGAGCCGGCGAACGGAAGCCCGTCCGCGAACCGGGAGCCTGTTGTGGGGGAGATCAACGGCAGGCCGGAGAAGCCGACCGAGCAGACGGGTCGCCGCCTGCGTGTGCGCTTGAAAGCCCGAACGGACGGCCTCTGGCTTGAATCCGGGTGGGGCGTGGACGGACGGGAAACAGACTGGTCGAGCTTTTCACTGCGGGAACTGACGAAATGGGAACGGGAACAACTCATCGGCTACACGGCGCGAGCCCATCGGAGCGGCTTTCGTCCCGGGGACCGCGAAGGCTGCTACCGGCTTCAGGAACCCCTTGCCGTCCAGCGCTTCCTGGAAAAGGAACTGGGGTACTGGAAAGCCCGCTATGGCCTTGAGGAGGATCCGCAGGTCAACGCCTGGAAGGAAGGCCTGAAGCGCCTTTTTCCGGTTATGGACATCAAAGCGGACGGAGGGGAGGGCCATTTCCGGCTGGATTTCCGAAGCGGGGGCGGCCGGGTTTCGGAGGGCATCCGGGCACAGGTTTTACGCCATCCGGGGCATGTGCATTTTGTTCCGGGAAAAGGCATTTTCAAGGCGGATCCATCGACCCTTGGCAGCCTCCATGAATGGAAGGCGCTTTTTCCCGCGAAAGGGGAAGGGATTCTGCCCCGCTACCTGCTCTTCACCTTTGCCGGTGACCCGAACGTCGATATCAACCTCTCCGAGGAGCTGGCGCGCTGGCGCGCCCAGCTGGAGACGGCCACGGAGTCGGCCGGGAACCCGGACTTGCTGGACTGCCTGCGCACCTACCAGCGGGAAGGGGTTTCATGGTTGTGCAAACTGGAGGCGGCCGGCTGCCACGGGCTGCTGGCGGATGAAATGGGACTTGGGAAGACCCTTCAGATCCTGAGTTTCCTGGAAGCCCGCGAGATCCTTGGCCGGAAGCCCGCGATTGTTGTCTGCCCGGCCAGTGTGGTCCCGGTCTGGCAGGCGGAAATAAAGCAGTTTTTCCCGGGTACCCCGGTGAAAGTACTCTCCCGCAACCAGCCCTTTGAGAGCGGGGAGGCGGCTCTATGGATTGCCAGCTATACCCAGCTGAGGCGCAACAAGAGCCTTCTGGAAACGATAGCCTTTGACGTCGCCATACTGGATGAGGCCCAGAGCATCAAGAATCCGGATGCCAAGGTGACCCATGCCTGCATGGCGATCCAAAGCCGGCAGCGCATTGCCCTGACCGGGACCCCGATGGAAAACCGGCCCCTCGACCTGTGGACGATCTTCCGTTTCCTGATGCCGGGATTCCTTGGCAGCCGCCGGCAGTTCGAGGACCGGGCGAAGGAAAAAGACGATTTCCTGAAGCGCCTGCGGACCCAGGTCACCCCCTTTCTGCTGCGTCGCACAAAACTGGCGGTGGCCCGTGACCTGCCTCCGAAAGTGGAGTTTGACTGGACCTGTTCCCTTTCTCCGGTTCAGCGGCGACTCTACTCGGACCTCGTGAGCGGGGCCGCGAACGAATTTGCGGGAGACATGGGCAAGGCCCTCCGCGAAAAGCGGATGCACCTCTTCAGCCTGCTCACCCGGCTGCGCCAAGTGTGCTGTGATCCGGCAATCCTTCCCGGACGGGACGATCACTGGACGCATAGCGGAAAGTTGACGAGTCTCAACGGGCGGCTGGAGGAAGCGTTCGAAAGCGGTTCCAAAGTGGTTGTCTTCAGCCAGTTTGTCCAGTTCCTGCGGCGGGCCCGGGAGGCGGTAAAGGCGGAGTTCCGGAACGTTCCCCAATTTGAACTGACCGGTTCGACCCTGGACCGGGAGCGGCCCGTGAAGGCCTTTGCGGAGACCGGGGGACCGGCGGTCTTCTTCATCAGCCTGCGCGCGGGCGGGACGGGCTTGAACCTTCAGATGACCGACTACCTCTTCCTCATGGATCCCTGGTGGAATCCGGCGGTGGAGGCCCAGGCTATCGACCGGGCCCATCGCATCGGGAAGAAGAAGCGGGTTATTGTCTACCGCATGGTGACCGAGGGGACCATTGAGGAAAAAATAAAGCGTCTCAAGGACGAGAAGGGCCGCATTTTCGCGGACCTGCTCACCGACATGGACGCCCCCGCGGATATCCTCGGGCATTTCAAGAGTCTCGAGGACTTGATCGCCCTCGACGAACCGGGCAGGGTGGACGGACCGGGCGGCCGCGGTTCGGCCTGAACCCTCAAGACCGGCAGCCGGCCGGAACGGGTACTCCATGGCCACGGGCCTTCACGCGAACTCGACGGCCACGATGGTGTAGTTATCCGGCGAACCGGCGATTTCGATACGGAAGGTGAGGGACTGGCAGATATGCTCAAGGGAATCCCCCATCAGGAGGCACTCCTGCAGCTCTTTTTCCTCGAGGGTCTTGCTGGCCCCGTCGGAGCAGAGGAAAATGCGATCCCCGGGCCGGATTTCAAATTCGCTGATCTGGGGATCAATGTAGAGATCCTGACCGATGCACTGGGTGAGGGTATGATGGGCTGAAGGGGGAATAGCGTCGCATGCTTCCTCAAACTGGGTCGCGATCATGCGGGCGGCGACGGTGTGTTCCTCGGTGAGCTGGCGGACCTTTCCCGAGGAAACAAGGAAAGCGGAGGAATCCCCGACATGGCCGAGCTGGAGGCGGGAGGATCGGGGAAGGATCCGGATGAGGGTCAGGGTGGTGCCGAAACCGGCCGTGTGGAGGTCAAATCCGAAATTGCGGGCCTCCTCATTGATCTCGGCAATCAGTTGCGCGATATCCATCGAGGGAAGGGCGGCAAGTTTGGCATGCAGGATCTCGAGGGTCAGCTGGCTGGCCTGGGTCCCGTTGGGAAGGCCTCCGAGGCCGTCTGCGACGGCAAGGAGTCCCCTGTCTGTATCGAGAAGGAAACCGTCCTGGTTTTCATTCCTCAGGGCCCCTGTTTCTGAAAGGGCGAAGGAGGCTTTGATCATGGCGAAGAGCCTAGCGGAGGGGCTGGATCAGGCAATGGCAAAGACCGGGTCAACCGAGCTCAGGGCAACTTTTTGAACCTTCCGTGAGGAAGGACATCGAGAAAAAGACGACCATATGGCTTGGATAGGATGCGGGAATCGAGGATGACGAGCCGGCCCTCATCGGTATGATTGCGGATGAGGCGACCGATGCCCTGCCGGAACTTGACGAGGGCCGCTGGAAGGGTGATTTCGGCAAAGGGGCTCCGGCCCTCCTCACGGCAGCGTTCGGAGCGGGCTTCCGGGACGGGATGGGAGGGATTCTCGAAGGGGAGCCGGGTGATGACCAGCTGGGAGAGCGCGGGGCCGGGGACATCGACGCCGGTCCAGAAGGAGTCCGTTCCGAGGAGGATGGCATTTCCGGCCTTTCGGAAGGCGGCAAGGAGGTCGGAGCGGCTGGTGCCTGTGCCCTGGCTGAGAAGGGGGCGGCCTTGACCGGCAAAGCGGGCCAGGAGACCTTCGTTGACGGCAAGAAGGTCGCGGTAACTGGTAAAGAGGACGAGGGTTCCACCGGCAACAGGGGAGGCCAGGCGGTGGATTTCGGAGCAGAGGAAATCGGAATCGAGACGGCTGTCCCCGGCGGAGGGGGCGGGGGCGGCGGAGTGGATGAGGATTTCCATCTGAATGGAATAATCGAAGGGCGAATCGACCTGGACGGAGTCAGCTTCGGGAGCGCCGACCTTGCTTTTGAAGGAATGCATGTCCGGACCCTCGGCGAGGGTGGCGCTGGTGAGGAGAAGGCCGGTATCGCGGGAAAAGAGGCGTTCACGGAGGGGACCGGAGATATCGAGGGGAGCTGAACGGAGATGGACCCGGTCCGCGGCGGGGCCGGTGGCCTCGAGCCAGTAGACAGCCTCCGGATCCGCGAGGGTGACGGCCTCGTTGATCCCCTCCCGGCAGCCTTGAAGGGAACGGCGGACCCCCTCCATTTCATCCCGTTCCGGCCCCTCCAGCATGCGGTTCTCGATCTTGGAAATACCGTGAATGAGATCGCGCATCCGGCAGTCGAGACGGTTTTCGATCCAGTCGGGCTGGCGGAGGCGAAAGAGCTTACGGGTGAGGAGGAATTCCTGATGCAGTTTCTTGAAGAAGGCCTCACTTTCCTCCGCCAGGAGGCCGACCTGACGGCGGATTCCGGGATTGCCGTTACGGGCGAGAAGGCCCCTCGGCTTGCGGGCCATGGGATTATAGAGCTTGAGGAGCTGGCGCCGCAGGCCCAGGCCGCTGAGGTGCAGGCCAAAGTACTCGGTGGCGATGGCGGGAAGGGTATGGGCTTCATCAATGACCATGAAATCCCCGGGAAAAAGAATTCCTGGGGAGTCGCCGTGGGGAAAGTGGCCCGCGGCGAGAAGGGCGAAAAGGAGGCTGTGGTTGACGATGATGACGTTTGACTGGCGAATGGCTTCGCGGGCCTTGCGGAAAAAGCAGGACTGCGGGTCGCAGTTGCGGGGATTACAGGCATGTCCATCCGCCTGCACCCAGTCCCAGACCTCGGGAAGGGGTTGCGGGGAGAGCTCCTGGCGAAGGCCGGTCCGGGTGGAGGCGGCCCAGCCGGCAAGGCGTTCCAGTTCCGACTGACCGGCGGACTGGAACAGTTCCGCACGGGTGGCAAGGGCCTGTTTGAGGCGGGTGCCGCAGAGGTAGTTTCCCCTCCCCAGGAGGACGGCGTGCTGAAACCCGGCGAAAGACCGGAGTGACGGGGCCCGCCTGAACAGTTCCCGGCAGAGGGGGAGATCCTTTTTTTCGATCTGCTCCTGAAGGGCGATGGTATGGGTGGAGATGACGAGCGGCCGGCGGACCGAAAGGGAGCGGAGGAGGCCGGGGATCAGGTAGGCAAGGCTCTTGCCGACACCGGTCCCCGCTTCGAAAAAAAGGGGACTGTCACTCTGCCAGGCGGCGGCGGCGCGATTGGCCATACGTTCCTGTTCGGGACGATGATCAAGATCAAGATGCTCAAGGAGCAGGCCTTTCGGACGGAAAATCCCGCTCACCAACTCAGCCGGGTCCGGCGTGGCTGGAGGCGTTCCGGGGCTGTCTGTATAGGCGTCGTTAAGCCCGATCATGAGCAAATTTTCAATCGGGCACCGCTGAGCGGCAACGGCAAAAGCGTCCAGTGGTCCTTTTTCCCGTTGCCTTCGGGCCATGGCTGTTCACGAATGTCCTCATATGGTGGCGGAATGGATGCAGAAACTGCTGATTCTCCAGGACCGGGACGCGCGCCGGGATTCGGTGCAGGCGCAGATTGACCGCATTCCCTCGGAGATGGCGAAGGAGCGGGCCCGCATAGATGAGATTCAGTCGGCCCTTGAAGAGCGGAGACGCGGCTTGAAGGCGATGGAAGCGAGACGCCTTGATCTTGAGGGCGAGGTGGCGGGGGTCGAGGAGACGATTGTCAAATACAAGACCCAGCAGATGCAGGTGAAGAAGAACGAGGAGTACGCCGCCCTTGAGAAGGAGATTGAGAACCAGAAGGCGCGGGTTTCGGAACTGGAGGACATGGAGCTGCAGTTGATGGAGGCGATCGAAGTTGAACAGGAGGCCTTGAAGGAGGCCCTTGAAAGCGGTCAGGCGGAGGTGGCCACCCTGGAGGCTCATCTGGAGCGCCTTGAAAAAAACCTCCAATCCTCGAAGGAGGAACTGGGCGATGCGGTGAGGGCGGTTGAGGCCTGTGAAGCGGAACTTGAGGCCGGGGTCCTGCAGCAATATCACTATGTCAAGAGGCAGATCAAGCGGCCTCCGGTTGTTGTGGCCCTGAAGGACGGGCGCTGCCTCGGGTGCCACCTCAAGGTCTCCGGGGATGTCGAGTCGACGGCGAGACGGGGGACGGAACTGGTCCGCTGTGATTCCTGCGGACGGATTCTTTACTTTGAGCGTTCCTGACGCTTCACGCCGCAGAAAACGTCCCGGGAATCGGGGGGTCGCTCGGATTTCGATTGCCCTTTGGAAAAATGTGGGAATTGCTTGGAGTCGACCGGTTGGCGGGCTCCCGCTGTTCCGCTTCTGGCGGGATAGAGGAAAGTCCGGACACCTGAGGGCAGGACTCCCCGTGAAAGCGGGGGCATGGTTGTCGAGAGGCGACCATGACGGCCAGTGCAACAGAAAACATACCGTCCCGCATGACGCGGGATAAGGGTGAAAAGGTGGGGTAAGAGCCCACCGCCCGGAGGGCAACCGACGGGGCAGTGTAAACCCAGTCCGGTGCAAGACTGAATAGGGAATCGGGTGGCCCGCCCAATGATTCCGGGTAAGTCGCACTCCTTCGGGAGATGCCGCTTCGGCGGGATAGATAAATGGGAGCCGTTTCCACCGGAATTCCGGTGGAAGGACAGAATCCGGCTTACAGCCAACCGGTCACCTTTTTAACCGGGCGTTTTTGCCCGGGTTCCAGAACCTGATTACAACGGGGTTGCGGTCCCGGGGAGCGGTTTTCCTAGAGGTCGAGAAAGAAGACCTGGGAATTGCGCCCGCTGCGGTCGAGAAGCTCGCGGAGGCGCTTGGGAAGATGGGAGGGCTGGCCGGGGCTGAAGCCGCAGGTATCACGGAAAAAGGGAGAGGACTGGGTGGTGAGAGCGACGAGGCGGGAACGTTTCTTCCCGCGGCAGGCGGCCACGGCGTAATCGACCATGGCCTTGCCGATACGGCGACCCTGATAAGCCGGATGGACGTAGACGGAGCCCAGTTCGCAGATGCGGGAGCGGGGGAAGCCGGTGATGCGGAAGCATCCGATGATGCTCTCGTCGATTTCATAGACAAAATAGTCCCCGATGTCGCTTTCGATGCTGGCGCGGGAGCGCGGACGCAGGCTTTCCTCCCTTACGGCGGAGCGGGTCAGGGCGTAGATGGCGCCGACATCCTTGCGCCGGGCGGGACGGATGCGGGAATAGGGATTGGAATGGATCATGGAGCCGATTCCGACCTTGGAGAAAATCTCCTTGAGGAGGCCGTCATGGATCCGGCAATCGATGATATGGGCCCGGGGGGTTCCGCCTTCAATGGTGCGGACGGCCTGGCTGGCCTTGGAACGGACCGGCTCGTCGATGAGGTCCGGGTTGGAGGTGAGGATCTCCCTGACCTCGGTGACGTCGGCATTCAGCCGGAGCTGTCCCTCGTAGGTGAGGCCGGGATAAGGAAGAAGGAAAATGAGTTTTGAGGCCTTCAGGGCAAGGGCCAGTTCCGAGGCGAGGAGATCGGAGTTGAGGCGGCGTTCGGACCCATCACGGGTAAAGGCAACGGGCCCGATGAGGGGAACGAGTTCCTGTGCCATGAGGTTCTCCAGCAGGGAGACATCGATCTTGTCGACCTTGCCCGTGAAGCGTTGATCAACGCCCTTGATGATGCCTTTGTCGGTGGCGCGGACGGCGTTGACGCGGACGCAGGAAAGGCCGTTATGGGTGAGGCCGCGTTCGATGAGGTGGCCGACGCGGCCGGACGCGGTGATGGCGAGTTCGAGGGTGGCGTGGTCAGTGGGGCCGTATCCGCGGGCCTCATCAGGTTTGAGGTCACGGTTCTGGGAGAGCTTGAGGACCTGGCAACCGATGCCATAGACGACGACAAGGCGGATACCGAGATTGCGGAGGACGGCCAGCTCGAGCATCAGGTTGCCGAGGGTTTCCTCCTCGACAACGGCTCCATCAAGGGCAATGACAAAAGTGTGGTTTCGCCATTGAGGGACATATTTCAGGATGCCGCGCAGGTCTGCAGGCGTCAGCTGGCGGTCATTTTCCCGTCCGTCTAGTTTCATGGCAGCCAAGGCAAGCGGAAAGGGGGAACCCTTTCAAGGTTAAGTGGAGGGGGAATGGCGCGAGTAAATTTAGCGGTTGCCGGCCTTTGGAGGGGAGCATTGCATTGGGGACATGAGCACCTTGGGAGGCAGCCGGTGGAGCCGTTCAATCGACCTTGCGGTGGACCGGTTGCCTGCGGATCTGGCCGACGGCTTGGACGCTTTCGGGGTTTTCATCGAGCTGGAAAAAGGGCATTCCCCCCATACCGTGGAGGGATATCAACGGGATCTCTGCCAATGTGCGGCCTTTCTGGCCAGCAGGCGGGGCATCTGCCAGTGGCGCGCGGTACGCGGGGAGGATGTTTCCAGCTGGCTGCATTCGCTCGGGGAGGCTGACTACAGTGCGCCCTCACTGGCCCGGAAATTGAGTGCGGTGAAGCATTGCGCGCGCTTCCTTCTCGCGGAAAGGTTCATCGAGGACGACTTCACAGACCTGCTCAGTGCCCCCCGTCTGGCGCGGCATTTGCCGGAGACCCTTGAACCGGCCGAAGTGGATGCCCTCCTTGATTCACCCAGCCGCGAGAGCGCACAGGGACTGCGCGACCGGGCCTTTCTGGAACTGATGTACAGCAGCGGTCTGAGGGTCTCCGAACTCTGTGCCCTCTCCCTTCAGGATATCGATCTGGAGGAAGGCTTTCTGCGCGTCCTGGCGGGAAAGCGGGGAAAGGACCGTCTTGTCCCGGTGGGAAGCCGTGCCGCCGGGGCCGTAAAGGCCTACCTTTCCAATGGCCGGCCGCGACTGGTGCGGCCGGTAACCGGCAGCGCCCTTTTCATCAGTAAACGCGGGACAGCCCTCTCCCGGAAAACGGTCTGGCACTGGATCAAGCGGTATGCGGCTCTTGCCGGAATCGAAAAACCGGTCAAGCCCCATCTGCTCCGGCACTCCTTCGCGACGCATCTGCTCGCCAACGGGGCCGACCTGAGGGCCATCCAGGAGATGCTGGGCCATTCGGATATCGGGACCACCGAGATCTATACCCGGGTCGACCGGGGACACCTCATCAAGGCCCATGAGCGCTTCCATCCGCGGGGAAGCGAGCCGGCCGCGGAGAGCTAGATGGCGCCGTTCTGGCGGAGACGGCGGATGACTTCGACCGCGGCCCCGCTCCGGTTCATGATATAGAGGTGGACCGCCTTGTAACCGGCTTCAAAGAGCTCGGTAACCTGGCGCGTTGTCCAGTCTATGCCGACTTCCTGAGTCTTCTCGGGGTCGTCGCCGGCTTCATCGAGGGCCTGTGAGAGCTCGTCCGGGATATGTTCGCAGAAGCGCCGGGCCTGCTTGGCGGAGCGAATCGGCATCAGTCCGGGAATCAGGGGGGCCTCGATTCCGTTTTCGCGGCAGCCTTGAGCCCACCTGAGGAAATTGGTGTTGTCGTAGAAAAGCTGGGTGGTGACAAAGGAACCCCCGGCATCCACCTTGTCCTTCAGGTAGCGGAGATCGTCCTCGGGGGAGTTGGCTTCCGGATGAACTTCCGGGTAGCCGGCAACCCCCATGCAGATTTCCGGGAAAGCCTCGCGGATCAGTCGCACCAGATCGGTGGCATATGGCAACCCGTCCGGATGCGGCTTGAATGTCGTCTCTCCCTTCGGAGGATCGCCCCGCAGGGCCATTACATTGCGGAATCCGGAATCCCAGTAGCTGGAGAGGATGTCGCGCAGCTCGCTGCGGCTCGATCCGACACAGGTCAGGTGAGGCATGACCTCGAAGTCGTATTCCTCCTTCAGGAGCCGGGCGTAACGAAATGTCCGTTCGCGGGTGCCTCCGCCCGCCCCGTAGGTAATGGAGACAAAATCCGGCTGGATCTCTTCACGGATCTTTCCAGCGGCGTCGAGAATCTGTTTCCCTCCCGCTTCGTCCTTGGGTGGAAAGAATTCCACGGAGACGACGGGTTTTTCCTCGGAGAGAACATTGCTGATTGGTTGGTCTGGAGTCATCAATCAATCAGGATGCGTTGATGTCTGAGCCTGTAAAGCGAAAAGGAGGCGAATCAGGCGGAGCGGTCGCGTTCGGCCTGAAGGCGGAGCTGACCGCAGGCGGCATCGATATCGTGACCTTTCTCCTTGCGGATGGTGCAGGAGACCCGGGCTTCCTTGAGGATGCGGGCAAAAGCGAGCTGGCGGCGGATATTGGGCCGTTTCCAGGGAAGGCCCTGGACGCGGTTATAGGGGATCAGGTTGACATGGGCATGGAGGGAGGAGGCGATTTGGGCGAGGCGGTGGGCCTGATCGAAGGAATCATTGAGGGAATCGATGAGGATAAACTCGAGGGTGAGCATGCGACCGTTCTTGGCGGCGAAGGCCTTTACGGCGGGAATCAGTTCCTCGAGGGGATAGCGGCGATTGACGGGCATGATCCGGGAACGGACCTCGTTGGTGGCGCCGTGAAGGCTGAGTGCGAGGCGGAGCTGGACCGGTTCCTCGGCGAGTTTGTATATGCCGGGGACAAGCCCGGAGGTGGAAAGGGTGATCCGGCGGGCCCCGAAGTTGAAGCCCCACTCCGCGTTGAGGGTATGGATGGCGGCGGCGACATTGCGGTAATTGGCGAGGGGTTCCCCCATGCCCATGAAGACGATGTTGTCAAAAGGGACGGAGCGGCCGGGACGGGAGGCATTGCGGCTGTCCTCGAGGCGGGCGACATGGATGAACTGGGCGACAATCTCGGCGGCGGAGAGGTCGCGTTTCCATCCGGCGAGCCCGGAGGCGCAGAATTTGCATCCGTAGGCGCAGCCGACCTGGGAGGAGACGCAGATTGTCTTCCGGGAATCCTCGACGCCGACACCGGACTGGGGGTAGCGGATGAGAACGGTTTCGACGAGGGAGCGGTCACTTCCTTCGAGAAGGAGCTTTTCCGTGACATCGCTGGCGTGTTTAACAAGGGCGACGGAACTCGGGCTGAGGGAGGCGTGTTCGTTGAGCCATTGGATCATGTCCGCGGGCAGGTTTGTCATTTCCGCAAAGGAGGCGACCCGCTTGCGATAGAGCCAGTCGAGTACCTGACGGGTACGAAAGGCGGGAAACCCGCCGGGTTCGAGGAAGGCTTCCAATTGCTTGGGGGACATGGCGTAGAGGGAGGGAAGGGCACTCGAGGACTGCATGGGAAAGGAGGGTTTTGATTTTTTGCCGGGGAGGCAACCGCAGACAAACTGGAAAGGGGGCTTGATTGGACCGAAGCCGGTGGCATCCTCAGCTGAGGATGTCCGGGCGAAGAGGCAAGTTGACGGTGGTGGCCCTGGCTGTGTTGAGCCTGTTAATCAGCCTCGCTGATTGGGGATTCGGAGCGGTCTGGCCGAGTCTGGCGGCCCTTATTCTTGTTTTCTCGACGCGCAATGTCCTCATGGGGCTGTTCGGGGGTGCTCTTGCGGGGGCCCTGATCCTTGCGGAAGGACGCCTCTGGGAGGTGCCGCTCCAGCTTGTGGAGGAGCATCTGCTGCCGAACTTTGCCAGTCCATGGAAAAGCGGGGCGATTCTCTTCACGTTGATTCTGGGAGGATTTGTCCACCTTCTCGAACGCGGGGGGATCCTGCAGGCCTTTTTGGGAAAGCTCCTTCACGGACGCTCGAGGCGCCGGGTGGAGGCGGGTGCGGGCTTATTCGGACTGGTGTGTTTTTTTGACGGTCTGGCGAACAGCCTCATGGTGGGACGTCTTTTCCAGCCAATGGCGGCTCTGGCGGGGGTGAGCCGGGTACGGCTGGCCTACATTGTTGACACCACAAGTGCCGCGGTGGCCTGCCTTGCCTTTATCTCGACATGGATTGCCTACCAGTTGGCAATGATTAAGGAGGGGTATCTGCTGGCCGGGCGCGAGGAACTGGCTGAACCGTACCGGCTTTTCTTTGCCAGCATACCGCATAACTACTATGCGTGGTTCGCCCTGATCCTGATGGGAATGACCATCTGGCGGCAATGGGATTTCGGCCCCATGGCGGGAATGCGGGAAGGCCCCGGACCGGGAAGGGAGGCCGTTGCCGGGCCAGTTGGAAAACTGCCCGGCCTCTGGCGGGCCTGGGTCCCGGTGGCAGTCCTGCTGGGAGTGGTCTTCGGCGGCATCTATCTTGACGGGACGAGTCGACTGGGGAGCGGGGCCCTTCCCTTGAGCTGGAACAAGCTGGCGCTTTCCTTCGCGGAGGCGAATGTGCCGGCGGTCCTGATAGTGGGGAGCGGGACGGCGGCTTTTCTGGCCTGGATCTTTTTCCCGGGAAACGGGAAAACCGAGGGGGACAAGGCGGGGGCGGTTTTCCTCGAGGGCATGGTTCAGCTTTTCAAGCCGGTCCTGATCCTTGTCATGGCGTGGATGCTGAGCAGCACCCTGAACGCCCTTGAAGCGGCGGACTACCTGGGAGACCTGCTTGGGGACCGTCTGCCGGGGAGCCTCTTTCCACTGGCAGTCTTTTTCACGGGAGCGCTCATTGCCTTTACAACCGGCACTTCATGGGGGACCATGGGACTGTTGATGCCGCTGGCCATTCCCCTCGGGTTCAGTATCCATGCCAGTCCGGGTGAGGCAATCCAGTCGATGCCGATGGTTGTCGGGGCGGTCTTCAGTGGAGCCGTTTTCGGGGATCATTGTTCGCCGATCAGCGATACCACGATCGTTTCCTCCATGGCTTGCGGAATCGACCCCATGGATCACGTCCGGACGCAGCTTCCCTATGCTCTCCTGGCCGCTCTCGGAGCGGCCGTGGCGGGTTTTCTTCCCGCGGCCTTGCTCGATGGAAAGGCCTTCTGGTTCCCGCTGGCGGTGCTATTTTTCGGGACCTCGGTGTACGGGCTGACCCTAATTTCCGGGAACCGGGCATCCAAGGCTTGACCAAAGCCGGGACCTGACGCATCCTGCCTCAAAGAATCCTATTCCTATGAGTAGCCACCGCCGTTTAAACAAAGGGGAAGAACGTACCGATATCAACATCTCGCCGATGATTGACATGGTCTTCATCCTTCTGATTTTTTTCATTGTCACCACCGTGTTTGTTGAGGAGGAGGGCCTGTCCGTCGACAAGCCAACGCCGCAACCGCCTGACGAGCAGCAGGACGAACCGGATGAACCGATAATGCTGCGGGTCACGGTTAACAACCAGGTCCTCTACGACGGCAATTCCATTTCACTCGGTCGGGTTGAGACCGTGGTCAAGAACGTCCTTTCCCAAACGGATGTTCCGGTCATCATGCAGGTTGAGCGGGGCGCCCTTGCTGGCATTATGGTCCAGGTGATGGACCGGGCCAAACTGGGCGGAGCGGAAAAGATTTCCGTGACAGCCGTCAACTGAAAGGGACCGTCGGTACCGGGATTCAATACAGCGGCCCGGTGGCTGACTGATAGGCCGCAAGGACCTCGCATGCCTCACGGCGCATGATGTCCCGGGTGACGGCGATACCCCTGTCCCGGAGCGCTTGTATCCAGTTGCGGGGCATCGGGCCCTCGTCAAAGTTGGTCAGGGATTCGACATCTTCCCGCCGCGCACCGATGAGGATGTGATTGATCCCCGCCCAGACCGAGGCCCCGTAGCACATGGCGCACATCTGGGCACTCGTGGCCATGACGAACTGGTGCCGGGTGGCATTGAGGCGGTGAGACTGGAGGGCATGCTGGGCAAGCATGAAGGCCATCATTTCCGCATGCGCAGTGGAATTGCAGAGGGGGACAACGCGGTTGACACCGACGGAGACAACCTCCCCGGAAGTGGAATCGAAGATGGCGGCCCCGAAAGGCCCGCCTGATTTTTCTGCGACATTTCTGGCCGCAAGGTCAATCGCAAGGCCCATTTTGTCATCGTCCCCCGGGTAGGAGTTATGCAACTCCGGACTGGAGGCATGCAGCCATTCGGGAAGGGAAAGGGAAATCTGGGTTGGGAGAGGATGTGGATTCACAGAAGCAGGAAAATGGCGGGCGGCGGGGGATGCAACACGAGAGGGCGGGCAAATTCCGTTGACGGATATAAGCCCTTGATTACGATATTCCTTGTGAAAGGAAAGATTGATGCAAAGGTCATCGTTGCGGGCGCCGGTCCGGTGGGATTGGTAACCGCGCTTACCCTCAACAAGCGGGGCATTCCGGTGGAGATTATAGAGCGGGATGATCGACCGGGAACGCATAGTTACGCCCTTGCCCTTCATCCTGCAACGGTCAAGCTTCTGCGTGAGTTGGGAATGGAGGCCGAATTTCGTGAAGGAGGACTATCCCTGCAGCGGATTGCCTTTATGGATGAAGCGGAAGAGCGCTTTGAACTCAAGCTGGACGAGATTCAGGAAAACGGGGACGGGCTGCTCGTTGTGGGCCAGAACCATCTTGAGGAAACCCTGATCGCCCCCCTTCTCGAAGCGGGGGTTCCGATCCACTGGAATCACCGCCTCGCAAGCCTCAAGCAGGATCCCTCGGGCGTTGACCTTGAACTGGAGCGGCTCTCCGAGGGCATGAGCGGCTATGCCATGGCTCGTCTGGAATGGCAGGTTGACCGGGAATTATCGAGGCGGGCGGAGTACCTTGTCGGCGCGGACGGCCATTTGTCGATGGTGCGCCGGAAGCTGGGGATCGAGTTTCCCAAGGTCGCCTCCACGCAGAGCTTTGCCGTCTTTGAATTCAAGACGGACTACAAACATGAAAACAAGGCACGAATTGTTTTCGGCAAGAACGGGACGAACATACTCTGGCCGCTTCCTGGCGGGTACTGCCGCTGGGGGTTTGAAATCGATGAATCCGAGGCGGAGCAGTATTCCCGGGACAAGGACCGGCTCTTTGTCCAGGTGGGTTCTCACGGATACCATGCCCTTGAAACGGGCATGCTGGAGCAGATGATCGCGGAAAGGGCGCCTTGGTTCGACGGCTCGGTCGGGCATTTTCGCTGGCGGATGATTGTACGCTTTGAGAAGCGCCTCGCGGAATCCTTCGGGAATGACCGGGTCTGGCTGGCCGGAGACGCGGGACACCTTGCCGCTCCCATCGGGATGCAGAGCATGAATATCGGCATCCGGGAGGGCAAACAGTTGGCGACCATCCTTGCGGATGTGATTGAGGGGAAGGCGGGGAAGGAAAAGCTGGATGCCTACCGTCTCGACCGTGAGCGTGAATGGCGGACCCTTCTGGGGATGGAAGGCAAACTGGTGCCCGGTGAATCGACCGATCCATTTCTCGCTAAGCATGCGGATAAGCTCCTTGACTGCCTGCCCGCCTCCCTGGAAAGCCTGCCGACGTTTGCCACGGCCCTTGACATGGCGGTTTCCTCCTGAAGGGGAAGGGAACCTTCCGGATCCCGCGGATCAGAACAAGCTGTAGGCCACGGTAACCCCAGCCATGACAATGGAGACCATGCTCATGAGCTTGATCAGGATATTGAGGGAGGGACCGGAGGTGTCCTTGAAGGGATCCCCGACGGTGTCACCGATAACGGTTGCCTTGTGGGTGTCACCACCCTTCCCGCCGTAATGACCCTCCTCGACATATTTTTTGGCATTATCCCAGGCACCGCCGGAGTTGGCCATGAAGACGGCGAGGACAAAACCGGTGGAAAGCCCGCCGGCGAGAAGGCCGAAGACTCCGGGAACACCGAAAACAAGCCCCACGACAACCGGAACAAGGACCGCGATCGTCGAGGGTAGAATCATCTCCTGCTGGGCTCCCCTGGTGGAAATGGCCACACATCGGGCGTAGTCGGGCTCGGCTTTACCGGTCAGAATACCTTCAATTTCCCGGAATTGCCTCCGGACCTCCTCGACCATCTTCTGGGCCGCCCGCCCGACAGCATTCATCGTCAGGCCGCAGAAGAGGAAGGCCATCATGGCTCCGAGAAAGATGCCGATGAGGACCTTCGGGTTCATGAGGTTGACCTCAAAAAAATCCATGAATTGAGTCAGCCCAAGAGCCCGGACTCCATCGACGCTTGTAAGCTCTACCCCATTGGGAAAAATGAAGACAGGATGTTTTTCGAGGAAGTGGATCAGTCCGATTTTCAGTTCCTCGATATAGGAGGCGAGGAGAGCCAGGGCGGTGAGGGCGGCCGAGCCGATGGCGAAACCCTTGCCCGTTGCGGCTGTGGTATTGCCGAGCGCGTCGAGGGCGTCCGTGCGGGCCCGGACTTCAGGGCCGAGATCACTCATTTCGGCATTGCCCCCGGCGTTGTCGGCAATGGGGCCGTAGGCATCGGTGGCGAGGGTTAGTCCGAGGGTGGAGAGCATCCCGACAGCGGCGATTCCAATGCCGTAGAGCCCCTGACTGATGGAGGCGGAATCAAAGCTCCAGTCCGCGGCGGCAAAACTGTAGGCGAGGGTGGTTCCCGTGACAACGGCGAGAACGGGAACCACGGTGGAGATAAAGCCGACTCCCATGCCGGTTATAATGACGGTGGCCGGCCCGGTCTTTCCGGATTCGGAGATGGATCGTGTGGGCGCAAATTCGTGGCTGGTGTAATACTCCGTGGACTTGCCAATGACAATACCTGTGAGGAGACCGGTGACGATGGCACCCCAGACGCCGATCCAATTGGGAATGTCGAGGGCCCGGAGGGCAAAGAAGGCCGTCACGACAATGAGAACCGAACTGAAGTTTACGGCCCTGCCGAGGGCGCTGATGAGCTGGCGCTGGCTGGCACCGGGCTTGGTGCGGACGAGGAAGACGCCCATGATGGAGAGGAGGGTCCCGATACCGGCGATGATCATGGGCGCGATGACCGCCTTGAACTGCGTATCCGGGTCCCCATGAGCGAAGGCGGCGGCTCCGAGGGCTGCCGTCGCGAGGATCGAACCGCAGTAGGACTCGTAGAGGTCGGCACCCATACCGGCTACGTCCCCGACATTGTCCCCCACATTGTCGGCGATTGTGGCGGCATTGCGCGGATCGTCCTCGGGAATACTGGCCTCCACCTTGCCGACAAGGTCAGCCCCCACATCGGCGGCCTTGGTGAAAATGCCCCCTCCGACACGGGCGAACAAGGCCTGGAGGGAGGCACCCATGCCGAAAGTAAGCATGGTGGTCGTGATTATGGTCATTTTCTGCTGCGGGGTCTGCGCATCAACGAAATGGTTGAGGACGAGGAACCAGACAGAAATATCGAGAAGCGCGAGGCCGACAACGACAAGGCCCATGACGGCGCCGCTGCGGAAGGCGAGGGTGAGCCCCTTGTCGAGGGAATCCCGTGCCGCATTAGCAACCCGGGCCGAAGCGTAGGTGGCCGTTTTCATGCCGAAGAATCCGGCCAGACCGGAGAAAAACCCGCCGGTTATGAAGGCGAAGGGAACCCAGTTATTCTGAAGCTGGAGGCCGTAGGAGAGGTAGGCAAAAACGAAAAAGATGATGACGAAGAAAATCGACACGATCTTGTATTGCTGCCTCAGATAGGCCATGGCTCCGGTTCGCACATGCTGGGCAATCTTACGCATGGTTTCGGTTCCCTCGGATTTTCCAAACATGCTTCGGAAAAAGAGGAAAGCGATGAGGAGGGCGGCGATGGAGGCCGCGGGAGTGATCCAGAAAAGAGGGCTGTTCATGATGCAGGGCTGTTGACAGGAAATGGGCGTATTTCAGGCCCCATAGCCGGAGAGGGCGGAGCGCCACCAGGCGTAGAAACGGGTCTCCAGTTCCTTCTTGGTGGGAAGAGGGAAGTAGAGGAAGGATTCCTGATCCCCGATGTAGAACCCCCCCCGGATGGTGCGGAAGAGAACATCCTGCTTCATCTGGCGAATGACGGTTTTGTTGGGCTTGGCATAGCTGTGCCGGAGCTCGCGCAGGCAATCCCGGAGGTGGTCCAGATTACGGTAGGGCAGGTTGTCCACATGGAGCGAATCCGGATTCTCTGCCAGTTCCTCGAGTTTCATTTCGCCGAAGACGATACGGGGGACGTGGACCGGTCCATTCGGAGAGGTCAGGCGCCGGCAGAAATCAAGCGGGTTGAGCTTGCTGACAACACGGGGGGTAACGGGACAAACCTCCTGATAGAGGTGCAATGGACGGTCTTCCTCGGGGGCATACTCCCCCGGCTCGAGGGCAAGGGTCCGCCCGTCGTCCGTGGTCAGGTAAAGACGCATCAGGGCCTGGGTGGGGATGCTCTCGAGGGCGCGGTAGATCTTCAGATAGGAGGATTTGCGCGGACTTCCATCCTCATGGGGTACACAACGGGCCTCGGCATCCTTCCGGTCGATGGCTTCCCCGGCTTTTTCAGGGTCGATCTCGAAAAAGATGGCCTGCCCGCGTGACCGCTTATGGGAGCCGAGGGCGTAGTAATTCCCGAATTCCTCCGGTGAGAGCATGGACGCGATCAGGGATTCGGGGATGAGCGAAAGGTAGTAATGGATTTTCATGAGCTAATATCGCTAGCCTATTTGTAATTAGGAAGGTTTACTTGCTTCAAGAAATTAATTAGAAAAATTAATTCCTCGCGTTTTCAGGGGGGCTTCCGCCGAGTCGCCGAACGGGCTCTGCAATGCACTTGTAAAAGGCGGCCTGAGGGGGATCGCTGTGAAGGCGATGCATCCGGGAGAATATTCGGTATGGATGGGCGGAGGAATGGCCAGCCCGGGAATTGCGGTGGAAACCTGAGTCATCCCCGGGGAGCCGAAGCACGCTTTGTCCACGGGGCGAGGGAGTGCGCGGTTGGACGACCGGGCCGTATTCCCCGGAAAAACAGGAGGCCGGGTTACCCGAATGAGCGCCAACCCCGGAACGGTGAAGAGGTCCAGGGGAATGTATTCAAAATCTGGTTGACCCTTTCGGGAAACCGTGCCGCTTCCGGTTTGGCGTCAGCCTTGACCGGGCGGCCCCGCCCGTGTTGTGGACCGCGGGCACCCGCGGGAAGGGTGGGAACCCTTTTCAAGAAGTTTCTCAGCCGGTCCTGAGCCCCTGGTCGAAGCGGGATCCCCGAAGCTCCATGCAATAGCTCTGGAACTCCTTGCGTAGAGGCTTGGCGAATACGCGATCAAAACCGGAAGCGAGGCTTTCGGCCTCAATCTCGTTAGAGGGATAGGAGGTGATAAGGACGCGGTGCAGGGGATTGTACCCATGTTCAAGGCGCAGGTGATCGTAGGCCTGGGCGCCCGTGAATTCCTGGCCGAGGTGGTAATCGCACAGAAAGAGGCCAATGCGCTCCCTGCGGACGGCGACAACGGCACGGTCAAGATTAAGACAGGAAATGACCTTGTAGCGCTTTTTGAGGAGATGCTCGACAAGCCGGAGGGAGAGGGGGTCGTCGTCGAGGCAGAGAGCCAATTCCTTGCCGGAGGGGCCCCCGTGGGATCCGCCGTTGAGATCGGACGATTGCGCCCGGGGGAAGAGTCCGGGCAGGAAGCGAAAGCGCGTTGGTTTGTCTTTGGAATTCATGGACCCGGAGACTGTGAAGCGGAAGACAGCTTCATTCAGCAGCAGAAGGTTTGCGAAGGGAGGGGATCAGGCGACGAACTTCATCCTCCGGCTTTTTACCGGGAAGGGTTCGAGGGCGTGACGCCAGACGTGGGTGTACTTGTTCCACGGACCCCTGACCGGGCCGTCAAAGACAACCTTGGGCTTGATCGGCGGGAGCCACGGCTGGGAGGAGAGGCGGTCCAGCACGAGGGAGTAGCCTTCGCGCGAGGCAAACCGGAGAAGGTTCTGTTCCGTCTCGAGGACAGGACGTTTCCGGGCGTTTTCAGGGAGGCTGTCGCGGGCCTCAAGAATGCTTTCGGAACGGCAGGCCTCCAGCTGGGCCTTCAATTCGGCTTCGCGTGGTGTCGTGCCTGAACCGATACCATAGGAGGCAACATAGTTTTCCATTTCCAGGTGCCTTATGGCAAGAGCGATGTAACCCGCGAATTCAGGCTGGTCGATAAAGACGATGGTGGAATCGTCGCGGTTGATGACCCAGTGCTTGAGGGTGCCGGCCCACCATGCGTCGATGGAATAATACTCGAAAGCCTCGGCGACAGCGGAGCGGCGTGCCTGCCCCGGGAAGACGCTGGGGAAGGCCGCCATGCCCTTGGTGCTGTCGGCGTACTGGTAACCGTAGAGGAGGGAGTCGGGACCCGAGCTTGACTCCTGATAGGCCCAGCGCTCGAGGGCCTCGGAAACCGCACGGGCCCGGGCCTCGAGGCGGGTATGGCCCATCCCGGAGCCATCGGCGGCGTGGAACAGACAGAGCTTGTCCCCCATGGGATGCCGGAGTTCGGGGAGAAGCGTGGCACGGCATTGCTGCCATGTCCGATTGAGATAGGAAATCTGACCGTATTCAAGATTCTCGACGGGACCCCCCTCCTCGGCGACCATGGCGTAGCGAATCGGGGCGAGGTTGAGGATGATCCGCCCGGCGAAGCGGATGCGCCTTGAAAACCAGTCCGGGGCATTGCTCAGGTTATAGGGAAGCGGGAGGTCGTTGGCGTGGGTGTAGGTGGACATGGTTTGAATTACGGTAGGGGATTGTTCGATTTGCGGTTCGGGAGAGGGTGACTTGAATTTACCTGTTGCCGCCCGAACCCATCATGCAGTAAATGGTCATCAGGATGGAACCGGAACCGGGAGCACTCAGATCCGAAACCACCAGTTTGCTGATGCTTTCGGCTTGTGTGGTGAGACCCACAGTGGCTAAGGATGTGGCTACAACGAGGAGGATCATGCGTTTTGTTTTTTTCATAGGATTGGCAGCATACAATATGACAGGCAGAATGTCTTTGGTTTTATTTGCTCAGTTTTTATTGCTGGTTGGATTAAATTTTATCAATCCGCTCCACGCTGCCTATCAGGAAGGACCGGTCTTTCGTTTTGCAGACAATGTGGAAGGCATTCCTCCACTGGAATTTTACGATCTTCTTAAAGTTGAGGAGTCCCTCTGGTGTGCGGGGGAAGGCGTCCATGTGCTCGAGGCGGGCAGATGGAGGGACGTATTGCCCTCGGGACGGTACACAGCCCTTACCTTTGACGCCTCGGGGGAAACCCTCTGGTGTGCCGGACCGGAGGGGCTGCGGGTGATCGACAGGGAAAGCGGCCTCGAGGAAGGGCTGGTGGAGATTGACGCGGGCTACCTTTGGGAACTGGCGACGCAAGGACGACGGATCTGGTTTTTCGGGGGGGATCGATATGGATGGATTGACGGGGAAAGCCTTGAGGTGGAAGCGGTGTTCGAGAAGGCATTTCACCCGCGGCCCTTTTTCCTGGGGATGGACGCTGAAAAAGGGGTGGCCCACATCGGCTCCAATGCGGGTGTCTGGAGAATCGGGGAGACGGGCCATGAACTGGTCCTCCCGGCGGCGGAGACGGGCGGCATGGGGATTGCTTGGATGGTACGGAGTGGTGAAGGCTATCTTCTGGGGAGCCCGGACAACCTTTATCGCTGGAGCGGCCGGCGGGGGGAGGCGCCGATCGAAGTGGAATCGAACTACGGGAAATTTTTCCGGAAAGGGATCAATAACGCGGTGGATCTGGGCACCCACGCGGCGGTGGTGGACTTTCCGCTGGGCATTGTTTTCATCGACAAGGCGAGCGGCAAGGTCGATACATACGTCGGGGAGGCGAGCGGACTCGACATCGGTGATGTCTACAGGCTGGAGAAGGGAGGAGACCACAGCCTCCTGGTGATGGGCAAGGAGGGGGTGGCGGAGGTTGACCTTGAAAACCCGCACCGTTTCTTTGCCGGGCGGGAGACATGGGACGACCAGGAAATCCTGCAGGCGGAAGGTCACGGGGAGGAGGCTTTTCTCTTCACGGAGAGGCAGTGGATCCGGCTCCGGGAGGACGGCTATGAGAAATCGGACCTGGATGGTCTGGCCTTCTGGGTGGATTCCGAGCCATCGGGAACGTTGGTCCAGGGCTACCTGCACGGGTATCACCGGTTCCGAGGCAGGGAATGGGAAAAACACCTCCTGGAGCAGCCGGTTGAAGACCTCAAGTGGGGCCGGCGGACGGCGCTGGCGACGGGCCAGAACGGGGTTTATGCGGTGGATTCGGACCTGGGAATGGAGTTGATATACCCCAGTAGTGAAAAAATCAGTCTCCTTGGGGAGCTGGGTGGATCGCACTACATCCTCGAGCACAACAAGGCGGTCTTGAAACTGGACCGGACTGGCGCGGGCTGGATCGCGACCCGGGTGGGGAACGCTCCGGGAAACGGGGAATTCGAGAGTACCCAGACGGAGGAGGCCCTGTATCTCTCGACCGGCCAGGCCCTCTACCGCCTCAGCGGCGAGCGTGGGCTGGAAGAACTGGGAATGCATCCGGATTGGCGGGTATTCGCCCTTGCGAGTGACGGGACGCGGGCGTATGCGGGATTTGAGGACAATGCGGGCCAGCTTTTCGCCGTGGGTATGTATGAGGGCGGGAAGGCCTGGATGCTGGAGCTTCCCGGGAAGGAGAGAGGGGGGCACCCGTCATTCCTGCTGGCGGCCGGGCGGCGCCTTGGGCTTGTTGGGGATAAAGGCCTGGGCTGGTACCTGCTCACGGATCTGGACCGGAATGCGGAACCGGAAATCTCCTTCAATCTCTTTTTCGAAGGCCGTAATGTCGCCGAAGAGCGTCTTCCGAACGGGGATCATGTGATCGACCTTCGGATGGAGGGCGGCCCGGGAACGATACCCGTGGAGGTGCAGTACAGGATAAACGGGGGCGACTGGCGGCGGATCAATGAGCAGGATCCGGTTCTTCAGTTCGCCGGGCATGGAGGATTTGAAATCGATCTGCAGGCAATCTATCCCAACGGGGAGGAATCGAGGATAAGCAGGATCGGTTTTGCGATCGCCCCTCCCTGGTACCTGAACCCGATTTACCAGTTGGTTATGCTGGCCCTTTTCCTCCTTTCGGTATGGGGGATCTACATGCTTCGGCATGCGCAGCTGAAGCGGACAAACCGGTGGCTGGAGGCGGAAGTGAAGAAACAGACCCGTGAACTTGAGGCGGCGACGGCGGCGCGGACAAACTTCCTTGCGGGCCTGTCACACGATATCCGCAATCCCCTCAACGGGGTCCTGATGATTGCCGAGACCCTTACACGCGATCCGCCGCGGCACGGGGATGATTCGCGCCTCCGGGACCTGACGGATTTCGGGATAATCGTCGACCGGATGCTGGGGGAGATTCTTGATTTTTCGGCGATCGACCAGACAAATACGCCGATGGCCTACATTCCGGTATCGGTCGCGGATATCCTGGGCAGTTCAGCGAAGCAGAACCAGTACAGCATCGAGCGGGCTCTCGTGCGGATGGAGGTGGAGGTTCCCCCGGAACTGAAAGAGGTTGTGATCAAGACCGACCGGAACTGGATGATCAAGATTCTGACCAATCTGATTGTAAACGCCCTCGAGTATTCGGACACCGACAGGATCGAGGTGGGGGCGGTCTGCCACCGTCTGACGCCGTCGGATGTCGAGTTGGAGATTTATGTCAAGGACTGGGGGAAAGGGATAGACGAAGCGGAAAAGCCGTTTGTCTTTGACCGCTTTTACCGCGGAGAGAGCGGCATTGAGAGTGGCAAGCACGGCACAGGACTGGGACTCTCCATCTGCCAGGAAATCGCCCATGCTATGGGGGGGCACCTGCTCCTGACGGATAATCATCCGCGGGGGAGTTGTTTTGTCCTCAAGGGCCGGTTTGAGCGGGTTGCGGGGGCGAAGGAGCTGGACCGGGAGGTGGTTCTGAAAGGCCTTGAAGGAAAGCGTGTCCTGGTGGTTGATGACCTTCGTTACAACCGGCGTTCCATCGTGGAGTTCCTTGAGACCATCGGGTGCGAGTGCGACCAGAGTGAAAACGGGCGGGAGGCCCTGACGCGGCTTTCCGAGGGAGACTATGACCTGGCGTTGCTGGATTGGGACCTGCCGGGGATGATGGGGCCTGAAGTTGCCCGCCGGCACAGGACGGCCCATCCGGAGGACAATGTGACCCTGATCGCCTTGACGGCCTACACAGACGGAGAGAAAAAGCGGCAGAGCGCCGATGTCGGGATGAACGGTTACATCTCGAAACCGCTTACAGCGAGCCGTCTGGCGCACTGTCTGGCCAACCTGGAACCCCTTGATGAGGAGCCTCATTCGGATCCGGATGCGGTTGACCAGGAGGAGCTTGACGAGGAAATTTACAAACATGTGACGGAATGCCTTCGCTACGGGGAGCATGGGGAATGGGAGAATCTGAGAAGATGCGCCCATCGCTTGACGACCCTGGCCTTGATGAAGGAGAATAAGGCAATGCAACGAATCTGTCGCGACCTGCAAGTTTCCGCCGAGGCGAAAAACCCGGATGAAGTCCGGGTCGGGCTTGCCGAACTGCGGCAATGGAGGCGCCGGTGAAGACGATAATCGTGGAGGACCAGAAGCTGGGCATCGACCTTGTGCGTCAATGCCTGACCGATTCCTTTGATCTTGTCGCCACCTGCCAGACCCTCAAGGAGGGGTGGGAGGCCTTTCTCAAGCATCGTCCAAGGGCTGTCATACTGGACATTGAGCTTCCTGACGGCAGCGGGCTTGACCTTGCCAACAGGATCCTGAAGGAGGACGCGGAGGTCCGCATCCTTGGGGTATCGGGAAGAACGGACGAATACACCCTTTACCGGGTATTCATGACCGGGTTTTTCGGATTCGTGGACAAGAATACGGAATCCATCTCCGAGTTGAAACGGGCCGTGATCCAGTTGGGGGAAGGCAACTGTTACTATGCGGCCACGGTCCAGCAGAACATGCTCGTGCAGAAGACGGACCCGAAGGCCTTTTCCAAGCTCCTTACGGAGCGCGAGCAGGAATTATTGCGACACTTTGGATCGGGGACCTCGAACGAGAAAATCGCCGAGGCGCTGAATCTGCGCCCTGTCAGTGTGCAGAATCATAAAGCACGCATCATGCGGAAGCTGGGCCTTCACAACACGGTGGACCTGATTCGGTATGCCATGCAGAAGGGCTTTGTGAACCAGACGGACTTCCAGAACCGGATGCGGCAGGAATCCGACTGAGGGAGGGCGGCCTCTTCCGCAGGCGGAGAGGGCATGAAGGCGTCCGGAGGGAGATCCGGGTGAGGACGATGGAGGCTATTGTTTCCAGCCGGAGGGCTTGAGGTCGGTGTGGTCGTGAAAGTACCGTTCGAGGTCCTGTATCCAGAAATCAAGTTCCCCAGGGGAGGCATCGACCCGGCCGGGAGGCTGCCTGAGGATGGAAACGACACAGTTTCTCTGGCTGGCGCGTTTGGAGTTAAGCCACTGGGCGGTGACGGGGTAACCCTCCGATCGTGCGAAGAGAAAGAGCGCTTTCAACAGGGTGGCTTCGGGCAGGGGCTTTTCGGAAAAGGCCCCGAGGGCGTGGTGTAGGATGGACCAGGCATCGCGAAAGGATTCGAGATGAAGCAGATTGCCTTCATAGAAACGGGTGAGGGCGGAGGCACAGGCCAGGGCGCGGTAGGCGCCTCCAATTCCGCGGTGTAACCGTTCCGGCTGGAAATCCTTGAGGAAAGCGGGCCTGCCGTTTTCGCGCTGCTCGATGAGGACGCTTCCGGAATGGAAAAGGTCCGGCTGGGGGGAGGCCTTGGCGGAGGATCGGCTGATTCGTGAAAGGGCGCTTTTAAGCCCGGTTTCGAGGAGGAAAAAGACGAGGAGGAGGTGGTTTTCCCCGGAGGAAGACTTGCGCAGGAGGCAACCCTGGTCGGAGATGAACACGGCCGTTCAGGAGTTGGGGGGCGATTCTTGTCGCGGAGCCTCCGTAGTCCCCTCACCGGGTGGCGGCAGGGGTGGCTGAGGATGGGGCCATCGGGGAACCACGGCGCCTCCTGAGATGATGAGTTTCATGGCGTCGGGAATCGTCATCTCCAGCGGATGGACATCCTCCTTGGGGAGCATGAGGAGAAAGCCGCTTGTCGGGTTGGGGGTTGTGGGAAGAAAGACATTGAGGAGGTCTGAGGAAGTGCGCTGCTGGATTTCACCTTTCCCCTCGCCTGTGAGAAAGCCGAGGGCCCAGATACCCTTGCGGGGGTATTCGATGAGGACGGACCTCTGGAAGACAGCCTTTTCCTGTTGGACAAAGGTGTCCCGGATCTGCTTGACGGTATTGTAGACGCTGCGGACGAGGGGCACGGTGTCGACAAGCCGTTCAAAGGAGGCCAGAAGGACGCGTCCGATGAGCAGCTTGGAGAGCCAGCCGAGGAGGGTGATGAGGCAGGCGACAAGCAGGATTGCGAGGACGTAAAGGGCATATTCGATCCAGACGAAGCCGGACTGGTTCGAGGGGATAAAGAAGAAAAGCAGGCGCCTCGTGGGGACCCCGATCCGTTGTATGAGGAAGTTGAGGACGAAAATGGTGACGCCGACGGGGGCGATCAGAAGAAGTCCGGAAATGAAGGCATTGCGCAGTTTGCGAATCATGGCTGGAATCAAGAAATGCGGACGCCCCGCGGTCTTGGCAAGGTAAAGCCCGTCCCGGTTTCAGGGTTTCCAGCGGGCATCAAGGAGGCCATCAGCGGCACGCAGATGCTCCATGAGGCTGGCTTCGGCGGCACGCATGGCGATCCGGCCGTCGCGGGTCCGGTCCTCGAGGCCGGCGAGATGAAGCCAACCGTGGACCAGGTAGAGGGACAGTTCGCCCTGGAAGGAAAGGCCGTGCTCGGGCCCGGAATGGGAGGCGACCGTGGGGCAGATGGCGATATCACCGGCGTGGTCATCCTCTGGGTCGCCGGGAAACGTCATCACATCCGTCACGGAAGGATCGGCAAAGAAGCGTTCATGAAGCGAGCGGCAATCGGCGGGATTAAGGAAAGCAACATTGAGGGACCCGGTGGGGATCTGGAATGCGGGGAAGGCGTCGAGGCAGGTGACGGACCTGGAGAGGGAATCGGAGGAGAGGAGGAGGGCGGGTTCTGAATTCGAGAGGCTGGTTTTGCGCATGATGGATCATTCCTCGGGAGGCGGGGCGGAGGGGGTCTCAAAGGGGTGAGGGGTACCTTTTTTCCGGGAGCGCTTTTCGCCTGCGCCCTCCTCGGGTTTGCCCTCGGGGTATTCAACCCGGGCATGGAGCATGTTCATGAGCGTGAAGACAAAACTATCCTTGATCTGCTGCAGCTGTTTGAAGGTCAAAGGCGTATCGTCGAGTTGGCCGTCCTGCATCCGGGCGAGGAAGATTTTCTCGACAAGTTCCTCGACGCTTTGCGGATTGACCTTTTTGAGGCTTCGGCTGGCAGCCTCGACACTGTCGGCGAGCATGATGAGGGCGCTTTCGGAGAACCGGGGAATGGGGCCCTCGTAGCGATACGTATCCTCATTGACCTGGTTGAGCTCGATCCGGGGGGCATTGGGGGAGATGGAGCCGACGCTTCCATCGGCCTTCTGACGCTCGAGAGCCTTGTAGTAGAAATATTGTATCAGGGACGTCCCGTGGTGCTGCTGGATGACATCGATGATGATTTTCGGGAGGTGGTATTGACGTGCCATCTGGACGCCTTCCTTGACGTGGCTCTTGATGACGAGGGCACTCATGGAAGGATTACGCTCGATGTGCGGGTTCTGGCCTGAGCGCTGATTTTCGGCAAAATACTCGGGTTTGGTGATCTTTCCGATATCATGGAAGAGGGAACAGACGCGACAGACGAGGGGATTGGCCCCGATAATGTGAGCGGCATTGTCGGAAAGATTGGCGACCATCAGGCTGTGGTGGTAGGATCCCGGGGCTTCAAGCTGCATCTTGCGGAGAAGGGGATGGTTGAAATCCGTCAGCTCGAGCAGGGTGATGTCGGTCGTGTATTTGAAGAGATTCTCGAAAATGGGGAGAAGGCCGACCACAAGGATACCTGAAAGGAGGCCTGTACCGATTCCGGTAAGGACCTGGTAGAGGACCGTGGCGAGGTCGAGGTTGTCGCGGAGGCCGAAGAGGAGGGCTCCGGCGGCCATGACGGAGCCCGAGATGGTGCCGGCGCGGACAAGGGAGGCCCGGAGCTGAATATTCCGGCAATAGGTAATGGCAACCAGACAAACGAGTTGGGAAAGGAGAAGGATGGACAGGGAATTGCCCTGCATCATTGCATTGAAGGTGCTGACAAGGCCGGCGGAAAGGATTCCGGGACCGGCCCCAACGAGGATGGTAATGACAACAGGACCGATGATGATGGGGGTAAGGTAGGGCAGGATCTGGACGAGAACGGGCGTGGATTCAGCTATGACACTGTCCCCGAGTTCGATCACGAGTCGGATCAGGGCGAGATTGAAGAGGATAAGCCCCCCTGAAAGAGCGGATATCCGGTGGTTATGCTGCATCCTGTGGCGGGACGTCTTGAGGAAGAAAACGGCCCCCAGAACGAGCAGGATGGTCAGCATGCTGCGCTCAAAGAAGAGGGAATTGAGGCCGAATTCGCCGGCATTCGATTGGCGAACAGCCTTCCTGTAGGCTTCCAGCTGCTCGTACTGGAAGGCGGTGACGCGGGAATTGGGCTCAACGATGGTTTCTCCCTCCCCGACCTGGATTCGGACAGGTTCGACGGCTTCCTGGGCGGCGAGGACGCGGTCCTTGGTGCGGGAGGCATCAAAAAGGAGATTCGGATCCATCGCGGTGCGGAGGATACGGAAGAGGGCGACCATGCTTTCGCGGGGAATATCGACGGCAGCGAGCTGGATCCGGAGAGTACGGAGGGCTTCCTCTTCAGAAAGGATTTCAACCCTCTGGATGTTGCCGAATTCGTCCTCGACGTTGAAGAGGGTCAGGCTCTGTCCCCTGTCGAGGTCAAAGGCGGTGTCCTCCTTGTAGACGCCTTTGCGTGCGACCTCCCCGAGAATGATGATTCCTTCCCTGAGGGCGAAGGCAAAGCGTTCCGGGCCGAGTTGATTGTAGAGGGTGGCAAGGTCCGAAGGGCGGAGTCCGTAAGGATTTCCCTCGGGGTAGGCCTTGAGAAACTCCTCTACCTCAGCCGTCTGGAGCTGGGCGAGATCGGCGGGGGTGTTTTCCGGGACGGCGGCGAATGAGGCGAGGTCAGGGGCAAGCTTCTCGAGGTAGGAACGGAAATTCCGGAACGGTTCTAGATCGAGGCGGAAGACAGGCGGTACTTTCTGCCGGACCGCCTCCATGCGTCTGGCAGTTTCCATTTCGCTGACGTATGAAAAGGGGATCTCGGAAGTGATCCGGATCCGGGAGACCTGTCCCTCCTGGACCAGGGGTCCGGCGGAGGAGAGGCCGGCGAAGCAGATAATGGCGGCGAGAAGGCCGAAGCCGAGATAGAGGAAGAAGCCTGTGATGCGGCCGCGTTCAAAGGTCTCTTTGACCCCGTGTTCCGGGCCGGTACGGAGGCGGCGTTTGCGATTGCTTTCGTTGCGCTGCTTCTGGGATTGCTTGAAGAACTTCATGTGCGGGTTCCTTGGGAACTGGGTGGAGGCAGCGGAAACCGGATCAATCAGGCCTGACTTCGCGAGGCTGGTGGGCCCCGGTCATGGCCTCATAACGCGCGTAGGCATCGATGATTTTCTGGACGACGGGATTACGGACAACGTCCTTTCCCTCGAAATAATGGAAGGCGATATCCGGAATGTTGACAAGGACCTTTTCGGCTTCTTTGAGGCCGGAATACTTGTGGCGGGGCAGGTCGACCTGGGTTTTGTCGCCGGTGATGACCATCCGGGAACCATCGCCGAGGCGGGTAAGGAACATCATCATTTGCTCAGGGGTGCTGTTCTGGGCTTCATCCAGGATGACAAAGGCATTGGCAAGGGTGCGCCCCCGCATGTAGGCGAGAGGGGCAATTTCGATGCGGGTTGAGCGGTCGTCCTTGCGGTCGGCGTCAAGGCCGATGAGGCGCCGCCCCTCAGATGGTCCCATCATATCGTAAATAGCGTCATGGAGCGGGAGAAGATACGGCTGGATTTTCTCCGTGAGATCGCCGGGGAGGAAGCCGAGGGCTTCACCGGCCTCGACGGCCGGCCTGGTAAGAATCACCCGTTCGACTTTTTCCTCAAGGAGGGCCTTGAGGGCGGCGGCGACGGCGAGGTAAGTCTTTCCCGTTCCGGCCGGGCCGATACCGAAGACAATGTCGCGCCTTTCGATGGACTGGAGGTAACGCTTCTGGTTGAGGGATTTGGGGACAATGCTCTTTGAGCGCAGGTCAATCTTGAGAGGCGTGTCAAAGACTTCGCGCATTTCGGTGATTGCGCCGGAGGCGGCGAGTTCGAGCATATTGCGGAAATCACCCTGGGTGATGCGCATGCCCTGGCGTCGGGCCTTTTCGAGGAGTTTGAAGAACTCCGCAGCAAGGCCGACGGGACCCGGGTCACCGGAAATTTTCATCCAGTCGTCGCGGGAGACGAGGGTCGTGGCAAAGGCTTCCTCAGCTGCGACAAGGTTTTCTTCCCGGCCGCAATAGAGTTCTGAGAGAAGGCGGGGGGTGTGGAAGTGGAGGGTTTCTTCAGGCATGGGCGATGGCCTTGGTCAAGGCTTCCCAGGTGAGATCCAGGGCCTGGGGAAGGGTACGGGTTTTCCCGATGACGGAAATAAACGTGGAATCGCCATTCCAGCGGGGGACCACATGGCAATGAAGGTGACTGGGAATTCCGGCTCCGCCGGCACGCCCGATATTGAAGCCGACGTTGAAGCCATGGGGGGCGATGGCCCGGGAGAGGATATCCTGCGAATAGGCGATGAGGTCCATCATCTCGAGGCGCTCATCGGGTTCCATGTCCTGAATGCGGGACACTTCCCGGAAAGGGACAATGAGCAGGTGGCCGGGATTGTAAGGGTAGCGGTTGAGGAGGATGTAGTGAAGGGGGGCGCGGTGGATGATGAGGGCCTTTCGGTCATCGCCGAGTTCGGGAAGGTCACGAAAGGGGCTCTCGATACCCATCTCAGGATCATTCCCGGAGGTGACGTAGTCCATTCGCCAGTATGCGTGCAGTATGTCCATGCGGGAAGTTGGGAATAGTCGGCAAACTCATTGGAGGATGGAGGGTGCTGGACGGCTGTAAAGACTCGAATTAGCCTTGGAAGAGCCGCGATCTCTGATATAGTCAGGTGCTATGGAAATGGAGTACAGAAGACTGGGAAACTCCGGGCTGCAGGTCAGCGCCCTGTCTTTCGGGGCATGGGTGACCTTTGGCAGGCAGGTCAAGGACAATACCGCTGAGGCATGCATGCACACGGCCTTTGATAACGGGGTCAATTTTTTTGACAATGCCGAAGCCTATGCCGAGGGCGAGGCGGAAACGGTCATGGGTGAGATCCTCAAGCGTGCCGGCTGGCCACGGGACCAGTTTCTGGTCTCGAGCAAGGTCTTCTGGGGGGGCGACCGACCCAATCAGTCGGGATTGTCCCGCAAGCATGTCATGGAGGCCTGCGATGCGGCCATGAAGCGGCTCCAGGTTGACTACCTCGACCTTTATTTCTGCCATCGTCCCGATCCGGAAACGCCGATTGAGGAGACGGTGCGGGCGATGAACACCCTCATTGAGCAGGGAAAAGTGCTATACTGGGGAACGAGCGAGTGGAGTGCCCGGGAAATCCAGGAAGCGAAGGGCGTTTCCGAGCGGCTGGGGCTTATCGGGCCGACGATGGAGCAACCGCAGTACAATCTCCTTCACCGGGAACGGGTGGAAGAGGAATACGCTCCCCTGTATGCGAGCCCGGGAGGGTTGGGAACCACGGTCTGGTCACCCCTTGCGAGCGGCCTTTTGACCGGTAAATACAACGAGGGGATCCCTGAAGACAGCCGGCTTGGGCACGAGTCGATGCAATGGCTCCGGGAGGCGATGCAGAAGAATCCCGAGGAGTGGGAGGTGAAGATCCGGAAGGTCAAGGCGCTGGCAAAAGTGGCCCGGGAAGCCGGGATTCCCCTGGCAGAGCTATCCCTTGCCTGGTGCCTGACCAATGCGAAGGTGAGCACGGTGATCCTCGGGGCTTCCCGGGTGGAGCAGTTGAAGCAGAACCTTGGGGCCCTGAACGTCCTGCCGAAATTAACGGATGACCTGCGGGCGGCAATCGAGAAAGCGGTTTCCTGAAAGCAGGCATGAACCCCTAAAGATAAAGGAATTATGAAAAAAGTAGGTGTACTTCTCTCTGGCTGCGGCGTTTTCGACGGCGCGGAAATACAGGAAACGGTCCTGACCCTTCTCGCGCTTGAGCGTGGCGGGGTGGAAGCGGTCTGCATGGCCCCGAACAAGGACCAGTACCATGTGATCAATCACCTTACGGGCGAAGTCATGGATGAGCGGCGCAACGTCCTCGTGGAGTCAGCCCGCATCGCCCGCGGGGAAATCGAGGACCTTGCGGGGATGGGGGCGGAGGACATGGACGCCCTGATCCTTCCCGGTGGTTTCGGGGCGGCAAAAAACCTGAATACCTTTGCCCTCGACGGGCCCAAAGCGGAGATCGATCCCGAGGTGAGGAGACTGATCCGGGAAGTCCATGAAGCGAAAAAACCGATTGGGTTACTCTGCATCGCGCCGGCGGTGGGAGCTCAGGTGCTGGGCGAGCTGGGGGTTGAACTTACAATCGGGAACGACGCCGGGACGGCGGAGGGAATTGAGGCCTTCGGGGCCCGTCACATCGTCTGCGGGGTGATGGATATCCACGCCGACCAGGAGCGCAGAGTCCTGTCGACCCCGGCCTATATGCTGGGACAGAATATCCAGGAAGTGTCGACGGGGATTGATGAACTGGTGAAAACCCTCATTGAATGGATTTCCTGAGCGGTGGCGTCCGGCGGTACCGGAGGCCTTCCCCGGGAAGGCTGATATCTGCTCTCGGGGTTCTGGCGGGAGCCCTGATGGTATGCGGCCAGATGGTACCGGATGCCCCGATCGAACATTTCCGGCTCCCGATGTTTGGTGAAAACGGGTACAAGACATGGGAATTGCGTGGATTCCGGGGACACTACCTGAGTGAGCGTGAGGCCCTTGTGGAGGGGCTGGAACTGGTCGTTTTCTCGGGAGATGAGAAAGTGGCCGAAGAAAACCGGATCCGGAGTCCGCGGGCGCGCATTTTTCTTGAAAAGGCGCGAGCCGAGGGGGATTCCTCGCTTTTCGTGACGGGACCCGGCTACGAAATCCAGGGGCAGGACTGGAGCTGGGACGGAGCTGAACGAAAAATCATTGTCAGAAAGGACGTTCGTGTATCCTTTGCCGGTAGCGTGGATATACTCGACTGACGATGCAACCTCAAGCGATGAAGCTTTACCGGATGACGGGGGTTCTCCTCTTGCTGGCAACGGCCATGGCCGTAAGGATGCCGGCGCAGGAGGGTGACCCTCAGGAGACGTTGATCACCAGTGAGCGCCTGGAAATGCAGGGGACAGCGGAGCGGAACTATTTTTATTTCACGGGTGATGTTGAAGTGAAAGGCACGAACCTGCAGATCCTCTGCGAGGAATTGACGGTGGTGGCGATGCGGGAGGGACCGGAGGAGGCCACCATTGGGAAGCTGGAGGCGATCGACGGAATTGTCGCCAGCGGGGATGTCGTGATCCACCAGGCCGGACGCAGCGCCTATGCGGGCCGGGCGGAGGTGGATCCCCGGGCAGGCACGGTGACGCTCTCTGAGGAACCCCGGATCATCGATGGTGACGTTGAAGTGGAGGGTTACCAGTTTGTGCTCCACAAAGGGGAACGAAAGTTTGAGTCGATTCCGGATCCGAATGCCGCGACCCGTGAACCGAGCCGCTCGGTGGTTCGACTGGGAGCAATGCCGGATCTGGGTTTTGACCAGGAGGAGGAGGCGATAACCGTTGACGAGCGCATCGGGACACCGGAGGAGGCCGGGGACACACCGGAGGTGGAACCCTCCGGAGACAGAGCCCCGGATTCCGGGGAAGGAGAGGAGGACGCCGGTGATGGAAACTGAGCCGTCGGTCGATTTTATTTCCACGGAGGGTCTGGTCAAGCGATTTGGAAAGCGTGAGGTTGTCCGTGGGGTTGACCTGCGCGTCCAGGGAGGAGAGATCGTCGGCCTGCTTGGGCCCAATGGGGCAGGAAAGACAACATCCTTCTACATCATTGTCGGCCTGATTCCGGCCAGTTCCGGGCAAGTGGCCTTGAACGGGCGGGAGATTACGCGGTATCCGATGCATCGCCGGGCCCGGATGGGAATCGGCTACCTGCCCCAGGAGCCATCGGTTTTCCGCAAGCTGACCGTCCGGAACAACCTGGAGTGTATTGCTGAATCGCTTCCCCTCGACCGTGGTGCCCGCAAGGAGCGGGTGGCGGGGCTGCTGCACGAACTCGGGCTGGAGACGGTTGCCGCCCAGCGGGCCTACACCCTGAGTGGCGGTGAACGCCGGCGGCTTGAAATTGCCCGGGCCCTTCTTTCGGAGCCCCGCTTTCTGCTTATGGATGAGCCTTTCAGCGGAGTGGACCCGATAAGCGTCAGCGAAGTCCAGAAGATCGTCCTTGGCCTCAAGGAGAAAGGTATAGGGGTTCTCATCACGGATCACAATGTCCGGGAAACCCTGCGGATAGTCGACCGGGCCTATCTGCTCCACGACGGGCGGGTCCTTGCCGAGGGAACAAGCGAATCGCTCATCCAGGACACCAACAGCCGCCGATTTTACCTTGGAGAGGATTTTGCCCTTTAAGGCCGGGCTGAATTCCATCAATTTGGCTCCATGGCCCTCAGAGCTCAGCCAAAACTAGTTGAAAGTATCTCCGTAAAAAGCCTCTACAACGCCGCCAACGGGTCCCTGAAGTTGACCGTGATCAAAGGTGAAGAGGGCTTTACCCGGCATATATCGGACAAGTCGATCAATCGTCCGGCGCTTGCCCTGACCGGTTTTTTCCGGAATTTCGGGTACAAGCGGATCCAGTTGTTTGGAGCGGGTGAAATGGCTTACATGCGGGAACTTCCGGAAGCGCGGCAGTTTGAGATCATGCGGCGGATGCTGAGTAAACCTGTTCCCTGTGTGGTGGTATCGCGCAACCTCCTGCCGACCCCGGCGATGGAGACGGTTGCCGGGGAAACGGGAACCCCGCTTTTCCGGAGTTCCCTGACAACGCGGGATTTTTCGGCCCAGGCGATGCTCCTGCTGGAGGATCTCTTTGCCCCGCAGGTGGCGGAGCACGGGACCCTCATGGACGTCAAGGGGATCGGGACCCTGATCCGGGGGAAAAGCGGGGTCGGAAAAAGTGAATGCGCGCTCGCCCTGATCGAGCGGGGGCACAGCCTTGTGGCCGATGATCTCGTGTATATCAAGCTCGAGAACGAGCGGGTCCTTGCCGGGCGCAGCAGTGACCTCAATCGCGGGTATATGGAGTGCCGGGGTCTGGGCATTGTCAATATAAGCGAGCTTTTTGGAATCCGCTCGGTCCGCCTCTCCAAGGAGATGAATCTCGTCATCACCTTCGAGGAGTGGAAAGAGGGAATGGATGAAGAGCGAACCGGGTTGGAGCAGGATTTTTTCGAAATACTCGGCATCCGGTTGCCGCACATTGTGCTTCCGGTGCGACCGGGGAGGGACCTTGCCCGCCTGGTTGAAGTGGCGGCAATGGTGCAGGCCCTCAAGGCCATGGGGCATGACTGCGCCCGCGAGTTCAACGACCGGCTTATTTCCTTTATGGCGGGAGAGGAAACGTGAGTTTTGTCCGGCAGCCCGCCTCAGAGGCGCAAGGGAAGGGATGTCACCCCTTTTCAATCAATTTGTAACAAAAGTTATTCGAGAAGAGGGTGTTAATAAGTTGTGCAGAAGTATGGCTTGAAAAGATTGGTCTGGAATTCGAAACTCCTGACGAGTCTGCTCCTACTCCACCGAGAACAGCTTCTTCATTTATCTCGCGCCGGGCGTCAGCCCGTTTCGACTTTGACCAAATAAATTTATAAACTACTGACTCAAAACGACTTATGAAAATCCTTTGCCATCCAGAAAAGACCCTCGAACCGACCTGCGCAAACCGGGAGACACTTGACTGTAAGGGACTTAAGCGGGGTGGTGACGGCGTGATTTCCCGCAACTGAGGCCCCTTCGCCTTGATGTGAACAATTTTGGCAAAGGCAGCAATGGCGGCACTGAATGTTACTGACTCGCTCTGGAAGGAAGTCCTTGGCGATTTCCGGAATTCGCTCTCACGGGACATCTATGACAACTGGTTTGAATCGATCCGGGCGGTGACCGACGAAACAGGGACCCTTGAGCTGCAGACGGCGAATGAATTTTCGCGGATCTGGCTGGAGGATAATTACCTTGACCTGATTCGGGAAAAGGCGGCGGGCCTTGCCGGGGAGGAGATCATGGTCCGGATCACAACCCGGAATACGGAAGGGGGGACCCCGGGGGCTGAAACAACGCGGCGTGTGGCAACGGGCACGATGGAGCGGCCCCGCCGGGTTGAGGAAGAGGGTTCCCCGGGATTGCAGCGGAAGCAGCAGCGGCGGACCTACCTGAACCCGCGCAACACCTTTGAGAATTTCATCGTCGGGCCGAGCAACCAACTGGCCCATGCCGCCTCCACAGCGGTGGCGGCGACGCCGGGAAGCGCCTACAACCCGCTTTTTGTCTACGGTGACACGGGCCTTGGGAAAACCCATCTGATGCATGCCATGGCGCATGCCATCCAGCAATCCGATCCGGATGCGAAGGTTGTCTACCTCTCCTGCGAGAAGTTCACGAACAACTTTCTGCGGGCGATCCGGGAAAACTCCCTCGACGCCTTTCGCCGGCTTTACCGGAAAGTGGATGTTCTTCTCATTGATGATATCCAGTTTCTCGAGGGCAAGGAGCGGACGCAGGAAGAGTTTTTCCACACCTTCAACGAGCTTTTCGAGACCCAGCGCCAGCTATGCCTTTCAAGCGACCGTCCGGCGAGCGAGATCAGCAAACTTGAGAGCCGTCTTATCAGCCGTTTCCAGTGGGGAATGGTGACGGATATCCAGCCCCCCGATCTCGAGACGCGCACGGCGATCCTGAAGAAGAAAGCCCTTTCGATAGGATTCGACCGTCTTCCGGAGGAAGTTCTGGAGTTTCTCGCCAGCCGGATCACACGTAATGTGCGGCGTCTGGAAGGGGCCCTCATCAAGGTGGGAACCTATTCGCGGCTGATCCACGAGTCGGTGACGGTCCGCAAGGCGGAAGAGCTGGTGCAGGACATCCTCCACGAGGAAGTGCAGCAGCAGATCACGATCGAGCGGATTCAGCGCAAGGTGACGGAAATCTACGACCTGCGCATGAGTGACATGCAGAACAGGCGCCGGCCCAATCATATCGCTTTTCCGCGGCAGGTGGCGATGTACCTGAGCCGGCTCCTGACTCACCATCCCCTGAAGGAGATCGGCGAGGCTTTCGGGGGGCGCGACCACGGCACAGTTATCCATGCCGTGAAAACAGTGGAGAATATCATGGACCAGGATGAAAAAGCGCGTAACAGCATTGAGTATCTTGTCCGCCAGTTGCGTGGGAATCGGCAATAATCGTAAATCCGCGGTTGCTTCCGCGCGGTAATGGAGCACGTTTGAGGATTGATGAAGTTAACAGACGAGCAGAAAGCGGCCGTTGCGGGCTGGCTTCGCGAAGGGGCAAGCCTTTCGGAGGTTCAGAAGCGGCTGGAGTCGGAATTTGAAATCCGGATGACCTACATGGATCTTCGATTCCTGGTGGATGATCTGGACCTTGAAATCCAGAGTGAGGCCCCGACGTTTGATGAACCGGTTTCCCCGGCGGTGCAGGGCGGCGAGCCGGGCGGAGCGGGCGGTGTGTCCGTGACTCTGGACAAAGTGAGCCGGCCGGACGCCCTTGTCAGCGGGCAAGTGACTTTCAGCGACGGCCAGAGTGCCCAGTGGCACCTCGACCAGATGGGCCGTCTGGCCATGAATCCGCAGCAACCCGGCTACAAGCCGACGGATGCAGATCTCCAGCAATTTCAGGAGAAGCTGCGCGACGCGGTTGAAAAATCGGGAATGTTTTAAACCGTATACCTAACTTCGAAACGAGGCAAAACCCATGGCGATCAAATTCCTTCACACCCGCATTCGCGTCAGCGATCTTGAAACCTCCGTCGACTGGTATTGCCGGTCCTGTGGATTTGAGGTTTTCAAGCGCAATGACAAGAGCCCCTCGGGTAATCAGATCGTGCATCTGCAGCTTCCGGGGAACGAGCATATGCTTGAATTGACATATTCGCCCGATTACCGGGTCGAGTTTCCGGAGGATTTGATGCACACCTGCATAGGGGTTGACGACATTATTGACTACTGCGGAAAACTTGAGGCGGACGGCTTTGAAATCTGGCCGTCAAACTGGAAGGAAACCTTCTCCTCCGGTGGCATGAAAATGGCTTTCCTGACGGATCCGGACGGCTACGAAGTCGAGATCCTGGAACGTTGAAAGAGGGGCCCTGGAGGGCAACCCCCGTTCAGGAAAGAGTGACCTCGATACGTTGCACGATCCCGTCGCGACGGAAAACGTGCTCACTGAGTTCCCTTGGCAGGCGGTAGTCGCTGAAGGTTTTTTGGTCACCATCTGTCAGGGTGACGCGGACTGCGGAACCGGAAGCGCTCCGTCGGTAGATGACGGGAACCTGGCAGAACGTATAGGCGAGGGCTCCGGGAGGGAGGTCAATGATCTCGTGCCGGCCCTCGACGGTAACGGTGTAGAGGCGGGCCGGTTCCTCGAGGAATTCATCCTTGGAGAGCATTTCCGGGCCAAAGGTGATCCGGCCGTCGGAGATCCTCAAGCCGAGTTCGGCCATGCGGACGAGGATATCCTCCTTGACCTGACCGGTCATTCCCGGTTGCTGGGCGCCTGCATGGGCGGGGGTGTGGGAATAGGCGTCGGTGGGAAAGGCGCCGTAGACCTCCGGGCTTTTTTCAATGCCGAGGCCCTGGCGAAGACGGCGGAAATGAGCGATCAATTCTTCCCTGGATTCGGTTGGCAGTTCATGGCCCCTCCCGATGACGGCCTCCTGGACAGCGAGGACAAGCTTGGAAACCATGTGCCAGTAGATGCTGCCGAGACCTTCATAGGCAAAGAAGGTTCCGGAGCGCCCGGTAAAGGCATGGTGCCTGAAGGCGTGTTCAAAGAGGTTGAGGACGGCCTTTCGGTCGGCATCGCCGACCTCAAACCCGGTCTTCCGGAGGGCCGGGTCCTTGAGGGCCTGCAAGAGATCGGAGCTGTTGTGAAAATCCGCATTGAAGGCGTATCCGCCATCGGGACGTGCTTTGATGATGGTCTCGTCACCTGCTTGAAGCAGCCGCCGCAGAAGGGGAATTTCGAGGACTGCATTGGTGGCGATGCGGTTTTTATCAAGAAAGCCGGGCAGCACCTTGTCCGGGTAGAGGGTGTAGCTCTCCTGGTCGGGGCGGTAAAGATCGCTTTTGGGCAGGGCCCTCAGGAGGGTGAGGATTTCCCCGGGTTCAAGGATTCCGGAACTGAGGATGGAGACCTGGCCCTCCAGCATGACAAAAAGCTGCTGCAGGTGGGCCTCGCGGGGGCTTTTGAGGACAAGGAGATTGTAGGAATGCCAGAGCCCATCCTCGCGGCGGTTGCGGCGCAGGCTGTCTCTGACGTGGGTCTGTGCAGCCTCGAGGTAACACCGGATTCGGTGTCCGGGAAGGATGCGTTTATCACCTGAAAGACCGTTGTCGTAGAGTGTTTCCCGGTAGACGGAAGCGGAATGGCCGAGGCGGTCCATCATGCTCATGCGCGATTCGGGCGAGGCAGCCCGGGGACCTTCTCTGAAGATGCTGTCCTGGGCCTCGAGAAGGTCGGCCAGCTCGCGGGAAAGGGGATAGGAAGCGCTTTCAAGTGAATCGCCGAATTCCTCGAGAAGAAAGGCCAGGTATCGGTTGACGTATCCGAGGGTGACGACCGAGATGCCAAACCCGACAAGGGCGTTGTTGGCGTCGTTCCATTCCGGCCGCTGGGTATTCATCCAGATCCCGCCGCCGGGAATGAAATTGGAGAGCTTGGCAATGAGAGGATTGAGGAGCTTTTCGATCAGGGGCACGGTGAGGGGGCGTCCCTTCCTGTCGGGCATCAGCTTGCCGTCGGCACCGATTTTCCGGACCCGCTCAGCGATGCGCGCTTCCCAGCCTTCATCGTAGTCGATCGTTTCCCGCGGGTTTTCAAGGATTTGGTTGTAGCCCCGTATCCGGTAGGGAATTTCGGCATAGACAAAGGTATCCTCGGTGAGCAGGTGATGGAGCTTGCCCGGATGAAAGCGGGCGGAGGCTTCGAGAAGCCGGAGCAGGTAAATGATCTGGTGGTCACCCCAATAGCCGATGTTGGCCCAGGGGTCCTGGGGATCGAGCGTCTCCCACTCGTAACCCTCCTTGGTCAGGCGGTAGGGATTGTAGCCATCGGCGGTGGAGGCGTTCAGAAAGCGGCTGATGGCGGCTTCGAGGTAATCCGGCCAGGAGTGAAGGAGGGCTTCCCAGTTCTGGAAGATGTCGCGCCAGTTTCCCTGGTAGGCGAAGCGCGGGGACCCGTCCGCCTCCCGGATGACAATATCAAAGCGGTTCCAGGGGCGGCTGGGGTCGCCGTGACGACGGCTGAAGCTGAGAGGCAGGTATTCGCGCACAAGGCGGAGGGCATCCCGGTTCCCGCCGGCAAGAGGATGCTGCGGGTTCCATGAGTCCTGGCAGGTCAGGGCATGTCCTTCCTCGCTGAGAAGTTTCTCAAGGGACGCGGCGGCTTCACGGTTGAAATGGGCAACGGTCTGCAGGAGATCCTCCCGGGGGAGGGAATAGCCGGTGACGAGGGCCCCGCCGCGCATGAGGTTGAAAACCGTGTTCGAGGTGTGCCGCAGGGTTTGCCGGGGGAGACCGGTGCACTGGAAGCCATCCGCGCTGGAAAGCATTTCCTTCAGCCTGGTTTCCGTCTGCGCACAATCCGCTTCGATCCGGCCGGGAAGGTCCCCGCAAGCGAGGATTTCGGCCCGAAGCGATTCAATCTCCGCCGCATCCTTGGCGACATCGGCACAGGTGTACCAGGTTGCCTCCTCACCGGGTTCAAGAACCAGCCGGGTGGTGTTGAGGTAGGCTCCCCGGCGACCCCGGGAGGCTCGTTCCTCAAAGACCGGCAGACCCTCGCAAAAGTTTCCCAGCTGGGCCTCCGAAAGAAGACAGGTGCTTCCCTCAAGTCCGGTCTGCCAGGCGACAGTGGCCCGCAGGGATTCCATAGGTGAGGCAAGGTCAGTCGGAACTGAGCTCAGATGGTAGATGCCTATCCGCGCACTGGGCTCAAGCTCGGACTGCTTGTAAGCGTCTCCGAGAATACTGAATTCGTTCTGGAACCGCTGTTCCAGGCCATGCGGGACAATGTTCAAAAATCCGTCGAGAAGTCGGATAGCAATCGCCGAGGATCCCGTATTGCGGATTTTCTGGCGTCTGATAAACCCGAAGGAGGCACTCGGGCGCCAGCCTGTCTGCAGGATCAGCCCATGCCCCTCGTGCTTCTCCTCCAGGATGATGTGGTTGCCAAGGTGGTTTTTCCGGATCCGGCGCTCGATTGCGGGTTCCGATCCAAGGTTCTGGCGGTAGGGTTCCCAGAGGACTTCCGTTCCGTCCTTCTCTTCAAGGAAGATATAACTCCGGCCGCCTGTGCGCGCCGTCATGTCCAGAAGCTTGTCCTGTGTGTAATACGGAAATAGAGCCCGGTCCGGATTTCCCCGGCCCGCTGTCAGGCCGCCGTTGCTCAATAGGTAGAGCCAGTGATCACCGTCGCTTACGAGGCTCATGAGAAAGGGGGCCATCCGGTCCGTCCTCTCAATCTGGTACCAGAGTTCTCCTCCTTCCCCGTGATGGATCGTTCCCCTGATTTCGGATAAGGAGCGATTTAGTGCAATCGTTGCGGGTGTGGCTTGCTCGTTCATGGCGTTTGATGGCGGGGGTTCAGGGATTCAGGAACTGATGGAGGCGATGGTCTCGCCCCGGATTAATTCGCCGTCTACAATGATATGGCGGCGGGGAGCTCCGGGCTGCTCGATTCGGCGCACCAGCTGGTGGGTCGCGGAGCGCCCCAGTTCCTCATAGGGCACGCGAATGGTTGCCAGCTGCTTGTACCCGGGCCGGGGTTGCACCCCGTCGAAGCCGGTAAGGGAAACGTCCTCGGGGACGGAAAGGCCGAGTTTGCCGAGATCCTCGACAAGGGAGTATGCCTGGTGGTCGGCGGCACAGATAAAAGCGGTCACACCGGAGCGAACGAGGCCGGCGACAGTTTCGGCAGCAGCTTTGGGCTCAAGGGGGCGGGCGGCGTCAAGATTGACGCAACGGGCGGGATCGAATTCGAGACCAAGGCGGTAGAGGGCCTCGACATAGCTGCCGAAGCGGTGCAGGACCCAGGGGGCATCGACGGAGTACTGCCAGGTGAAAAAACCGATTTTCCGATGACCCTTTTCCCGAAGATGCTTGGCAAGCTTGAGGATGGTCTCGCTCTGGTCGACATCGATACTGTCGATGCGCTGATTCTCGTATTTCTCGATAATGGAGACGCTGGCAATCCTGTTGGCCACGTGGCGGGCGATTTCGGGATTTACGGGATAGATGAAGATGATGCCCTTCCAGTGGGCGTTGCGGATGCGGCGAAGGAGAGCGGCTGGATTGTCGTCTGCAGGGTCATGGTAGACGACGTCGAGGATGGCTTCATGCAGGGCGCTCTTGTCAGCGATTCCGCGGAGGACTTCCTGGAAGGTTTCGGAAGGGTCGCTGAACTGCTTGGGCATGGTTATGAGGACACCCCAGACCGCGCTCCGCTCCGTGACGGAGGGCGGTTGGCGACGCCGGATCGGCTGGCTGTAGCCCATTTTGGCGGCCGTCTCCAGGACCAGGGCTTTGGTTTCCGCGTTAATGGCTGGATGATTTGCCAGGGACCGGGAAACCGTGGTCTGCGAGAGGTTGAGACGATGGGCCAGAGCTTGTTGATTGATTCGGGGCATGGAAATCGTTTGCATTGAAGAAGGATCTGGAGCCCGTTGCAATAAAATTTTGCATATTAATGCATCAGGGAGGGGGGCTGGGGCGGCTCATTCCCTACAGTAAAGGGGCCATTGGGGCTCCATTATAAGATGCAATTCCGCGCGATTTTGTTGACAAGGCGAGGGGCCGGGGATGCAAATTGACCGGTATGAACCAGAAGGAGCTAGCGGAGCGTCTGAACCTTTCACGGACGACGGTTTCGCGTTGTTTTACGAATCATCCGAAGATCAATCCGGAGACGCGGGCGCGGGTCTTTGAGTTGGCGGCGGACATGGGATACGCGTATTCGCCGCCGCGGAACGCCTCGGAGGGGAGTGCTCGTGACCAGGACACGGTGGTGGTACTCGTGGGGCAACCGAGCAATGCGCGTGAGAAAGACAGCATGAGCCGGGAGATCCTTGCGGGAATCAGTGAGTGGCTGGCCAGCCGGAAGCTGCATTTGAAGGTGCAGTACCAGGACCCGGTGGAATTCAGGCTTCCGCCGCGAGCCCGGCGTATCGTCCCGGGGATGACGAACCGGAACATCCTTGGATTCATCCTGATGTTTCCCTTCCAGGAGGCCAGTGTGGGAAACCTGATCACGAAATTCCCGACGATATGCGCCCTTGATGACTACGAGGACCTGGAAGTGGATTGTGTGGACATTGACCAGACGCGAGGGATTGCGCGGATGACGCGTCATCTTTATGAACTCGGGCACCGGGAAATGGGGTTTGTGAGCTGGAAATACAAACTCCCGACGCCCTGGGTGGAGCGCCGGTTCGGGGCCTTTGTGGAGAACCTTTACCGGTACAGACTTCCCTTCCGGGAGGACCGTATTGTCAATGTTTCGCGCACGGGGCAGATAGAACCGGAAGCGGTTGTGGAGGAGGTCCTGCGGATGGTGGCGGACGGGGTGACAGGGATCATTTGCGCGGCTGACCACCAGGCCTATCCGCTTGCGGCGGCCCTAAGGGAACGGGGATTGCGGGTACCGGGAGACGTTTCAATCACTGGATTTGACGGAATCCGGCCGCCGGAGGGGCAACCCCGGCTGACGACAGTTGGGATGCCGTTTCGTGACATAGGCATATCAAGTGTGGTTTCCCTGCTTCGGCGGGTATCCCATCCGAGTGCCCCGAGGCGGCACATCCTTGTTTGCGGTCGCTCGATAATCGGGGAAACGACAAGTCCACCCATGAAGAAGACATGAAGAAACACGCCAAGCAGACGATAACGACCTGGTGCCTTGCGCTGGGTCTCGGCCTGACACCCGCATGGATTCTTGCGGCCCCGGTTCCGGTGGAAGTGAAGGAGGCGGACGGCATTGCCTATCTGCTGCGCGATGGAGAGCCTTATTTCATCAAAGGCGCGGGAGGCAGCCATGACCTCGAGCGACTTGCGGCAGCCGGTGGGAACTCGATCCGGACCTGGGGCCTGAGCGATGAAAAGATTCTGGACGAGGCGCATGGCCTTGGGCTGACGGTCTGCGCCGGACTCTGGATTGAGCATGAGCGGCATGGATTCGACTACGGGGACGAGGCGGCGGTGGCGGAGCAGATCCGACGTCACAAGGCCACGGTTGACCGATTCAAGGACCACCCGGCCATCCTGCTCTGGGGGATTGGGAACGAAGTTGAACTGGAAGCGAGTGATGCGCGGGTTTGGGACGTGGTCGAGGCCGTGGCTGCCCACATCAAGGAAGTGGCCCCGGAGCATCCCACGATGACGGTGACGGCCCATGTGGAGGAAGCGGTGGTGGAGGAGATCCTGAAGCGCTGCCCGTCGATTGACATCCTTGGCAGCAACAGTTACGGGGGCATTGGAATTCTGGCTGAAGCGATTGAGGAGGCCGGCTGGGAGGGACCCCATATCGTCACCGAGTGGGGCAATGATGGAGGATGGGAAGTGGAGCGCACGGCGTGGGGGGCTGAGATCGAGCCCCCTTCAACGGAGAAGGCGCAGGACTTTGCCCTCCGCTATTCCGCGATCAGCGGCCAGCCCCGGAGTCTTGGAGGGTACGCCTTTCACTGGGGCTACAAGCAGGAAACAACCCCGACCTGGTTCAACATCTTTCTTGAGGATGGATCGGCGACGGAGATAGTCGAAGTGCTGCAGTACCTCTGGACGGGGCATTTCCCGGAGGCCCGGGCGCCGCGGATTGCGGCGCTGCGGATAAACGGGGCGGATCCGGAATCAAGCCTGAAGCTTTCACCGGGGGCACGGGTGGAGGCCGATTTTGTCTTTACCCGGGGCAGGACGGAATCGACCCGTGTCCATTGGGAACTGCTTCCGGAAAGCGAGGACAAGGGAGTGGGCGGGGATCCCGAGGAGCGTCCGGAGGCCCTTCATTTTGATACCATTGGGGCTTCATTGACCCACCTTGAGTTTACGGCCCCTGAGAGAAAGGGACCCTACAGGTTGTTCCTCTATGTCTATGGGGAAGAGGAAACGGCCGCCACGGCGAACTTCCCCTTTTACGTGAAGTAGGGGTCTCGGGCGGGGCTGTTCCGCGCGGGAGATGGTTCAGGATGTGCCGCGACGGGCCTCGAGCTTCCGGCGGACCTCGGTGGCCATTTGTTCCGTTATCGGGTAGGAGGCCACGGCCCAGATGGCGATGGCTGAGGTGATTACCGGGACTCCGACATCGAAGAGGCGCATCATGAGGAGGGTTGAGTCGGATTGTGCGCCCCCGAGGCCGACATCGAAACCGGTGGCATTGAGGAGGACCCCTGAGAATCCGAGGGCGAGGGCCATTCCGAGCTTCACGACCCACCAGAAAATGGAGCCGAACATCCCCTCGCGGCGGTTTCCGGTTTCGAGCTCGTCGAGATCGCAGACATCGGCGACCATGGATCCCATGAGTGTGAAGAGCCCGCCGAGACCGAAGGCGATAAAGGGCGTGGCCACGAGCAGAAGCCAGGGGTGTTCGGGGTTGTAGCAGAACCATTTGAAGGCATAGCCGAAAATGGAGACACCGATGGCGAAAAAGAAAGCACGCCGTTTCCCGATCCGTGTGGCAAGCCATGTGACGATGGGAATGACGGCGAAGGTGCCGATGGCGGAGGCGGTGCCGACCCAACCCATGAGTCTGGCCCCGGCGTCCTTGTCCCCTTCATAGAGGTAGTAGATAATCACATACGAAGTGAAGGAGGAAATGAGCATGAAGCCGTTGAAGACGAGGAAGGTGGCGAGGCAGAGCTTCAGGAAAGGCCGGAAGCGGATGGTGATGAGGAAGCCCTTGAAGAAGGCGAGCAGGTTTTTGACAAGCCCCTGCACCCAGGTGCGCCTGGCGGTCCGTTCAGCCTCGGTCTTTTCGGCCACCTTGTACATCCGCTCCCGGCAGAAGATGGCGGGAAGAACCCCGACACAGATGGTGAAGAGGCCGACCCCGATGGCCAGGCCGCGGGCCCCGGCGACCGAATCCTCAAAAAGCCGGTCGTTCTCCATGATCATGTAGAACCAGGGAACGGCGACATAGGCGATCTGGCCCATGAAGTTGGCCACACCCATGAGACGGGTCCGCTCATTGTAGTCGGGTGTCATCTCATAACCGAGGGCAACCCAGGGTGTGGCGAAAATGGTGTAGCCGATATAGAATACAATCGAGCCGGCAAGGAAGAACCAGAAGTAGAAGGTGTTGCTGTGACCTTCGGGCAGTTGCCAGAGCGCCATGAAGACCAGACCTGCAAGGATGGCACCGACGAAGATAAAGGGTCTCCGCCGTCCCCAGCGGGAATGCGTGTGGTCGGAGATGTAGCCCATCAAGGGGTCGGTGAGGGCGTCGGTGAGCCTGGGGAGGGCCATCAGCAACCCGACAACGGCGGGATCCATCCCGAGGCCGAGATTGAGGACAATGGCCATCATCCCGATGGCGGCCGCGAGGAGGTTGTTGACGAGTGCCCCGAGGCCGTAGACGACCCTCCGGGGTACGGATATCCGGTCTCGCGGCGCCGTCGGCGCAGGTTTCAGGAAGCCCATCTCTGGCCGGGCTAGAAAGTGACGCCCATATTCAGCTTCCAGGAGATGCCGGGAGCATAAATAAAGCCGTACTGGTCGGTGTCATCGAGGAGGTTATCAACGTTGAACTGGACATAGGCATCGTAGCGTTCGCGGATGTTCCAGGAATACTTGGCCATGGCGTTGATGGTCAGGCGGGTATCCGTGAGGGCCTTGATGGAGGTGCCTGTTTCGTTCTGCTTGCGCTGCCCGGCGGAAGTGAAGGCGGAGGCATATTCGCGCTCACTTTCCCACTGGCCGCCGAGACCGAGCTGAAGGCCGTTCATGAAATCATCCTGGAAGCGGTAGGTGCCCCACCATGAGAAAACGTGCTCGGGGGTGTCGTCAAGGGCCTCGCCCTTGCCCCAGCCAACGCCGGTCCAGGTGGAGGTGTCACGATTGGGAAGGCCTTCAGCGGGACCGCCCGGATAGACATCCTCGACGGGGACGCCGGCAAGTCCCCAGTTGGCGTTGGGAAAGTACCAGGGGGCCCAGCGGTCCCAGTTGTCTTCGGCATAGTCAAAGCTGACAAAATTTCCGGGACTGATGATCTCCCGTTCCACATTGGAATAGGTGAGGACGAGCTGGAAATTGTCGGTCGGGGTGAGGGTCATCTGCAGTTCCCATCCGTCAGACTCGTCAGAAATGGTCTGGAAGAAATCGCCACTGGACCAGTCTTCAGAGGCGGTATTCACTTCGGGGTCGTCAAATCCGCCAAAGAGCCAGCCGGCCCAGGGATCATTGTCCGTCCGCTCGTCGCGGGGGAGGGCGAATTCAGCATTGAGTTCCTCAAATACCCGGTCGAGGAAAGCGGCTCCCTCAGGAGTGGAGGCGTTGAGGTAAGTGAAGGTGCTGCGTCCATCCTCGCTCTCTTTTTCGTAGACGGCACCGGTGTCCTTGGCTTCATTCCACTCATCGAGAGCGGCATTGAGGTAGCGATTGTCGCTGTTCACATCGACATTCCACTCCTCCATGCGGTAAATGATGTCATCGTCCCGGCGAAACTCACCACGTACCGGAGCGGGGCCCCACCAGTAGCTGAAAGGCAGCCCATCGCGCTCGATATTGAATTTGCTGAAGCTGGCCGCGACCTTGCCTTCCCAGAGGTTGACCTTGACGCCGAATTCCTTGGATTCGGCAACCGAGGAATCGAGGGCGCGCCCGCTTCCATCGCGCTGCCCGTCGAAATTCGGTTCCACGCCCTCGGACTGGAGGGCGTATACGGTTAGCCCATCGAGGATCTCGTAGCTGACACCAAACTGCGTGGTGCTCTTGGTGACCTCGGAATCGGGAAAGGTCTGGATGCCGGCACGCGAATTCAGGAGGCCGAAGTAGCCGTCCTTGGATGAACTGGTGTCTTCACGCAATCCTGCGACGACGTAGAGCCGGTCCTTCAGGAAGCGCCCTGAATAGACAAGGTAGATCCCCTCGTTTTCAGATACATTTCCAGAAACTTCATCGGGAAGGAAGGGAAAGTCCGGCGATCCGTCGGCCCGGGTCCCGAAGCGGATATAGCTGCTGTCGGTGGGATCCTTGTACATGAAGTTGTCGCCGTCGGGACTGTCTGTGGTGCGGGAGACGACAACATCGCGGGTCAGCTGTTCAAAAGAGTAGCCGAGGAGGAAGTTGTGTTCGGATTCGAACCAGTTGCTGGCCTCGAAGATACGTCGCGAATAGTTGAGCTCGGCGCGAGCCTGGTGCCATTCATTCTCTTCGAGGGATCCGGACCAGACGTATTGAAACACGGTGTCCTCGACATCAACGACGACGTCGGTCGACTTTCCGTCAATAACCTGGCGGGCGGTAATGGTGTTCTTGAAGGGTTGGGCACGGGCGTTGGAGGCATTGACGGCGAGACCGCCGAAGACGTCGAGGACATCAAACGTGACGTCGGAGTAATTGTAGCCGACCATGAAATTGAGGTTGTCCGTGATGCCCTGTTGCCACTGAAGATTGGCATTGAGGGATTCGGTATCGATAAAGGTGTCGGGACCGGACCAGCGGAAGGTTCTTGGATCCTTGCCTTCGAATTCGAGGAAGCCGAAGGTTTCGAGGCGGTCGGTCTCGAAGATGGGGATCCCTTCAACCGTAGGGGTGCGGACACTCTTGAAGCCGATGGCGTTATCCTCGGCCTCTCCGTATTCGAGATCGAAGGTGAGGGTCGTGTTCTTGAAGGGCCGCCATTCGAGGAGCGGGGAGACGAAGAAGTGTTCATGATTGAAGAGGTCGGTCCAGTCCTCACGTTCCTCGTAGGCCATGGTCAGGCGATAGCTGAGGCTTTCGATGGGAAGGGGGGTTGTCGAATCGACGGTGACCCGGCGGAAGGCATCCGAACCAAAGGTGACAGCGACCTCCTGACGAGCCTCGGGAAGGGGGGATTTGGGCAAATAATTGACGACACCGCCGAAGTTGCCGACCCCGTAAAGGAGGGCGCTGGGGCCACGGATAACCTCGATACGGTCGATGTTGATGGTGTCGGTGGCGTGCTGCCGGCGAAAGCCGTTGCGGAGAGTGTTTTCAACGACAAACCCGCGGATCTTGAAACCCGAGTCACTCTTGTCCCCCGTGGCTCCCTCGGGATTGTTGACATTGCCCACGTTGTCGTTGAGGCCGAAGGCGTCATTCTGGGACTGGAGGAGAATCCCTGAACTGTACTTGAGGGATTCGCGGAGGTCGGTGGCCCCGGTATCCTGAATGAATTCGGAGGTTACGACCTCAATGGTGAGGGGCATATCCTGGATGGGGACATTGATGCGGGACCCGGAAATGGCATTGGATGCGTAGTAGCCGCTGTCCTCTGAAGTGGACACTTCAAAAGGCGAGAGCTCGAAGACGGGGTCGTCTTCGGAAGCGTCGTTGTCGGACTGTGCGAGCCCAGGAAGCACCGCGGCCAGGATCACGGTGAGAGGCAAAAAGGATTTCGGGGACAGGAGTGATTTGTACATCGGATCTTTGGAGGTAAAAAGTTATGGCTCAAGAGGGGGCGACCGGGATGGCCGGCCGCCCCATAAGGAGGGGAATGAAGCAGGCGAGGGGCTTACTCTCCGAGAATGTAGACCCAGCCGCCGTTTTCGGTGACGGAACTTTCGTCAACGAAGACGTACTTATCAAGGGTAGCGCTGATCACCCACGGGGCATCGCCGGCGTTGACCCAGCCCATCCAGTCCCCGGTATTGACCCAGCCGTCCTCGTCCATGGGCATACCGAGCCATTCCATACCTGTTCCGTCGCCTTCGATGAAGCCTTCAAGGTCCTTGAAGAAGATCTCGCCGCTGTCCATGTTGGTGCCGTCGAAGGAGGTCGTGATTTCAAAGCCAATCTGGATTACCTGGAGGCTGTCGTCGACTTCGAGGTCCGGGAAGGTCAGGGACAGTTCGAAGTCCTGCAGGTCTTCCGTCAGCGGGAAGAAGACCGTGTATTCATCCTTGAGCTGGAAGGCGAGATCGTTGACGAAGCCGAGGGTTTTGATGAAGGCCCGGGCGACAACGTCGCTGGGATCGCTTTTGGTGGCGCTGGCGGAGCCCCGGAAGACAATGACATCCCCGGTTTCGAATTCGGTTGCCGTCGGGCTTCCGGCGGGACCGGCTCCCCATTCCTGGAAGAGGAAGGTTTCGATTTTATCGCTGACGCCGTCGTCCCAGGAATTGAAGACAAAGCCGTCGCCCTCGGGGGCCACGCGTTCCTCGAAGGGATAGGCATCAGGGGCGGTCACAAAAGCCTGCCAGGTGTTCCCCGTGAAGATGTTGGAGCCGATGATCCAGTTGTCAAAACCATCGAATTCGGTGTTTTCAAGGAGGGGTGTGTTGGCAAGGGCCAGCGTGCCGAAGGAGAGGCTGATGGCCGCAAGTGTAGTGATTTTTTTATTCATGATATTGTGTCCATGGGTTTGGGTTATTGAGAGTGATGGCGGAAGGGCCTCAGCGGGCGATGTAGAGCCACTGGGCCCCGGTGCTGAATTCAGGGGTTCCGGCTGAGGCCGGGTAGATGAAAGACCCGAGCGAATAGGACCAGATCCAGGGATCCTCACTGACATTTATCCAGCCGAGCGAGGAACCGGTGTCGAGGTCGCCCGTGGCACTGACGGGCCATCCTTTCCAGGTGAGGCTGTCCGCGGAGGCAAAGGTGAGCGAGGAAAGGTTGAAGCCGCCGGTGTCCGTGGCCAGGCGAAGGGTGTTGATTCCGGCCTCAAGTTGGAGCTCACCGAGGGCAACGGATTCCCAGTTGGCCCAGCCGTCCGTGTCCGGCAGGAGCACGGGAAGGGTTGCAGCTCCGCTGTCGGCGACGGAAAGCGTAACGCTGGCCCCGCCTGCTGGAGTGGCAACGGAGGCGGTTACGGAGTAGGTTCCGGCCCTGGCGACTTCAAGGTCAAATTCAGCGCTGTCCCCGGCATCGATATCACTCAGGGTGTGAGGCGAAGGGGTGCCACTGGCGACTTCGATAAGGATTCCCTCCGAGCGGTCCAATTCAGCGGCCTCCACCGTTCCGGGGACCGGGCTTGTTTCAAGGGGTTCCTCTTCCGGACCATAGAAACGGACGTAATCGACGACCATCTGCTGGGGCCATTCCCCGTCCTCGTCGATGCCGTCGGCCCCGTAAGGCGATTGTGGGTAGAGGCCGGTGTTGAAATGCCCGCCCCATGTACCGCCGACAGCCACATTGAGGATAAGGAAAAACCGCTGGTCAAAAGGCCAGAAAGGAGAGATATCCTCCGGGGGATTGCGCTGGGAAATTACATCCGATTTGTGATGCGTGTGATAAATTTCGCCATCGACCTCGAATTCAAGGCGGTCCTCCGTCCAGTTGAGGGCATAGGTGTGGAAGGCCGTTGAGCTGTCCGGGAGAAAGGTGCTTCCGCCGATTGCATTCCCGCCATGCCGGTCAAGGGTGTGCACCGTGCCGTGGATGTTCTCCAACCGGTCGTCCCCGATGATTTCCTTGAAGAGGGGGTCCTGCTCGTAGCCCACTGCCTCCATGATGTCGATTTCGCCGTTGTCCGGCCACTGGCTCGAACTGAAGAGGTTGTCCGCGGCCAGCATCCAGATCGCCGGCCAGGTCCCCGTGGTCCTCGGGATCCGGGCCCGCACCTCCATGCGCCCGTATTGCCACTGGGCCTTTTCCCGCGTAATCAGCCGCGCCGAGGTGTAGACAGGGGAACGCGTTCCCTCCGACTGGCGGACTTCAATGATCAGTTGGCCGTCTTCAACACGCGAGTTGGCCCGTTCATCGGTGTAAATCTGGCGCTCGGCATTTCCCCAGCCCCCGCCACCGGTCTCGTGGGTCCACTTTTCCGGATCCGGGGCCCCTTCATAGGAAAACTCGTCCGACCACTTCAGGACATAGCCTTCCGGTATTTCCGCGGTCACCGCAAAAAGCGGAAAAAGGCTTGCAAGGATCACCGGAAGCGGGCTTGCGGGCGTCTTTGGCAATCGTCTCATGGGTGGGGTCTACAGGATGGAGGGTTGAAGCGCAGGGGAACGAATGATGAGTTGCAAATATTCAGCATAAACCAGCATAAGGGCAATAATAAAATGCACAGTAGTGCAATTTTTTTTGGAAAGCCGGCCCCTTTGCCGGGCCCGGGGCGTGGAAGGCGGTGGCGGTGGCGGTGGCGGGGGGTCGGGGCGGACGGGAGCGGAAGGCGGGGAACATGGGTTTATGTTGCACCCGATTGCACAAAAAAACAAGAAGAAAAGGCGATTGGCGAAAGCCCGGCTAATTTGTGAACCAGTCTCAATAAGAAGTTGACGTGAGGGCTGAGTTGGCGGAAAGTGAGGGTATGAAGACGGTCTTATCACTGGCGGAGCTTCGACCTGGCCAGACGGGGAGGGTAGCGGAAATAGGGGGAGAGGAAGGGCAGCGGCTGCGATTGATGGAGCTTGGGATACTGCCTGGGACGCAGGTAAGGTTTGTCCGTCGGGCGCCGATGGGGGACCCGCTGGAGGTGGAGGTACGAGGATTTCATTTATCCCTGCGGTCCTCGGAGGCGGCTGGGATCGGGATTTCACTGCATTGAGGCCTTGAACACGGATCCGGCATTCGTAGCGCTGGTGGGGAACCCGAATTCGGGGAAGACGACCCTTTTCAATGCGCTGACGGGGATGCGCCAGAAGGTGGGGAACTACCCCGGGGTGACGGTGGAGTGGAAGGAGGGGACCTTTTACTCCCAGCACGGGCATCCGATCCGCATCCTTGATCTGCCTGGGAGTTACAGTTTGAATGCGCGTTCACCGGACGAGCAGATTCTGGTGGAAGGCCTGTTGGGGCGGGTGAGTGTATTGCCGGAGCCGACGGCGGTGATCTGTTGTGTGGATGCGAGCAATCTGGAGCGGAACCTGTATTTGGCGACGCAGGTAATCGAGTTGGGATTGCCGACGATAGTGGCCTTGAACATGATGGACGTGGCCCGGCGTCGGGGGATGCGGATCGACGTGGAGAAGCTTTCGCGTCGTCTCGGGGTTCCGGTGGTGGCCTGTGAGGCGGCGAACGGGGTTGGGATCATGGAGCTGCGGTTGGCCCTGAGCCAGCATCCCTTGCCGGTGCCGGCGATGGACATGGAGAAGCCGCCCCTTGTGGACAAGGCGATCGAGGACCTTGTCCCCTTGTTCCGGCATCGGGACACGGCGGACTCTCTGCTGGCGCGGGGGGAAGCGCGGCTGCTCCTGTCCTGTGACGAGGATCCGGGTCTCGGGGAAGCGGTTTGGGAGCAGGTACTGGCGTGGCAGCGGCATTTTGACCGGGAGATACCCGGTTGGCGAAGTGAATGGATCACGCACCGGTATGGCTGGATTGGGGAGGTGATGCGGGACTGCGTCAAGCGGTATGATCCTGGCAAGGCGACGCTCTCGGAACGGGCGGACCATATCCTGCTGCATCCCCTGATCGGATTCCCGGTATTGGCCCTTGTGATGGGAGTGCTGTTCTACAGTATTTTCACCCTTGCGGTACCCTTCATGGAGGGACTGGATGGCATGATTGCCTGGCTTGGGGGCCGGGTCGGCGATTCGCTGGCGGCGGGGCCGCTGCGTGACCTGGTGGTGGATGGCGTCTTTGGCGGCGTGGGCGGGGTGATGGTTTTCCTGCCTCAGATCCTCTTTCTTTTCTTTTTCATCGCCCTTCTTGAATCGACTGGCTACATGGCGAGGGCGGCCTTTTTACTCGACCGGATGATGAGCAAAGTGGGGCTGCACGGACGGTCTTTCATTCCCTTGCTCAGTTCCTATGCCTGCGCGGTACCCGGAATCATGGCGACCCGGACGATCGAGTCGCCGAAGGAGCGGATGGTGACGATACTGGTGGCCCCTTTCATGACCTGTTCGGCGCGGCTGCCGGTCTACCTGGTGATGATTGCGGCGATGCTGCCGCATGACGAGGGCCACGCCGTGAAAAAGAGCTTGATACTGCTGCTGCTCTATTTTCTGGGAACCTTTGTGGCCCTTGGCTTTGCCTGGGTATTCCGGAAGACCCTTTTGAAGGGACCGAGTCCCTCCTCGGTGATGGAGTTGCCGTCCTATCGCCTGCCGCGCTGGGAGAGTGTTTTTCATGAAATGCTGGACCGGGCCTGGACATTCCTGAAGCGGGCGGGAACGATTATTTTCGCGCTTTCGATCGTGCTCTGGTTCCTGATGAATTATCCGCACCTCGAGGAGGTTCCCGAAGGGGAGCGTGAGGTCCTTGTGGAGGATGCCGGGGAGGCGGTGGGAACGGATTCCCAGCTGGAACACAGTTTTGCGGGTCGGTTGGGGAAGGCCCTGGAGCCGGCCTTTGCCCCCCTTGGCTATGACTGGCAGATCACGGTGGGGATTCTCTCCTCCTTTGCCGCCCGGGAAGTCTTTGTTTCCACGATGGCGATTATCTACCGGGTTGAAGCGGAGGAAAATGATTCCATCGTGGTGGCCTTCCGCAACGCCCGGCGAGCGGACGGAAGTCGATTATTCACGCCCCTGACCTGCCTGAGTGTGCTGATGTTTTTTGTCTTTGCGCTGCAATGTGTGAGCACAGTGGCCATTGTGCGGCGGGAAACCCGATCCTGGCGCTGGCCCCTGTTTCAGTTTGCCTATATGTTTGCCTTTGCGTGGGCAATGGCTTTCCTTGTGTATCAGGGAGGACACCTGCTGGGATTCTCCTGATTCATTCCGAACCCTTGAGCCATGCCCTTTTCCCCGCAACATTTGATCATTTACGGAATCGTCCTCCTGGTGCTCTTTTTTCTTGGACGGCGGTTTATCTGTTCGCTTCGCAGCAGCGGCAAGTGCAGTCATAACTGTTCCTGCGGGAAAGGTGAGATTCAGCGCGATCCGGTTATCACGGATTACCTGAAGCGGACGAAGGACTGAGGCCCGTTTCCACGTCCAAGGGGTCGATACTTCGGCGACCGAGACCGGTAAGACACGGACGGGGGGGACCGGGTGAGGGTGCGGGCAACGAGCGGGAGGTGAGGCTGGAAGCCGTTATCAGAGCATGTCCTTGGCTTTGTCGAGGAGGCGTTTTTCCTCTTCGCTGAGGGCTCCGAATCCCTTGTCGTTGATTTTGTCGAGGATACGGTCGACCTCGTGTCGCAGGTCGCCGCGATTGCTGAAGTTGACCTTGAATTTGTCACCGGTCCTTGCCTTGACGGCGGCGGCGCGTTTTTCCCAGCGGGGTTTCTGGATCTCGGGGGTCGCGTTTCTCCGGAAGAAAGAGGTCAGGCTGGGGCGGAAAATGAGGTGTCGCTCATAGAGGAAGGCCCCGAGGATACCTCCGAGATGGGCGGAATAGGCGGTCGCGCTGCCGCCTGTGCCGGGAATCTCGGCGAAGAGGAGGAAAAACATCTGGAAGCCGAAAAGGACCCAGAAGAGTTGCTGGCCGGTGAAGCGGAGAGGGAGGAACATGAATTCCATGTTCATGTTCCACCGGAAGCGGCAAAAGAGGTAAAGCACGCCGAAGACACCGGAAGAGGCTCCAAGGACAGAGGCGGCCTGACCGGTGAGAAAGTGGATGCAGCTCCAGACAATCCCGCCGGAGAGGATGCAGAGGATAAAGAATTCAAGAAGGCGTTCGGACCCCAGCCGGGCCTCAATTTCCCGTCCGAACCAATAGAGCATGAGTCCGTTGAAAACGAGGTGCCAGGGGAGGGCTCCCTCGGTGGAATGGAGAAAACCGTAGGTCAGGAGGGTATGGATCCAGCCTTCGGAGACACGCTGCAGATTGAGGGCAAAGTTCAGCTCGAGGAACTGGCTTCCCAGCCAGTGGCGGAGGATGTTCTGAACGAGGAAGACGGCCACGAGAGCGATCAGAATGGACTTCACCGCCCATGGACTGGGCTGGAATGGCGCTGGATTCCCGCGCATGTAGCTGCGATTATAAATGCTCATGGGCCGTGAGAGAACTATGATATCGGGAATGCCACCGGATCAAGTATTTCCCTTCCAAACCTGTGCGATCTCCTTGACACCCTCTGAAAATCGACACTCTTTCACCTTATATGGCAGATAAGGACGATAAATGGCCGGAAAATGTCGCGGGAAAATTCTACGTCGATGAGCAGTGCATCGATTGTGATCTATGCCGCGAGACCGCACCTGATTTTTTCACCCGTAATGAGGACGGAGGGTATTCCTATGTCTTCAAGCAGCCGGAGACCGAGGAAGACATTGAGCAGTGCATGGAGGCGCTTGAAGGTTGTCCGGTGGAAGCAATAGGGGACGACGGCGACGAAGATTAGGCCGAGCAGGTGGCGCAAGGCCCTGCGGGCATGCGCGGGCACCCCGGCAGCGGGGATCACCGGGCGATATCGTTCCGGTCCAGGCAGTGTATCTGCCGGGCCTGAAGGACCTCGCGGGCAAATTCCATGTCCTCGACATTGAGGACAAGGGCGCAGCGCTCGCGGGGACGGCTGATAAACGGGTAGAGGTAGTGGATGTTGATTTCGGCTTCGAGGAGGGCCGAGGTGATGAATTTAAGGTCAGCTTCCGTGTCCACCTCGACGGCGAGGATTTCACACTCGGAGAACGCGAAGGCCTGTTCCTTCAGGAGGGCTCGGGTGGGCTCCGGGTAATCCGTGACCAGCCGCATGATGGTGCATTCCGTGGAATCGAGCTGGGAGAGGGCCATGATGTGGATGTCCCGGTGCCCGATGCGCTGGATCAGCTCGTTGAGACGACCGACTTTATTGTCGGCGAAGACGGAAAACTGGATGACAGGTTCCTGTTCCCTCGATTGCGCAACCTCTGTTTCCATTTTATGCCAAGGAAGTTGGGGGAGTCATTTGATCGTGGCAAATGCAATTCCTCGGCATTTCCGGCAGGGGCAGTTGATTTAATCGATTAGCGGGTTGACGAAAGGCTGCTTATTGAGACAGGTTCTCTCAACAAAGTAAACGGTCAAAACACAACTGTACACATGGGAAAAAGCTTATTTGAAAAAGTCTGGGACGCGCACGCGGTCTGCGATTTGCCGAACGGTCAGACACAACTCCTGATCGGGACGCATCTCATCCACGAAGTGACCAGTCCGCAGGCCTTCGGGATGCTCACGGAAAAGGGCATTCCGGTAAAGTACCCGGAACGGACATTCGCGACGGTGGACCACATTGTCCCGACCAACGAGATACGGGAACCTTACAGCGATTCCCTGGCGCAGGCAATGATCGAGGAATTGCGGCGCAACTGCGAGGAGCACGGGATCCGGTTTTTCGACACGACGACGGGGATGCAGGGAATCGTGCACATTGTCGGCCCGGAGCAGGGCATCACCCAGCCCGGAACAACCATTGCCTGCGGGGATTCTCACACTTCGACCCACGGAGCTTTCGGGGCCATTGCCTTCGGGATCGGGACCAGCCAGGTGCGGGATGTCCTGGCGACGCAGACGATGGCCTTGAATAAATTGAAAGTCCGGCGTATCAATGTGGATGGCAAGCTTGCCCCGGGCGTGTATGCCAAGGACGTCATCCTGCACATCATCCGGACCCTCGGAGTAAACGGAGGAACCGGGTTCGCCTATGAATACGGCGGGGAAGTCTTTGACAATTTCTCGATGGAAGAGCGGATGACCGTCTGCAACATGTCGATTGAAGGCGGAGCCCGGGCGGGCTATGTCAATCCGGACGAAACGACCTTCGCCTACCTCAAGGGGCGCCCTTATGCCCCTCACGGGAGGGATTGGGAGGCAGCGGTGGAGCGCTGGAAGTCCTTTGCCTCGGATGAGGACTGTGTCTACGACGACGAGGTGACGATCCGGGCGGAGGAGATTGCGCCGACGGTCACCTGGGGAATCAATCCGGGACAGGGTGTTTTCATTGATCAGGCGATACCCCGGACCGAGGAGGGTAACACCGCCAGCGAGCGTGCGGCGATCGAGGAGGCGCTGGAACACATGCAATTCAAGGGAGGGGAGCCCATTCGCGGGACCCGCATCAACGTGGCTTTCCTTGGATCCTGCACGAACGGCCGCCTCAGTGACCTCAAGGAAGTGGCGAGCTACCTGAAGGGGCGCACGGTGCATCCGGATGTGCAGGCGATCTGTGTTCCCGGAAGCCAGGCGGTGTCCCGCATCGCGCAGGATCTCGGGCTGGACACGATCTTCAAGGAAGCGGGATTTGAATGGCGGGGCGCGGGGTGCTCGATGTGCCTTGCGATGAACCCGGACAAGCTCGTTGGCGACCAGATCTGCGCCAGCTCGAGCAACCGCAACTTCAAGGGACGACAGGGAAGTGTGACCGGTCGGACCTTGCTCATGAGTCCCCTGATGGTGGCGGCGGCGGCGGTGACTGGCGAGGTCTCCGACGCGCGTGAGGTTTTTGGAATTCTTGAACCTGCGGGCGTTTAAGGCGACAAAGGAGATTACCATGTCACTGGCAAAAATCACCGAAGTCACCGGACGGGGCGTACCTGTCAATGGAGACGATATTGACACCGACCGGATCATCCCGGCGCGCTTCATGAAGTGCGTCACCTTTGACGGCCTGGGCGAGTACGTCTTCTACGACGTCCGCCGGAACGAGGATGGGACTGAACGGGCACACCCGCTCAACGATCCCCGTTTTGCCGGGGCCAGCATCCTCATCAGCGGGAGCAACTTTGGTTGCGGAAGCAGCCGTGAGCACGCTCCCCAGGCTATTTACCGGGCCGGATTCCGGGCGGTGATCGCGGAGGGTTTCGCGGAGATTTTCTTTGGCAACTCGATCCAGCTGGGCATGCCCTGTGTGACGGCGGACGGGAAGGACCTTGACGTGTTGCGGGCGGCCGTGAATGCGGACCCGGAGCTGCCGATCACAATTGATATCGTGAAAAAAGAGATTCGCTTTGATGGAGGGAAATGCATCCCCTGCGAAATCCGGGAAGGGGCACGCAATGCCCTCACCAACGGCAAGTGGGATCCCCTGCAGGATCTCCTCAGCCATGAGGAAGAGGTGGAGGCCGTGGCCTCGAGCCTTCCCTACATGACCGGCAGATAGGGGCCCGAGATGCAGGAGCTCATAGACAATGCCGGAATTTTCGCCTGGCCGCTCGGGCTCTGTTCTGTTCTGGCGATGATCATCATCATCGAGCGGCTCTTCGCCCTCCGGGAAAGCTGCATTATTCCTCGGGAGTATGCCTATGCCTTCAGCCAGGGGAGCATTCCGACACAGGGTGATTCCCGTTCAGTGGCTGGACGAATTCTGGGCTTTTACCACTCCGGTAAGCTTGATGCCGAGCAATTGAAAGCGTTTACCCGGCTGCAGGTCACACGGATGGAGCGGGGCCTGTTCATCCTTGAAATTGTTGTCAGCGCGGCGCCGTTGCTGGGCCTGCTGGGGACGGTCACGGGCCTGGTGACGGTTTTCAGCCAGATCAGTCCGGAGACGGGATTACCTGATCCGGCGTCCTTTGTCGAAGGCGTTTCAATGGCCCTGACGACGACTATCCTTGGTCTTTCAATCGCCATCCCGGCATTGGCCTTCAACAGTTTCCTGAACCGCCGTGTGGATACGTATGAAGCTCTTCTGGAGGTTGGAGTGGAGCGGCTTATTTCGGAAATGAAAAAATCCGGAAAGCATACATGAGCGTCATTCCGAAGCGTCGGCGGCGCAAGGCCGAGATCAACATCGTTCCGCTGGTGGACGTTCTGGTGGTGCTTATTTTCTTTTTCCTTGTCTCGATGCAGTTCCGCAACCTGACCATGCTGAACCTGACCCTGCCCAAAATTGAATCCGCGGGGCGCGAGGAACCGACAGACAGCGTGCAGATCGGGGTAGACGTGGAGGGACAGTACTTTCTCAACGGGGAACCCATTGAGGAAGAGCCGCTTGTGGAGCGAATCGAGGAGGTGGCCCGCCTCAGCCCGGAGACGCCGGTAATCATCATGGCGGATGAGAACAGCCTGCTGCGGAAAGTGACCTTTATCATGGATACCTGCCGGCAATCGGGACTTGAAAAAGTCCGTCTGCAGGCGCGATGAAGACGGGAACCCTTCCGGGTCGTGGCGCATAACGTCCCGGGAGTGACAAAAGCCTGACTCGTCGAGGGTTGCCAGTCCGGGGTACAGTTGCGCAGCACTTACCCCTCCACAGGACCCCGATGATTCAACCTTCCCTTTCGAAAGCCTTCCGGTACCTCCCGGCCGTCGTTTTCTCACTTGCCTCCCTTCCCCTTTGGCCGGCTGCTGAATTGACGTGGAATCCGCCAGCGGGAAGCGCCGAAGACGCGGTCTGGGATGCTTCAAGTCCGAACTGGATGGATGAAAGTGGCCAGCGGACGGGTTTTGAGAGCGGGGGCAATCTCCAGTTCCCGGGTCCGGCGGAAACCCTTGAAATCATGGGGAAACATTCGGCTTCGGACCTTGCCTTTGCGGTTCCCGAATACCTTCTCCTCCTGGATAACGACAGCGGCGACGCCCTCGAGGTGGCGGGAATTCAGGGACGCCCCTGGTTCGGCTTCGAGGGGGTGATTGGAGCGGACGCGGATGGGTATCCCGCGGCGGCGGCCCTGAGGGACAGGGGACTGATTTTTCTTCCTCAAGGGCCCGGGACTGTTGAGGCGGAGATCCGTCCCATTCTGGGAGGATCCCCGCTGGTCGGGGTAAGGGGCAAGGCGGGCAGGGTTGACTTTGCCGGGGACTGGTTCAGTGATTCGGGGAGCATCCTATCCTGGCTTCATCTCGATGAAGGAGGTCACTTCCGGATTACGGAGGCTGCGGGGATGCATTTTATCAAGGAGGGTTTTTTCACCCTTCAACTCTGGGTGGCCGGGGATGGGAGCGGGATCCTTGAACTGGCGGAAGGCTTTGTCGCCGACCACACGGACGGTGGCCTGGTCCGGGATGGACTGGGATCGATCCGGATGGGAGCGGGCACCTTCATCAGCCACGACTCGGCAAGCCTGCCCCTTGGATATCGACCCCGACCGGACGGAACAGCCCAGACGAACGGTCATCTTGTCTTTGAAAACCGTCCCGGTACCCGTTGGATTGTACGGACGCAAGACCAGGTTTATCCGGGAGCGGTCTGGATATTCCAGAGCATGGAGCTGGTGACAGAGGCGGACCTTGTCCATGCCGGGGTGAGCGAACCCAGCCCGGACTATACCGCGCGTAATGGCTGGAGTGTCCTTGGTCCCGCCACTGTCACGAAAAAGGGTTCCGCTGCCCTGGTGTTGAAGGGCGAGCAGTCCTATGCCCGGGGGGCCTATTTTGAGGTCCTTGAGGGAACCCTTGTCATGGGAAGTGATCCGGCAACCGGACATGCCCTTGACGGCACGGTCCAGGGAGCCCAACTGACGATACAAGTCGGCAGCGGGGCAGAGCTTGAATGGCAGACGGAGGGTGCGATCCAGTCGCTTCTTCTGGAGGGGACGCTGTTACTGAACGGTCGGATGCGGATTGAAAACGGAGGCCTGGCCCAGTTTGGGACCGAGAGCCGCCTGGAGCTGCTCTTGAGGGAGGGGATTCAGGAACCGGCGATTGAGGCCACCGGTCCGCTCTTTGCCGGAGGAAAGCTGGTTATCGAGCGGCTTCCGGAATACCTCCCGCCGCCGGGCAGCGAATGGATCCTCGCCGAGGCTCCGTCCATTTCCGGAAACTGGGAACTGGAAGACCGAACCGGGCTGGATCTTGAGCTGGTGCGTGAGAAGGACGGGGTGAGACTGGTTTCACGGCAGGCCGGTGTGGATTTACCGGGACGCATCCTTTTAGAGGACAACTTTGACCACGAGGGGGCGTCGCTCTGGAAGGACCTGTCCGTCGTTCCCCGCTGGGGCAACCCTCCCGCGCACGGATCCGCCTTTGAATGGAGGGCGGGCGTGGTCCGTCTCCGCCGTTCCGGGGAACGGAGCACCCTTGGCCATACCCGGTATGGGGGGCTGACGGACCTCAAGACCTTCACTGCGCTCGATTACCGGTTTGAGGATCCGGTCCGGCACGGGCGCAGCGAGTTGACCGTTGATTTCCGTCTTCGCTGGCCACAGCAGACGGAACAAAGCGGGGAAGCGGGCCGGTTCCTTGTTCTGCTCAACCATGATTATCCGGAAGGGGGGCTCGACCTCACACCGGAGGGGGAACCGGGTTCGCGGGTCCGTGATTTCAGCAGGGAATGGTGGGCCCGCCCGGCTTATCATGTTCGTCTGCGCAACAGCACGACGCGGGCTGGTTCCTCCTTTCTGCAATATGGTGGCGGCATGGTTGCGGAAGGGGAGTACGAGCGCACGGCCGAATGGTGGCTTCCCGGATTTGTCTCCGGAGCCGGTCAGGTTGTGCCGGGATCCGGGGATGATTTTCCGGCCAACAGCTGGATCAAGACCCGGGAGGGCATGGCATCGGCGGATTTCACCTCCTTCCGCTACCGTATACTTCCTGACCGGCAGGAACTCTGGCGGGATGACAACGACAACGGGTTTCTTGAGGAAGACGAATTGAAGGCTGTCATGCCGCTGCCGCGGGAAAGCGAGGCCCCCCTGTACCGGTATTTTGAGGACTTTGAAGGGATCCGTCTCTTCTGGAATGGCCGTGATAACGGTGAGGGAGATCCGGGCCAGGCGGAGTTGGACTGGTTTCGGGTGATCCACCAGAATAACCTGTCCCCGGTCGCCGATGCCGGGGAGGACCAGTCCGCCAGTATTCTCCTCGAGGGACAGGCACCGCTTCGGCTCGATGCCAGCCGGTCCCGGGATCCGGAGGAAGCACCGCTCCTTTACGTCTGGATGGAGGGCACGGATGTCCTTTCGGTGAGCCGCTTGCCGGAATCCCACCTCTTTCTTCCGGAAGGCGAATACCTGCTTGAACTCCTGGTTCTCGACAAGGCAGGCAATCATGCCAGCGACTCCGTCGCCGTTAGCGTAATCGAGGGAAAAGCCCGGCCGGAAGCCGACCCGGGCCCGGGGCTGGCCCTTCCGGCAAGCAATGATTGGTTTGGCCTTGTCCGGGTGACCGGGGCGGCCTCCAGCAGTCCGAACGGGGAGATCGTCCGCTACCGGTGGACAACCGGGGTTGCGGACCGTGTTCTCTATGAAGGTCCTGCGGTGGAACAGACCGTTGCCCTCGGCATTGGGACACATGAACTGGCTTTGACGGTATGGGATGAGGAGGGCCTCTTCACAACAGCAACCCAGCGCATTGTCATTGAGCCGATGGAAAGCGGCGAACCGGAGGAGGTGATTTACCGGGAGAATTTCTCGCGGTCCTCAAATGCGGCCGGGGAAATGGGTCCCGACATCGTGGGCTGGAACCTGATGCGCTTTGACGGGGAGCCGGTCGCCGCAATCAAATTCGACGGAAACGCCCATCGCTCGCTTGTCTGTGACCCGCATGACAGTGCACCCTGGTTGCCGAAAGTGAATGCCAATCCGATGGGGAGCGAGCTGACCGGAACGGGGACCTGTGGCCATATGTGGATGAACCAGATGCACGGCCTTAATGCCAGTCCCGGGGAATGGATGCTCTGGACGGAGGAATACCCTGTTGATACCGAACTGTGGGACCTTGCGGCCCTGAGTTTTCATTCCAGTGATGGAAGCCCCGAACGGGTCAAAGTCGCCCCGGCGGTAAGGATCGCCGGGGAATGGTTCATTGGATGGGAGCTTAGGGTCGAGACCCGATGGGATACCTGGCGGGAATATACGATTCCCTGGTCACGGACGGGTTGGGTACGCTTTGACCCCTCGATTCTCTTTTCCGTTCGGGACGCGGTACCCATCGAGCGCCTACCCAATGATGAGATTACTGCCTTTGGGCTCTACTTCTTCAAGGACTTCGCCTGGTATGTGAACGAGATCGATAATGTCACTTTGAAGGCGCGGCCCTCACAACCGCGCAATTCCTATGGGGACTGGGTCGCGCAATCCTTTCCCCAGGAGATGCTCACTGATGCGGCCCGTCATGCGGACCTGCAACCGCAGGCCGATGCTGACAGGGACGGGCTTTCCAATCTCTGGGCCTACGCTTTGGGGCGTTCCCCCGTTGGCAGCGATGGTGCCGAAGGCGGATTCCCGGTTGTTCTCCGGGCCGGCGAGGATGAAGACGGCTGGGAATTGCAGCTCCCCTGGAACCCGGTCGCGGATAACGTGGTGCTCGAGGTCCACACCAGCAAGGATCTGCAACGGTGGGATCCCGAGCCCTCCCGGTCGGAGGTCCGGACGGATCCGGAGAACGGGGAAGCGGTGCGTCACTGGTTTTTTGAGAGCGGGGATGACAGCACCGGTAATCGGTTTTTCACTTTCTCTCTTCGCTTATCTCAATGAGGCACTAGTCGATTGACAATGTTCCTTGATCAGGAAAAAATCGTAATCTTAATGACGACAACTGCTCAACATCTTCTAACCGCAAAGAAATCCTCCGAAATCTACGCTGTCGGACCAGACCAATCCACCTACAAGGCCCTGCAGATCATGGCCGAAAAGGATGTCGGGGCGGTCGCTGTCCTTGAAGAGGGACGTCTCCTTGGAATCCTCACTGAGCGGGAATACGCGCGCAAGATTGTCCTCCACGGAAAGACGTCCCGGCACACACCGGTCTTTGACACGATGAACCGCGATTACCCGCGGGTCGATCCGGATACCTCAATTGACGAATGCATGCGCCTGATCAGTGAAAGGCGTTTCCGTTACGTCGCGGTGATGGAGGGAGATTCGCTGAAGGGGTTAGTCAGCATCGGTGACATTGTGCGGCACATCATTGCCATGCAGCAGGCCAGCATCGAGCATCTGGAGCGCTATATCAGCGGTCTTTGAGGCGGCTCAGGTGGATTCCGAAGCGACGCATGACCCAGAGGTGGAAGACGGCCTGGGTGCGACTGTAGATAAACCAGGGCAACATGGGCCTGTAATCGTGAATGGCGACGATGAGGCAGCGCCGGTCCAGCATTTCCCTGAATTCGATGCGTGCGCGGCGGTTGCCTTCGGGGGTTTTCTGGAGACGGGCAAGGAGGCCTCCCGTGATGTAAAGGAGCTGGCGGGCGGAGGAACTGCGCTCATGGGAAAGGGTGAATTCGATGAGCCGCCACTTGCGGAAAATGATTCCCAGCTGCCAGATTCCCCCTTCATGATATGAGCATTTAAGAAGAGGGAAGAGAACCCCGGGGATCCAGCGGAAATATTCCCTGAGGATGGATTCCGCACTCATCCCATGGGGGAGGACCATTCTCTGGACAGAGCGCACCCGCCGGGCCTGGCGAATGGAGCGGTCATCATGCTTCCGGATGTGGTCGCGGGGATTGGGAGCGGTTTGGCCCTGCCGGTTGATGGAGGCCTTGAGGGCTGTATCAAAGGGGATGGAACCCTTTTCCACGATTGACTGGAGAGGGTTGGGGGACGCGACCATGGGATGACGCAGGCTGTCGACAAGGGGGCCGACCAGATAACGCGAGGCCCCGCCCAGCAAGGTTACCCAGAGTTTGGACAAGCGGGCCGAAAAGAACGGTACGTTGAGGAAGAAACGCTTGCGCCCGAGGGCTTTCGCGGTGCGGCTGAGCATTTCCTGATAGGTCATCCGGTCTGGGCCACCGATATCGAAGTGCTGACCAAGGTAAGCAGGGTTGCCAACAACCGTTTTGAAGGCGCGAACGACATCCTCGATGGCAATGGGTTGGGTTCGGGTACGAGTCCAGCCGGGAAGGATCATCACCGGAAGCCGTTTGACGAGGTTGATGACAATACGCAGGGAGGAGCCACCCGGACCCACGATGAGGCTTGCGCGCAGGGCGGTCACGGGAGTCGCCCCGCTGCCGAGGGCTTCCTCGACCTCAAGGCGGCTGGCCAGATGGGGCGAGAGCTCATCCATTTCAGGAATAAGGCCGCCGAGGTAGATGATCTGCTTGAGGCCACTTTTCTGGGCGGCCCGGGCAAAGTTGTCCGCCATGATGAGATCAAGATCCGCAAAGGTGCCTTGGAGGAGCCGTGCCGAGGGCATCATGGAATGGACGAGGTAAATCGCGTAGTCGGCTCCCTGGAGAGCCTTTTCCAGCTCGAGAAGGCTGAAAAGGTCGCACCGCCGCCACTCCTCGCCCGCTTTTCCCGGGGCGGTTGTGAGGCCCGCCCTGGAGCGTGTCAGGCAGACAATATGGTAGTCGTTGCGGAAGGCCCGCCGGAGCTCGCTTCCGACAAATCCGGTGGCCCCGGCCATGACGATTGTGGGCTTGTTGTTCCCGGTCTGCATAAGGTATTTTGAACTCCGGAAAGGTGCTGGTCCGCCGTATTATTGATGGTAACGCATACGACGGGTCATGCCGCCGTCGACGACGAGGTTCTGTCCGGTAATGAAGCCGGCCTCCCCGGAGAGAAGAAACGCAGTCATGGAGGCGATGTCCCGGGGCATTCCAACCCGGCCGGCAGGATGCTGCTGATGATCCTCTTTCCGGAGTTCCGTGGAATCCGCCGTATGGATCCATCCGGGGGAGACGGCATTGACCCGAACCTCCGGTCCACAGCTGACGGCAAGGGAATGGGCGAGGGCGACCATTCCACCCTTGGAGGCCGAGTAGGCTGCCGTGTCAGGCTCCGATTGAAGGGCCCGGGTGGAGGCGATGAGGACAATGGAGCCCCCGCTTCCGGCACGCAGTTCGGGAAGGGCATGCTTTGCACAGAGGAAAGGTCCGGTCAGGTTTGTCGAGAGAACGGTGTTCCATTCTTCAAGGGAGAGGGATTCGACGGGACCGCAGTGGGCTTCTGCAATTCCGGCGTTGGCGACGAGGGCGTCAAGGGAACCGAAAGCCTGAACCGTGCTCCGGACGGCATGGGCCACTGCGGCTTCATCCCGCACATCTGTCTCCTTGAAAACGAGGCGTTCCCCGGCATTGAGATCGTCCTGTGTCTGCGCGCTGGAGGGGGTATCCAAGCCGGCGATGCAGACCCGCATGCCGCGGTCAAGCAATTCCTCGACTATGCCGCGGCCAATGCCGCGTTCGCCCCCCGTCACGAGAGCGGTTTTCCCCTTGAGATCCATGTGGGAAGGTGTCACAGAGCCCCTTCCGGGGCAACACGGGAGTCGGGAATTTCCGAGGGAAAAGGGCCGCCCGCCTGCTATCCGGGAATAAAAGCGTCTCTGGAGCCATCCTAGCTGGCATATTCAACATATCATGAGCGAGACAAAAAGTACCCTTTTTTCCTTCTTCAAACGTAATGCTGTCGGGATGGCGGTGGTTGTCCTCCTGGGCGGCTATGTGGTGGTCTCAGGGATGAACCGTTCCTGCGGTGCCTGTGCCATGGTGACCGACTTTGTCGGCCTGTCCCAGCCAGCCGGGATGTTCGCGGATACGGCTGCTCCGGCACCTGCCTGGACTGCCCGGAATCTTGAGGGCCGACCGGTTGAGTCCAGCGAATTTGAAGGGGAGGTTACGATCCTCGCCTTCTGGGCGACCTGGTGCCCGCCCTGCCGGCGCGAGGTTCCGGGATTCATTGAGCTGCAGGAGACCTATGGGGGCAAGGGCCTCCGGGTGGTCGGCCTTTCGGTCGACCAGAAAGGAGCCGGGGTCGTCGAGGCTTTCGTGGAGGAGACGGGGATCAATTACTCCGTGTTGATGGCCGACCAGGAAACGGTCGAAGCCTTTGGCGGTATTCGCTCCATTCCGACCACGTTTATCATCGACCGGGAGGGACGTATTGCGTCAAAGCACATCGGTTACCAGTCGAAAGCCGCCCTTGAGCGTGAAATCAACGCGCTCCTTTGAGGTACTTTGCGTCAGAGTGCGGATAAATGAAGTCGCGGGGCTTGAACCCTCTCGACTCTCCGGAATCAGGAAACAAAGCTCACGCTTTGGCCTGATAAATGAAACGACACCTTCCCGCCCTCCTGAAACCGCGTTACGGGCGGTTTGCCTGCCTCTTTTTTCTTTCGGCGCTGATGCTCCATGGCGAGACGCATCCGCGTCTGCTCTTCGAAACGGGACGGATTCCTGATCTGCGGGAGCGGGTGACCCGCGAGCCCTACCGGTCGATGCTTGAGGACCTCGAGGCCTTTGCGGAAATGGATGACAGTCCAAGTGTTCAGTATGCGGAGAGCACGTCGGCCATCAAGTGCGGCTTTCTCTACCTTGTCACCGGCGAGGAGGCATGGGCGGAAAAAGCGCGGGGCTATGTAAATGCGCGGATTAACGACACCGGGAGCGCCCATGGCTGGGACCGCAACATCAAGGGCCTGGCCCTTTACTGGCACGGTCGTGCGGTCGCCCTTGCCTATGATTTCTGCTACTCTTCTATCTCCTGGCAGGCTCCGGCGGACCCCGCGGACCCGGGGGGGGAAGCCTTCCGGGACCGGGTCCGCCGGAAGCTGAAAGCCCAGGCCGACCGGATCTACACTGACGGGGGTACCGAGCAGAACCGGAACCCCGCCTCCAACTGGCAGAACAACCGCTTCGCGTCCGCCGGTTTGATCTACCTCGCGATTGAGGAGTCGCTCGATGCCGGGGACCATGGACGCATCGAAGGCTGTATTGAAAAAGTTGAGACCTACCTGGTCGAGAACATGGGGGACAGCCCCGACAGCCGGGGATTCAATATCGAGTCGCTCGGGTACACGATGTATCCCTGGTCGTTCACCGGACCCTTCCTCATCGCTGCTGAAAAGAACGGGTTTACGCGGGCCGCGGAGGCGGCCCCGGCCGCGGCCGGCTACGCACTCTGGACCGTCTATTCGGTGACGGCGCGGATACCGAACCTCTGGCCGGGTTATCTGGGCATCAAGCCCGATTTCGGGGATGACAGCAATCACCACCGGGGCGAGGGCTCCTACGGAATGGCCTTCTACTTCTGCCCGCCGTTCCTTCATCCCGGCCTGCGTTACTGGTATGACCGGATGGTGGGGGAGTTGGGGGACCGGACGTGGGACCGCAAGCCCTTCGGGACGCTTTTCTCGATCCTCTATTACCCGGATGATGTGGAGCCAGCTCCGCCGGGGACGATCCGGGAATGGAGGAATGCGATGCTGGAGACAGGCGGCAACGGCTATTTTTCCTTCCGTAACCGCTATGAGGATGAAAATGACCTGATCGCAATGCTTTATGGCAAATTCCGGGGTAACAAGGGTCATAACGGACCGGACGCCCTCAGTTTCCGCATCATTGGTCTCGGGCATCCCTTTGCCGTCGGGGGAGGGCGCTACGGACCGAAGATCAACGCAGCTGACACTGGACGGCGGCAGGATGCCTATCTGCGTTCGATGAACACCCTCTACCCGGTGGACCCGGAAAACGAACTGACGATAAGCGGGGAGAGCGGGCGACTTGTCGACGTCCCGCAGCGTTTTCCTGACGGGGGCGGACGTGTTTCCCTCCACATTGAACGCAATAATGTCGATACCGTCGGGCACACCCGGCGCTTTCTTGCCGATTACTCGGATCAATCAGGGGCCGCGGCCGCCTTTGTTGTTTCCGATACCTCGGAGAACGGCAACTGGTGGCAACTCTGCCAGGCGGACCTGGATCCGGAGGTGGACGCGGTGACCGCGGGGGGCAATTCCTTTCTGATTGAGAACCCTGACGGGAGCAGTCTCAAGGGAACGGTGGTCTATCCGGAAGGCCCTCTGGACTGGAAAACGGGAACACGCATACGGGGAAGCAGCTACGGACTGGACGGCGGACGTTTCAACGAGAATGAATATGTCCATTTTCAGAGTGAGGACGGTGATTACCTTGTGGTGATGACTGTCTGTGGCCCGGATACCCCGCATCCCGAGGTCGTTCCTCTTGGTGGGACCGGAGCGAACAACGGCCGGCAAGTACGCATTGGCGAGCTGACTGTTTCCATTGACGGCGATCGCATCAGCCGGGGAACGGTTCCCGCTATCCCTCCGGAGGTCATTGTCGAATCCCCGGAACCTCTCGAGGTCCTTGCTCCGGGACCGGCCGACCTCCATGTAACGGGTCGGGCGGCGGCGGGGAGCGCAGCCCTGCGGGACCTGGAAGTCTATTATGGCCCCCTCTCCGAGTTTCTCGGAACGGGAACCCTGGACCGGGATTCGGGGGAATTCGCGTGCGTCATTCCCGATCTCCCTCTTGGGCACCATATTTTCCGAGTAAAGGCGGTTGATGAAAACGACCTTGCCACCTACTCGGAGTACATCCCCTTTTCGGTGCATCGCAGCCCGCCGCCCCGGGTGCGTCTTGAACTTGGCACGGATGGGACTGTCAGGGCTTCCTGGAATGGGGCCGCGGGAATCCTCTACCGGGTCTGGGTGCTCTCGTCGGAGGGTGCCTGGGCTCCGTATGGAGAACCTCTGGCCGGGCAAGGGGAGACGATCACCGAGACCCTCCGGGGGCTTCCGGAGTCCTTTCTGCTGCGGGTGACGGCTGAATAGAGGAGCATCCTTGCCTACCGGGACGGTCCTCAATGACGGGAGTTTCCAGAAGCGAACGTAACGATAGCGGGACGTATCAACGGGAATGAACTAACCTTCAACCGTTTGCTCATCCCCAGCATCTCTGGCAGAGCGGTTGGGATCGAGGCCGAGGCGGATCTGGAGATCGGCAAAGAGGGTATAGATGACAGGGATGACGACAAGGGTGAGGATGGTGGAGGTGACCATGCCACCGACCGCCACGACCCCCAGAGGCCGACGGGATTCGGCGGCGTCCCCGAAGCCGATGGCAATGGGAAGGATCCCGGCAATGGTGGCAAAGCTGGTCATGAGGATGGGCCGCAGACGGATGAGCCCGGCCTTGCGCATGGCATCCTTGGGCGAGGCGCCGCGGGCCATTTGCTGGTTGGCAAACTCGACCAGGAGGATGGAGTTCTTGGTCACCAGACCGACAAGCAGGACCAGGCCGACCTGGCTGAAGATGTTCAGGTTCATGGCGGGAATCCGTGGAATGACCGCATTGAGGAAATGGGCGATCTGCGGGGGATCGGGAGCGTAGTTGGCCCAGGCATACATCTGTTCCCCGAAATGGTTGACCCAGCTGAGGCCATAGAGCAGGCCGAAGGCTCCGAGGAAAGCGAGGGGAAGGGCGAGCATGACAGTGAACGGATGGACAAAGCTTTCGAACTGGGCGGCGAGGACCATGTAGACGACAATGATGGCGAGGAGGAGGAAGAAATAGATGCTGCTGCTGGATTCCTGGAGGTCGCGGGCCTCACCGAGCCAGTCATGGCTGTAGCCCGGTGCCAGCATCTCCTCTAGGATGGCCTCCGTGCGCTCGATCGCAGTCCCCATCGTCACTCCGGCCGGCGTGGCCTCAATGGTCGCGGAGCGCTGGCGACCAAAGCGCTCAATGACATTCGGGCCGGCGCCACCGGTGACGGAAACGACATTGCTCAGTTGAACAAGGTCGCCGCGGTTGTTGCGGACAAAAATGCGTTCGAGATCGGAGGGGGTCAGCCGGTTTTCCCGTTCGAGTTGGACAATGACCTCATACTGTTTCCCGTCGCGTTTGATCTCACTCAGATCCTCACCGCCGAAGAGGATCTGGAGGGTGCGGGAAATCTCGGCCACAGAGACCCCGAGGGCGTTGGCGCGGTCGCGGTCGATTCCGACGCGGATTTCGGGCTTGTTGAGTTCAAAGCTTGAGCGGACATTGGCGAGGAAGCCCTCCTGCCGGAGACGGTTTGCCAGTTGCTGCGAGAAGGTGGAGAGATCATCCAATTCGGGATAGGTGATCACGAGCTGGAAGGGCTGGCCGAAACCGACATCGACGGCCTTGGGCAGAACGGGGATCGCAAGGGCCCCCTCGACCTCTGACATAAAGCGGGCCCCGAGCCCGTCGGGGCCTCCCACAAGATCGCGCACATTTGGCCTGTCCCCTTCAGTGAGCCGGACAAACATGAACCCCTGGGAGGCGTCGCCGGGGCCGTTGAAGGGAAGCGCGACGGCGGTAAAGTAGCCCTCAACCGACTCCGATTCGCTGACGATTTCCTCCATCTGGCGCATCATCCGGTCGGTGTATTCGGGCGTGGAACCTTCCGGGGCGATTGCTATGGAGAAGAAGCGTCCCTTGTCTTCCTGGGGAAGGAATTCCTCATCCAGGCTGCTGAAGAAATAGGCGGAAAAGCCGAGGGAGAGGATGGCAAGGAAGATGACGAGGACCCGGTGGCGAAGGGCAAATCCGAGGACCCTCTCGTAGTGATGGTTGAGCCAGATGAAGAAACGCTCAAAGGCGTTGAAGATCCTCCCGTGGCGGATGTCGGTGGCCGGTTTGAGGATCCGGGCACTGGCCATCGGGGAGAGGGTCAGGGCGACGAAGGCGGAGCACATGACGGCGACCGCGAGGGCAACGGCGAACTCAATAAGGAGGCGTCCGGTAACCCCCCCGATGAAGGCAAGGGGAAGAAAGACGGCGACGAGGGAGAGCGTTATGGTGACGATGGCAAAGGCAATTTCGCGCATTGTCATGATTGCCGCATCAAAAGGCTTCAGGCCCTCCTCGATATGCCGGTAGATGTTTTCGAGGACGACGATGGCGTCATCGACGACAATCCCGATGGCGAGGACGAGGGCAAGAAGAGTGAAGATGTTGATCGAGAACCCGAGAACGTACATGACCCCGAACGTGGCAATGACCGAAACCGGCACGGAAAGCGCGGGGATGATCGTTGAACGGATATTCCGGAGAAAGAAAAAGATGGTCAGGACAACGAGGACAAAGGCTATACCGAGGGTTTTGAAGACCTCGGAAACGGCTTTTTCAACGTAGATGGATTCGTCGTAGGGAAAGGAAATCTCAATCCCCTCGGGCAACTGGGGCGCAATCTCGTCAAGCCTGTCCTTGACGCCCTGGGCGACCTCGAGGGTGTTGGCGGTGGACTGCCGCACGACACCAAGGCCGATTGAGGGTTTGCCGCGGAAGCGGGCAATTGCCCGTTCATCCTCAACGCCTTCCCGGGCCTCGCCGATGTCGGCAAGGCGGACAATGCGATCCTCCACCTGGCGGATGACGAGTCGCTCGAATTCCCCGGTGGTGAGCAACTGACCGCGGGTCTGGATAGTGAGCTCTCGGTTGAGGTTTTCGATACGGCCGCTGGGCAACTCGACATTCTGCTCTCGAAGGGCCTGCTGGACATCGAGAACGGTGACCCCTCGGGCGGCCATTTTTTCGGAGTCGAGCCAGAGACGCATGGCAAAGCGTTTTTCTCCGCCTATGATGATGGAGCTGACCCCGGAAACCGTCTGCAGCCGGTCCTTGACAAGGTCGTCGGCTATGCGGGTCAGTTCACGCGTATCGAAGCGGTCGCTGAAAAAGGCGATCCACATGATGGGCCTGGAGCTGGCATCCTGCTTGGAGACCACGGGTTCGTCAATTTCGTCGGGGAGCTCGCCCCGGACGCGACCGAGGCGGTCCCGCACATCCTGGGCGGCCACGTCGATGTCCTGCCCCTGCTCGAATTCGATCGTCAGGGAACTGACCTGTTCCCGGCTCTCACTGGTCAGGAGGCGGATACCCTCGGCGCTGCTGACGGCCTCCTCAAGGCGTTCCGTGACTTCGGTTTCGACAACTTCGGCACTGGCACCCGGGTAGACGGTGAGGACATTGACGATGGGGGCGTCGATATCGGGAAGCTCCCGGACCGGAAGCCGTTCAAGGCCGAGGACACCGAAGATGATGAGGGCGCCACTCATCATGATGGTCATGACGGGGCGCCGAACGCAGAGTTCGAAAAAGGAATGCATGGTCTGGTGGGAGGCTCGGGTTCAGGAGTCGGATTGCCCTTCTGCAGGCTCGCTCTCGGATTCGCTATCCGGTTCAATTCCGTAATCGCGGGATTCCTCGGAAATGAGAATGGTGCTGTCCGGGCGCATTTTCTGAAAGCCCTCCACGACAACGCGTTCACCTTCGTCGAGGCCCTCTGTTACCTCGGCGTCGCCGGAGAGGCGGGTGCCGACAACGATCTGGCGGAATTCCGCCTTACCCTCGTCGTTCATGACAACGACGGAGGCCTGGTCCCCGGTGTAGCTGATGGAGGCCTCCGGAATGACAAGGGCGGCTTCGCGGACCCGGAAGATGAGTTCAAGACTGCCGAACATGCCCGGCTTGAGATGGCCATCAGGATTCGGAATGCGGGCCTTGAGAAGGATCGTGCGGGAATTGCGGTCGACCCGTGGAGAGATGAAGCTGACTTTGCCGGCAAAGCGTTTTTCCGGCCAGGCCTCCACCGTGATCTCAATGCGCTGGTCAAGGCGCAACTGTCCAATGTAGCGTTCGGGAATGTTGAATTCGACCTCAATGGGATCCGTTGTCACGAGGGAAGCGAGGGGCTGTCCACGCGTCATGTATTGTCCGCGGCTGATGAGGCGTTCGGTCATGACCCCTTTGAACGGGGCATGGATGGTGGCGTCCTGCAGCCGCTCGCGGGCGAGGTCGAGGATGGCCTTGGCGGAATCAAACTCGGCGAGAGCCTGATCAAATTCCTGCTGGGAAATGGTGTTGCGCTCCAGGAGGGTTTTTGATCGCTCCACATTTGCCTGGGCCAGATCGTAGCGGGCCTTCATTTCGGCCACGGAGGCCTTCAGCTTACGGTCATCGAGGCGGATGAGGGTATCATCGGGCTCAACGGGTTCCCCTTCCTCGAAGAGGATATCGGTTACCGGGGCATCGACTTCGCTGATGAGTTCCACCTCCTCAATGGCCTCAAGGGATCCGACGAGGAAGATTTTCTCCTCGAGGACGCGTTCCTCCACCGGGGCGATGACGGCGGTGACGGGAAAGTCGCCCCCCTGGTTCTCATTTGCTGGCGGCTTGCCGCAACCGCCGAGCAGAAGACCGCTGAGAGCCGCGGCGAGGAACGGGAGCAAGGGGGTTGCGGACGATAAGGGAAATGGGATTGCTTTCATGCGTGGATGAGGAAAATGCACGATGGATTGGCTGAGGCAAGGGTCGCGTTTGAGGAGATTGTCCGGAGGTCTGATGAGTGGAAGGGTTCCCGATGTTGATGAGGAATGGGAAACGCCTCTGGAGGGGAGACCCTCCGTCAATGTTTCGTGTTTTTCAACTTGAGAAGGGCGACGGACTTGCGTGGATGAATGAGGAAGCGCCTCCCGTCGGGGGACGGTTCAATGCCCATGCGGATGAGCTGGATGACCTCCTCCGGGGAAAGGTCCGGATCAAGGGCGAGGAGCTTGCCCGCGAGGTTGGTGACGTTCGGGGCCGACATGGAGGTTCCGGAGAATTTCATCCGGCGACCTCCGGGGACATAGCTTTCGACTTCAAAGCCGTTGGCGTGCACGCGGATATTGCGGCCATAGCTGGTGAAGCTGGTCTCCTCGCCGGCCTGGTCAACGGCACCGACAACAAGAACATTGGGAAGGCTGATTGAACTGGGAATGACACGGTTGAAATCGACATCCTGGTCGGAGTTGCCGGCGGCGGGAATAAAGAGGATCTCCGGAGCGCTTTCCATTGCCTTGATGAGCCCTTCGTAGGTGAGGTTGAAGTGGATACGGGCAATTTCGGCGCGCTGTTCGGGATCATCGCCGACGCCGTTGGCTTCGAGGGCGTGTTCCAATCCGGCCTGGCTGCCTCCCCAGCTCATATTGACCACGCGGGCTCCGGCCTCCTTTAGATAATCGATCATGGCCTGGACCTCCTCGACGGAGCGGACCGTTTCCTCAAGACTCGGCTTATCCGGAATCAGTTCGTGACCGAAGGTTATGCGGGCGTTCAGGATGCGGGCGGCGGGATTACCGGCGGCGGCAATCCCGGCCACGTGTGTGCCGTGGGTGTAATTCCCGTAGAGACTGAGGTTTTCCACAAAGGGCTTGTATTCCTCCCGCGTGAGGGCCGCCATCTGCTCGCGCGTCCGGCGTGCCTCGGGAGAGTCGACGGCGGCCTGGAGATCGATCAGGCCCTTGGTGAAATCCAGCTCGTCCGGATACGTCTCGAGCTGCTCGGTGGTAAGGGGGTAGAGATTGCCGGTGGTGCGGAAGCTTTTTTTGTCCCATGCCGGACCATTGATGTCGTCGACAAAACCATTGTCATCATTGTCGATGCCGTCGTCGGGGATTTCGCCGGCGTTGACCCACATGCGACCGGAAGGGGCAAAGATTGAGGCATCCACACCACTGTCGTTGATTGCGATGATCACCGGGGTCAGGTCCGGTTCGTCTTCCAGGCTGACTTGCCGTTCCGGCCAGATCGTTTCTTTTTCAACCCGGTTTTCCTCGATGTAGGTGCCCGTAACCGCGACGATGGCGTCCTTTAGAGGAAGAATATGGTCGAGCATGAGGCGCGTCGAGGCCAGGGAGGCGACATCGTCGAGGGAGAGCTCCCTGTTTCTGTCGACGGAATTCTGCATTGAATTCTCAAGACCACCGAGGTAGAGGGCCTCAGAGAGGTATTGGAAGGAACCGTGGGTGCCTTCAATGTCGTCCTGGACAACCTCCCAGGGAAGGTTCATGACCCGCTGGCTGTAGGACTCGGCAAACTGCTTGAGGAGGCTTTCGGAGGTGGGTGGAGTCCCTTCCGTGTAGACCCCGATCAGGCTTTCGGTAATGAGACCGGAGGTGAGCCTGTCCGAGGGTTTGTCGTGCATCTCCCGGACCTCGAGAATTTTCCGGAGCGCTTCCTCATAATCCCCGTTCAGGAAGTCGAGGGTCCTGAGGGTGCTGAGGTAACTCCTGACGGTGGCCTTGTCCTGGATATCATAGGTTTCAAGGCGGCGTTCAATCTCGTCACGAAGACGCTCCAAATAGACGTCGAGGGCCTCCGTATCCTCAACCAGGGCGACGACATCCCCCTCGAAGGGGAAGGCCACCCGTGGGAGTTGATCGGCCTCGGTGATGACAATCCTGTCCGTTGAAGCGAACGTCCCGGAGCCGAGGACGGCGCCTGTAAAAAAAAGAAAGAGCAGGCCTGAAAAGGAAAAACATGATTGGGATCTCATGGAATTCAAGATGGCGGGGAGGCATGACTTGGCAAGTCGCAGGAGCAGCTTGGCGTGCGATTATAGATTTGCCTGCCCGGGGACAGG
>JAWLGH010000125.1:0-4659 GCA_041685165.1 Oceanipulchritudo sp. | reverse complement strand
AAACGACTCCTTCGGGGAATGGAGCCGCCGTAAGCATCGGTGCGGAGGTTGCTGGAAGCCTGGAGGAACTGGTCGATCAGGTAGCCGTTGGCTCCGTGGATCTCGACTCCGTCAAAGCCGGCCCGTCGGGCGAGTTCAGCTCCGCGTCGGTAGGCTTCGACAATCCCGGGAATCTCCTCCGTCTCCAGAGCCCTCGGAACCGGGTAGGGCCGTCGGGGGCGGACCAGGCTGACGTGACCCTCAAGGGCCACGGCACTTGGGGCGACGGGCGGTTTCCCGCCCAGATAAGAGGGATCGCTGACCCGTCCGACGTGCCAGAGCTGCAGGAAAATAAGTCCGCCCTCATCGTGCACGGCCCGGGTGATCCGGGACCACCCCTCTACCTGGGCCTCATTCCATATTCCCGGCGTATTGGGGTAGCCGACCCCCATCGGGTCGATGGCTGTGGCCTCGGACAAAATGAGCCCGGCGCCGGCCCGCTGGCGGTAATACTCGAGCATAAGCGCATTCGGTACCCGGTCATGAATGGCCCGGCAACGGGTCAGCGGCGCCATGACAACACGGTTCGGGAGGCGAATATCGCCTGCTTGCAGCGGCTTAAAGAGAGGAGAGTCGGTGTTCATGCGGGAGTTTATTGAGGCGTTTAGAGGCTTTTCAAGCTCAACGGTGACTGCTACGGTTCAGGGATCATGCCGGAAAAGGAACAGCGTCCCCCGAATGTCATCTGGATCATTTGTGATCAGCTCAGGGCCCAGGCTTTCAGTTATCGGGGGGACCGCAATGCGCGGACTCCCAACATAGACAATCTGGCGCGGGAAGGAATGCGCTTTGACTGCGCCATTGCGGGAACGCCGTGGTGTACGCCCTTCCGCGGCGCCCTCCTGACGGGCAAGTACCCGCATCAAATCGGGACCCCGCGTACCCCGTCGCATCTGGATCCGAAACACGGATCGATTGCTGATCCCTTTCGCGAGGCTGGTTACCATACTGCATGGATCGGGAAGTGGCACCTGTACGGGAGTAATGAACGTCCAGTGATCCCGGAGGAGCACCGGGGTGGCTTTGACTACTGGATGGGGTATGAAAACAACAACAATCAGAACGATTCCTGGGTGCACGGGAGTGGTCAGGATGAACCGCGACGCCTCCCCGGCTACGAGACCGATTCGTTGACCGACATTTTCCTTGAACACCTCGGCGGTCATATCGGGGAGACCGGTGGACGCGGCGACTACAAACCGTTCTTCGCCTGCCTGAGCGTCCAGCCACCACACAGTCCCTATGTCGGGCCGACCAATCCCGTCTATGGTGAATCCGGTCCTGATCCGGCGAAGATAGCCTTCCGCCCGAATGTGCCGCCAGTCGGCTGGGTCCGGGAGAAGGCGGCGATGGACCTTTCCGGATACTACGCCATGATCCGGAACATCGACTGGAACCTGGGACGCATCCGTAATTCCTTGAAGGCCATGGGCGTCGACCGGGAGACCTATGTTGTCTTTTTCTCCGATCACGGGGACATGCTTGGCAGCCATGCCCAATGGGAGAAATCAAGCCCCTGGGAGGAGTCCGTAGGAATTCCTTTTATAATTGGGCGCACAGGCGGGGTCTCGCGGATGCCTGTCGGGATCTGTGATGCCCCCCTCAACCATGTCGACATTGCCCCCACCACGCTCGGACTGTGTGGCCTTGACCCGCCGGATGACATGCGTGGACATGATTATTCGGATCATTGCCGGGATGCGAGGGATCGCTTGTTCCGGAAATCGCCGCAAAGGGATGAGGAACCCGACAGTGCCTATATCCAGCAACTGGTCCGGAAGCATCATCCCCATTCGGTTAATTGCGAATGGCGGGGGGTGGTTATGCGTGACGGCTGGAAGTATGTCTGCACTCCCGGCAATGACTGGCTCCTGCATAATACCCGGGAGGATCCCTTCGAAATGGCAAATCTCGTGCACGACGAGTGCTTCCGCGAGGAACGGGCCCGCTGCCACCAGCGCCTTGAACAATGGATAAAGGAGACCGGGGACCGGTTTCAGCTGCCGGGCGCGTCCTGATCAGGGCTGTTGTGGAAGGGCTTCCTTCCGTAGAGGTTGGCCAGTTCCGTGAGATAGGCGGCGATTGAGGGATGCCCTGTAAATTGATCGGACAGCATGCGCCATTGCCAGTTGCCCTGCTCGGTGCCCGGGGCGTTCATCCGGCAGCTTCCGTCGAGTGAGAGGAGATCCTGCATCGGAACGATGGTGAGGCGGCAGACGGAGGAAAAGGCCGCGCGGATAAGGTCCCAGGCAATGTCTTCCCCGCTGACCCGGAGGTAGCGGCGCACGTGGTCGCGTTCCTTTGCACTGGCAGCCTCATACCATCCACGGGAGGTGTTGTTGTCATGAGTTCCCGGATAGAGGACCAAGTCTTCCTTTAAATTATGGGGCAGGTAGAGATTGTTGGCATCCCCGCCAAAGGCAAACTGCAGGATGGCCATGCCCGGAAGACCCAGCCGGTCGCGGAATTCCCGTACATGGTGGTCGATGTCACCGAGATCTTCAGCAATGATCCGGGCCTCCGGAAGGGCTTCGGCAACCGCTTTGAAAAAGGCTTCCCGGGGGCCGTCCACCCACTTTCCGGAGCGGGCGTTTTCCGCACCGGAGGGAATTTCCCAGTAATTGTAGAATCCCCGGAAGTGGTCCAGGCGGACGACATCAAAGGTGGTGAAGTTCGCCTTCAGTCGGTCGATCCACCACGTGTAGCCATCATCTTCAAGGGCTTTCCAGTCGTAAAGGGGATTTCCCCAGAGCTGGCCGTCAGGGGAAAAATAGTCGGGGGGCACACCGGCAACGGTGTCAGGCTTGCCGCGAACGGACATCTTGAACCACTCCGGGGAAGCCCAGACATCGGCACTGTCAAGGGCGACAAATATGGGGGCATCCCCAATGATCTCGACACCCGCCTCGTTGGCATAGCGCTTGAGCAGGTTCCATTGGCCGAAAAACAGGTACTGGAAAAATGCATGGGCATCACGGGCCTGGGCGGTCTCGCTCCAGTAGGCAGAATCACGGGCATTCCCGTAATCGCGGCAGGATTCCGGCCACTCTCCCCAGAAGGCCCCGTTAAAGCGTTCCTTGAGTGCCATGTAGGCGCAGAACGGTTCGAGCCAGTGGGAATGATTTTCCAGAAAGTCGGAGTAACGTCCGTAATTGGGGAGATAGGCCCGTTTCTGGGCGCGGAAATTCTTGTGTATGAGCCGCAGGAGGGGCCATTTGATCCTGTAGAGGGAGGCAAAGTCCACCCGGTCACGCGGCAGACGGTGGAGGATTTCCATATCTGACGGGGAGAGGATCCCGTGTTCAAGCAGTGGCTGGAGATCGACGAGGTAAGGATTTCCGGCAAAAGCGGAAAAGCTCTGGTACGGGGAATCCCCGTAGCCAGTCAGCCCGAGCGGCAAGACCTGCCAGTAGCGTACGCTGGATGCCTTGAGGAAATCGACAAATGCCCGAGCTTCATCGCCAAGGACGCCGATTCCCTGATTGCCGGGCAGGGATGTCGGGTGGAGGAGGACACCTGAAGATCTGTCCTCCAGCCATTTCAGTGGCGGGTGGGTTTGCATTCAGCCTGTTGCGAAAGGATGAAAAGGCTCAGCGATGGGGGACCCGGCGGATCCTTCCGACATCGTATCCCAGGTTCTGGAGCTTGAGAAAGATATCTGAGTATAGGGGGGCGTCGATTTGGGGTTCCCGGGAGAGGATGGTCACCCGTGTACGGTCAGGATGACCGAGAACAGCGACTGAGTAGTCCGGCTCGATGTAGAGCACTCTCATATCGGTCTTCATGGGCCATGTATGGATGATTTGCCAATCAGTGTTGATTCCCGGGTTGTCGACCATCATCCGCGAGGTGGTCGTCTTGCGTTCGCCATCAGGGGCATTGACGTTGTACTCATAGGTAATCTGGAACCCCCGCTCGGCGCGCTCGAAAGTCTGCGTCGCATTGTAGGGATCTCCCTGGAAGATGCTGGGTGTGGACGCCATGACATACCATTTCCCGGTAATTTGGTCGATGTCGACGCGGTCCACCGCCGGCAGAGGTTCCGATTCCTGGAAGGTGGCACATCCCGAAAAGAGGATTACAAGGCCTAGGGCAAGAGAGATCCTTTTCATGGTGCGGACTCTAGGTGGACTTCCTCAGGATTCAAGCTTCTTCAGCTTTGGGGCAATGACGAACCTGCAATAGGGGGCATTGGGATTCTTATCGAAATAATCCTGATGATAGGCCTCCGCCTCGTGGAAGGTGTCAAGATCCTTGATTTCGGTGACGATCGGCTCCGAGAACCGGGAAGCGGCAGCCTTCATGGACGCTTCCGCGATGGCCCTCTGCTCATTATCGGAAGGAAGGATAATGGAACGATACTGGGGCCCGACATCCGCTCCCTGACGGTTGAGGGTGGTCGGGTCATGGGCTTCCCAGAAGAATTCGAGCAGCTCCTCAAACGTAATTTCTTGTGGGTCATACCGGATCTCCACAACCTCGGCATGTCCGGAATCGCCGGAAGTGACCGCCTCGTAGGTTGGATTCTCGACGTGTCCCCCGGCATAGCCGGAACGGACCCCACGGACCCCGTCAAGGGTCTCGTAAAGGGCCTCTATGCACCAGAAGCAGCCCCCTCCA
>JAWLGH010000124.1:0-4670 GCA_041685165.1 Oceanipulchritudo sp. | reverse complement strand
GAGGTGATCTGGGATGCCGGGAGGCCAGGCAGCCGCGCCAAAGGCACCGTGCCGCTGCCGAGGTTGCTGGCGTTGAGGCTGGTCAGGTCGGCCCCGCTGCCGCTGACTGAGGGGACGCTCAGGGGTTGGGTCGTGGTCAGGGTACCGGCGACGGTGACGTCACCTCCGTCGGCGGTGATGATCGCCTCCCCGTCGGGATTGACGAGGGAACGGGCCTGGCTGGCGAGAAAGGAATAGGGAGAGGTCAGGAGGCGGAGACGGGGCAGGATTTCCGTAAACTCACCCCCGGCCTCAAAGCGCACCGCGACGCTGACAAAGCGCTCGTCCGCCCCGATCCCGGTAAAGACCGTCGACAGGGCCGGGTTGGGCTCGCTCCCGAAGGCCGCTCCCTCGCCGAGGAGGACGCTGAAATAGCCGTTGTCCACGGTGATGGTCTGCTGCTCCGACCAGAGGAGGTTTCCCTGGGTCGGGGCGTCGTAAAGGCGGAAAACAACGTCGTAGTTGGCCGGCTGGCTGCCACCCGCACCGTCCGAACCAAGAGGGACCCCGTTGGCATCGACAAGATAGCTCTGGTAGGAAAGGAGTTCCGGGGGATTGCCGGCGGCAAGGGCGGCCGGCGCGGCAACCAGTCCCAAGGAGGCAAGGAGGAGGATCGATCGGAAAGCGTTCATGCGTTGATGGGTCATGTGGGTTTCTTGATGGCGGAAAATGAGTGGTTTCCCGTCGGCTTCAGTCGACGAGTTCGGTGATGTCGGTAAGGCGGTTGAGGGCAAAGCCTCCCCGCGTGCGGAAGGTTCGGGCGTTGGTTCCGGAATCGGTCAATCGTCCACGCAGGATCAGGGTCTCCTCGTAGCGCCCGGAAAGGGTTGTCCCACCAGAGGTGATGCTCCCGAAATCACTCCCGGGGGATTGCACCCGGAGGGTGATTTCCCGGACGATGTCATAGGATTCCTGCCCCCGTGGAAGCTGGTCCTGGAAGCGGGCGTCCTTGTTGTCGTGATCGGGATGGTAGGTGTGGAGGAAGGGATTGGAGACCTGGTCATGATGGGGGACCTCCACCGCGGCCGTGATCGGGCTCCCGCCAAAGAGGCTGCCGCTGAAGGCCCAGCTGGTGTTCCCCTCACTCCAGGGGAGATGGGCCACACTGAGGCGGCGGGCTTCCTCGAGCTGCGCGGGGTCAAGGGCGTCCTCGGTGTGGGCGAGGATGTTCCGCCCGGCGGTATTCGGCCCGTAATAGACGCGCTGGAGGAGGCGGGTGCTCCCCGCCCCGTCTTCATGAATGATCAGGCGGAGGGGAAAGGACCGCGCCACCGGGCCGAAGGACTCGTCGACTCCGTCGATCTGGTAGCTCCCGTCGGCATTCTGGAGCGGATCGCCCGTGTCGCCGGTCGAAAAATCGACCAGGTACTGGGCCACTTCGCTGATCACAGCCTGCCCGACCCAGAGGCCCGCTTCGCTGCCTTTTTCGGCCGTCACCGGGAGGTCCACCTCGTAGGCGCCACCGGCATCCCGCAGGCGCAGGATCCCGGCAAAAAGGGTGCCGGCCGATCCGTTCATCCGCGAGCGGTCAAGGCCGACGACAACTTCCACTTCCCATCCGGGTTCTCCACGCGGGGGAAGGGTCCATTCACCACCGGCCAGGCTGAAGCGGCTGAAGCTGTACGAAAGGTCCGTCATGTCCTGCTCACCGCGCAGGATCAGGGGAACGTTCCCCGAGACGTTCGGTTGGCCTGCGGGAGCGGAACGGGAGGCGACAAGGTCCGCCTCGATGGTCTGCTCCACCTCGGAACGGTTTCGGATCCAGAAGCGGTACTGGCTCCCGTTCTGGCCAAATTCAATCCCTTCCGATTGCTCAAGTTCCACTTCGAAGGGTCCAAAGTGACGGTTGAAATCGTCCGAACGCATCCAGTAGGCCTGGTTGCGCTCCACGGGTACGTTCCGGTAGAGGCTCGAGGAGAGGCGCTGCGGATTGGTGCTCCCAAGGGGGCCTCCGACATACCTGAAAATTTCCAACGGGTCAACAAAGGTGGGTCCAAGGCCGAGAAAGGTGGCCCAGGTGGGAGGGTTGGATCGCGCAGTCGGAAAGCCGAGAAAGTTGATCCCCGAAGGTGTCCAGGCCGCCGACGGCGGGGGCATGGCCCGTCCTTTAACATTCCAGGAAAAGTCTTCCGCGCTTTCCGCAACCCGGACGAGGCAGGCCACGTTGCCCGGCAGCCGGCTCATTGTCGTCTCCCCGGGGACAGCCCGTTTCCAGCGAAGCCACTCCGTGCTTCCCTGTTGAGCCGACTCCACCGTGTCAAGCAACTGGAAGGTCGGGCCGGGCGGTATCCACATCCAGATCTCTTCAATCGGATTGGCCCCGTCACTCCCGATCAGTTCATTCAGCGTCACGTGCGACAGGTCCACATGAAGGTAGATGGCATTCCATCCACTCTTCAGCTCATATCCCTCCTCCACCCATTGACCCCAAGACACTCCCTGAACGATGAGTAGAGTAAAAACAAGCAACCAGCGGGTCGGATATCGAGTGTGCATTAAAAAGGCAGTTTAAATCATTGTTAATCAAGTTGGGTAAGAAACCACGGTTCCTGACTAAAATCCTTCCACCTTCTGTCAATCTTTCTAATACATGGAATTAGATTTTTTACGTCACGGGAAAGGGGGATCGGAGCCCGTCGCCTGCCACCGGCCGCGAAAGCACCTGTCAGAAGAAAAAATTCCGCCCGAACGTTCCCACGTTTTCCCAGTGCTCAAGGTCGAGAAACCGCCCATCGCGCTGTCGCCGGATCCCCACCACGTCAAAGCGCACCGCCTCCGGTCGCCAGCGGGCCTGCCGCAGGTATCCCCGGGCCGTACTCCGGAGAACGCGCCACTTCCCGCGTCCAATGCTCTGGTAGGTCCCAAGCGGATTCGACTCGCCCGTGCGCACCCGCACCTCGACAAATACCATCAGCCTGCCTTGCCGCATCACCAGGTCCAGCTCCCCACGTCCCTGGCGCCAGCGCCGGTCCAGGAGCCGCATCCCCGCACGCTTCCGCAAGTACCGCTCCGCCACCTGCTCCCCCCATTCTCCGGTTTTCTGACGCTGGTTCTCCATCCCATAGAATCTGCGAGGATTCATTTTCTCCCACCATCCAGCTTTTTACCTGAATTCCGGTATTCCGTGTACACACCTGTTGTCATTCCTGAACGCGCCGCACTACCAGATAAGCTCTCTTAATAGGCTGAATTATAAAGCCTTGACATTGCTGTGGATTGCCGCGAAACTCACAACCGCATTGCCCGAGATGGCACCACCAACATCTACCCTTCACCCCACTCCCATTCGAAAGAAAGCTACATGCGCATCAATAAAGATCAGGTCCCTGTTCAAATCAGTATCCCCGGGGCAACCGCCCGCCAGCAGCTCAACTTTGGAAATGCCGCCAATTATGGCAACATGGCCGGCGAGTACTTCTCTCTCAGCGCCGGCGTGGACTTCGCCCCGCTGCTTAAGGGACTCGAAAACGACCTCTGCCAGTCACCGCACTGGGGATTCCTCATCGCAGGGGAAATCGTTGTCACCTATGCCGATGGAGCAGAGGAAACCGTCGCCGGTGGTGACCTTTTCTTCTGGCCCCCCGGACACACTATTCGCATCACCTCCGACTCGGAAGTGATCCTCTTCAGTCCCCAGCACGAACACTGCGCCGTCGTCGACCACGTCAAAGCACAACTGGGTGCCTGATTCCCCGTCAAATCATGACATCCGATAATTCGGGATTTTTTTGCCGAAAATACTTGCCCCGCGTCGTTTTCTCCCTGTCATCTCCCCTTTCCCAACCGTGCGCGGCTAGCTCAATTGGATAGAGCACCTGACTACGGATCAGGAGGTTAGGGGTTCGACTCCCTTGCCGCGTGCCATTTTAAGTGCCACAGCACCAACGAGATATGCACGGGATCGGGAGGCAGCACAAAGGAGCTTTACTAGCCACTTTGGGTTTGTAGCGCTCGTCGTCGATTACCAATCGCTACCGGAAAAATGTCCTTGCCCTCGACCACATAAAAGGTTGAATCAACCCCGTCATGCCGAATCAGTTAGCCCAGTCCAAAAAGCGAATGACGGTGGCCGAGGAAACGGCCGTCCTGGCCGCCTTGGAAGTCATCGCACAAGCGGATAACCTGACCGTTACGGATCTGCTTCGGCAAGGTGTTCGAAACATGATTGCTGAGCGAGCGGCCAACCCTGACCTCAAGGAGGCGATGCGCCGGGTAGTGGAAATGCATGCCCCTGCCATGCCGAAGTCATTTCGTTCTCCCGCAAAGGTTTCGAAATTCAAGCGCAGTCAGAGAGAATTTGATCAACTTTTGAAAGAGCTAAACCTTTTCGAAGCTGAAGAGCTGCAACGCAGAAACTCACTGGCGGAGGCACCAGGGTATGTTCGCCTGACTGAATTCACCGGATAGGCATGTCGAATCCGAAGAACAAACCACGAAGACCGGAAGAACTTGCCGATCTGCTTGCGACAAAAAAGCCCTTGCTGATTGTCGGGGGACAGGCGGTCAATTTATGGGCTCTTCACTACTTTGAACGAGCAGCTGATCTGGCACCCTTCGTGTCACGTGATATTGATATTCTGGTTTCCCCTTAGCGAGAGCAGCTACTTCTTCCAGTGCTTCACGGTTACCCA
>JAWLGH010000056.1:2173-19083 GCA_041685165.1 Oceanipulchritudo sp. | reverse complement strand
GCCAGCGTGGTCAACCTCTCCTCGCTCGCGGGGCGGAAGGGGGGGCATCCGGGCTCGCTGCTCTACGCGACCGCGAAAGGAGCGGTGCTGACCTGGACACGGGCCCTGGCCACCGAACTGGGGGCTGAAGGCATCCGGGTCAATGCGGTGGCGCCGGGACTGATCCTGGGAACGGAATTTCACCGCCGGCACACGAGCGAGGCCTCGGCGCAGGAGACGGTCCGGGGGATACCGCTGGGGCGGGCCGGAACCCCCGAGGACGTGGCCCGGGCGGTGGCCTACCTGGCCTCGGAATACGATGGATTCATCACCGGGGCGACCCTCGACATCAACGGGGGCGTCTATTCAGCCTGAGGTGGCCTTATGAAAATGAACCTGTTGATGAAAATTAACCTTGGCCTTGGGCGCTTCCCGGTGCCTTAATCCTTCAAGAGGATCTGTTCCCTTCCTCCCAATAGGATAACTGACATGCCAAAGAGAATCTCACAGGTTCAGATTGCCCGCGAGCTGGGGGTCTCCCAGTCGCTCGTCTCGATTGTCCTCAATGGTCGCAAGGAAGGCATTGCCGAGGCGACATACGAACGAATCTGGAATTTCGCCCTCAAGCACGGGTACTCCCCAAAGGGGATGAAGGTTCCGGAGGGTGTCGATGCCAACCGCGTGCGCACGGTGGGCTATTTTCTCCGTTCACCTTTACGCCTCGCCAACAAGAGCAATTTTTTCAGCCACGTCACCCAGGGGCTGCACGACTACCTCCGCGAAGAACACGTGAACATGGTCTTCCTTGGCTCGGAGCTGGATTATAAACCGGAGGAATTGAACCGCGTCGGCTGGCAGGAGAAACACCTCCACGGGATCGTTGTCATGGGGGAGGTCGCTCCGGCTTTCCTGACCGCGGTCCGCGATCTCGGCAAACCCCTTGTCTACGTGAGTGCCCGCAGCCCGGGCCTCTGCCATTCGGTCAATTCGAATGAATACCAGTCGGCCGAGCAGCTGGTGGACCACCTCTATTCGCTGGGGCACCGCCATTTCGCTTACATGGGTGGGATGTGCGCCCGCTCGCGCCACGAGGAACGGCTTGAAGGCCTTGTCCAGGCCCTTGGGCGCAAGGGCCTGGAGCTTCCCAAAGAGGCTGTTTTCCGTGAGGAGGAAGCCGAGCGCAAAGAAGGCTACCAACTGGCCGAGAAGCTTTTCTCGACCGGCCTGGACCCCTTTCCCTCGGCCCTCGTCTCCGTCAACGGCCTCCTCGCCCGGGGCGTCCTGAGCCGCATTTTCCAGGAAGGGCTGCGTCTGGGCAGCGAGGTCAGCGTGGCCGCTTTTGACAACACCCGTGTCTGTGCGGAGGAACTGCCCGGAATTACCAGTGCCTCGGCCCTCCCCGAGGACCTCGGCCGGGAGGCGGGCAAGATTCTGCTCAATCCCACTCTTCACGACGGGGATTCCCTCATGGATGTCGTCCTTCCTTCCCGGTTCTTTGCCCGGGAAAGCACCGGCAAGGTGGTTCCCGTATCCCGGAAGAGCCGGAAGTCCGTCAGCCTTTCCCCTTAAGGCCCGTCTTCCCGGCAGGAAAAAGTGTTTCGGGAGGAGAAAGAAATCGTTGACAGCCGCGGCCTCGGTTAATAATTATGAAATTCTCTTTAATAACTATTTTCCGGAAGCTGATGAAAAAGAAGGACCTGTTACCCCGCACACTCCGCACACTCCGCACACTCCGCGCACCGCGCCGCCTGGCGGCCTTCACCCTGATTCTGGGAGGGATGTTGAGTCCCCTTTGGGGGCAGGAGACCGGCCCGACAGTGGACGAGGAGGAGATTTTCGAGCTTTCGCCCTTTGAGGTTTCGACGGGTCAGGACGTGGGGTACCTGTCGACGAACTCGACCTCGGGAACGAGCCTGAACACGGCGATCAAGGATTTGCCGATGACGATCCAGGTGGTGAACCAGGATTTCATCACGGACATCGGGGCCTCGGACCTTGAGGAGGCCTTGAGCTATGCGGCGGGGGTTTATACCACGGACAACGAAGCGAGCCGGTCGGTGGGGGCGACACGGACAAGGGCTGGGGGTGGTTCGGGAGACCGCTCGATATCCTCGGCGGGCCAGGGGTCGCGATTTGCGAACCTTGTGTACATCCGGGGCCTGTCGACGCCGTACCAGAACCGGATGGGATTCCGCTATGGCGGACTGGTGGTGACGCCGAGTTCGGACGTGGCGCTCGGGGGGCTGCTGGACTCCGCGAACATCGAGCGGATTGAGATTGTGAAAGGGCCGAATTCGCTCCTGTACGGGGTGGGGGTCCTGACGGGGATCGTGAATGTGATTCCGGAGAAGCCTTTGTCGGAGCCGCGGTACGAAGTGAGCCTGCGAGGCGGCAGTTATGATTTTTTCAGGACAACGGCGGAAATGACGGGACCGTTGGAGACGGACTGGCTGCCCGGGCAGCTGAATTACCGATTGACGGGATCGCACGAGACCCGTGGGAACTGGACGGCCTTCCGGGAGAAGGAAACGACGTACTGGGCGGCGCAGCTGGACTACACCCCGGCGAAATGGATCAACCTCTTTGTCGAGTACCAGGACGGGGAGACACGGATAGACGGCATCGGATCGCAATGGATCTACGACCGCATTGAAAATGCGAAGGACACGGAATTCCGGAACGAATTTGACGAAGCGTACAACTGGGCCCGCCATGACGGGGTCATCGAGACCCTGCGACCGCTGGATCCGGAAGGATTCAGTTCCTCGGTGAGGACCATTGACGATGAGGGGGAGAGCCGGGTTCTGCCGGGATTCCGGCTCCTTGACGACCCCTTCCGCGGAGGCGGGCGGGCGGATTCCTACCGCATATCGGGACCCGACACCTTTGCCGACCGGGACGAGCAGAATTATCTCGCCGACCTGACCCTGACGCCGACGGACAACCTCTCGATCAATGCGGGGGCCTTCTTTTCCGAGCAGGAGACGCGCGAGCGCACCCTTCAATTCAGTTCCCCGAACGTGACGGACGCGATCAATTTTGTGGAAAACATCATTCCGAATGATTCCCAGCTGGAGAGCATCTGGGAAAGGGGCGGCATTTACGGCGTTCCGATGCAGCCGATTGTGCGGGATGTCTTCGGATTGACGGCCCGCGTGGATCCCGAGGAGCAGAGCGGGGATTTCCTTCTTCCGGCGACGACCGACGACGTGAAGCTCGTTGAATACATCTGGCGGGACAGCATCATCAAGAGCACTTCGGAGCAATACCGGCTCCGGGGAACCTACACCTTTGAGACGCCCTTTCTTTTCGGGGACGCGAACCACACCCTGCTGGCCGGGTATTCCTTTATTGAGGACGATGTGGACTTCCCTGACGGGGGCATTGGCCGAAGCAACGCGCGGGCGAATCCCTCGCGAAGGGTTGATTATTCCGGAGGGCTGATCAGCGAGGGATCGACGGGAACGGAGGTCGCGAATGCCTTTGACAACGACGGTCTCTACTACCGTTCAATTGCCAACTTTGAGCCGATTTACTTCGATGGCCGGAACGACGGCGTGGACGGGCACAACACGGTCCGTGCCGGGGATGCCTACCTGAACCAGGTGATCGAACAGGAAGGCTTCTACGGGGTCTATCAGGGAAAATTTCTTGATGACCGCCTTGAGGTCATTATCGGCATACGCCAGGATATCTACAATTCCCGCCAGTTGACCTATAAACGGGCCAATGTGACGGACAATTTCCTGCGTTCGGAGGCCCTCAAGGATGTCGAGAAGGAAGCCGTTGACACAGCCCGGAACCTCAGCAGCGATCCCGAAGAGCAGGATCGTATCGCGGCCGACATCATTGCCGAGCAAACGGCGACGGACCAGTTCATCGCGACCTGGTACCGGGATTCCTTTGAGAGCGGAGACCAGGGCTACTTTGGCTTTGCCGACCGCGGAGCGCCGGCAGACGCCACCTTCGGGGTTGTTCCGGGGAGTGTCTTTGACATCTTCGAAGAGGACGTGGAAGTGACCACGACGACCTTCGGACTGAACTACGATATCACCGATGACTTCACGGTTTACGGCCTTGTTGCCGAGGGTGTGAGCCCGAACACAGCCCTGCGGGACGGAGCCGGGGAGATTATTCCCGCCGAGGAAACCCTGAACCGCGAGATCGGCCTCAAGTTCGACCTCATGGAAGGGAAAATTTCCGGAAACATCGCCGTGTTCCGTATCGACCGGGAAAACGCGATCTGGGATGTCCTCTACGCGCCGAACGCCTCGAAGTGGGCGGATGCCCGGCAAAGCCCCAGGCGGGCGACAAATTTTTCCTTCCCCACCTACACCCCGGAAGCGCCGACGACCTACTATGTGCGCAGTGACTACATGGTGGACTACTTCGCGGAGGAATTCGGGATTGATCCGGAAAAGCTGAACTTTGCCCAGGTGGGAAACCAGCTGCAACAGGAAGTTTCCCTCGATGAACTCGACCCGGACCTTTCCGTTGTTGAACGCCTGGCCCTGGTCCAGGCGGTGCGCGACGAGACGGTCATGCCGGAGACCTTTGCCAACAAATGGGACAGCCAGGCGCCGCTGGGGGGAAATATCCAGTTGAATTATGTCGGGATCAATCCGGCGGGATTTGACGACATGATGGAAATAACCCTTTTCAATCCGGAAACGAACGAGTTTGTCACCCGTACCATCAGCAATATTCCGGTTGTCTACGGGGCCTTTGCCGACAGGGCGATCGACTTCACGAAGAACGACCTTGTCACCGGGGTTCATCCGATCCGCTACAACCGCCTGACGAACTTCGGTCTGCCGCAGTTCAACAACAATGTCGACATTGCCCGGCGGGCCCTTGTGACCTTCGACGAGGAAATCAACGGATTCGACTTCGAGATTTTCATCACGCCGACAGACAACCTGCAATTTGTGGTCAACTTCACCCACGTCGAACGGGAGGCCGATAACGCCTTCGACTTCACGGAGTGGGAGAGCATTGTGGGAACACAGGGGACGTTCACCCCACCCTTTTCGATGCTCCACCGTGAATTTGGATGGGAGAACGCGGGAATCGACCTTGCCTGGGTGGACAGCGCGGACTACCTGCAGGCCCTCGAGGCCTCGGAAGAAGGTGTGGTCAGCATCGATTCCATCCCCGAATCGTCAGTGGAGCTCTTTCCAGAAGGCGAATCCGATGCCCTTATTGATCCGGAGACCTTTGCGGCCCGTTCCCGGGATGGCCAGATGCTCCTTCTCTTCGACAAGCGTGGCAATGTGATCAACGAGTTCAACGACGCCCTCGCGACCGATTTCACGGATACCCTTTCGGATGTGAGCCTTAATTTCAATCCGGAGGACGAACTCTCCATCTTCTCCAAATACACTTTCACGGAAGGACGTCTCGAGAACCTCAGTCTGACGGCGGGCTTCAAGTACATTGGATCATCCAAGACGAGTGTCACCTTCAACACCGTCAGCCCTCTGGCGGGCCTGACGGTAACCCCGGAAGTGCCGGAGCGCTACCAGTTTGATCTCGGCCTTTCCTACCGCTGGCAGTGGGACAAGGTGGACATGCGCCTTTCATTCAACGTCTACAATGTCTTCAATGAGGACTACGACGTGAATGTGACCACCCTCGACACGGCGAATCCTGTCACCGGGGAAACAGTGACCAAGCGGACGGAAAAATTCTACACACCGGTGACCTTCCGGGTCGGCCTGACCATGTCTTTCTGATGGCACCAACTGCCATCACGAACCCACGAATAAACCCATAACCTCCTAAAAAAACATGAAAAACCATATCCCAACTATACTCCTGAGCGCCTTCGTCGCGATCGGGACAGCCCAGGCCGAATGGGAAGTCGTCAGCACCTTTGACGACGACAGTGCCCTGGATCTCATTACCGACAACACCAACATTGAAGGATCGAACGCCCGCTCGGAAATCGTCGACGGGAAATGGGCCGTCTTCCCCGGCGAGTTATTCGAGGACAACTCCAATCTCTACTCCATGCTGGACCTCGGGGTCGACCTGAAGGCGGCCTCCCTTGGCACCGAGGGGCCAGTGACCGTCTATATGGAAGTCATCCAGCCGATTGTCCCCGATGGCCAGGGGGGAACCCGCAAGGCCATCGGGGACACCGTCTGGGGGATATCCAATGTCGATTCCTCGGAAGTCCTCGAAACCCGTTACAACTCCTACAATGTCATGCAGCGGATCAATAGCGGCAACGACAACTTCGAAGGCCGCAACGGGGGTGGTTACTGGAGTACCGGCGAAATCTTCCAGGGCGATGTCACTTACAAGATCTGGCTTGTCATCGACTACAACCTGAACTTCTACGAAGCCTATGTCCAGGGTGGCCAGTGGACGGAGCAGACCCGCCTCGACACCGAGGACGGGAGCGGAATCTGGCTCTTCCGGGTCAATCCCGGGGATGTCCCGATCAACAACTTCCAAGTATCCCTTTCACGGGGTAATTCGGATGACGGCGAAAAGGGAATCGATCCGACCTACTTCGACAACATTGCCTTAGATACCACCGGTCAGAACCTGAGCGAACCCCCCGTCGAGGGCGGACCGACCTGGGCCGGCTACCCGGTAACCGAAGACGGTGACGCCAATACCGGTGACTGGATGGGCTGGGTCCATGTCGGCTTCGAGCCGTGGATCCTCAGCTACAACCTGGACCAGTGGATGTATATTGAGGAAGAAGCTGTCAGTGACGATGGTAGCTGGATCTACATCTTCAACTTCTGATTGATCCGTCCGTTCAATTACCTTCGAGAAGGCGGTCCGGTCCCGGGCCGCCTTCTTTTCAATTACCGGATCAACCGGATCACGGAGGGAAAGGGGCCGGTGTATCCGGAAGGGGGACGGGTTAACATTTGAGGCTCTCGAGGAGATCAAACATGTGATACTTTTCCAGCTTGCGGCGGAGAAAATCGAGAGCGTTGACGGTTGCCCGTTCCTTGACCGCGGTTCGATTTCCTGGCAGGACGGCCTTGTGAGACCAGACTCCGAGTGGGGAATGGTACCCGATATATATGGTTCCCGCTGGTTCGTTACCGCCTTCGGGGCCGGCGTAACCGGTGATGGCGAGGGCGTAATCCGATTCCATGAGTTCGGCGACGGCGGTGGCCATGGCCACGGCGCATTCCTCGCTCACGGCACCATGCTGGTTGAGGAGGCTGTTGGGGATTCCGAGGATGCCCTCCTTTATTTCATTGTTGTAGCAGACAACCCCGCCCCGGAAGGCCTTCGATGCGCCGGCAATATCGGTGAAGCGGCTGGCGAGGAGGCCACCGGTGCAGCTTTCGGCAACGGCCAGGGTCTTGTTGAGGCCACGCAGCTGTTGGAGGATGACACATGCCGCCTCCGGGGTACCATAACCGAGGAATCCTTCCCCAAGCCGTTTCCGGCAGCGTTCCCCGAGTTGCTTCATCTCGGAATCGCTGAGGCCGTTGCCGACGGGGGACAGGCGGACATCGACATAACTGAGGTGGGCGCAGTAAGCGACCCGGACCCTTCCCTCAACTTCAGCAAGGATGGGGGCCAGTTGGTCGGCTACCTTGCTTTCCCCGGTCCCGAGAGTACGGATCTTCACGGGAAGGCCGGCTTCGGAAGCCCATCCCCTCTCGAGGAGGCGGGGAAGGACCTGCTCCTCGAACATCGGCATCAGTTCCCTTGGAGGACCGGGAAGGAGGACAATGACGGTGTCCTCAACTTCAATCCACTGCCCGGGAGCGGTACCGTTAGGATTGGGAAGGATCTCCCCACCCTGGATGATTTCGCATTGCTTGAAGTTGTTGCGGGTGGGTTCGCGTCCGCGTTTCCGGAAAAACTCGCGGATGTCAGCCTCAACTCCCGGGTCCTCAAGGATGGGGCGTCCGAGGGCGGCGGCGAGGCAGGCCACGGTGAGGTCATCCCCGGTGGGGCCGAGACCCCCCGTGACAAGAATGAGGTCGGAACGATCAAGGGCGTCCCGAAAACCATTCACGAGGTCGTCCGGTTGATCGCGGAACTCGGAGGCCCGGGATAACCCGAGACCGTACTTCTCCAGGTATTCCCCGAGGTAGACGAGATGGGAATTTTCGCGGAGCCCGTTGAGGAGTTCATCGCCGATTGCCAGCAATTCGACTGTGTGGTTGGCGATCATTCCGGGAAAAGGCCCTGCGGGCAGCTTGTCCTCATAGGTTTGCTGTGTACCATTACAATGCTTTGAATATAAGGATTTTGAGTGAGTATGCCAGTTCCCGACAGCAGTAATCTTAAAGAAAAGGTCCGGAGGCTTCCGGAAGGTCCGGGGGTATACCTGATGAAGGACCGGCTTGGTAGTGTCCTATATGTGGGAAAAGCGAAAAATCTCAAACGCCGGGTCTCATCTTATTTTCAACCTTCGCGACGATTCCGGATTGAGCAGCCGAAAATCGCGGCCCTGCTCGACCTCATCAGGGATTTTGAGGTCATCGAAGTCCGCTCGGAAAGTGAGGCCCTCCTGTACGAGGGCAAGCTGATCAAGGAATGGAAGCCGAAGTACAACACCGATTTCACCGATGACAAACGCTTCCTCCATGTCCGGGTCGACCTCGGGACACCCCTGCCCCGTTTCCGCCTTGTGCGGTTCCGAAGCGGTGACAACGCCCTCTATTTCGGTCCCTTTGCCCACAGCGGATTGCTTCGGCGGACCCTGCAGGAAATGCGTCTCAAGTTTGGTATCCTGCTCGGGGACGCGCATCCGCGGGAAACCGGGGAAGGGACCTGGCAGCTGTATGATGATGTCCGCGGGGAAATTTACGGCCATCCGAATTTCACAAGCGCGGAGGCCTACCGGAAGCGGGTGGAGGCGGCCTGTGCCTTCCTCGATGGAAAATCACGGGAATGGGTATCCGAACTTGAGGAACTGATGCGGAAAGCGGCGGAAGCGCGCGATTATGAACGTGCGGCGGAACTGCGGGATGTCATGGCCGCCCTGCGGAAGACAACGGAGCGGACGCGCAAATTCACCCATACGGATCCCTTTCAGACGGATGTGACAGGTCCCCTTGAGGAACTGAGGGAGGCGCTTTCCCTGGACCGGATTCCGGAGACGATGGAATGCTTCGACATCTCCCATATTTCCGGGAGTTTCTGTGTGGCCTCGATGGTCCGGTTCAAATCCGGCCGTCCCGAGCGCCGCCAATACCGTCGCTACCAGATACGAACCTTTGTCGGCAATGATGACTTTCGCGCGATGTGTGAGGTCGTTGGCCGCCGCTACGCCCGGTTGAAACGGGAAGGGCGACCGTTTCCCGATCTCATTGTCATCGATGGCGGAGCTGGACAGGTAACCGCAGCCCTGCGTGCCTTTCTTGAGAAGGAAATTGAGCCACCGGAACTGATCGGGCTCGCGAAGAAACGGGAAACGATCATTTTCAGCGACGGGCGGCCCCCCCTGAATCTTCCGGGGCACCACAAGGGCCGACTCCTCCTGCAGCACATCCGGGACGAGGCCCACCGGCATGCCAATACCTACAATGCCGAGCTGCGGCGACGGAAGCTGCGGGAATCGGTGCTGGACGACTTTCCCGGTCTGGGACCGCGGAAACGGGCAGCCCTGATGGGGCGCTTTATTTCGCTCGAGAACCTTCGCAAGGCAAAGACCGATGAACTGGAAGCCGTCGAGGGGATTGGTCCCAAGCTGGCCCGGCGGCTGAGGTCCTTCCTGGACACCCTGTAGGCCGGGGAAGGCGAAGGGAAGGGCTCCAGGGGCTGGTCAGGAACTGGATCCGATCGGTTTCTCGAGGAGGGGAAACATGACGCCCTTGCGGAAGAGGGTCACCTGGCCGCTGGAGGCGGAGACGCAGAGGGAAATGCAGTCGGCGGCCTTGGTAATGGCGGCGGCGGCGGAGTGGCGGGTCCCGAACCCAGAGGGAAGGTTGTGATAGAACTCGGCCGGGGCGTGAATGAGGGAGCCGGCGGATTCGATAATGCCGTCCCCACGGATGACGAAACCCCCATCAATGACGGAGTATTCCTTGATCGTTTCATCCATGAAGGGATTCAGGATGTTGCGGTCCTCCATCCGGTAGCCGTAGAAGGGATTGAGAACGAGGGGCTTGACCATGGGGTTGACCTTGTCGGTGTCACCGATGACAAACATCGTTCCGACGGGCCGTCCTTCACGGCCCTCAACGGAGAGGTCGGTGGCGATGGCGATCATCCGTTCAAGGACCTCAATCTTGACCGAGGAGGGGAGGAGGTCGTTTTCGCGGTCAATGACACTTTGGAACTCGCGCTCAATATCGACGACCATGAGGGTGTCGAGCTGGTTGCTGGAAGGGATCCCGCCGACGCAGAGGAGGCGGTCGTTGTGCTTGAAAATGCCGCGGGTGAGGCCGATGAGGATGGCGCTTCGGGCCTGGGAGAGGCGCTGGCTGGAGAAGGAGCGGACCTCGATGGCGGATTCGATGCGTCCGGCCTCGGGGCTGCGGTCGGTCACGGCTCGGGTGACGATGATGGTCCGGAAATTGGGGAGACCGCGGGCCCCCTCGATCCCTCCGGCAAAGGTGTCGCTGAAGAGCAGGATGGCGGAGCACTTGGCTTCCCGGGCGATTTTTTCGGATTCCTTGAGGAGGATGCGGTTGAAGCGCGTCTGCCGACGTTCGGGTTTGGCAAGGAGGCCGCTGAAGCCGAGGAAAACCCGCTCGGCGAAGGAACGGGTGTCGGGAGCGCTGATCATATTGTCGACCAGGTCCCGGTCACGGAAAAGCCGGGCGAGGGAGGCGAGGACATTGAGGTAGTTCTTCTCATCCTCGGAGGCGAGGAGGAGGAAGAGGAGGCGGATCTCGTTGTATTCATTGAGTCCCTCAAAATCGATGCCGTCCTTGACGCGCCCGATGGCAAAGATGTAGGGCCGCTTCATCTTGACGCGGATATGCGGCATGGCGACCCCGTTGCCGAGATAAGTGGTCATGGTCTTCTCGCGGGCCATCAGCTGGTTGGCGACCTTCCGGATGTTGAGGTTATCCTGTATCCTTGCTGTCGATACCTGGAGAAGCTCCATGAGGGCACCGGAGAAATCCGTTGATTTGATCTCGATGATCCTTGACTTGGCGAGATATTTGTCGAGCCGCATGAAATCCTGAGTAAAGGCCTGTGCTCGCTGGTGACAACCTGAATCTGCCTAGGGAGGGAATCCTTCCCCGAGTTGGCGCCGGATCCTTGCGGCCTCGGCGTCAAGGGCCTCGCGGAGGTCGTCCATGGCCGGATCGTCCCGCCACCGGCGGAGGTGGTCGAGGGCACCGAGGAGCCGGGCGCGGATTTCCTCCCCGCTTGTCATGACGTTATTACTACTGAGGAGGTTGTGGGAGAAGGACTGGTTGAGGTTGGGAAAGGAGCGCAGGAAGAAGACGGCCTCCTCGCGCGAGACCCCGGGTGCGGAGAGGTAGGGATCGAGGATGTCCGGGGCCTCCCCTAGGGTGGGATCGAGGCGGGCAAAGTAACCGGCCCGGGCTTTCGGGAGGGCGGTGGGCCGGTCGGCCTCGCGGAGGAGTTCGGAAAGGGCCTGAACCGGTTCGCGGTCGACAAGTTTCTCCACGCCGAGGGCGGCGGCGCGGCGCAGAAGGGCCGGTTTTTCCGGTTCCATGAGGGCGGTGAGGTCGGGGACAAACCGGGTCGCCCGGGTGTGGACCGCGACATCCATGGCCTCGGCAAGGGCGGTGGTGGGATTCTGCATCCAGGGCTCATGGTCGAGAAGTTCCCCGAAACGGTCCTCAAGGAACGCCTGGCGCTCGCTTTCCGGGGCCGGGCTTCCCCATTCGTAGTTGCGGAGGTGAATGACAAAGACATCGGGGACAAGACCGGTGCCGTCAGCGAGAAGTTCCGAGCGGGCCCAGTCCGCGGCAAGGGCCGGATCCAGCTGGCCAAGCCAATCGAGAAGGAGGGCCCGGAGGGAGGCCGCTCCCAGCAGGGCACCGTCGGGTCCGACCTGGAAGGCGAGCCCGGTGGGTTTGTCAAAGCCGCTTTCAAGGAAGGTGACAAGGCGGGCGATTGCCTCCTCCGGGGGAAGGGAAAACAATTCCTCGCGGAGGCTTCCCAGTTCGACCCGCATTTCCGCGGGGGAGGAAAGGGCGTCAAGGCGGTCCACCCAGTCCTGCCAGGGGCCGGGGACCTCGGGCGACGCCGGGACGGTGTCGGAAGCCCCGGGGGAGGTGGTCTCCGGGGGAGGAGTAGGTGCGGCTTCGGTGGCGGCTTCCTCGTGGACATCCCGGGCGGGGGTCTCCTCATCCCCGGGACCGCTGCGGAGGGAGATCAGGAGGAGGATCCAGGAACCGGCGAGGAGGAGGCAGAGGACGAGGGCCTGGAAAAAGGCGCGGCGCTTCATGGCGGCTCAGGCGGTTTTTCGGGAATAATGGATGACAATCAGGGCCCCGGCGACAACAAGAACGGAAGCAAAGTAGAAAACAAGGTGGGGAATTTCGCTGAGAAGGACATAACCCATGATACCGGCAAAAATAAACTGTGCAAGGTTGATGATGACAACAGCCTGCCCGCGCAGGGACCGGAGGGCCCAGTTGATGATGCTGTGGCCGAAAACGGTCGGGACAAGGGCAAGGCCGAGAATGGAAACCAGTTCCATCCGGAGGTCCGGACCAATCCAGAGGACGTCGTGTCCGGCAAGCTCGCGCAGCCCGGCGATGGAAAGGCAGAGGACTCCGGCGAGGAGATAGACCGGAACGACGTAGAAGTAGACGGAGGCGACATCGCGGTTCTTGCGGGCAAAGATAAGGTAGAAGGCGTAGAAGAGCATGGAGAGGAAACAGACTGCGTCCCCCAAGGCGTGTTCCCGGCTGAAGGAGAAATCCCCGAGACCGAGAAGGACGACCCCGGTCATGGCGACGGCGGTGCCGACGCCCTCGGCCCGCGTGATTCGCTCGTGCAGGACCATGAAGAGAAGGAGAGGCATGACCACCGGGACCATGTTCACGATAAGGGAGGCGTTGGCCGAGGGGGTCAGGCGGGCGCCCATGATCCAGGTGATGAAGTGGATCCCGAGAAAAAAGGCGGGAGGACTCCCCCGCCGGAGCAGTTCACGGAGCGGCGGTCGCCTGAGGTGTTTTCGACTGAGGATGAAAGGGGTGAGGAAAAGGCCCCCGAGCAGGGTGCGGTAGCCGGAGAGGACAATCGGGTCGGTGGTTCCGACCTTGATGAAGATGACGGAGGTCGAGCAACAGAAAACGCCCAGGATGAGGATCAGGTAACGCATCGAACCCCTTGGAGAGGAACGGTTTCAGAAAGTTTGTCCAGAAATTAAGGAAAAATTGCAACTCTCTGAAAGGAATGGGGTTTCATCCCATATTGAATAGTTGGGTATCAAGTTAGAGTTAGTCGAGTGCGGGTACCGAGGTATCCGCCACGACACTATCTAGGGTAATGAAGGCCCCGTTTCCTTGCGAGACGGGGCCTTTTTGCTTTGTCCGGGAAGGCGGTGCTTTCAGAGAGGCATTTCGATACGGAAGCTTGTCCCTTCCGGTCCGGATTCCAGAAGGTCAAGACGGGCCGGAATATGGCGGGCGATGACGGAGGAAATAGCGAGCCCGATACCGGAGCCTTCGGGTTTGGTGCTCGTGACGGGATCGAAGAGGTTGTGACGGACCGTTTCCGGAAGGCCCTGACCGCGGTCAACGACCCGGGCTGAGAGGATCTCCGGCCTTCCCTCGAAGGTGACCGTGACGGGCGTTCCCGGGGGCGAGGCTTCAAGGGCGTTATCGACGAGATTGCGCAGCATGAGGAGCAGGAGTTGCGCCTTCCGGGCGGGAATGCGGGCTTCGCCGCTGACCTCGAGGACCAGACGGCCGGTCTCACCCGTATTCCCGGGTGCGAGGCGGTTTCGGGCGAGGTCGCGAAACTCATGGAGGGAGAGCTCTGAATCCGGTCCGGTGTCCTCCTCCCGGAAGACGGAGAGGCTTTCTTCAATGAGGGACTGCATGCGGTCGGTGATGGCAAGGGCCTCCTTGTCCCGGGTAACCACCTTGAGGTAAGTCTTGAGACCGGCAAGGGGGCTTTTCAGGCCGTGGAAAAGGTGACTGGCGACCGAGCCGATGGCGGAGGTCCGGGCCGCGAGGGCGAGCTCACGATTGGCCTCCTCGAGGGCGCGGTTACGTGTTTCAATAACCTCGGCCATGGAAAGGAGGCGCCGCCGCGCGGCCATGAAGACGACCGTGAAGATGGCCATTCCCCCCAGGATGAAAAGGGATCCCATGAGGAGGAGATGGCGGTCAATGGCGGCAAACTCGTTCCTGATGGTTGTTCCATCGAGCCAGTACTGGATTGAGGCCGTCACCCTTCCGGAATCATCGGTGAGGGGAACGAGGATTTCGACAAGCGGGGCCCTGTTTGCCTCCTCGAAGAGGGCGGCATCGGAAAAAAGGGTATCGAGGCGGAAATCCGGATAAAACTCAATGCGGGACCGGCCATCGGCAAGGACACGGAGGGTGTCCCCGGGCAGTCGGACCGGGAAGAGGGAAATGGGAACCATCTCGACCCACTGACCATCGGCATCGAAGACGCGCACGGCGACAATGCCCTCGATACGGCTGGAATCGAGGGCAAGTTCGGTAAGGTCCCACTCGGGGATTCCCAGGGGATCGAGATTCTCGTGAAGGTGCTGGGCGACACGGGTCATGAGCTGGCGGTCCCGCTGAAGGACCTTTTCGCGGACCTCCGTCCTGAAAACGTAGATACCAAGGAGGACCGCGAGGGCGAAGATGCCGACGACAGCGGCTCCGAGAAGGAGAAAGACCTTCCTGAAGCGGGGATTCCGGGGGGATGATGACATGGACATTGCGGAGGAGATTAAGGATTGGTCTTAATAAGCCCACCCGAGGAGAACCTCAAGGCGCTCCTCGGAGAAGGTTTCCTGTTCTGACCGGGACTCGAATTCACTCCATTCGGCGCGGGCCACGAGGGAGAAGCCCATGGGGAGGTCCCTTTCCACCTCGAGGTCGAGTGATCGGTAGGTACGGCGAAGGGTCCGCAGGTCGATAAAACCGACCTGGCGCTCGTCGTAGCGGGTGTTCTGCCAGCGCCCGGTGGCCCGCACGTCAACGAGGGCTGTTTTGAGGGCGCAGCGGAGGGAGGCGTCGAGGCGGGTGAGGTCCTCATGGCTGCCCTCGAGGCTGTCTTCCCAGCGATAGCCCAAACGGGCGATGGCTTTGAATCCAGAGAGGAAAGCCGGCTCGAGGACGAGTTCCTGGAGGAGGCGCGCTCCCTGGATTTCGAGTGTGCTGGGAGGGCTGACGAGGAGGCCATTGGGCAGGCGGGAGCGTTCCTCGTCGTAAAATTCGCGGTAGGTGGAAAGTTCGGTGGAAATGGAGATTGAGGAGGAGATTTTCCGGTCCCAGGTGAAATCGACCTGCGGTCTCCAGTAATCCTCTGTCTCGTCCTGAAAGGAGGCCCGGCGCAGACCTGCCTCCAGGCGGAGAAGATCCCGGCGGCCAGGTTTCCATTCCGTGAAGAGGCTGAACTGGGGCCGGAGCTGGCGAAAACTCTCCCCTTCGGGGATGCCGGCGAGGTCGAGGCTGGCGTCGAAGATCTGGTCACCGTAGAAAATGTCGACTTCGGTTCCGTAGGCCCAGGCTCCGGCAAAGCGGGTCCAGTTGGCATTGAAGAACATGATGGCCTCGGTGCCGGCCTCGGTCTGTCGATTGTATTCGACAACCTCGCCAAAGAGAAGGGCCGTGAAGGAGCTGTTTTCCAGAAGGGCGTTGAAGAAGACATCCCCCTCCAGCGTTGCGTAGGAACTGCTTACAGGGTTGAGGCGCTTGAGGAAATTATCACTGGATCCGGCTCCCGCCTTGAGGCCGACCGACCAGAGAATCATCGCCGCGGGCTCGCTCACAATGTCATCAAGCGGATCAGCACTCCATTCCAGAAGTTCCTCGGACTCGAGAAGCAGCTGTTCCCAGTCATCTTCTCCATGGGAATCGGAGGCCCTGGTTTCCGGGGATTCCGCGCTTTCGAGAGGAAGGCAGAGGAGGAGAAGGGAGACCAGACTGGAGAAAGTGACGGGAGCGTGTTTAATGATGGTGGAGATCATAAAGACAGAAGTGGATGCCGTGAAGACTTGAAAAAAAAGCGGGCGGACATTGCTGCCCGCCCGCTGGAACGGAACCTGAGTCCGGCGTCAAGAATCAGCCACCAGGACGGCCGGAATCTCCACCTTCCCCGCCCTGTTCACGGCGTTCCTGCCGCCGGAGGTCCTTGCGTTCCTGCATGATCGTGCGTTGTTCTTCACGAAATTGCTCAACGATGGCTTTGCGGTCCTCGGGACCGAGATCAGGATTCTGCAGCTCGTTGCGCAGCTCCTGCCGATTATTCCGGAGTGCCTGGACATTTTCGCGGAAGTCGGCGCGTCTTTCGGAGAGGCCGGGATTATCGGGAGGACCTGCCCCCTCGGGCCGGTTGGCACGGAAGGAATCGCGGAGTTGCTTGCCGAGCCCCTCGACGTCCTCAAGGACATCGGCATTTTCGGTGCGCCATTGCTCAACAGCTTCGCGGACCTCTTCGTCGGTGGGATCCTCGCCGAGGGCAAGGATGGCTTCGCGGCGGCTCTCAGCAAGAGCCTGACGCTGGCTCACGAGTTCATCACGCATGGCGAGGACTTCCTCCGGAGGTCCTCCACCCATGCCGGCGGGCCGGTTTTCGCGGATGGCATCGCGCAGTTCATCCGAGCGGCCACGCATCTCGTCGAGGGCGGACCTGTTTTCAGCTTCCCACGCGGACAGGGCGGCGACAATTTCCTCCCGGGTGGCATCGTCCCCAAGGGATTCGAGGAGGGCGTCCCGCTCCGCCATAAGGGTTTCCCGCATGGCCCGGATTTCATCGCGCATGGCGAGGACGTCCTCCGGAATATTGGGGTTCATTTCCGGGGTATCGGGCATTTCCGG
>JAWLGH010000056.1:0-2073 GCA_041685165.1 Oceanipulchritudo sp. | reverse complement strand
GTATCGGGCATTTCAGGGGTATCGGGCATTTCCGGGGTATCGGGCACTTCGGGATCATCCGGCGTTTCCGGGGTATCGGGCGTTTCCGGGGTATCGGGCGTGTCGACATCGGGTGGGCCACCGGGGCCGCCCATCTGGCCCTGGGCGGAGACAAGGATGAAGCTCAGCGAGCAGAGGGTGATAATGATCTTTTTCATGGTATTTCCTTTAATTAGCATATGAATGTTGTGGAGATGCCCTTTCTTATGCATGGATAATGCCAATTACCTTAAAGTATTTATAACAACTTCTATATCAGGTAATAATGAAAATCATCCAGTCTTGAAAGACGCCTGAAGGAGGTGATTCCGGGAAAAATTCCCCGCTTTCGGGGCAAGCGTGACGAAGCCGGATGGGAAATATTCCCCTTCAGGACTGGATCCGGTAGCGGATAAAATCGCGTGGGACGCCGAGGCGCCGGGCGGCCGCGGAGATATTTCCGTCCTCAATGGCGAGGGCTTTTTCAATGACCTCGGAAGTGAGCTTCTTGAGGGCTTCCTCGAAATTGAACTCCTTTTCGGGAATCTCCCAGCGTGGATTGAGGAGATCGGGGGGGCCGGGGGAATGGCCTCCCGTTTCGGGTACGGGCCCGAGGTGTTCGAGGGAGAGCGAGCCGGAGTCGTTGAAGATGATGGCGCGTTCAAGTTCGTGCATCAGCTCCCGGACATTGCCGGGCCATTTGCAGGTCATGAGGCGTTCCATTCCCTGGGCGGGGATGTCGACATCGGGCAGGCGATACCGTTTACGGAGGCCATCGAGGATATGGCGGGCGAGCGGGGGGAGATCGTCCGGAAACTCGCGCAGGGGCGGGATCCGGAGATGGAGAAGATTGAGACGGTGGTAGAGGTCTTCGCGGAAGCTCCCTTCCTCCACAAGGCGGGCGAGGGGATGGAGGGAAGCGGCGATGAGACGGACATCAATGGCGCGGTTGGCATTGCCGCCGAGCCGGCGGATGCGGCGATCCTCGATGGCGGTGAGGATCTTGGCCTGGATGGCGGGGGAGAGGCTTGCGATTTCGTCGAGGAAGAGGCTGCCCCCGTCGGCGGCCTCAAAAAGCCCGATCCGTTCCTTGCGGGCATCGGTAAAGGCCCCGCGTTCGTGTCCGAAGAGCTCTGATTCAGCGAGGGATTCCGGCAGTGAGGAACAGTTGATTTCAATAAGGGGAGCCTCCTTGCGGGGACCATTGGCGTGGAGCCAGCGGGCGAGGGTTGATTTACCGGTCCCGGTTTCCCCTTCGATGAGGACCGGGGGAAGGGCTGACCCGAGACGCCGGTCGGCGGAGAGTATTTTGTCGAGTTGAGATTGGACGGCCTGGAGACGCTGGCCCATAAAGAGCGACTTGGCCGGATCGTTTCGGGCCTCCCTTTCAAACTCCTCTTTGCGAATCTGGGCGCTTTCCCGCTCGAGGCGGGAGAAGATCATGGGGAGCTCCTCGGGTTCAAAAGGCTTGCTCAGGTAGTCTCCGGCACCCCGTTTAACGGCCTCGATGGCGGTACGGATGCCCCCCTCCGCTGTCATGATGACAAGATGGGTATTGCTGGAAAACCCCGGCTGGTCGAGAAGGTCGAGACCATTTCCATCGGGGAGGTTGATATCGAGAAGGGCAAAATCGAGCTCGGAGCTGTCCCGTATGCGGACGGCCTCGGCAATGGTGGCGGCGGGAAAGACGGTGGCTCCCTTGGATTCGAGGTAGGAGACGAGGGACTTCCGGAGGAGGGTTTCGTCTTCCAGCAGGAGGATTTGGCGACCTTTCAACATAAGCGAGAAGGCAGTTTTTTCATAAGAAGAGGCCCTGGCAAGACGCATTCTCCGGGGGGCGGAGAGAGGCATCCAGCCAGGGCCGTTTGACTCCCGGGACTGGAGGCCACCGCGTGGGGTTTCGCGGAGGCGGTCCCGGGACCCGCGGGAACGGTTTGGGCCGTTCCGGTTGGGTATCGGTCAGGAGGGTATAGAGGGTGTGAGTGCGCGAGTCGGGAATTGTTCCGGAAAATCTTTCACGGGGGTGCGTTGACAGGGGGCATACCGGTTGAGATA
>JAWLGH010000123.1:0-4687 GCA_041685165.1 Oceanipulchritudo sp. | reverse complement strand
AACCATATCGCCCTCGATCGCCTCCCCATGGAGGAGATCGATTACCTGGCCCTGGGAGACTGGCACGGGACAAAGGAGGTTGGGCCCAAGGCATGGTACCCCGGAACGCCCGAATACGACCGCTTTCCCAAGGGTGAAGGCTACGTCGCCGGCCAGGTGCTGATCGTGAAGGTCGAGCGGGGAAAGAACCCCACGGTCACGGCGCAGCGCACGGGCCACTTATCCTGGCACGACCACGAATGGGAATTTCATGACGATCGCGACCTGGAGCGCTTGTCGCAGTGGGTCCAGGAGACCTTCCGGACCCGCACCCAGCAGGACCTGCTCAAACTTCGCCTGGGAGGCGCCCTCGGCCTCGAGGCGACAAGGCGCCTCGAGGAGTTGCTCGAACAGCTTCGGGCCCGCCTCCTCCGCGTCAAGCTGATCCAGGACACGGCCCTCGCCCCGACGGAGGAGGAGCTCACCGCCTTTGTTGGGGATTCGGCAAACCCGCTCATCGCCCGCGTGGCCCGTTCCCTCGCCACGCACGCACGGGAGCATCCGGAGGAAGCCGGTCGTGCCCGGATGGCCCTTCGCGAACTCTACCTGATCCGCAATCGTCTCTCCTGAGTCCCCGTGCCATGAAACTCATTTCCGCAAACGTTGAGAATTTCCGCATCCACCAGTCCGTTGTCGTCAATTTCCATGACAACCCCATCCTCATCGGGGGACCCAACGAGACGGGGAAAAGCACCCTCATCGAGGCCATCCACCGGGCCTTCTTCCTCCGCCACAACGCCGGGGGCGCGGTTCAGACAGGGATGGTCTCGACGACGCACGGTGGCGTGCCCGCGGTGGAGGTCACCTTTGAGGCCGGGGGAATCACCTACCGCCTCGCGAAAAGCTTCAATGGGCCACGGGGCAGCGTCACCCTCGCTCCCGAACAGGGCCGGTCCCTCGCCGGGGACGAGGCCGAGGAGGCCCTCGCGCGGATACTTTCGACCGGGGGGGCCATCAGTGGAGGCGGCGCGCAGGGCAAGCTGGCCCTGCAGTGGGCGCACCTCTGGATCTGGCAGGGCTACAGCGGCATCGATCCCACCGACCAGGTTGCCAATGTGCGCGGCGATCTCATCCAGCGTCTTCAGGAAAGCGGCGGCGCCGTCGCCCAGCAATCCCCACTCGATGCGGAAGTGGCCGCCACGATTGCCGACGCGTATTCGAATTCGCATACAAAAAGCGGAGCCGCCCGCGCCGGTTCCCCGCTCGAGACCGCATCCAGAAAGGTCGAGGCCGCACGGGCGGAGGTTGAAGTGGCCAGGGAGCGCATGGCCTCATCCCGCGCCGACGCCGACAAGGTCCTCCGTTCACGCGAGGCCATTGAGCGCCATACCGCCGCCCTGACGGAAATCCGGCAGCAGGTCCAGGAGGTGGAAACCCGCCGGCGCGAACTGGAAAAGCTCGAGGGCGCCGTCGAGGGCGCGGAAAGGGACCTCAAGCTCGCCCGGGATGACTGGGAGCGACGCCGCAGGACGGAGGCCGATTTTGCCGAGAGGCGGGCCTTGCTCGCGAAACTGGAGGCCCAGGTCGCACCCGCCGCGAGGGCCATGAGCGAGGGGAAGGAGGCCCACGCATCCGCGCTCAAGGACCTTAAGGCGGCCCGGGCCGACCTGGAAAAGGCCAATGAATCCATCGAAGCGGCCCGCCTTCGCCGCGACCTCGCGGAGGCCTGCCGCAGGCAGGTCCGCAGCCGGGAACAGCTCAAAGGTAAAGCGTCTGTTTTGGAAGCAATTCAAAAGACCCGCGAGGCCCTTGCCGATCTTCAGAGGAAGCGGGCCCGGCTCCCCGAAGTGGCTTCCCGGGACGTGAAACAGCTCCACAAGCTCGAGCATGCCTTCACCCGGGCGCAGACCACCCTTGAAGCCATCGCCACCGACGTCGAACTGCTTCAGGGCGAGGACGCCGTCACCCTCGGTGGAAAGGCGCTCGCAACCGGCGAGCGGCGGTCCATCGACGAACCCGCAGAGCTCGTGCTCGGCAAGGATGTCGTCATCCGCATCTCCCCGGGGGGCGGCAAGGACCTGGAAGCGGCCCGGAAGGCCCTCTCCGACGCGGAAGCATCCCTCAAAAAGTCCCTCCAGGATCTCGGCCTCAATTCCGTGGAGGCCGCCGCTGAAGCCCTTACCCGGCGCGAGACCCTCGCTGCCGACATCAGGGCGGAGGAAAAACGGCTTGAGGCCCTCGACCCCAGTGGCACGGAACAGGCGCGTCAGGAATTGTCGTTGGAATTCGATACCGCTTCCGGAAGGGTTGGAACCCTCCAGGAGAAGGTTCCCGATTTGGAACTCCCTTCGGAACCGGATGCGGCGGCGGACCTTCTCGCCCGCTGCGAGGATCATCTGGCCACAGTTGAGGAGGCAATCGGCAACAAACGCGCCGCCGTCACCGCGAAGCAGAACCGAGCCGACCGGCAAGAGGCTGTCCTCGAGGAGGCGACCGAGGCCCACCGGAAAATTGCCTCCGCGCGGTCCGGGACCGAATCCGGTCTCGCCGTTCTCGTCGAGCAATACGGTGAAGACAAGGAACGCAGTTCCGCTCTAAAGGCTGCCGAGGCAAACCGGGAACGCCTTTCCCAGGTCCTGGCCGATTTGAAAACGCAACGGGACGCCTTGAAACCGGACCAGCTGGAGGCCGACCACAAGCGCCTCACCCGCTCCCTCGAGACCACTGCCAATGCCCTCCAGGAGGCCCGTGATGAGCTCGCTGGAGCGGAGGCACGCCTCCATTCGGATGGCCTCGAGGACCCGGCCGAGCTGCTCGCCATCGCCGAAGCCCATCTCCAATCCGCCCGGGAGGTGCATGCCCGGGAGGAGCGGATCTCGGGCGCGCTCTCGCTCCTCAACGAAACCTTCAGGCAGGAACAGCAGACCCTCTCGGAACAGTTCTCCAAACCCCTCGCCGACCGGATCAACACCTACCTGAGCGCCCTCTTCGGTCCCACTGCCCGGGCCCGGGTCACCTTTGAGGACAACCAGTTCACCTCCATTGAACTCGTCCGTGAAGCCCATGCCGGAAGTTTCCCCTTTGACACCCTCAGCGGGGGCACGCGCGAACAGGTCGCCGCCGCCGTCCGGCTCGCCATTGCCGAATTGCTGGCCGCGGGGTTTGATGGCACCCTCCCGGTGGTCTTTGACGACGCCTTTGCCCATTCCGATCCCGAGCGGATCAAGGATCTTCAACGCATGCTCGACCTCGCCGTCCGCAACGGCCTCCAGGTCATCATCCTCACCTGCACGCCTGCCGATTACACCACCCTCGGAGCGCCCCTCATTGAGCTGGGGTAGGACCCGGGGTTTCCGGAATGGCTCCGGAGCTCACCCGTCGCACTCGCCCAAAGAGCTCGCCTTGGCGCGGGGCCACTAATTCATTTACACCCGGGAACTCGACGTCTCTAGTGACAACATGGCCCGGAAGCGACCGAACATCCTCCTCATCCTGAATGATGACATGGGTTACTCCGACATTGGTTGTTACGGAGGGGAAATCAAGACACCGAACCTGGACCGTCTCGCCACCGGTGGCCTGCGGTTCACCCAATTCTACAACACCGCCCGGTGCTGCCCCTCACGGGCGTCCCTCCTCACAGGGCTGCATCCGCACCAGGCCGATGTCGGGGACATGGTCGGGGACGACGGGGTGGACGGTTACCTCGGCGACCTCGCCCCGGACGCCGCCACCATCGCCGAGGTCCTGAAAGGAAACGGGTACCGGTGCTATATGTCGGGCAAATGGCACGTCACGGGCCGCTACCACGGCCCGAACGAGAACTGGCCCTGCCAGCGCGGGTTTGACGCCTACTATGGAATGCTTTGCGGCGCGGCCAGTTACTACGCCCCCAAGACGCTCATGCGGGACAACACCCCGATCGAGCCGCCGGAGGAGGCGGACTTTTACTTCACCGATGCGATCAGCGACGAGGCCGTGGCGCAACTCGAGAAACACCTATCCGAAGAGGACCCCCCACCATTTTTCCAATACGTCGCCTACACCGCCCCCCATTGGCCGCTCCATGCCAAACCGGAGGACATCCGGAAGTACGAGGGAACGTACGCCTGCGGGTGGGATTCCATCCGCGAACGCCGCCTCAAGCGCCTCCGCGAGCTGAAGATCACCGGCACGGAGTCGGAACTCAGCGGACGCGATCCGACCCAGCCCGCATGGGAGGCCGCCGCGGACAAGGACTGGGAGGCCCTCCGGATGCAGGTCTATGCCGCCCAGATCGACTCCATGGATCAGGGTATCGGGCGCATCCTCGCCGCCCTCGAGTCCGCCGGCGAGCTGGACAACACCCTCGTGATTTTTCTCGCCGACAACGGCGGCTGCCACGAGGTGATTGGCGGTGAATGGGCCAGGCGCCTTCCCATGGGGCCTTCCGGACGCAGTCACACACGGGACGGCCGGCCGGTCCGTTTCGGAAATGATCCGGAGATTCTCCCCGGCCCGGAGGACACCTATTGCAGCTACGGTGTCGCCTGGGCCAATGCCAGCAACACGCCCTTCCGGAAATACAAGAGTTGGATCCACGAGGGCGGCATCTCGACCCCGTTCATAGTCCACTGGCCCGGGGGAATCAGTGAGAAAGGGTCCCTGCGTCGCCAGCCGGCCCAGTTGCCGGACGTCATGGCGACCGTCCTTGAGGTGACCGGAAGCC
>JAWLGH010000122.1:0-4696 GCA_041685165.1 Oceanipulchritudo sp. | reverse complement strand
GCCTCTGTAAGTACGAGGAACCTTACGGCATTCGTCAACGTTTGGCGAGAAAATCCAACAGGTTATAAAGGGTGACGCCCGATGAGTAGGGCCTTCAGGCCCTGTTGCCTTCCGGGTGGACGGTAAGCGTAACCGGCCCTGAAGGGCCGACTCATCGTGCGACGAAGGCCAGGAGGAGGGACAGTGCCACCCAATGAGTAGGGCCTTCAGGCCCTGTTGGGGTAAAGCTCGCCGCAGTGGCACTATAGGGCCTGAAGGCCCTACTCATTGGGAGACGCTTGGGTGACGCTTGGGAGACGCTTGGTGACGATTGGGTGGCGGTTGGAGACGGGCCCTTTAAAACCAGTAGCGCGCGACCGTTTCCGGCCGCGCGCTGTGTCTTCATGGTCCTACTTCTGCTGCTGTCTGTAGGAAGATAATCAATCTAACAAAATCATCCCAATGGAATCAAGAGACGGATGCGGGTTTTCGGGGGGTCGTTATAGAGGTGCATTTCGCCGCCCATGACGGAGGCGATACGCCGGCAGATGGGGAGACCGAGGCCGGAATTCTTCTGGATCCGGAGAAGCCCTTCCATGTCGGTCTCCGGTTCGAGGTCCTGCAGGACGTGATCCGGGAAGGCTGGACCCTCATCCTCGATGGAGATCGAGAGGAGGGTCCCGGATCCGTCGGAGCGGGAGCTGACGAGTGAGCAGACAATGCCAAGGGTCTGCCCACTGAGGAGATTGAGTTTATTGAGCAGGATATTGTTGAGAAGCTGGGTCAGGAGGGTGCGGTCGATACGGGCGACCCGGAAGGCCTCAATGTCGAGGGTGAGGTCGAGGCGATTATTCTGAAGGCGGAGGAGGACGGTAAAGCTGTCGCGGATTTCCTCAAAAAACAGTTTCAGATCGACCACCTGGGGCCGGTTGGGAATGAGCTTGGAATCCTCGGTGGCGAGGAAGACCCCGTTCTGGAGGTGCTGCTCAAGGGAGGAGATGGCGAAGCGCCGGGTCTGGATGGCCTCGGTGGCGTTGGGCCCGTCCTCCTCGGTGAGGTCCTCGGCCTGCTTGAGAAGGGAAAGGGGATTCTTGATCTCGTGCAGGAGATAGAGCCAGTTCTGGCGGACATTGTCGGCAACGGACTGGTAGCTGGACTGGTCGATGCGCTGGAAGGTGGCGGCAATGCGCGGCAGCCCTTCTTCGCGATAACCGGCGACGCGGGTATAGAAGACAATCTCGCGGGCTTCGGTATGGCAGTGGGCGGTGAGGACCAGATGGGACTCCCCGGAGGCCATGGAGAGCTTCCGCAGTGTCTGGTCCCAGACGGGCACGGAGCTTCCGCTCAGGTTAAACGGGTGATGGGGGCAGTCCGCGGGCGGCTCATCGAGGGCGTATTCACGGATCAGGGCCTCCTGGCCGGCCGACTTCAGGGAGTCGACATCAAAGATCCAGTCGACGTCCTCTGGGCAGGTGAGAAGCTCCGCTTCCGGTGAGGCGGGTTTTTTTTCAGGATCATGCTGCCTCTCGGGAAATGCACCCATTTCAGTTGGTTTCCGGTTTTGGTTTGGAGGGCAGAACCGTGGGCGCCGCGTCCTCCTGCTTGATTTGGATATACCCCAGTTTGAGGAGGAAGAGGAGGCAGAAAATGCTCGCGAGGGAGAGGACAAGAACCACTTGGGCGAGCTCGCGGGAACCGAGGACCATGATGGCCATGACGCCGAAGATGGCATTGACGGCATAGAGGGTGAAGACGGTGGAGCGCTGGCTTTCGCCGTTTGACTTGAGGAGCCGGTGGTGGATGTGGTCCCGGTCGGCGGTGAAGATCCCCCGGCCCTGGACGGCCCGGCGGACAATTGCGGTCAGGGTGTCGAGGATGGGGAGCCCGAGGGCGAGGATGGGGACGAGGTAGGTGAGCCCGCTGACCGGAGCACCGCTCGCGGGAAGGGAGAACGTCGCGAGGATGAAGCCGAGGAAGAGGCTTCCGGAGTCGCCCATGAAGATGCTCGCGGGGTGGGAATTGTAGAGGAGAAACCCGACGAGGGCCCCGATAAAGGCGGTCACAAGGACAAGGTCGGCCCCGTAGCCGTTGAGGGCGAGGGCGACCGTGAGGCTGCTGATGGCGATGACGCCCATCCCGGCGGCGAGGCCGTCCATTCCGTCCATGAGGTTGATGGCATTGATGATGCCGATGATCCAGATGAAGGTGATGGCGGCGGCGATGACCTCATTGAAGAACCCGAGTTCCTGGAAATAGAGGAAGGGGATCTGGAAGCGGAAGCCGGCAGCGACGACGGTAAAGGCGGCAAGGGCCTGGAAGAAGAGCTTGATGCGGGGCTTGATGTTGAAGAGGTCGTCGGCGAGGCCGAGGGCAAACATCATCCCGGCACCGAGGAGGATCCACTTGTCGGGAAAGTCGATGATCCAGTTCCAGTGGGGGAAGACCATGCGCAGGCCGAAGAAGTAGGCCAGTCCGACGGCGAAGCCGCCGACGATGGCGATGCCCCCGATCCGGGGAATGGGATTCCTGTGGACACTCCGGTTATTGGGCTGATCGACGAGGTTCCATCGAAGAGCCAGGCGTTTGACGACCATCGTGAGGATGGCCGTGGCCGCAAGGCTTACAGCGAGCCCTGAGACGAAGAGGATGAGTTGTGTGACAGATGTGATGACCATGACAGATTGAGTTTGCGACTCGAAATAAGGTAATATACCTAGTTCTCATCGAATAAGTTCTTAGGCGGGTGTCAATATATTTTTAGAAAACAAACAGGGTAGGCCCTATTCGGAGGGAGAAGGAGGGACCTCAGGCGTGAGCCGGGAAGGACCCAGAGACCGGGAAGCAGGCCCTTTGAAAATTGCCTTGTCAGGTGTAAAGGAAGGTGCCTTTTTCAACCCTTTCCCTCTTCTTCATGAAGTTCCGCCTGCTCCAGATACTGAAGACCTATTCCTATCAGCTGCTCCTTGGGCGAACCCTTCTGCTTTGCCTGATTTACGGGGGACTCTTCTCGGCGAGCCTCTGGGTGGGGTATCTGCTCCGCTTTGACTTTGTGATCCCGGCGGAATACCAGCGGGAATACCTTGTGGCCCTGCCGGTGATCATCGTCCTGAAACTGGTCCTCCTCTTCATCTTCGGCCAGTTCGGGGTCCTCCTCTCGTATTTCCGGCTGCCGGACCTGTACCGGATAACGGGGGCCCTCTCGCTGGTTTCCCTGATCCTTGTCGCCGCCTGGTATCTCCTGCCGGAGGCGGACATCCCGCCGCGGAGCGTTTTGCTGGCGGACTTCATCCTGAGCCTGTTTTTTGTCGGGGGCTTCCGGACCTCGCTGCGGATATACGCGGAACGGACCGGCCGATCGGTGAAAACGCGGGGGAAAGACAAGCGGGTGGCGATAATCGGGGCCGGGCGGACGGGAGCCAACCTTGCCTACGACCTTGTCAGCCGGGCGGGAGTGGGCCTGAAACCGGTAATCTTCCTTGATGACGACCACAACAAGTGGCAGCACCAGATTCACGGGATCCCGGTGATCGGGCCGCCGGACGACCTTGAGACGGTGCAGAGCCGTTTCGGGGTGCAGGGGGTGATCATCGCGATGTCCTCGGCCTCGGCGAGGCGGATCCTGAACATCACGGAGGCCGCGCAGGGCCTCGGCCTGAGCACGGACATCATGCCCTCGGTAACGGAGTGGGCGACGGGCAAAGTGCGGGCCTCGCGCATCCGGCCGGTGGAGATCGAGGATTTGCTCGGACGGGAACCGGTCGACCTCGACACCGAGGACATCCGTTCGATGATCCGGGACAAAGTGGTCATGGTGACCGGTGCCGGGGGGAGCATCGGGAGCGAACTCGCGCGCCAGATCGCCTACCATGGCCCGAAGCGGCTCATCCTCCTGGAGCGCTGCGAGGTCCAGCTCTATGGGATCGAGATGGAGCTGAGCCAGAGCCAGGGGATGGGGGCCGGGCTTCTGCCGCTGGTGGGGGATGTCTGCGATGAACTCCGGATGCGGGACATCTTTGAACGCTACGGACCGGAGTTGATCTTCCATGCGGCGGCGCACAAACACGTCCCGATGATGGAACACCAGCCGGGCGAGGCCCTGCGGAACAACACCTTCGGAACCCGCCAGGTGGCGAGACTGGCAGGCGAGTACGGGGTGGGGCGGATGATTCTGGTCTCGACGGACAAGGCGATCAACCCCACCAACGTGATGGGGGTGAGCAAGCGCCTGGCGGAGATCTACCTGCAGAGCCTGAACGAGGCCAACGGCGGGCGGACGCGTTTCATGGCGGTCCGGTTCGGCAATGTCCTGGGCTCATCGGGGAGCGTGGTCCCCCTCTTCCGTCGGCAGATTGCCGCGGGAGGTCCGGTGACCGTGACCCATCCGGAGGTCATCCGGTATTTCATGACCATTCCCGAAGCCTCGGGCCTTGTGCTGCAGTGTGCGACCCAGGGTGCCGGGGGGGAAATCTTTGTCCTCGATATGGGGAAGCCGATCCGGATCGTCGATCTTGCGAAGCGGATGATCCAGCTTTCGGGCTACGAACCCGGGAAGGACATTGAAGTTGAATTCATCGGCCTGCGACCGGGGGAGAAGCTCTTTGAGGAACTGCAGCATGACGGGGAAAGGTATTCCTCGACGCACCACCGGAGCATTCTCCGTTTCACCGGGGAACCTTACGAACTGGCGGAAGTGGAAGGCTTTTTCGAGGAACTGCAG
>JAWLGH010000121.1:0-4722 GCA_041685165.1 Oceanipulchritudo sp. | reverse complement strand
CCGTAGGTCCGGGTGGTGATGACGTCCCCGAGTTCCTCGTCAGACCGGGTCTCCGAATCGAGGATGAGGCCGCCGGAGAAGGAGAAACGGGACGTCTGGACCTCCGTCCGCGGGGCGAAGGTGAGGTCAAAGAAGAAACTCTCGTCATTGAACTCTTCGTAGTCCATGTAGCGCTGGATGGAGACCCCGGCAGAGATGCTGAAGTCGAAGGAGCGGCTGGGCCGGGAGTAGGTGAGCCCGGTCCGGAGGTTGGTGACAAAGTCCTCCTGGTTGAGGGCGCGGGCCCGGATCGCGGTATCGTAGGTCCCGGAGAGGGACGCGGTGGCGAAAATCTCCCCTTCGCCAAGATTGACGAGGGCCTGGGTGGGGAGGGGCAGGCTGGCGGTGGCGGCGAGGGTGGTGAAGAGGATGGCGGCGCGGAGGTTCATTGGCTGGCGGTTGGGGTTCGGCTTCAGGCGGTGGTGGGTTTCCTTTTTCTGGCGGCGGGGTAATAGTTTTTGTATTTGGTGTAGTCCATATAGCGGTAGGCCCCGAGGTTGCGGGATTTGCCGCGGGAGACCTTGTTGACGACCATGCCGAGGATATCGGCGCGGCTTTCGTCGAGCCGGTTGAGGATGGCCTTGAGGGTGGCCTTGCGGTGCTTGTTGAGCTGGGTGACAAAGATGAAGTGATGGGCGGAGTTGCCGATGAGCCCGGCATCGGGGAAGAGCCCGGCGGGGGGGGTGTCGATGATGACGATATCGTACTGCTGCTGGAAATCGCGGATGGCGTTGCGGAATGTTTCCGATTCAATGAGCTCGGTGGCCTCGCCGGTGCTGCGGGCGAAGGGGAGGACATCGAGGTTTTCGGCGAGGTTGACCGGGCGGGTGGGATCGGCGTCCTTGAGGACGTCCGATTTCAGTTCCTTCTCGAGGCGATTCCCGACGCTGGGGCGCCGGAAATCACAGTCGACGAGGAGCGTCCGGTAATGATGCCGGCTGAAGGAGGCGGCGATATTGATCGCGAAAAAGGATTTCCCCTCCTTGGGAAGGGCGCTGGTGACGACGTAGGTCTGTCCGGGAACGGCCTTCTTGTTCTTGAGGAGGATCTGGCTGTGGAGCTGGCGGAAGAGTTCCGTACCCTGTTCATCGGACTGGCGGAGGACGATTCCATGAAGGTCCTTGACTGTGCGGGGGAACTTGCGGATCTCCCCGAGGAAGGGGATGCTGAGCTTTTCCTCGATATCGGCGGCCGTCTTCAGCCTGAGATTGAGGTAATGGATGGCAAAGGGGACCCCGACGAAGACAGCAAGGAAGAGAAAGACCGTCATGGAATAGATCTTTTTGGTATCAGGCGTAAAGGCTTCCCCGGCCGGCCATGCGCGGTCGACAATCCGGAGATTGGAATCGCTCAACTGACTCGCGAGGATGGCCTCGTTGAGGCGCTGATGGACCTGGGTGAAGAGCCGCTTGTCGGTCTCCAGCTTGCGCCGGAGGACATTGTACTCGATGGCGATCTGGTCGAGCTCAAGGGATTCCTGCTCGGCCTCGGCGAGGGCCGTCTCGAGGTTGGCGACGCGGGCCTGGAGCTGCCGGTGCTGCTCGGTGAGATCGGAGACATTCTTTTCCAGACTGGCCTGGATATCGGCCTCAATGCCCTCAAGGGCGGAGGTGTTTTCGAGCATGCGCGGATGCCGGCTGCCATACCGCAGGGAGAGGCTCTTGCGCTGGCCGAGGAGGGCGGTGCGTTCCTCGAATTTCGCGGGCAGCGTTCCCATCTGGTTGATGGCGGGAAGACGGGCCAGCTCATCCATGTCGTCCCCGGCTTCCTCGACCTGCTCAATCGTCGTTGACAAGTTGAGGAGATCGACCTTGGCCCCGTTGAGGGCACTGCTGAGGTTTTTCATCCGCTCGACGATGAGGTTCTGGCTCTCCTCGAGGGAGACAAGATTGCGTTCCTGGCGGTATCGCTGGACGGCGAGCTCGGACCGTTCCACCTTGAGCTTGAGCTCCTCGCTCTGGCTGCGGAGGAAGCGAAGGGCGGCCTCATTGGTCCGGCGTTGGCGTTCGAGGAGGAAATCGATGAACTCCTCACTGTAGCGGTTGGCGAGGAGGGCGGCGGCCTCCGGGTTCCTGTGGTGAAACTCGAAATTGAAGATATTGCCCCCGATGAGGGAGACCTTGTTCGCTCCGGAGATGACCCGGTGGACGCTCGGCTCCTCGCCGCTCTCAGGATCGGCGTAGTCGCGGGTGATGAGGTCGCGCTCCTCCTCGGTCAGGGAATCGACGACCCGTCCACGGAAGGAATTGCTCCGGATATCGGTGAGGTGGTTGCGGATGACATATTCGCCGGCCCGGCCAATGTCGCTGTCGGTGACGCTCTGGATATTGATGACCTGGTCCTTCTGGGGCTCGAAGAGGAGGATCGCGACCGACTTGTAGAGCGGCACGGCCTGGAACTGCTTGTAGGCGAAGAAGCCGGCCGCAGCGAGGCCGAGAATGAGCCCCAGGATCCAGTGCTCGCGGATGATCCAGAGATAATCGGTCCACGTCCGCTGATGGACGAGGGTGTTGCGGGTGGAATCATGGGATTCCTTGGACTCGGGGGAGGCGTTGTTGGTCTGCATGCGCGGAAGATGAATTTCGGTTATCTCTCACGGAGGTAACGGAGAAAGGCATTATCTTTATCCCATGGTCTCCGTGAGCGAATTTGCCGTAAAGGGACAGAGCATTAAAAGAGGCGTTCGGGGACAAAGATGATATCATCGGGGAAAATCTCGATCAAGGCGTCGTTGCCCCGGCGGTTGCCGCGGATGACGTCGTCGAGATCGACCTCGATGCGTTCCTCGCGGTCGGTCCCCTCAATCGGGCGCCGGATGACGATGTCCGACCGCTTCGCGTACTGCGCGAGGTCGCCGGCCATGGTGATGGCCTCGAGGATGTCGAGGCTTTGCCGTCCCTGGGGAAAGGACTTCGCGCCGGGGCTGTTGACCTCGCCGAAGACATAGAAAACCTGTTCCGCGTAATCGGTGACCGAGACCGTGACCTGCGGATCGATGAGGTAATCCTCCTCGATGAAGCGATTCTGGAGGTGGGCCTCGGCCTGACGGGCGGTGAACCCGGCAAGCTGGGTCCGTCCAAGGAGCGGGACAATGAGGACCCCGTCCGGATCGAGCTTCTGGGTGACCGCGAGGTCGGGCTCGTTGAAGACGGTGATCGCGACCTCGTCGCCCGAGCGGAGACTGTAAAAGGACTTGCTGATGGAATCCGGAGAGGGCTCCGCCTCGGCCTGCCCCTTGAGGACAGACCCCGGGAGGCTGAAACCGAAAAGGACCAGAACGGGAAAGACAGTACGCAGAAAGGGATTCATAGGCTGATTTATCACATTTCCTTCTATTCAAGCCAGCTGATGCGACAACAATAAAAAGAAAGGACAGGGCATCCTTGCTTTCGCTGCGAATACGGCTGGAAACCGCTCCATTTTAGGTATTGGAAGGACCCTTACAGCAAATTTACAGGAAGGAAGATGCCTTGAGGAGGCGTTTGGCGGTGCCCGGAGCCCCGTGTAAATGGGGGGTGAAACTTCCGCTGCCGGGGCGCATCCGCTTACCGGTGGAAATAATGCCGCCCACGCTGGTGGCACAGTGAACAGCAGCCCTCGCCATACCTACCGCTCAACAATCCTTCTTTCCGGCCTCCTCGTCCTTGGAACCCTGGGAGTCCTTCTCCATCCCGGCGAAAAAGAGACCACCTTTTCAGCAGGGGAACCGGTGGCGCCGACCTCCGTCGCGGAACCGGCCACGCCGCCGGAGGCACCCAGCCTTGAAACCGCCGAAGAAGCCGAAGCGATCCGCCCGGCATCCGCCGCGCCGGCCTCCTTTAATCCGGCCGAAATCAGCCTTGAAATCAGCGGCCACGCCTTTGCCGGGGAAGCGATCCGCGAATGGGAACCGATGCAACCCCGTGCCGGATGGGCCGACGCGATCCGTGGGCGGATGGAACTGCCGCAGGGCGGTGAGGCCTATTTCGAGGCCCTTGGGGATGCCGACGGCGACTGGACGATCAACAAAATTTCCTACCTTGGCGAATACGTTGTCCTGAACGAGCTTTTGACCGAGGAGCTTGTTGCCGCGGCCACCGAAGCCGGACTCGGGAAACTTGAACTCCTCGAACAGACGGACCAGTTCAGCCGGGTCGCCCTTCCGGTGGAGGACCTCGAGGAAAGCAAGGCGGCCCACGCCTGGATTGCCCGTCACTTCCCGGAAGCGGAATTCGGGCCCAACTCCCTTGTCTTCCCCACGGCGACTCCCGACGATCCCAATTACGCCGGCTCCTGGACCCTGGCGAAACTTGAGCTGGAACCCGTCTGGGAGGCGTTCGGATTTTCCCCGGAGGCCGCCCTTGGCCGCCGCCCGGTGATTGCGGTGGTCGATAACGGGGCCCCGGAGACGGATTTTCATATCTGGACCAATGAAAAAGAAATTCCGGATAACGGTATTGATGACGATGAAAACGGGTTTTCTGATGATGTAAGGGGAGTCAATATCTCCCAGCGCAACGGGGATATAAGCTACACCGGGGGACACGGCTCAACGGTAGCGCGGATTTCCTCCTCGCTCAGCAATAACGGCACCGGTACTGCGAGCCCGGCATCCTCGGCAAGCCTGATGCGGGTCATTTTCTATGAGGATGCCAATGGTTCCCATTTCAATGCCCTCGACGGCATACAGTACGCAGCCCGTAT